>NZ_JARVTG010000001.1:3745000-4405144 GCF_029846635.1 Pokkaliibacter sp. MBI-7 | reverse complement strand
ATGCCCCCGGCCCCGATGGTGTTGGGGTTGCATTCTTTCATGGCTTGATACCTTTTCACATGCGCTCATACCTCGGCCTGGTTTCCAGGCTTTTTTTATTCTCTCGCATTAATCACGCTGCCTGTTTTCGAGGCCGTCTTCAGTATCTGCGTCCAGTTGCTGATCACTTTCTTGCGGTTAACAGAGAGCTGCTCCGCAAAGACATCATCGACCTGACGCAGCCTGGCCTGCGCAGTGGCCAGTTCAGCCACAGAATGAGCAATAAACCGGTTCCACTCCTGGTGAAGCAGGTCAGGTGCCGGGTGATTCATGACGATCAAAGCCACAAGAGAGTCAGAGATCGCCACATGGTTCTCCAGCTCGTAATACTTGTTACGGGTATCGGCTACGGCATCAGCAAGATGATGCGTCGCTTGAATCAACTCTTCGATCTGGGCCGATAGCTTCGCCATTGACTGCGCCACGTCCTTCGACAGATTTTCCATCACGACCTCTCTCATTGTTTATATCGCGGTTCTTTGAACCATAGGCTGCTTTTGTCATAGGGCAAGTTCAGGCAGGTCATGGCCTGCTGTGAGTGAATCCCCCAACCCTCCACGGTCTAGTGAGGGTTTGTTGCTGCTTGTATCTCCCTACCACTGTCAATCTATACACCTTTCCAACCTAAACAGGTGTTGCTGATGAAACTGACCTTTCGTTTACGCCTTTCACGCTGGCCACCCAGCCAGGGTTATGCCGCTCGTTGTTGTGTGGTCTCGGTATGGGAATGGCGCTGACATCGCTGTCGGTGTCGGCGGCGTCCTCTGCTGAACAGGAGGAGTTGAGTCTGGTCCTGAAGCAGCTGGACTCGATCAGATGATTCTGGACCGCTCTGAAGTCGCACAGCGCTCCCGCGCAGGGGATCGATACGCCTTCAACTATGACCAGGCGAAGGCTGACTTGGCGCGGATGTCGAGAGGCATCAGCCAATACCTGTCTCCCTCACGGGCGCAGCCTCGTGATGCTTCGCAGCTGAGCGGTGCCTATCAGGTGGATCAGCGCGGCAAGCAGGAGTAGATCGTCATGGATGATAAGCAACTGGCCGCCTACAAGATGGCCGGCGGTGGCAACCCGGCAGATGGCTACCTCGTCTTTGTTGGCGGCTTTCTGACTCTTTATCTGCTGTGGTCCTGCTGGGTGTTAATCACGATCTGGAAAGGCACTGCAGAGATGGATCGGGATAAACGCTGGGACAAGGTTCAGTGGCAGGTGCTTCGCGTTGTGACCCTCTTTCTGATCCTGGTGTGGTTTTTAAACAACGGTTGAGGTGGCAGGAGCCGCGCTCACAAGTAATGGGAGTAAAACATGGTGTTGTTTCGTTTAGCACGTTCACTGTATGGACGCATGGGTAAGGCAACGCTACAGGCGTATGTGATCCTTGGCAGTATTCTGCTCACATCACCCGCCTGGGCGGGGGGGCTCCCCAAAATGGAGGCGCCGTCCACAGGCGCCGACGGTGGCAACCTGGCCACATTCAAAGGCTATCTCTATGACGCTTTGATCGTAGTGGGTCTGGGATTGGCCACCTGGGCATTCCTGTCGGTGGGCTCCAATACGATAGCAACCTACAAGGCCTGGCGTATGCAGAAGGCTGAACTCAGTGAGCTGGGTCTGGTCGCAGGCATGGGGGTCGCACTGGTGATTCTGGTGCTTTACCTGGCCAACAAAGCCGCCGCCATTCTCGCGTGAGGCTGAGTCGTGACTAAAAAAGGATGCACGCTACCTGCCTGAGCGGCTGAATCGGGAGCCCACGGTGATCCGTGGGCTAACCAACAACGAGCTGTTACTGGTCATCGGCAGTGGTGTGGTAGTGGGCCTCGTGCTGGGAGTGTTCATCGTCGTTCTGCTACTGCCAGGGCAATTGCCGGCCATCCCCACCAGTATGGCGGTGTGTGGCTATCTGGCCCTGCGTTTTGGCAGCGACCGACTGGCTGCCGCCAAACGCAATAAGCCCGGTGCCTGGTTTTACCGCATGTTGGAGTGGCGGCTGCATCACGGCAGTGTCAGCCGCCTGTTTTTTCGTAAGGCATCACTGATCGATCAGGATGCAACCTGGTGGCTCCGCCGTGAGGGGGTACGGCGCCGATTGAGACGGAAACGCCAGGGCATGTTCGACTGATGGCCCTGGATACCTCTCAGATAACGCGCCACTGCTAGCTACCTTCTTCCCACGCTGTATTCCTATTTCACTCTGGAGTTTTTATGAGCCGACATCGCACTGCGCTGTCATCACGAGACTCGCACATCACCAGTCTGCGACTGGTGATTGCGCTGTTAGCCGCGATTGCAGGGTTCACGTCGTGGGGGTGGTATACCGCTCCCCGTCATTTGACTGTACACAACCCGCCTGACCTGCGCAGTGGCAGTACCCGCGCCTGGTGGGAGGTGCCACCCAGCACGGTTTACTCATTTGCCTTTTATATTTTCCAGCAACTGAACTACTGGCCGCGTGATGGTGAGAGTGACTATCACGAGCGGATTGAGACGCTGCGTGCGTATCTCACCCCGTCCTGCAAGGCCTGGCTGGATAGCGACTATGAACGCCGTAAGGTGAGCCAGGAGCTGACCGACCGGGTGCGTTCTGTCGCAGAGATTCCAGGGCGCGGGGTTTCGGATGACCGGGTACATATCCAGGATCGCGACCACTGGGTGGTGGATCTGGAGTTAATGCTGACCGAAAGCGTTCATGGTGAGTCGGTCAAGAAGCTGGCCATGCTGCATCCGTTGAAGGTGGTGCGCTGGGATATGAATCCTGAAACGAACCCATTTGGACTGGCCCTGGATTGCTATGACTCCCTGCCAGAGCGACTGGATGGCAGTGTGATGGAGGAGGTGAAATGAAGATGATGACACGCATGGGTGTAAGCCTGGTCGTGGGGATGGTGCTGTCTCCCCTGGCTTCTGCCGTGGAGCTGGTGCACTGGAATCGGGTGCCGATCAAAACCGCACTGGCTGTCGGCCAGGAACGGATTGTCTATGTGGATCGTAATGTGAAGCTGGCCCTGCCGGTGGCCCTGGCCGATACCCTGCGGGTACAGAATGCCGGTGGGGCGCTGTACCTCAAAGCCGCTGCACCCTTTCCCGAAACCCGTATTCCGCTTCAGGTAGTGGAAACAGGCGAGATTATTCTGCTGGACGTGACCGCGCAGGATGCGGCCACCGTCACAGCCAACAGCTCGGCCTATGAGCCGATGAAGGTGCTGTACGGGGAAGGGGATGACCTGAGCAGCTTTGGTATCACGGCAGGTCTGTCGCCCAACTATGCCAGTGATGGGATGCCGGGCAGTGCAGGTGCGGGCGCCGTGTCTGCTCGTGCGTCAGGTTCGTCAGCGAACAGCGCAGCGGCTCCCGCCGCACCGCGCCCGACGGCCGATGATGCCGTCGCCGGTCGCATTGGCCGCACGGATGCCACCTCTCGCACTCCTGCCCCTATTTCTCTCACGCGCTATGCCGCGCAGAACATGTACGCCCCGTTACGTACCGTCGAGGCACTGCCTGGTGTGAGCGCGGTACCCGTGCGCGCCAAAGGCCCGCTGGGATCGCTGCTGCCCTCGCTCGATGTCGATGCCCGTGCCGTCGCGGCCTGGAAACTGGCTGACTACACCGTCACGGCAGTACGCCTGATCAATCGGGCTCCTCGTGCGGTCCTGCTCGACCCCCGTCTGCTGAATGGGGATCTGTATAGTGCCGCCTTTCAGCATCCGACGCTGGGGCCGGCAGGTAGCGCCGAGGATACCACGACGGCGTATCTGGTGACGCAGGGCAAAGGTCTGGAGTCCGCCCTGCTGCCCCTGCCCTACCGCCCAGCTAAAGGAGCGAAATGATGGCGACGATCAGAAGCAATGGACTATTGAAGGTCATCATTCCTGCTGCGGTCATCGGTGCCGTCGCGATTGCCTACTCTGGCCGCGACGACAGCAGTAGCGACACGCCGGCGCAGGCAGCCCAGGGTACCTCTGTGCGGGAGTTGACGTCGGAGGAGAAAAAGCGGTTGGGCATGGACGGTGCTCAGGACACGGTGTCCGCACTGGTCGCAAAGATTGATCAAATGCGCGATTCGCAGTCGAAATCCAACCAGCTGATGCAGCAGTTGCTGGAGGAAAACGACACCTTACGGCAGAAGGCCGGGGATGTGGAAGGTGCAGCCAGTACCGCTGTCTCCAGTCAGCTGGCATCGGCCAAGAACGAGCTGATGGGACAGGTCGGTGAGCAGCTGTCCCAGTTCGAGAACCGCATGAATACCGTCACCAGCCAGCTGAACGCAGTGGGCAGCGACGGCGCCGTCTCAGGCTCATCCATGGGGGGAGCGGGCTCTGTGCCCCTGCCTGCGGATGCGGGTTTAGGGGGGCTGGGGGGTACCGTGACCTTCGGCGGGGAAACCTATATGTGGGTGGAGCCGCAGGACATGCGTAAGACCGATGCCAACGGCATGGTGTCCAGTACGGGAAGTCAGTTCAGTTTCCCCTCGTCATTCGGTGAGGTGGGTTCGCTGGCTGACAAAGGACTGAGTTCACTCAACAGCGCCACAAACGGTGCGGCGGCTCAGGTGCTGGGAAGTTCAGCAGAGGAAGACGCTGTGCCAGTGTACACCGTCGCAGAGAACGCCACCCTGATGGGTTCGGTCTCTATGACCGCGCTGTTGGGACGTATCCCGATCAATGGTTCTGTGCAGGACCCCTACCCATTCAAGGTTGTCATCGGTTCAGACAACCTGATGGCTAACGGCATCGAGCTGCCGGATGTGGCGCAGGCCGTGGTATCAGGTGTGGCCACAGGCGACTGGGTACTGAGCTGTGTGCGGGGTTCTGTCACTTCCATCACCTTCGTTTTCACCGACGGCACCATTCGCACTATCAACGGCCAGAGCGAAGAAGGCGGGCAAAGTCAGGGCAACGGATCATCGGCATCAGGTGCCGGAGCGCAGGGAGCGACACAAAGCCTGGGATGGTTATCCGATCCCTATGGGATTCCCTGTATCTCCGGTGAGAAAAAATCCAATGCCATGGAGTACCTGTCGACTCAGTTCGGTTTAGGGATGGCCACCGCAGCGGCCTCCGCTTCTGCCCAGTCAGAGACCACGTCGGTCACCGGGACGGATGCCGTGGTCACTGCTGTCACAGGCGATGCGGGTAAATATGCGCTGAATAGCGGCATCGCCGGCGGCCTGGAGAAAGTCAGCGAGTGGGTCGCTCAGCGTTACGGCCAGACCTTTGATGCTATCTACGTGCCACCGGGTCAGCCGGTGGCGCTGCATATCACCCGGGAGCTCAAGATCGATTATGAGCTGAATGGCCGCAAGGTCAGTTATCTGTCGGGGGCGGGTGGCCGTTCTGGGGCGTTGGATTGAGGGGGAATGGGATGATGGCAAGTAAATGGATTGCGGTGCTGGGGATGGTTGCTGTTGCAGGTATGACAGGCTGCTCGACCTCCAAAGACAAGATGTTTCCCACTAATGGGGCAACCATGCTGGATATCTACCATGGTCAGGGGATTGATACCGCAGGGCTGAGCGGGATGGGCGGTACCAGTACGAACCAACGTCAGTTGATGGATGCCCGCGCGTCACTTCGTCGCCCGCTGGGTGACGGTATCTATGATCAGCAGGCGTTGGCCACGGCAGGCAAGCCCACCGCCGAGGTGATGGTGGCCAGGCAGGCATGGGGCAATCGGGTGGCTGAGGTGAACGGGGATTACACCCGCACGGCGGCCAATGAGATCGTCAGCCAGTTCCCGCGCCTGCCCAACCCGGATCTGGTGGTGTATGTGTTTCCGCACCTGGCCGGTAATGAGCCGGCACCGATTCCGGGTTACTCCACGGTGATCCCGTTCTATTCGCGGATCCAGTACGCGATGCCCGGCGAACGCCTGGGCGACTACTGATAGCGAGGAAGCAATGATGGGAGTCATGGAGAAGTTGCGGAGCGCCTTTGCTCTGCAGGGCGATGGTAAACACGTTGTGTCCCTGGCAGACGGGTCCACGCATGAGCGTATTTCGCGCTCAAACATGACCATCGCAGACGAGCAGGCGTTTATGAATAAGGGGCAGGAATTCAGCTCCTTTGTCGACCTGCTGCCCTGGGTGGATTACAACCATAAGCATCAGGTGTTTGAGCTGGAGGACGGGAGCTCGGTAGGCGTGGTGTTTGAGCTTAAGCCCGTGATTACCGAAGGGCGTGACGATGCATTTATCGAAAACGTCCGTTTTCAGGTGCAACAGGTACTGCAGTCATCCTTCGATGAATATGACACGGAGCCTTGGGTAGTGCAGCTTTACTGCCAGGATGAAACCAGCTTTAGCTCGTACCTGGAACATCTCGATGCCTATATCGATCCCATGATCGCGGATACCGAGTTTACTCAGGCCTATCTGAAGCAGATGGAAGGCCATTTGCGGGGGATCAGTAAGCCCGGCGGGCTGTTTGAGGACACGGCAGTGACGCGCAACCCCTGGCGTGGCCAGATCCGCCGCACTCGCCTGGTGTTGTACCGACGTTTTGAGGCGAACTTTTCCCTCAAAGGCCACTCGACTGAGGATGAGTTTGAGACGGCGGTGCAGGACATCAATGACACCTGTGCCCGTCTGGTGGCAAACCTGGAGTCCATCGGGATCGATGTCCAGCGCTGTGATGGCCGCAGTGTGTTTCAGTGGCTACTGCCCTGGTTTAACCCCTGCCCCACGCTGACGCAGGGTGATACGGAAGCGCTCGGCCGGCTTGCACACTATGTCGATGAGGAGCCCCCTGAGGGGCGAAGTCCGCTGCTGGACGATTTCTCCGAGTGCCTGATGTATTCCCACCCGGCATCGGATGTGAATCGCGGTGTCTGGCTGTTTGATCGTATGCCCCATCGCGTGATCATGATGAATCGATTCAAGCAGGTACCTCGCCCCGGCATCCTGACGCGGAGTTGCGACGTGGCCGCATGGTCAATTCGCTATTCGACTCCCTCCCGGAGTCCACCATCATGACCATGACGATGGTGATCACGCCACAGGACTCAATCGAAGCCCATATCGATAAAATCCGGGACAGCTCGTCCGGCCATTCCAATGATGCAACAGCGGCACGTAAAGAGTGTGATGTGGCACAGCGTAAGCTGCTGGCCGGTGACAAAATGTGCCGTTTTTCATTGGCCTTCTATGTCCGTGGTCAGGATATGGCCCAGTTAAATGAGCGTACCAACCAGATTATTGCCGTCACGCAGACAGCAGGTATCGAAATGGTGGATCCGCGCCATGAGGTAGCACCGCTCAATAGCTATCTGCGCTGGCTGCCTATGAACTACAAGCCACATGAGGACCGCAAGCACTGGTATGTCAATCTGGCGTACTTTGATCATCTGGCCTCGATTGTGCCCATCTTTGGCCGCGCCGTCGGTACCGGCAATCCCGGTTTTACGGCGTTCAACCGGGGCGGTGGCCCTCTTACCTTTGACATGCTCTCCACCGCTGACCGGGCAAAAAATGCGCACATGCTGTTGCTGGGGCCGACAGGGGCCGGTAAGTCCGCCACCCTGGTGGCCATGCTGACGCAAGTGCTGGCCATCCATCGTCCCCGTGTCTTTTTGATTGAGGCCGGTAACAGCTTTGGGTTGTTTGCGGACTACTGTCAGTCACTGGGGCTCAGCGTCAATAAGGTGTCGCTCAAACCGGGTTCGGGGGTACGTCTGAACCCCTTTGCCGACAGCCATTTGTTGTTCGAGTCAGGACGAAGCTATGACCCGGATGACATCAGCGATGATGAGGCTGACGACAGTGATGATGATGAAGGCGATGCGCAGCGGGATGTGCTGGGTGAAATGGAAGTGGCTGCCCGGCTGATGATTACCGGCGGTGAAGAGGCTGAAATCAAAGAGTACAAGCGGCAGGACCGCTCGGCGGTGCGTCGGGCCATTCAGCAGGCAGCGGAAGAGGCGTACGCCGGGAAACGGCAGATGACCGCACCGGACCTGCAGCGCGCCATGCGTGCCATGGCCCGTGATCCGGATCAGTCTGAGACCCGCCGCTTACGTATCGAGGGCATGGCGGATGCGCTCGATCTCATGTGTGCACCGGGCTCGTTTGAGGAAGAGATGTTCGCCAAAGAAGGTACCCCCTGGCCAGAAGTGGACGTCACTGTGGTGGATCTGGCCACGTTATCGCGTGAGGGTTACGAGGGGCAGTTATCCCTCGCACTGATCTCACTGTTTAACCACATCAACAACATTGCCGAGCGTGACCAGTTCTCAGGGCGGCAGATCGTGGTGCCTATCGATGAGGCGCACATTGTGACGGTCAACTCGCTACTGGCTCCCTATGTGGCCAAGATCGGCAAGATGTGGCGAAAGCTGGGGCCTGGTTGTGGCTGGCCACCCAGAACATGGACGACTTCCCGGACTTTGCCAAGAAGCTACTGGGGCTTTGTGAGTGGTGGATCCTGCTGGTGATGGAGCCTGCCGAAGTAGAGCAGGTGGCGCGCTTCAAGACACTGAGTGCCGATCAAAAACACCTGGTGTTGTCCGCCCAGAAGGAAAAGCACAAGTACACCGAAGGGGTGGTGCTCAGCAAGAATCTGCAGATGCTGTTCCGCTCAGTCCCGCCCAGTTTGTATCTGGCGTTGGGGATGACGGAGAAGGAGGAAAAGAAAGCCCGTAAGGGGTTGATGGATGAGCACGGTGTCTCTGAGCTGGAGGCGGCCCTGATGATCGCTCAGAAGCTGGACAAGGCGCGGGGATTGGGAGTCAGCAGTTCTGCCGGCATTAGCAGCGAGCTCTGCCAGCATCTGAATCCAGACGGGATCTATTCGCCGAAGAAGCCGGCATGGTACCCCCACCCGTACTGAAGGTGCGCAGCTGTATCGGCAGGCGTGTCAGTCACTCCGTAGCAGGGCTGGCTGGAGCAGTTTACACCCAGCCTGACTGCGGCAGTCGGTAGGCTGACAGAGCATCGTGAGGGGCAGGATAACGTGGAGGGGACAGCAAAGGGTGACGGTGTGTGAGCACGTCACCCTTTGTTATTGGTGGTCAGGGGGTGGGCGGCGCCAGTGAGGCCAGGCCAGCCTGGCGCCACTGTGGTACCGGCCAGTGATACTGGTTCTGCACTTCGATCCACCAGGACTCGGGTAGCGGTGGCAGGATGCCACGGGCCTCTGCGATAGCCACACAACCCATGATGGTGGTCAGGGGCATGGAAAAGGCGTGGTAGTTATCGCGCATGGCAAACAGCAGGGGGTCGTCGCAGCACTGGCTGGGCGGTGAGGACGGTGCCAGGGGCGGATCTGCCAGGGTGGCGGGATTGCGTTGGGCCTGGTCCAGTTCGGACATGGTGGTCTCCTCGGGGATGGGGGTGGATGTGGGCAGTGTGGGCAAACAGGCGGGGCTGTGCGATGGGAAACTCTCGCTATGGCACAGAGGGTTACATGACCCTGTAATGAACCGGAACTGGTGGACGTTCTTGTTTACTTAATTAGCAATCGTTTCGATGACTGGTGTAGTCCAGTTGAGTCAGTGCTTTCTTCACGATGTCCAAGGAGGGTCATGGTGTCTTTGTCTTCTGCTTTCGTCTTTCCTTCTGCCGCTGTTCAGGCTGGTGATCCCTCTCCTTCTCTGTCTGCCTGGATGCGTTCGGCGCTGTCGCTGGACGGTGCCGGGTCAATGTCGTCTGCAGCGTCACCGGAGGGGGCGGGGATTCTGCGTCTCTCCCCTACTCTCAGTCAGCTAACACAATGGCTGCGTCAGGCTCAGCAACGGCTGATCCGGCACCGTGCAGCACTGGAACCTGGGGTGCCGGAGGTGTTGTATGTGGCCACGTCGCTGGATGCAGAAACGCTGGGGACCGGCTTTGCATTGATGGGACTGTGAGATGGCCCGCTGTTACTGGCAACGGGCCTGTCAGTATGGTTTACAGCCGCTGCGCATGGCTCAGGAAAGGCCGGATGATGACCCGGTGCTCATACAGGGGACGACGGCCTGTGATGTCCTTCGTCTGGTGGTATGTGCGCTGGCTGCGGGTGATCGTGATCTGCAGGAGGAGATCCTGCAGCAGTACCCGACCTGCCCCTTCGCCTCACGCGCCAGGTACCGGTGCTGGATGGTATGGCTGACAGTATTCTGCAGGCCATGGCTGCCTGTTTGGCGGGCTATGCGGACATAGCCCGGCAGGTACTGCAGCTGGCATGGGGCAACTGCCGGAGGATCCTGCCCTGTCCGGCTGTTATCAGGGGCTGGTGAACATGGCCTGGGCGCTGCTGGGGATACTGAACCAGGATCAGGACACCTTTAATGCCGGTCTGATGGGACAGTTGGCTGTGCATTATCAATGGGCGCTGTGCAGTGGCCGGGATGAGGAGACCTATATCTGTCTGTCGCACTGGCCATGGTCAATCTGGGGTTGCAGTGCGGCCTTGAGCAGCAGGTATTTGATCTGTTGATTCCGCAGGGATTGATCTGTCAGACCGGGTGAGTTGCCCCGGTGGTGACGCTCAACACTGCTGGCACAGTTGTTCTTTGGGCAGTAGCTCCAGTTCGGTAATACGCAGGTAGGTTCTGATCAGTTGAGCTATGGCCACCCGTGCAGCACTAAGGCGATACTGCCTTCATTCAAGAAGCTGGTGAGGTTAACGCCGTCTGTATCGCAGAGCACGCCTCTGGCCAGTATCACCAGGGCTAATAGCAACCATCCGCTGGCCCAGTAAATTCCCCGTGAAAGCGTTGTCTGCTTCAGTACCTCCAGGCAGTCCTGGTAGGTGGTGTAGTCCTGTGCGTCCTGTTGCAGTGGGCTGGCAGGGTGTGCGGTGTTCGGTGACATGGGTCCGTCCGGTGGTGAATGTGTAACATATGTAACGGCTGAGTATCATATTGTTGCAGTGCAGTTCCCACCACCCTCTCACCCTCTTCCCCTTTGGTCGCAGGGGTGATGATGGCCACGGCGCGTGTAAACCCTCTTCGGGGCGGTGAGGGTTGTTTGCTGTGGCAGCGTATGGGCTTTGGCAGGATGGCGGCATACCGTCTGTGACAGGGTGAAGGAGAACAAGGCATGACCTCGATGAGGGAGACAGCGGAAGCGCCGGTGGTGGCTGCGGTGGCCGCGATTGAGTATGCGTTGCAGCTGGGGTCAGGGGATGACGGACTGGTGTTTCTGCGCTGCTGGTCGGAGGGAGAGTTTGATGTCATCCGGGCCGAGTGGCCAGAGGCGCCCGAAGAAGTGTTTGGTGCTGATCCGCTGTACAAGGCTGGCTGAATCAGTGGCAGGCCAGCCTGGCTGTGGCAGTTCGTGATAGTAGAAGGGCTGAGGCAGTTTTTGTGTGGAAATGACTGGAAGCGGTTCTGAGAGGCTGAAGCAGTCAGTCGATGGTTGAGTCGAGGCAGAAGGTGCGGGCCAGGCGACTCAGGTATTGCCTGTTGCGGTGGGCGTAGCACTCGGGGCGCCGGATGGCGATATGGCGCGGTGCCTCTATGCCGATCCATACCTGCTGCTGCGACTCGGTGTCTTTGACATCGTAGACAAGCAGGATGATCTGGTGGCCATCGGGTTGGGTGAGGACGATGCGCTCACCGCGATTCCGGTTAAGGATCAGGTGGCCATGCCATTGGGCTTTGAGCAGGGTCTGCTGAAAGTACGGGCGCTGCTTGATGGCGATCAGGTAGCGGATAAGGCCGAAGGCCATCCGGGCAGTAGGGGCATGAAAAGCGTGGGACATCGGTTCCATCCTGGAGTCAGTAGATTGCCAGCCTGCCACCTGCTGTTTCGCCTGTTTCCAGTAGGTGGCAGGCTGGCTTGGGTATTGTTGAAAGGTTGCCCTGCCCTGTCAATGCGGTGGAGGGCATGTTGAAACGGTCTGGAATGAATCCGGGCCATGAACCGAATAAGGAGAGAACTGTGAACAAGCGCCCCGGTGGACCCGGTGTGGTGGTGCCGTTGTTTGGTGAGCGCACGTCGCCACCTGCTGCTGGTGGCGGTCAATTCCATCAACAGGCCAGTGCCGGATTATCGGCATGAGTATCCTTGTTCGGTACTTGATGTGGCAGCGGGTGTGGTGCATGGTCACCGTGCTGGCCACGTCGGAAACAGTGGCGCTTGAGGAGGCCTATCAGGCGGCCAAGCGACGTGGCTGCCGCAACAATTATCGATATGGCCATAGGGCACATGACGAGCAGGAATGGCCAACCGGCCTCAGTAACTCGGTCTCAGTACAGCGTCAGTAGTAAGGTACAGGGGGATGTCAGTGGCAAGCACTGACAGCGACAGTCGGCTGTGGCAGGTCAACTGGTGTATTCAATGACAATCAATAAGGAGTGCAGCGTGGGGATAACCGCCAGGGTAAAGGCAGGTGTGGGTGTGATGGTATTGGCATCGGTGGGTTGTTAGCCGGCTGCGATCTGTATACCAAGGACGGCAGCTGCGTTACTTGTTCAATCAAGGATCCGTTTGGGATTGTGTCCGTCAGCTCAGGGACCACCACGGATAACAGTGGTCCGCGCAGCATCGGCCTGGGCGCCCCGAACAACGCTCCCTATTCCGAAGGGCGCCATGTCGTGAGTATGGCCGTGAATCAGGATGTGGATCTGGTGTTTATTCGGATGAAACGGGAGTTTGGTTTTCAGTCCCCGGAAGAGCTGAGAGCTGCCCGTGGCGACCTGGCTTCCCGCATGAGAATGCAGGACGCTGGATGGCGTTATGAGGCCACACCGGGTGTGACCTATCACATGCGCAGTGATGCGACCGTGAGCGGTCAGGATATTGTGCTGGATATGGTGATCGACAAGCTGGGCTCAGGCAAAGCGGCCCTGACCATGACGTATCGTAATCCTGCCGGTGCCAATGTCAGTCAGCTGGAGTCGGCACTGAAAGCCCGTGTCAAAAAGGCGCTGGGCTAAGTGTAAAGGCCTGGATCCCTGATCGGCCTATCTGATCTCACTGCCAGGTTGATCCTGGCAGTGTTGTTTTGGGCACGCAAACGGTAAGGCGGCTGTCCCTTGTGCCAGTTCAATGACGCCCACTGGGGTGGTATCTATATCGATTCAGGCGCATTGTGTTCAATGATCACTTTCTGGCCATAACAAAAACAATCGAGAAGGAGTTCGCTATGCCATCGGCTATTGCTCAACCACTATCCGTGTCCCTCGATATGGATGACCTGACGACTGATGCCGCTGAACCCAACCCCACCGATGTCGTCATGGACCTGTACCGTGAGTGTGAGGGAGCACTGTCGGTGCTGAGAGACCGTGCACTGACGCTCCAGCGTATCTATGACGGTGAAATGCTACTGAGTGATGAGGTGATGCAGAGCGCGCGGGAGGCCTGCATGGTCATTCGACAGATGGAGGCCAAGGCCCGACGCAAGGCGGTGGCCATCGCCGGTCAGGTGCGGGAGGGGGCCTGTGAAGATGATAAGCGCTGGATGGCATACCAGATGGCGGTGCTGAAGGAGGCCAACCAGCTGACCACCGAGGTACAAAAACAGATGAAAGAGATTCTGTACTGGGCCGAGCCGGTACTGATCGATTCCCAACCGTGATCCTGGATCACCCGTTACAAGGACGTCCCCCGTTATGCAGCACGATATGAAGCGCGCCAGTCTGTTCGTCATGGTACCGATGATGTTACTGGCATGGATCAGTGCAGACAGTTATGTCGATTACCGTCGGGGTCAGGAGGTGGCCGAGTTCTACGGCGAAGGCCACTACAGCCTGCTGATAGCACCGATTCCGGTAGGCAATATGATGGGGGTGAAGGTCGTCCCGGATCTGGAGGGGCGCTGTGAGCCCCATCCTCCGGTGGATATGATCCCCTTCAAGCAGGAAGGGGATTCAGTGACCGTGCTCTGTGGACAGTGGCCACACTCACACCAGCTGCAGCTGGGATATGTGCCGAAGGAGTTGATCCTGCATGGTCTGTAGAGGGGACGGCCTTTTACGGTAAGCTGTGCCCTGGACGAACCCTGACACGAAACCGATGGACCTCATGATGACTACCCCGCCTTCCCGCCCGAAGTTGAGTCTGAAGCGTAAAGTGGCTGCAGACACGGTGGAGGCTCCCTCCACACCCCGCTGTGGCCATACCGAGTACAAATGAACAGCCCCCTGTCAGTACGCCTTTAGCCAGTCCACCCGCAGCGGCGCCGGTGACACCTCCTCCTGCCAGTCAGCCAAAAAAACCGAAAACCTATGCTCAGGCCAGCCTGGAGATCGTGCGTACACACTTCCCCGACTGCCTGCCGGAGCCAGCTCAACCCTTGGGGATCGGTGTGGGTGAGCAGATCCGGACCATCGTGGTGACTGAGGCGATGGGGGTGTCACTGAAACGGGTGCGGGCTGCGCTCAAGGCCTACACCAGCCGCCGGCACTATCTGATCGCGGTCTGGAAAGGAGCACGTCGTATCGGGCTGGACGGTCAGCCGCTGGAGGGAGCTGCTGGCGACATCTCCGAGGAAGCGCGGCAAACTGGCTGCAGCCAGGCTGGTGATCCATTTCGGCTACGATGTCACCACGCGACGCGCCATTGCGCCTGACCAGCTGCCCGGGCGCGTAGCCACAGCGGAAGCCACACTGAAGCACATCAAAGGCGGTGAGGACAACGGGGAGCCGGACGAGGGTGATCAGGCCACGGCACCTGTTGCTGTCACGGAAACCGAATAACGCTTTAGCACACTTAATAGCCGTTATCGGCGGCGGAGTGTGCACACCATGATACGGATGATCAGAATGAAAGCAGGACGCATGATCAGGCAGGCCTACTGGGCAGGTCTGCGCGGTATTGGTTGGATGGGGCTGGGGATCGTGCTGGCCGCCACCTTGGGGCTCAATGTACAGGTCGGTGGTTATCTGCTGCTGTTTGGCCTGCTTAACCTGGTAGCGATCCTTGCAGGCATCGTGCTGAAAGACCGCTGGCAGGACTATCAGGCAGCGCGCCATGCTCCCCGTTCGGTGTATCCCTCCTCTGATGCCGGCTATGGGCATCCTCAGCAACTCCATATCAATATGGCCAGCAGTGATGGTCTGCGTGTATGGCAGGTCTACCCTTCTGTACCGCTGATGAAGCCTCACCTGAATATCTTACGTGATGCCGGATGCCTGCTGACGGACAGTGAGGGGCGCATGGTGGACCACTGTATTGAACTGCAGAATACGGCCAGTCAGCGCCGGCAGCAGTTTCGTGTGGTGAGCTGAGTTGAACGATAGCCCGTATTGGTCATAGTAGATGGTAAGGCAGATATGCCTTACCATGTATCTATACCACTTGGAGGGTCATCCCATGGCTACGCTGACAATTACCGCCAAAGGCCAGGTCACTTTTAATAAAGAAGTGCTCCGCCATTTAGGGCTCAAGCCCGGTGACAAAGTTGAGCTGGAGCTGCTCTCTGAAGGGCGGGCCAATATCAAAGCCCTTCCCCCCAAAAATACGTTTGAATCTCTACAAGGCTTTCTCAAAGGCAAAACCAATGGACGCGTTCTCTCTGTAGAAGAAATGAATGACGTCATCAGAGAGGCTTCTGCCGAAGCAGGGGCCACGCCTGCATGAACATTACCGCTGACACCAATGTTCTGGTGCGTCTTTTGACAGAGGATGATCTACATCAGTCAAGGGTGGCCATACAGACACTTAACCAGGCCAGTTCTGTGGTGATTAGCCTGCACTCATTGTGTGAGCTCGTTTGGGTTCTGGGCAGAGGCTATCAGGTTGCGCGCACCGATATTGCGTCAGTCATCCGTCAATTGATGAATACCGCAAACGTCGTGGTCAATAAATCAGCTGTCGAAGCAGGTCTTCAGCTTTTTGACGCAGGGGGAGATTTTGCCGATGGCATCATTGCTTATGATGGGCGGCTTCAAGGTGGTAATACTTTGTTTCCTTTGACAAGAAAGCAGTCAATCTGCTGAAGCAACTGGGTCATACCACTCAGCGACTTAAATAATACCTTCTTGCTCCTCCCCTCCTTAAAAACACAAAGCCGGGACATCTGACGATGATCCCGGCTTTGCGCTGCTCTCCTGATAAGCAGAGCTCCACTATAGTGAGGCGATGCGCAAGGTTCCACCCTGTCAGTTGAAATGCCGATCATAGTCCATGGCCTGGTGCAGAACACGCACAATAGCAACACCGTATGGGGTCGATTTATAGAAAACGATATGCGATCCCGTATGGTAAGCCTTGAGCCCCGGACGAATGTAATCACGGTTGCGTCCCAAGGCAGGGTTTACTGGCAATGACCATCAATCCCTGATGGAGTGTTCTGATATACGCTTCGGCCTGTTGTGCCCCCCATTCCTGCTGGGTGTACTGATAGATGCGAGTCAGATCCTCTTCGGCCTTGGGATATACCTTGAATGTCTTATCCGTCATGGCGATGGCTTTCTCATCTTCTGCAGAAAAGTGTCAACGTCCCATGGCATCGGACTCCCACTGGCTTCACCTTCATCAATAAGGCGCCGCAATTGTTCCAGGTTAGAGGCTGCCGTTTGCTCCTGCAGTAGTCGTAATCCTGCTCTGACCACTTCGCTCTGGGTGTTATAGCTGCCTGTCTGGATCAGCGAGTCAATAAACTCGCCGAGCTCCGGGCTGGGTTGGAAAGTAATAGTGCGAGACATCACGCCGCCTCCTGTAAGAAATATACTTACAATAGGTGGGTGTACGGGGACTGTCCACCACCTGGCGCAGCCTGAGCTAACCCTCTGACACCCAGCAAGAGTTAACTGCGGATTTTTTACCTTTTCTTCTCGAAGCTGTCGGCTGAGTTTCAGTCTTCAAGGGGTCAGGTATGTTTCCCATCCATCTTCGCAAAACAGCAGCATGGGCCGGTGGTGTGCTGGCCATCGTCAGTGCAGCGGTTTGGGCCGCTGCGCCCTCACCATCTGCTCCCCCCTCCATTGAGGTTTTCACCGTCCATGCACAGCCCGTCACGGTGCCGCCGACACTCATGGCACAGACTCGCGTGGCTTATCTGGACGAACCCGCGCGGCTGGAACAGTCGTTTTCCGCGAACCTGCCGCAGCCCCCTGAACAGGCCGCTGCAGTGGTGCAGCAGCGATTAGCAGGCCCTGCCGGCCAGCAATTCCAGCAGCAGCTGCAGGCAGCGTATGCCGGTGTCGTGCGCGCCCATGAACTGAAGGTGCTGAAAGTGCCTGCCGTGGTGGTGGGTGGGCGTTATGTCGTCTATGGCCAGACCGATGTGGCTGCCGCAGTAGCTCAGATCCAGCAGCGCACCGGGGGTGGCCAATGACGGTGCCCGATACCTTGCCCGTGGTGGCCTCTTCCCCCCGCGCCATCCCGGTACCGCTGTCATGGAAAAAGCGGCTGCGCAGCATGGCGATGTCGTTCTGCCTAGTGACCACACCGACTTTTGCCATTACCACTGCCACCATCACCCAGTCAGCCATGGCGCCGGATTGTGTGGAGTACCGGGTAGTCGGTGTCTGTTACTGGCTGTTCTGCACCTGGTGGGGCTGCACAGTGCGGACCTCAGTTAAGGTTAGGCACTACGTGCCGGATCTGGTGGTCTCGGCGTACAACAACCCAGGGGATAACCCCTGGTCTGAGATGTCGTTTGTTGGTGTCCCGCTCCCAGGAGCGGAAGGTGGTGGGGATACCCATGGCCGGCATGCCAATGAACACAGCAAGGTGCGCTTCAAGAGTGCAGATGCCATCGGTCATCCGGGCGGCTATATCGCCTCTAATCTGGCCTCTCAGTCAGGCTATGCCTGTTCAACCAGTGCCACTCCTGTTTACCCCTACTTCGTCTCCACCCTGGATACCCTGGCCTGGCGTTGGGGTGTGCCTGAGTCTGTTTACCCTGAAGCGCTGATCCCCGGACAGCGTGAAGTCGGCCAGACGGGCGATATGTGGGGCAGCGTCTATCCGCGTGCCGGCGCATTGATCCAGACCCACGATTACAAAGCAGGGGCTGTCGTGGCCCAGCGCGTAGGCGATCTGGTCACCCGCTCCGGGCAGATGCACGTCTATACCCCGCTGACGGCCTCCAGTCGCGATGGCTACTTGGCCACCCGGCCCGATCACCGAAGGGGATAAGAAAACCCACAAGTGGCAGCAGCTGTCTCCTAAGCTGGAGTACACCTGCGCGATTTTCCCATCTGACACCTACTCCGACCGACTGAGTGAGAACGGCGGCTATGTCTGGTCGCTGTGGCGCCCCTATAGCTGC
The DNA here is from genome assembly GCF_029846635.1 of Pokkaliibacter sp. MBI-7. Taxonomy (NCBI): domain Bacteria; kingdom Pseudomonadati; phylum Pseudomonadota; class Gammaproteobacteria; order Oceanospirillales; family Balneatrichaceae; genus Pokkaliibacter; species Pokkaliibacter sp. MBI-7. The sequence continues at coordinate 4,386,968 of NZ_JARVTG010000001.1, read as the reverse complement.
TGTCAGCGGCGAGGGCAAACCTTCCTGGGTTACACGGATTTCATGTGAGGGAGCAGCAATGAACGTAAGGATAAAGAGGGCTGGTGCAGTGAAGGCAGTAAAAACCGTGACCCTGGCCGTCGGCCTGACGGGTGCAGTGATGGGCAGTGGTTTGGCTGGTGCAGACACCGACTACGGGTTTGATGTGCATGACAAAGTGCTCAATGACTCGGTGTATTACGCCATTGGCGGCGGCAATGTGATTGCAGGCCCAGCAAGCCGGAAGACGCCCAACTCCATTGGCTTGGGGGTCGGCTGGAATGCCAACCTCATGTGCGGCAATTTTGATCTCGGAGCAACGGTACAGAACCAATTGAACGGCGTTACTAACGGCTTCAAGTCGTTGATGAGTAACGTGATTAATGCCGCGACTGGCGCCGTGGCTTCACTGCCGGCCATGATCATTCAGCGCAGCAATCCACAGCTCTATGACCTGCTGCAGAATGGCGTACTGCAAGGCAAACTGTCCTTCGACTCTGCCAAGCTCACCTGCGAGAGCATGGCCTCCGATATGACCGATGTGGTCATGGGGTCTCGATTGGCCCAGCAAGCCAAGGCCGATGCCTACCAGCGGGCAGCAGCCTCCACAACCGATGCCGTACAGGCCAAGGAGCAGGCCGAGAGTAAAGGCGGCGATGAGGGCATTCAGTGGGTAGGCGGTGCCCGTAAAGGTGGTAAGGGCCAGGATCCCATTAAAGTCATCCGTGATACGGCAGTGGCCGGTGCCAACGTATTGACCAACCGTACCGTCACCGACACGGGCACCTTCTCCCATGCGACAGGGAGTGAATCCTGTGCCGGTGGCTCGATGTGTCAGGTCTGGAGCTCTCCTGCCGAACTGGCTGACGACATGGTGAAGGTGCTGGGTGAGAAAACCCTGACCACCTGCACCACCTGCGAACAAGTGGCGGGTAAAGCCGGTACGGGGCTGATTCCGATGGTCGCCGAGGCCCAGGACTCCATTGCCACCACCCTGGCAGGCCTCGCCAGTGGCTCGCTCAAGGTGACCAATGACAACCTGGCCAAAGTGTCCGGGGCGAACTGTTGCAGGTCTCACGCTCCATCATCGACAGCTTACGGGATGACCCTGAACGCTCCCTGCTGGTACAGCGGTTGTCCGGTGAGTTGGCACTGTCGCGGGTACTGGACAAAGCCATCCTGATGCGCCGTGCCCTCGTCGCCGGTGCCAGTATTCCTGAAGTGCAGAACTCCGATGAGCTACAAACCGCTGTAGATAGCAGCCTGGATCAGCTGGACCGGGAAATCGGCTCCCTCAAACAGGAAATGGAGATCCGCAAAATGCTGGCCGAGAACACCGCACTCACCTCACTGACCCGTACTGCTGACCGTCGTACCAGCAATGAAGGTACCAATGCACGTCCCTTACCTAATACCGCACCCGGTCTGTACCCGAAGGATGAGGAATGATGGATATGAAACTCTGGCATAACCCTCAGATGTTGCAGCTGGCTCAGCGTGGACTGACATTGACCAGGAAGCTGCTGATCGCAGTGGCCATCCTGGTAGCGTGCATTGCCACCCTGCTGGTACTGGCTCGCTTTAGCATGAACCACACCGAACAACTGGAGCACTTTAGTCAGTGGTGGAGCCGGCTCAGCCCCTGGCTGTATCTGTGGCGTATACCGCTGTATGGGGGCTTCTACTGGATGTGGCGTACCAGCCATCACTACATGGCAGAGCGTCATGGCGCGGCCAAGGTGCGCCGTTTTGGCTGGCGTGCCGTCAGCATAATCGCCGCCGTTGAAGTGATCCGCCTGATTCAGATCGTAGGAGGTGCGGCATGATCATGGCCGTGGACTCGCACCTGGAATACTCCATGGTGCTGCTGGGCTGGTATATCAGCGAAAAAATATGGGCCGTGCTCTCTGACTCCGGGGTGTTTGCGATCCCGTTGATGTTTATGGTCTACAGCAACTTTGCAGAAATGCGTCGTCAGGGTGCCGATGAGGGTAACAAGGGCGCACTGGGGCTGAACAACCTTGAGATCGATCTGTATCAGGCGCTCATCGTGATCCTGATTGCACTGCAGCCCTTCATTAACGTTAATCTCAAGGTCGTCTATCCCCCTAACGCAGACAACCTGCATTCGGCACAATGCTCCATGAGTGATCAGGGCAAACCTGCAGGCGGTGAAAATGCCTGGACGACAGGCTTTGCCAGCGTCAACGGTATGACGCCTCAAGTGCCTTTCTGGTGGTGGAGCTGGCATGTCGTGGCCAAGATGATCACCTACCCCGCGATTGCCTCGATCCCCTGTGAGATCAACCTCCGGCAAGTGAAGTACGAACTGAATCAGGAATATATCTCTGGAGGCCTGGCTGCAGAACTGGGTGACTTTGCGCGGGACTGCTTTGCCGTATCCAAGTCACGCCTGACAAACCTGAAGCGTGCGGACTATTACAAGTTCAACGAAGAGCAGCTGCGTGACGTGGACTGGGTTGGCTCGAACTACTTTCTGACTACGCCGGGCTACTACGACACCCATCATGCCAGTCTGCCTAACCCCAACTTTCCGTATGATGCGGCAAGGGACGTGGCCCTGCCCAATACCGGGGCCGGTGGCTATCCCACCTGTAAACAGTGGTGGAGTGATAGCAAAGTCGGTCTGGCCGCGCGCGCGAAAGCGGAGCTGACAGACGATCTGCTGGAACAGCTCTTCGCGATCGGTGTCTCCGATGAAGACTTGCTGCGTACCCTGATGTCCTCCACCACGATGGAGCGGCCAGGGCGTGCCTTCAGAAGCTATGGCTATTCTGAGTCGGAAGGGGGAAGCGTTGTAGGGGCGCCCGTCGCAGCCCTGAAAACCGCCACGGCAGCGGTGGGTATGGGTGTTGCGACTGCCACCGTCATGCCTGCTATGTATCTGGTGCAAACGTCATTGCCCATGGTACAGAGCATGCTGATGATGGCCCTGATCATCTCGATGCCCATCGTCATGGTCATGGGTAGCTATAGCTTTGCCACGCTGATGTCGATCACCCTCGCCTACTGCGCGCTGGTCTTTATGACCTTCTGGTGGGAGCTGGCCCGGTTCGTGGACAACAAACTGGTGGAGATCCTCTACAGCAGCCCCAGTGACGGTTCCCTGTTGGGTTACCTGGCTGATGACTTTGACAACTGGGTCAGTGACTTTGTGACGGTCACCATGTTTCTGGTATGGCCAGCGTTCTTCCTGGCTGCGATGGGTTGGGCTGGATATAAGATGGCATTGATTTCTGATGGTATGGGATCAGGAACTAAGTCGGCAGGGGATGCGGGAAAAGGGGCTGCTCAGTTCTTCCAGCAGATAACTGGAAAAGGAAAATCGAAGGGAGACAAGGGGCAGGCATAAGCAGTTACGAACTACGAACTACGAACTACGAACTACGAACTACGAACTACTATCAGGATGGTACTACTTGGCAGTGCCATTCTGCGTGGTTCTAGTCGATTTTCTGGCTACCACTGTAGTACCCATCACCCTCTGGACCATGACGATAGCCTGTTCTGTGCAGGCTATCATCGCTTTCCTCACTACTGGTGCCCACGGCCATAAATTGAACAAACCCCGCCGTGAGTACCCCCACAGTAATCGCAAACACCCTATAGATCAGTAGCATCAATTGTTTGGCCAGCAGTATCTGGAAACGCCGATCTTTTAGACGTTGCAGAAAGCCGGCCTTGGTGGCTGAGGTGTGGGCGGGCATGGGACTCTCCTTGTACGCCTGTGGTGGGGGTAAGTTGAATACAAAATGTACGGGATGTAAAGTTTCGGCCTTTGCTGATTCCTTTCTTGGGTTTTCGGGGGCTGTATTGAACAACTTTGCAACATTAGTTGATGCTCTGATCACGTCAGAGATGCATGAAGCTCCGCAGCATGAGAAGTTACTGCTTGTATGTGATACTCCTGAATACCTGCTCACTCATGCAGGTTTTCCTGCCTTACCTGTGGCAGTCAAAAGCAGCATTATAAGCAAGATATGCTTTGATCATGGTATCCCCACACGTATGATCCAGCAGCTTCCAACCATTATACAAAACGCTCCAATGGCCCTATTCAAACCTGCCAAGCAGACATTGATCGATAGCGTTGTCGTTGTGACTTTTGAGATAAAAAGCGGCGCTCCTGTCATCATCCCTATCAGGCAAAACCAGCAGGTTGGTCGTAATCAGTATTACAACTTAGTCACGTCAATGTATGGCAAAGAGGGTCCTGATCCAGTCCAGAAATGGGAAGCAGAAGGTCTTCTGATTTGGAAGAGCCAACCATAGGCACACAGGGCAGCTTTATCTTTGAGTGCTTTGACCAAATTTGACCACAAAACAAAACAACGATATATTGTTTGTGTGAAGGTCACTCACACCACGCAATTAGAGCGGAAATGTCATACCTTCCAAGTTTTGAAAAAAGCCCACATAATTGTGGGCTTTTTTCATTATTAGGCTACAGAGTGTGTTTGAGCCTCCCCGCTCTTTAAATCCAGATGAGGCCCGCGTAGCACCCCCCATGGTCAGCCTGTAAAGGGCAAGTAGTGGGAAGGTTAGGCAGCGGCTAGCCCTTCAACATTTGATGTTGTCGTAGTACTTGGAGCTTATAGCTCCACCTTTTTTCATTTATGGGTAGTACACCCTATGTCGTTCAAGCGCTCTCAAGCTCCACCTGATAGATCTTGCCCCATGTTGTGATACTCCAACTGCTTTGCCCTGATCCGCATGATCGACTGCCGGGTAGTCCCAAAATTTCGTGCCACCTGAGCGACAGACACTCCTGCCGCTAAGCGGTCAATGACTTTGACCTGATCTTCGTCACTCAATGCCGGTGGGCGCCCTAGCCTCTTCCCTTCGGCACGCGCTCTTGCCAGACCTGCCTGAGTGCGCTCTATCAGCAAATCTCGCTCAAACTCCGCGACCGCATTCATCACCATCATCGTCATCCGGCCTGCAGGGCTGGTCAGATCCGCACCTCCCAATGCCAGGCAATGAACATGGATACCATCTTCTGCCAGAAGTTCTATGGTGGCCCGAACATCCATGGCATTGCGACCCAGCCTATCCAGCTTGGTCACGATCAATATATCTCCGGGCTCCAGGCGATCCAGCAGTCTGGCAAACTGCGGACGCTCAAGCGCTGCTACACTGCCGCTGATGTGCTCTGTTACGATCCGCCGTTGATTTACAGCAAAGCCCGCCGCAACAACTTCTTGTATCTGGTTATCAGTATGTTGGTCAGCAGTGCTGACACGGGCATAGACGAAAATGCGGGACATACGTGCACCTACATGTACGAAATCAGTGTTCGTATCATACGGCGTGTACAAAATAGGGAAAGGCTAATTTTAGGACAGGGTGTTTGAGAGGGGTCCGAAAACGATCCTTTTTATACACTTATCTTGCTCGCGAGCTAGAGCTGTATTACATCGAGCTATAAATTCTGATTCTGATATTGGAGAGCGCTCTCACCAAACGGTGCCGAAGAAAAATGAAATGACATGCTCAAGAAAGTGAAAGCTCACGCCTAACCATGAATAGCCTCGAAAGAGACGATATGCCTTCTAATTGGATAGCTCGAAATCGACAACCATGATAAAGGTTTCTTTCATCAGCAGGGCTTTGTTGCATAAATAGATGTCAGCATATAAGACCCCTTACCCCAGATGATCTTATGGTATGCGCACCGTCATCGGTGTCCCGAGCCGCGTAAAGCGATTCAATATTGCCGCCCGCACCTGAAGCTCGGCGACCTGCCGGTCAAAGTCCCTTGCCATCACGCGTTCACCCAGTCGCTTGAAACAGTGCATTTTGGTTTCCACCAGACTACGCCGATGATAACCGCTCCACTTCTTCCAGAGCGTCCGGCCCAGCCGGCGGGTACCCCGCAGAATCTCATTCCTGGCAGAAGCCCCCGGGCGATTTTCCTTCCACGGCTTCGCATTCTGGCGGGTGGGTATCACCGCCTCTGCCTCTCGCCGGGCTATCGCCTCATGACAGCCTCGCGTGTCGTAGGCACCATCTCCGCTGACAGACGCTATCTTCTCCTCCACTGGTATCTGACTCAGCAACCCGGGCAGCATCGGCGCGTCCCCCACCGCATTGTCGGTCACTTCAATAGCCCGGATTTCCAGCGTGTGCGCATCGATGCCCAGATGCACCTTGCGCCATTGGCGGCGGTAGTCCGCACCGTGCTTTTTGGTTTTCCATTCCCCTTCGCCCAGCATCTTGATACCGGTGCTGTCGATCAACAGATGCAGTCCGGTCGTGGCTGGGTGGCAAGGAATCACGACCTGCAGCGACTTCTGGCGCCGACAAACGGTGCTGTAGTCGGGGGTTGGCCAATCCAGCCCTGCCAGTTTAAGCAGGCTTTGTACCATGCCCACCGCCTGGCGCAGGGCCAGGTGTAGAGGCATTTAATGGTCAGGCAGAACTGAATGGCGGCATCGCTGAAGGTGGGCGTACGTCCTCGCTTCCCGCACGCAGAACCGTACCAGTTCATGTCACGGTCGAGCCAGATCATCAGCGATCCACGCGCTTTGAGCGCGGCGTTGTAGGACTTCCAATTGATGGTCTTGTACTGAGGTGAGGCCGGTTTATTCATGCCGTCATTCTACAGCATGGGACTCAACATGATTTGTGCAACAAAGCCTTGACGAGGCTTCCCCTGCATTTGACAACGATAGCTTAGGCGGTGGCGGCACTGGCTGGATGAATCAAACCGGCGGCTTTGATGGTCTATCCATTGAGGACCAGGAAGAAGCCCGTCAAGCACACGCAGAATGGCAAGAGCGCGACCCGGAAAATCACACCTTCGACGTTGAGGACTACGTTTCGTATGCCCAAGAACGCCAGCAGGAGCGCAACGAAGAGGTTGCCAGTTTTGTTAAAAAAGGTCGCATGGCCTAACTAAGTAAGGATTACTGATTATGGAGTTTAACTTTCCACCTCAAAACCTTGCAGAGGTATTTGGTTTCTTCGCAGTGATGTTCATTGTGATAGTGGCCTCCTATTTTTTGGGCCAGTGGCTGCACAAAACCGGGCACGGCCCGAAGATGAAAGCCATTGCCGACAAAATGGAGGTATTCCAAAACAAGCTGGCCGGGCGTGCTTATAAGGACATGACGAGATCGGTCGAGCGAATCGACAAAATGAGGTATTGGCCGTTTGGCCGACGCAAGTAGTTAGAAAGCACACGGGCCGGTGATGGGGCTTTGTTGCACAAATCATGTTGAGTCCCATGCTGTAGAATGACGGCATGAATAAACCGGCCTCACCTCAGTACAAGACCATCAATTGGAAGTCCTACAACGCCGCGCTCAAAGCGCGTGGATCGCTGATGATCTGGCTCGACCGTGACATGAACTGGTACGGTTCTGCGTGCGGGAAGCGAGGACGTACGCCCACCTTCAGCGATGCAGCCATTCAGTTCTGCCTGACCATTAAATGCCTCTACAACCTGGCCCTGCGCCAGGCGGTGGGCATGGTACAAAGCCTGCTTAAACTGGCAGGGCTGGATTGGCCAACCCCCGACTACAGCACCGTCTGTCGGCGCCAGAAGTCGCTGCAGGTCGTGATTCCTTGCTGCCCAGCCACGACCGGACTGCATCTGTTGATCGACAGCACCGGTATCAAGATGCTGGGCGAAGGGGAATGGAAAACCAAAAAGCACGGTGCGGACTACCGCCGCCAATGGCGCAAGGTGCATCTGGGCATCGATGCGCACACGCTGGAAATCCGGGCTATTGAGGTGACCGACAATGCGGTGGGGGACGCACCGATGCTGCCCGGGTTGCTGAGTCAGATACCGGTGGAGGAGAAGATAGCGTCTGTCAGTGGAGATGGTGCCTACGACACGCGAGGCTGTCATGAGGCGATAGCCCGGCGAGAGGCAGAGGCGGTGATACCCACCCGCCAGAATGCGAAGCCGTGGAAGGAAAATCGCCCGGGGGCCTCTGCCAGGAATGAGATTCTGCGGGCCACCCGCCGGCTGGGCCGGACGCTCTGGAAGAAGTGGAGCGGTTATCATCGGCGTAGTCTGGTGGAAACCAAAATGCACTGTTTCAAGCGGCTGGGTGAACGCGTGATGGCAAGGGATTTTGACCGGCAGGTCGCCGAGCTTCAGGTGCGGGCGGCAATATTGAATCGCTTTACGCGGCTCGGGACACCGATGACGGTGCGCATACCATAAGATCATCTGGGGTAAGGGGTCTTATATGCTGACATCTATTTATGCAACAAAGCCCGGTGATGGTGTACCGGCCCGCGTTTTCACATACATCAAACCGATTATGGTGAAGCTGTAACTTGTTTCTGGGACATATCTGTTTCAGTGATTTTGCTAAATTAGTAAGTCATGAATAACTTATAGTATGGAAAAGTCAGTTAACCCAGAACCCGATGTTGATTACAAAGGTCGATTTTGCTGCATGAATTGATGGTACCTAGAGACTTGATAGTTTCATTAAAATAAGCCCCATAATAATCAGTACGGCTGCGATAACTCTCAAAACGTTAACAGGTTCAGCTAGCCACAAAACTCCAACAAGGAATGCACCGACAGAACCAATCCCTGTCCAAATTGTATACGCCGTTCCAAGAGGTATAGAGCGCATAGCAATCGCTAGTAACCAAAAACTTGCCATCATTGCAAAAATAGTTATGAGCGATGGAATAAGTCGAGTGAAACCGTAAGATTGCTTCATTGTGTAAGCCCAGACAATTTCAAGTAATCCAGCAATGAGAAGATAGAACCAAGGCATAGCCCCTCCAAGTAATAACAGGGCTAGGTCGTCCCAGCAGATCACTCCCAAAACGGGGGAAGTCGTCTTCCAATACAGGTATGTTAAGAACTACCTAACAATATCACCCGTCAAAATTTTCATTCCAGCAAAACCAAAAAAAGCAGCAAACGTACATTCAAACATGACTTTCGATTTTAGATAGATATTTCTCGCTCTATGGTTAGAGAAAAGAACAGCGTAACCAAGAAAGACACTGGAACTCAACATTCCAACAGACAATATCACTGTCACCAAATCAGAAACCTGCGCAGTTGCAGGAACACCGATGGAGTACAGAGAGGCGAAATACAATATGGCTTTGGGATTAGTCAGGTGAATAAGTAAACCTTTGAAATAAATATTGGTCAGCGTTGTTGAATGACTTTGAACTAATGTCAATGTAGATTTTCCGACGGCAGAACGTAAAGATTTCAACGACAAATAAATCAAATAAGCAGCGCCACAATACCGTATGACTTCAAATATCCAAACATTTGAACTGAGCAGTGCCGCCAAACCAAACGCTGCACTACAAGACCAAAACAGCGAACCAGTGAGCACGCCACAAGCTAGACCTAAGCCGTAAATTCGACCATGACTCATTGATGCACTAGCAATAGCTAATGTCGCAGGCCCAGGACTCGCTATCGCAGCTAATGCTGCCACTAAGATTAGAGGGTAATTAATAGCATCCATTGCAATCATCCTTAACTGTATCTTTGTGAGTTACAAACCAAAAAAAACCACCCTAACATCATGATAATTCTAAACTATTAAGCAATAGTGCTAATTCTTTCCTTTCCTTTCCTTCTAATGCCCTAAGTGGCAACGGCAAACAGGGAGGCTTAACTAAGTTTTGAATCTCAGCCGCAGCAGCTACAACACGAAGACTTCCTCCATTACGATGGAATAGTTCCCACATCGGAGCTAAGCGGTTTGACAGGCGCAACGTTTCTTGAGTATCTCCTTTCTGTGCTGCTGTTGTAAACGATTGAGCTACTTCAGGGTATAAGCCACCAATGACTGAATACCAAACGTCACATCCTGCGTTCAATCCGGTAGCAGCACAAGCATCACCACTAATACCTATGGATACATGATCGGGAATTAAAGCACGGAGGCGGTTTACTCGATCTAAAGCGGCTTGAGGTTCCATCGGCACACCTGGGATTTTTATTGACCTGACATTGGGTAACTGAGCGATACGCCCGTGCAGTTCATCACTGAAATTAAAATGTGTAGTGCCAGGATTATCATAGACGCACAGAGGAACGGATAGATTAGAAGTGACAACTTCATACAACTTATACACTTCATTTTCTTTCAACTGCTGGTATGACATTGGCGCTAATAACACTGCACTTGCTCCTGCCGCTTGAGCGTCTTCGGCATTTAGGAGTACATCTCTTAGGTTTAAAGCACTAATACCAACCATGACAGGTATGTTTTCTGCGTGTTGAACCGCAATCTGCGCGACTCTTTTTCGTTCTTCTCTTGTGAGGTACGCATAGTTACCAGTCGACCCCAATACCCCAATAGAATCCACCTCAGCATTAACCAAGCGCTGAATAAGACCTATAAAAGCTTTTTCATCAACAGAATCATCGTACATTGGTGTTAAGGGAAATGCAGATAGCCCAACAAACATGAAATTCACCTTCTAAAATAGAATTAACTTATTGAAAAAATGGCGTTATAACGACGTTCTATATGTATTGGCTTAGCAGAGGTGTTACCAGCTTTAATGCAATACCAAACATGATGCATGAAATCGCAGAATCTAACATTCGCCATGTTCTTGGCTTACTAAAGAGTGGGATCAACTTGTTAGCCAAATACACCAAGCCATAGAACCATATCCCTGATGCAACCAGCGCCCCGATAACAAACAATAGTTTTTCATCAGGTTCCATTTGAGCAGTCACACCACCAAGGATCACCACCGTATCCAGATAGACATGTGGATTTAAAAAAGTGATAGCCATCGCCATCAAAACGACTTTTAACCAACTCTGGGCAATGTCCGAATTCTCCAACTCTAGGTGACTTGAACCTTTCCACGCTGATTTTGCAGATTGGTAGCCATACCAGAAAAGAAATACTACGCCGCCAAGAGTCAAAAGGTCTTTCCATAATGGTGCTTTATAGAGAAGTGTCCCTATACCAAGTACACCAGTACTGATGAGAAGAATGTCACCAAGAAAACAGACAGTGGCAACGGACAGTGCGTATTGCTTTTTTAATCCGCACTTTAATAGAAACGCATTTTGGCTACCGATTGCGACAATCAAACTTCCAGAAACAACGGCACCCGTTAACAAAGTATTTATCACATCAAACCTCAATGGATTTTGAAGCAAACACCAACGATTGCTCTATCACTGACTCAGGCATGATCACTTGCAAGTGTTTGATCATTTCGTCCCCTGCTTCTCGCAAGCTTTCTAGTGGCATTTCTGGCAAGCTTTCTAGAATAAACCACATGTTACGTGTGTCGGGTTCAATTCGAGTTCTAACACCTTGTCTCCAGTTCCAACGACGACAAGTTACGCCGATATCATCGCGCCAAATAACTTCCCCAACGTCAGGGTTTTCAATTGAAGCCTCACCATTTTTAATGGTGTCAAAAGATTCAGTACCATCTGCAATAGTGAGTGTTGGTGTTCCTTGATAGCTATCCATGTCTTCACCACCAACAGGTATGGCGTATCGAATACTGATGGCATTATAAATGTCTACAATAGGGTCAATACTTGACATTGTTCCATCTTTTAATACTCGTTTTCTAAGCGCTGCGGCAGAGCAAGGCGTTCGATTAGGTTTCGAACCAAATTGACGAAAAACGTCTCCCCACGCATTGATGTGAGACTCAGCCCAACAAAAATCGCTTTCCAAGATAGATGCACAAGCTTCCTTTAAAACGTCCTTTGCATACGTAACGTCTTGAACTTCAGTTCCTTTAACTGTGATACTTAATGCTTTAAATTCAGGCGCAATATTAGAAATGCGACTGTCAATTGACGGTAGTAGTGTAACCATTAGATAATTCCTCTCATGACTCATTTGCTACAAGATACATTTATGACCGAAAAAGTCAATATAATGACCGATAGTGGTTCTAATGCCCAGACTGTCAACCAAGCCGTTGCTGCCAGAATCAAAGAGCACCGCAAACATCTCAAGCTTTCACTCGATGTATTGGCGAAAAAAGCAGGGATCAGTAAAGGGATGCTAGTTGAAATCGAAAAAGGCTCTGCTAATCCAAGTATTGCTATTCTGTGTAAATTATCCGCTGCGCTTGGTATTTCAGTAGCCGATATTGTCAATGTGGCTAGTAACCCAACCATCAATGTCATTTCTAAAGAAGATATTCCAACTCTGTGGGATGGAGAACATGGTGGTAGTGCTAAGTTATTGGTAGGAACGACTGGCCCCAACATGATAGAACTTTGGCGTTGGGTAATGAAACCATCCGAACATTTTGAATCCCCCGGTCATCCACCCGGTACATTTGAACTATTCCATGTTGAGTCTGGAATACTCACTTTGAATATTGATGGTCAAACAGTAGAACTGCTTGAAGGTCAATCTGCTATAGCTAAAACGGATGTTCCTCACTCCTATTCGAATCAAGCTGACTCTGATTTGGTGTTTACCATGAGCGTTACTGAGTTACATAGATAGTAAGGACATCCCATTCCAATCGATTTAGGACTCAATGTGAACCACCCCGAGTTTTGCGGAGGCTGGTTGGTTTGAGTCAAGCCGCAATGGCCTGACTCCCGAGGTTGCGGTAGTAGTTTGCCTCAGCTTCTGCCGGTGGAATATAGCCAAGTGGCTCAAGCAGCCGCTGGTGATTGAACCACGACACCCAATTGAGGGTCGCCAGTTCCACCTCTTCCAGGCTGCGCCAGCGGCGCCGGTGGATCACTTCGGCCTTGTACAGACCGTTGATCGTCTCTGCCAGCGCGTTGTCGTAGCTGTCGCCCTTGCTGCCCACCGATGGCGCGACCCCCATCTCAGCCAGCCGCTCGCTGTAACGCAGCGACACATACTGCGAGCCCCGGTCGCTGTGGTGGATCAGCGCGTTCCGCTCTGGCCGTCGGGCGTATAGCGCCTGCTCCAGCGCATCCAGCACGAAGTCGGTGCTCATGCTGCGGCTCACGCGCCAGCCGACAATGAAACGCGAGAATACATCCACCACGAAGGCCACATACACGAACCCTTGCCAGGTCGAAACATAGGTGAAATCCGAGACCCATAGCTGGTTGGGGCGCTGGGCTACGAACTGCCGATTAACCCGATCCAGCGGGCAGGGCCTGCTTTCATCTCCATGGGGGGTTCGCACCGCCTTGCCCCGGCGTACGCCATGCAGTCCTAAACGCTTCATCAATCGCTCCACCGTACAGCGGGCCACGGCAACGCCCTGGCGCTTGAGCGCACGCCACACCTTGTCAGCACCGTAGACCTGCAGGTTCTCTTCCCAGACCCGCCGAATGTCGTGGCTGAGCGCCTCATCGCGCTTGTCTCGGCGGCTGCGCAGGTCCGGCTGACGTTGTCGTGCAACATGGCGCCGGTAAGCGGACGGGGCAATCTGCAGAACCTTGCAGAGCGGCTCGACCCCGAACCGCGCCCGCTGTTGGTCGATGAACGATCTTATGACTTGAAGCGGCGGTCGAGCTCCGCCTGGGCAAAAAACGCGCTGGCCAGACGCAGGATCTCGTTGGTTTTGCGCAGCTCCCGCACCTCGCGCTCCAACGACCTGATCCGCTCCTGCTCGCGAGTGGTCAATCACGCTGACCCGTATCACGCTCATACTGGCGCACCCAGTTACACAACGTCTGTGGGTTACAGCCTATCTTGCTGGCGATCGATACGATCGCAGCCCACTGAGACTCATGCTCACCGCGCTGCTCAAACATCATCCGTACCGCACGCTCACGGACTTCAGGGGAAAACTTGCTGTTCTTTTTCATGGCTCCATCTTCTCAAAAGTTGGAGCCTCCGCGAAAGCCGGGGCGGTTCAGTAATGCGCTTTGAGTGATCAGGTAGATCACTTCAATTTTGATGACTCACACAATACGGTACTTCAAAGTAACTGATATTCGTAAGGCTTGACGCCCATCCCTCCCCTCCCTGATCATTACTCCTGTGTATCAGTCTGTTGACTGAACCCCAGCCACTGCCGATCAGGTGGCACTGATCGCTGATCAGCTCGGCAAACCATGCGCGATGTGCCTCAGCTCCTGGCGAAGACACGCACTCAGTTACTGAGACTGGCACCGACTTCACTATATTTTTCACACCCCTGCGGGAGACATCCCCACGGGTGGTCTCCCGTTTTCAACTGGAGACCTTTTATGCACTTACAATTAAATATCGCTCTGTATGCAGCGCTGGTATCTGCCAACATTCCTGAAGATAAAGCTCAGGCTGTTGTTGATGCCTTGGAGAATGCGATGTCCGATAGCTTGGCTACCAAAAGCGATCTCCAGTTACTAGAGCAACGCCTCAACCACCGTGTTGACAGCATTGAGCAAAAACTGGAACACAAGATCGACAAATTGGGCCTGCAGCTAACAGTTCGCCTTGGCGGCCTGATGGTTGTAGGGATAGGCATCGTTCTGACCGCAATGCGCTACATGCTGATGCCATAGTTTCTCACCCCAAAGCGGCTAGCCCCGCTGGGTGGTCACCTGTCTGACGATGATGACATCTCATATCAGGAGGCCTTGCTGTTCTTCATTTCGGTGACAGTAGCGCTCGCTACAGATCGCCCATTCACTCTTCTACCCATGCGGGACACACTTCCGCTGGGGCGATGTGTCTCCCGCTCTTGGAGCCCCATCATGTACTCAACCTGCATCACCCTGGCTCAACCCGGTGTCATGATTAACGTGGCCTGAGAGTCAGTCATCGATGCTCGACGTATAGCCCGCCTGAACTATCAGGCCACTTCACCTCACCCACTCGGGGATACTGTCCCCGGTGGGTGGTGTCTCCGTGCAACCCTTTTCGGAGATCAACCATGAACGCAACGGACATCCTGGCCGCTAACAAGCGGTTCAGTGACGAAGTTAAACGGCTCAGCCAGGCGGCTGAATACCGGCACCTGCAACGAACAGGCGCAGGCGATGTCTACAGCACCAAGCTCGCGTCACGGAATATCCGTGCTTCACTGAAACACCGTTTTCCTGGCCATACGTTCTCTGTTCGGATGAATGGTTTCACCGAGATCATTGTGCGATGGGAAGGAGGTCCTACTCGGGATGAAGTGCATGAGACTATCAACGCCTTTCGGGCGGGTAGCTATGACACTCACCAGGATATGTATATCGAACACCGCACGCCCTGGCATCAGGTCTTCGGCTCGGTGAAACATATACACCTGTCACACTCACGCCCAGCTCGTACTGAGCCCGGCGTTTAACTCACGCTTATAGCCTGACACCAGGCACGCTTCTCAACCAGCCCGCATGGGGATACCTCCCCAGCGGGCGGTATCTCCGTGCTTATTTTATGGAGATCACCATGTCGACACTGACCTCAGAAAACCGCATCACCCGCACCCTTATTCAGCCAGACGATGTTGGCAGTACGCTCTCTCAGTATCTGGGAGGCAAGCCTGCCCATGCCATCCTCTTTGAGATGAACACCTTTCGTCAGCTTGATAGCTACGCCGACGCCTACCACGGTGGACAATGGCAGTTCTTCGCGCTGTCGAATCGAGGGGTCTACATGGCCCCGATAGGAGAGGGTCAACTGACGCTTGAAGTCCCTAGTAATCACTTTACTGGAAGCATGAGCTTTGATGCCGCCGGCATCGTCGCCTCGCTGTTTACGCTCAACATGTTGGCATGGAAAACAAATAACGACGACGTTGGTGAGAGTTTCTACAGACTCAGAGACTTTGCCTGTGCGCATGCCGAAGCAAGCAGCATTCTAAGAGCCATCGACTGACCTCTCTCAACTTCACTGGAATCCTCTTCTCACTCAGGCCCTTCGGGGCCTTTTTCTTTTTCCTCACCACAGAGACTCAATCATGACCCCATCCGAAAAAGTGACGGCGACAGTCCAGTCGGCGAGTACCCGTGAGTTCATCTCCCTCTTCAACCAGACTGCGCGCTACCATCACCGCTATAAAGTGTTTTCTGACTTCGTAACGGTGTCAGGTATCGCACTACACAACGCTGCGGCGTTTGATCAGGCGCTGGAGCAGCAATACCTCGACATCGTAAAGCAGTATGAGAAAGACGATGTGATGCGCTTCACCCAACTGTTCGCTGTACTCACCATGGAACTGGAGAGCCATCCCCGTGACGTGCTGGGAGAACTCTACATGAGCCTGGACATCTCATCAGGTCACCTGGGACAGTTTTTCACCCCGTTTTCGATGTCGAGAATGCTTGCCCGGCTTAACATCGGTAATAATGATGCGTTCGCCAATAATCTGTATGGCTTTGTCACTGTCAGTGATCCTGCCTGCGGTGCAGGGGGCATGATCATCGCTGTCGCAGAAGAACTGCGGAACGGAGGGCATGCACCCCAGCAACAGATGTGGGCACAGGGAATCGACATTGACCCGATTGCTGCATGGATGTGCTACATCCAGCTGACCCTCCTGCATATTCCAGCAGAGGTTATCATCGGCAACACGTTGTCGATGGCATTCAGTCGGCGTATGTACACCCTCGCCCACTACCTCGGCGATTGGAGCGCCAAACTACGGCGTAGAACTCAGGCAGAGGCCATGCGGAAACTGCTACAAGACGGGGCAGATCAGGATCAGAAGGTGGGTCACGTCATCACTGAACCAGCCACATCGCCAGTCGGTGAGGTCAATGCAGCCGATGAGGTCAGTACGGAAACGGAAGCAGTACGCTATACAGACCGTATCGCACCTCTGACCCAGCTTTCTCTGATTGAAAGTCCACGGGCAACCTATACCGTCACTACCAAGCCAACACCTGTCGCAGCATAAGGACATGCACTCATGAACACTGACGCAGAGAACTCTCTGAGCCAATTGATTGAGCAACTGGCTACCCAGGCAGTACAGAACATGGGAGACATCTTCTATGACCCTCATCCTGCCTATGGCGAAGGCACGGATCCAGCGGGCACTGCAAAGGCATCTATCCTGGATGCATTGCAGAAACTAGCCACTCATCTCAACCCGGATAAACCCGGTTGGGTCGTGGTTCGCTTCTCTCCCGATGAGATCCAGGGAGTAGATGCAGATCGTCTGCAGCAACGGCTAGTCGCCGATGGCTACGAGCACATACAGGATCTGCAACACGTGTGGAGCACGGATACACTGACAGACTAAACCAACCTGCCCGTTTAACTTCACCCTAATGCAGTAAGGCCCCAGTGGGGCCTTACTCATCTAAGACAAACACAAACCAGCAGAATCAGTCAAAGGAGCACGGTAACTGACAGGACTTCTCAGAAATCACCTTACCCTCCTGATCAATCTGGATATGGGTACGGAAAGCAGTGCCTGGAGGGTAGTAGCGTTGGCCACTCCAGTTATTATTTTCAGTGGAAGTAGGATAGCGATTCACAAACAGCACAATCTCGTTTTCTGAAGCATCTCCAGGATAGATACGAGCGGTTTGGCTTTCTCCAGGCTGAATATTCGCAAGTGTTACTTTATCAACCCCTGACAGAATTTCTGCCGTGGACAACGGTGCTGTTCCATCTGGAGCAATAAACTCGATCTCTACAAAGCATACTGGCCCTGATGGCAAGTAGTACCACCAGAGTGCGATCAGCAGAGTAGCTAGCACGCCTAACCAATGTTTCATGTCCGGTACTTCACTGAGCTATTGATGAGGCTGGTGACTATCGTAGCAGCCGATGGGCCGCCCGGGCTCTTTCGATAAAGATCGATACCTAACTGAATTGAGGTGCGGTCTCTGGGATCATCGAAGTCTCTTAACCTCCCTGTATCAGGGCCTTTCCGACCTGGCATGTTCAGCCTAAATAAGTCACTTCCAATCTGCTCCAGGCCTGCTCCATCCAACAACTGGGATTTGGTAAAACCGGATGCCGTACCGATAAAGCCATAGTGAATGTTAGACCAGATATCGTAGTAGTAGCGGCGGTTATGCCATGCATGATACTGCTGTGACTGCGGATCACGCGGATGAAAGCACCGACTAATCACCGGCTTATGATCCCAGCTACTATCCTGAGCCACCTTCATGGTCCAGATCATCATGGCGGCCTCTCGGGCCGTCAGCCCTTTGGCCTTGTCTTTACCCCGGTCCAGTAACTCCCCTAAACCCCAGTTTTTCATTTCACGGGCATGATTGAGAAAGTAGTCAGCGGAATGGTTCAGGTGTTTCATTGCCCGCACGTCAGGAGAACGCAAGTTAGTGCTGATCTCTCTGGCCATGTATTCGGCGATGGGGGTGAGTTCGTCAAGGTAGGGCTGACCGGCGGGATTGCTGGTCACTGCTGAGCCTGTGGGTGTGGGGCAAACGCTGGGATTGCTCATAGCACGTTCCTTGCTGAGGTGAAGCGGTACCAACATTCCTCACCAGTACCTGAAAGCGCAAAATCCTACCACGGACAACAGGCTACGCCACCTGCCCTATCAGCCAGTCTCTGCTGTTCCCAAACCTAGCCTGCTTGACCCATCACCACGATAGAATCATTCCAGTCAGCAAGGCTCCAGAGGGGCCTTGCTCTTTTTGGCTAACACCACTACCGCATACATTTCATCGTAAGGCAGTATAAAAGATGATGTGATGTACATTGATCTAAACTTATGCCCCTAGGACTTGTCTAAAATCATCAACATCTACTTTGACAACGCTAAAACTACTAGCAACGCTACTGTCAAGATTTATCAACACATCACAAATTACCGCGAATAGACCACACTTGTCTGCACACTCCTCAATTTTAGACTTCGTTAGATAACTAGATGAGGAGTGTGCCCCCACATTTGAAAGTCTTACAGCATTCTTGAAATCTGCTAGAATCAAAAGATTATTCATGGTACTGAAGCTAATACCTGTAGCATCAGCAATTGTTTTCACAAGGGGCTGATTTTTCTTAAGTAAAATCAGAACATGGAAAACATCCATCAACAACGAACTATTACCAAACTCCTTTTTAGCCTCTTTATCTGAGGAGCCAAAAGCAATCTTAGCGAACCATTGCTTTTTTGATTTTAATAACTTATTAGCAGAGCACTCAAAAATAGTCCTAATAGAACACGCAACCAGTGGTAAATAATCACCTCGACTCCTTGTCAAATAGGCTTTATCAATCGCATAAATTAAATTAGAGACAACACCTTCCTTAATCTTATACTCGGAATTAGATTCTATTGTAAATATAGACTTATTTTTTGGTTCACCTGCAACATTTGAATTTTTTCTTTCAAACCTCAAAACAACTTCAGACAACACCAGGTCTGTATGCTCATCTCTATATCTGAAAGAGACTACTTTTTCACATACGTCCTCAATAGATGGCAAAATTCTATTATTCACTAAGGTGCTATCTACAGCAATTTCCACATTGTTTTTACCAACCTCCTCTCCACGACTATTTCTTACTTGATAAATATAATCCTCCAAATCAATTTGTTCAGAAGGAATGAAATAAGATGAAGGCAACTGCCGATTAATGAGTATAGCTGCGACCTTTATTTTATTCTCTTCAGCTTCTGGAACTTCGATTGCTTTACCAGTTGGGAGCTGGCCTCCATGTTTACTTTTAAGTTCTCTTTTTAACTCAGAGCCTTTAGTCTGGATTTCTTCATTCAGTGTTCTTAAATCCTTAACTATTTTTTTCGTCAGTGTATTTTCAACAAAATTAGTCCTGTCCGAATTAAACTCCAGCTCATTACTCTGACTTGTCAGATTAATCCTGCCAATCATCTGGGGCAAGGCCAATGTAGACTTGGACTTTCTAAGAAGTTCTGGGTCAAAGATAATGTTGTTATTGAATAAGTTTCTATTTATATAAACCAATGGATAGAGTGCACTATCATGAATTCTTCTATTCAATGGTGATACTTGTTTTGAGTTCCTTCCACTTTCAAAATGAAAAATAACCAGCTCTATATTTATCGCATAATCGGTTCTAATTTCAGACTCTAGAAGTCCTGGATAAGATCTCAACAATTCCTTGTTGTGATAGAATAGTATTTCATTTTCTTCAGAGTCGTACTTAACATAAAACAGTTGATCTTCCTCACTCTCTTTTAAATATGACACCAGCGGCTTTGTTGCACAAATCGGAACAGGCTCCCGTGTTGTAGAATGAAGGCATGAACAAGCCTACCTCCCCGAAGTACAAAACAACGAACTGGAAGTCCTACAACGCCGCGCTCAAAGCGCGTGGGGCATTGATGATCTGGCTGGACAGAAACATGACCTGGCACGGAACACCGCGCGGCCAGCGAGGGCGTACGCAGCGCTTCAGCGAGGCGGCCATTCAGTTCTGCCTGACGATCAAAAACCTGTTCGGCCTGGCCCTGCGTCAGGCGGTGGGCATGGTGCAAAGTCTACTCCGCCTGGCGGGACTGAACTGGCCTGCGCCGGACTACAGCACGGTATGCCGACGTCAGAAGTCGCTACAGGTGGTGATTCCTTACCGCCCCAGTACGTCGGGGCTGCATCTCCTGATTGATAGCACAGGGATCAAAATGCTGGGTGAAGGCGAGTGGAAAACGAAAAAACACGGTGCAGACTACCGCCGCCAGTGGCGTAAAGTGCATATAGGTATTGATGCGCAGACGCTGGAAATTCGGGCCATTGAGGTCACCGACAACACCGTGGGTGACGCCCCGATGCTGCCAAAGTTACTGAGTCAGATTCCGGCGGAGGAAAAGATCGCCTCCGTCAGCGGTGATGGTGCCTACGACACCCGAGACTGTCATGAGGCGATCGCTCAGCGAGAGGCGGAAGCGGTGATTCCCACGCGCAGGAATGGGAGGCCGTGGAAGGAGAGCCGAGCGGGAGCGAAGGCCCGTAACGCGATTTTGCGGGTGACGCGTTATCTGGGGCAAGGGCTCTGGAAAAGGTGGAGCGGTTACCATCGGCGTAGTCTGGTAGAAACCAAGATGCGGTGTTTCAAGCGACTGGGTGAGCGGATCATGGCGAAGGATTTCGACCGTCAGGTGGCCGAACTACAGGTGCGAGCCGCCATTCTGAACCGCTTCACGTCGCTTGGAACACCGGTGACGGTACGTATGGCATAAATTCGTCTGGGGAAAGGGGCTTTGTATGCTGAAGCCTATTTATGCAACAAAGCCACACCAGCCTTCCAGTTGAATATTTATTTTTTTGATTTTCAATATCAACTTTAATTTCAAACGATTCATCCTGGATAGTAGCAACCAGTTTTTCGATCATCCTATCATCTTTTAAATCCTCTAATAACTCTTCAATTATCCTATCACTCGAGTGAATTATTATTTCTGTTCCTTTTCTCTCACAAGAGTCAGTTATCACATTAATTTTTGTATCGCTTAAGTCCTCTTTATCTACTAAGGTAGACTTTTTTAATGAGAACCTACTACGAATATTATTTTTACAGGTAACCCATTCAACTCTATCTCCAAATTTAAATGCCGCTAAAAATCCCAGACCTTTAGACCCTTGGGTAACTCTTTCTATCCCATCTTGGCTAATCAAAGAACCATAAATCTTCGAACTTCTAGATATATGAAATAATTTTGCAATATCATCCTCCCCCATCCCATTTCCATGATCAGAAACAATTACAGTCTGCCTTAATGGATCAATTTTTATTGTGACATCCGGAGAGAAAGAGTCATAAGCATTTTTAATTAGTTCATTAAGTGCAAACAGCGTGGAAGGAATTTTCTGTGAGAGTTCCTCGATAATTTTCCCCCCAAATTTTAAATATACCTCTGACATACCCCATCCCTTTTATATAAAAAATCAAAATATAGATTTAAAAAACATTGAGAGTGTACAAGGACTATCTTTTTGTCATTATCAAGACCTTTTCCTCATTCATAGTCTGAGAGCTACTATTTCTACTTGCCATCCGTTTAAAGGGAATAGTTCTATCAATTTCCGTTATAAAACTGCACCGCCTATTTTCCAGCAACTCTCTCAAAATTTCATTTAGCGGTATTTTATTACCAGATATATGTCGATTACCTAAGGTCCAGACAAGGAATCCTCCTGACTTCATTCTTAAAAGAATGTTATCTAGGGAATCATCTAAATCTCTAATGAATGATGATAAACGTCCAACGCCGCTACTATTACTCTTCAGTAGAATATCCATGCTGGATGAAAAGTTCTTTGATAATCCTCGAAGCCGATCAATATTTAACAGTGCACCTCTCTTTGAGCCTCCAAGACTAGCCGCATCTATTGATGATGAATTTAGAAGGAGGTTATCTGGCACACTATTTCGCAAGTCCTTTGTATCAATCCACATTAATGGAAGATATGAAAACTGCCCGTATGGAACTGTAGTCTGGTTATCGCCATATGGAGGAGATGTTATTAGCAGGTCATGTCTTTCATAGTCGTGCTTATTAGGCTTCTTACGAATATCAGATATTTGCAAATCTACTGTGCTAGTTATGCGGGAACGAGGAAGAAGACCTCTTTCTTTCAATAACTCTCTTTGTTCTTTTTTCAAATTAAAATTTGATTCAATCTTTCTTACAAACAAATCACGACAACAACTTGTATCATTTAAATAACCAGGTGGTTTTATATGAAGCTTATAAGTTGAGGTTCTTGAATTACAACTATCTCTGACCGTGTCACTGAAAGCTACCCAAAAGAACCTCCTAGCCCACTTACTAGGCTCAGCAGTTATTGCTCTTCTGATCTTGCTTAACTCAATTTTTACTCTAGGGGTAAACCATTTATCAATTTTCGGAAAATCAACCTCAACAGCCTCTGACTTATCTAAAATCAACCGGCGGTTTAATAAATTTATTTTTTCCTCAAGTGAAGATAGATAGAAGGAGTCTGACTTAGTTTCGCAGGCTAATATTGCCAAAGGATTAATATCCACACCCTGAAAATCAAGACCTCTAATAATTGACTCTCCCATTGTAGTCCCAGAGCCTACGAATGGATCAAATACAGAGTTAATACCCTCTCGAACGCTCAGAAACAAATCAATTAGCTCCCCTTGCATTTCAGGAACCATCATTGCTGGATACTTTATGAAACCATGGCAATGGGTCCTCTTTGACCTACCAGAGAATGACCAATACTCTTTGTCTACATCATATAGAGAGTGAATCTTTTTTATAATCTTCTCATCTACCGACAACATCTAACCTTCCCTACCTCAACCTAAACTGCTCTGTCAATGTTATCAGTTGCTCTGCAAGTCTACCAGGATAAGTAGCCTATCTAGGGCTCACTGCGTGGCGGAAGGGCAAGAAGAGCCCATTCTGTGCTTAGGTCAGCTTTCCTAGAAAATGCAGCTCTACAATTGGGCATGTTTGCCGTTAAAGGTATGAAGCGTCACAACTTTTAACTCGAAAAGTCAAACCTATAGCGCTACAGCGATCTCCTCCTGACCTACTCTAATAGCGCCGGTTTCGCATCCTATTATTAATCTGCGCTATGCGACTAATATTCACGAGAAAGGCCGCATTAGGTATGCCCCAATCTTCAGCACAAAAGCTCTGTATTGGAGTGTGACTTGGCCGCTGATACCTTGCAACATGTTCAAAGTAACCCATTCCTTCCCATGAGCACTTGCTCCAGACAGGAGTCAGTCGTTTCAACCAGCATTTTCACAAACCGAATAGCCCTCTCCAGATCCTCACGTCGTACCAGGTGGGCAGCTGTTGCCCCTGGAACATTTACTTTGGAACGATGTACAGCTTGCCCTCGTTTATTGATCCAGTTGTCCAATGCTTTTCTGTTGGTAGCCGCATCGGCATTCAGACCAACCCAACTGTCGGTAACATCAACCCCCAGATAGTCCACAAACAGTTGCCTCGTCTTGCTTGCATCCGGGTTGTGAAAACGTTTCAGCTCTCCTTCCAGCCTCTTCCGAATAAACTCGCCACAATGGCTACCCGCAATCAGCCGTAGCTGAGAATTGATCGCCTCACCAATGCGGTTCTCGACATAGGTTTCCCACGCCGTCAACGCCATCACCAAACCTGCTTTACGAATAACGTCATAAGATAGCAATGCCATCCCAGACATTCACTGCGCTATATCAGCCAGCTTCATCACTCTGGCCACCTCTGAGATTTAACCCTTGTTCCCAAACGGAAAAATGGCGAAAAAGGACTGGAAGGGAAAGTAAGGGAATGGATTGACGGGAATGGCCGGAAGGGAATGGCATCAAGGGAAGGGGGTTAAAGGTAACGGGCTTACCCGGAAAAGGCCCTTTTCAACTGGATGGAAAAGGCCAAACGGCCAAAAGGCGCAAGAGGTGCACGTCTGATGTTACGCGGTTTGTTGAAACGCTCAGGATCTCTGATTGGCCTAAGCTCAAAAGGGACCACTGCCCCAGTCATTTCAAAGACCCCCTCCGGTCCCGCATCCACAGCACCTACTGAGCTCAATCCCAGCGACTACCTGACGGACAGCGGCCTGATACGCCCCCTGTCGGCAAAGCAGCTCCTGGCTTCCCCTGCCAGACAGCAACTGCTGCAGCTGATCTGGCAAATGACCAGTCTGCCCGAAGCCCATTTCAAATCGCTCTACATGGAACCTATCGAGCGCTACGCTGAGCTGGTCCAGCTACTTCCTGCGTCGGAAAGCCATCACCACGCTCACCTCGGCGGTATGCTGGATCACGGCCTGGAGATCATTGCCTACGCCCTCAAGCTACGTCGATCCTACCTATTGCCCCAAGGGGCGCCTCCCGAAGAGCAAAGTGCACAAGCCGAGGCCTGGACAGCGGGTGCAGCCTACGGTGCGCTTTGTCACGACATCGGCAAGATCGCCGTCGATATTGAGGTCACTCTAGCCTCTGGCAAGCCTTGGCATCCCTGGCATGGATCAATCCGGGAACCGTACCGCGTGCGCTATATCAAGGGACGCGACTACCATGTGCATGCGCCTGCGGGCGCCCTGCTCGTCTCCCAGATCCTGACACCTTACGTGTTGGACTGGCTCAGTCATTTCCCGGCGTTATTCGGTGCCCTGCTGTCAGTCCTTGCTGGCCACCATGATCGTGCCGGCATTCTGGGCGAGATCGTTATCAAAGCGGATCAGGCCAGCGTTGCCGCGAACCTGGGCGGCAATCCTGGTAAAGCGATTACGGCTCCCAAGAGCTCTCTGCAGTCCAAATTGCTTGGCGGTCTACGCTTCCTGCTGCAGCAAGGGGGTATCCGCGTTAACCAGCCAGGTGCTGCCGCCTATCTGACCGATGACACCCTCTGGCTGGTCAGTAAAGCGGTTGTCGATCAATTGAAGGCCCATCTGCTCCAGCAGGGCATTGAAGGCATACCCTCCTCCAACAGTCGCCTGTTCGATGAAATGCAGGCTCATGGACTGGTCCAGCCCACGTCAGATGGACGCAGTATCTGGAAATGCCAGATCACTGTTGAAGGCAAAGACCCCTGGACGCAAAGCCTGACGCTGCTCAAAGTCGCCCCTTCACTGATCTGGGAGAACACAAGTGATCGCCCCGCATCCCTCAAAGGCACTGTTGTACCTGAACATACTGAACATACAGACGTTGGCACAGGTGCTCCAGATAACATCACTGCTCCAGCTACGTCCTACCGGGTAACGTCTGCTCCAGATGCCACTACAGCACCGCCTGCTGCGACAGCCTTCACACTCGATGACCTGCTCCAGTCCACTACATCATCAGTGCTGCCCGGAGAGACGACACAGAAGACTGCGACAGCGACCCAACAGATAGAAACTGCGGCAGTTACGACGCAACAGGGAATGACTGAGGCAGTACCCTCAGCATCCCAAACCCATTCTGCCGATGCCACCGACGTCATGTTGTCCTTGTTCGATCAACTCATGCCGGCAGCGGCTCAGGTGACAACACCGGCTCCAGCCCCCTTGGTCCCACGAACGCCAGAGGCTCCCGTAGCCCCACTGGAACCTGTTGTAGCCACGCCCGAGGTACAACGGGCAGACAATCCAAAAACTTTTACAGGCAGCAGGAACTTGGCGTCAGAAACAAACACTAACGCGCCAGAGAAAATTAAAGATACAATATCTACACATTTCGTTACATGACTTAGACAAGGAGTCGCGGATCGCTCCATGATTACCAATGACTCGCGTGCACTGGTCCATGGAGTCGATAACACGGTGCTACTGGTAACCCCGACCATCTTTACCAAATACCTGGCAGAGCACCCGAACGTAGACATGGAGTGGAGAGAGTTGCAGGTGAGCTTTCAGCAACTGGGTATCCACCGCAAAGCCGCCAGCAATGGAGAAAATATCTGGACCTGCTACGTCAACGGGCCGAGAAAGACAGGGAAGTCACTGAAGGGCTACCTATTACTCAATCCGACAGACGTGGCGCCAAACATCAGAAACAACCCGTTTCTCACACTTGCCCCTGAGCGAGTGGCTGAGGGAGAGGTCTGAGTAGTACCAGGTAGACACCTGGATGAAGAAAGTAAAAGACGTTGTACAGAGGGAAGTAGTTCAGCATGGAACAGCAAGCACAGGGCTCAACCAAGCCCATTACCTGGGAAGAGTTGTTGGAGCTCTATAGCCTTGGCAGACGGGTTAAAAGTGTCACTAAAGGAAACTACCTGAATGCAATCAAGTGCTTCAGAAAATACGCTCCAGACATTTTGCCCCACCAAGTTACTCACATCATGTTATTACACTGGAGAGCATCAGTACTGGATGCCGATCCTGTAGTGCTAAAGCCGATCAGCTGGAACAGCTATTCGTATGCACTACGCTACATGTTTGACTATGGCAAAAAGCTCAAGGTTCTGCAGTTTGAGACTAACCCGTTCAAAGATCTCAAAGTGCGCGTCCCCGAAGAGCGCCTTCGGATACTCGCCAACGCCGATATTGAAGCTTGTCGAGCTTACTTAAATGATCTTGAAGAACAAGAACGCCATAGCAACCATGTGGCCTTCAGCCCCGTCTGGTTTCACCGCTGCCTGTTGGAGACTTTTTACCATACGGGTATGCGACTGCATCAGTTGCTGCACATAACACTCAGCGATATTGACCTGAACAATCGTCTTATCCACTTTCGCTCAGAGATCAGCAAAAACGACCGGGCTTACACCATTCCTATTGCCAAAGATCTGCTTCCCTACATTCGTTTGGTTGTACACCATGCCCAGTGGGCAGGTATTGATGAGTCTGAGCAGCTGTACAATCTGAATCGTTATAGAAAAAAATACACCGATCCTGAGCAGTACATGGTCAAAGGTCAGGTGCATTCATTTTTCTATCGACTGTCCAAACTGATCACACATAAGGCTACCTCTCATGCCTTTAGACACACCATTGGCACCACCCTGATGCGGCAACCGGAAAGAAACCTGTTTCTGACGAAAGAGCTGCTGGGTCATAAAGATCTACGATCAACACTGAGGTATCTGACCCCGGATGTTGAGCAGATGAGAGAATTTTTAGACAATCGATGATTTATATATTGACACAGGCATGTCAGTCTGTAATTGTATAAAGAAACAAGGTGAGGAGGAAACGATAACTGGCAAGAGCACTTTCACAGAGAGCAGCCAGTTATCGTTTGAAGACGCAGTGAAGCGTCAGAGAACCGTAAGGAACCGGTGGAAGTCGAAACGACTGGAGAGAGTCGGAGCGACCGATAAGGTCAGAACAACAACAGAGTCGGTATGACAATGAGAGTCAGAACCACATCAGCGCCGGAACAACAATAGCGTCGTAACGGCATGTGTCGGAGCGGCAGTCGTGTCGGTGTGACTGTCGGAGCGACTGGAAGGAATCTATGGCTTTTTAGGCATAGAGATTGAACGTCTTGTCGACGATATCCGACAGATAGCTGCCGGTATTCTGCACAAAGGTTTTCAACAGCAGCGCCGTGGGGCCAAGAATTAGAATAAACAGCAGCAACAGCACTGCCAGACCGAGGTTCAGCTCCGACAGACGGCGGATGCCGGTATCCAGCCCGGACACTACCGACAGCGTCGCCAGCGCAGTGATGCATACAATCAGAGCAATCTGCACGGGGGTGCTTTCCGGCAAACCAAACACATGGTGCAGCCCGGAATTGACCTGCAGGACACCGTATCCGAGTGACGTCGCCACCCCCAGCACGGTACCCAGAATGGCAAAGATATCTACCGCATGACCAATCGGTCCGTAAATCCGGTCGCCGATAATGGGATACAGTGCCGAGCGCAGGGTCAGCGGCAGGCGGTGACGGAAGCTGAAATAGGCCAGAATCAGTGCCACAACGGCGTAGATGGCCCAGGCATGCAGGCCCCAGTGGAAGAACGTCAGGCGCATCGCCTCCTGCGCCGCTTCTACCGTACCGCCTTCGCCCACAGGCGGAGCAAGGAAATGCATCACTGGCTCAGCCACTCCGAAGAACATCAGGCCGATACCCATCCCGGCGGAAAACAGCATGGCAAACCAGGAGGTATAGCTGTAATCCGGCTCGGAATGGTCCGGTCCCAGCTTGATGTCACCATGGCGTGACAGACCAAGATAGGTCACAAAAATCAGGAAGATCGCCACAGCCAGCACATAAAACCAGCCAGCGTTATCAATAATGGATGCCTGAACGCCCTTGAACAGCGACTGAGCTGTATCAGGGAACGCGGCAGCGTAGGCCACCAACACTAAGATCAGGAACGCCGAGCCAAAGAACACCGGCGGATTGATTTTGCTGTTGGCGGGAAGCCTCAAGCTCATAAATCACCTTTCCTTGCAGATAAAACATCACCACCACCCTGCGCAGCTCTGAGGAAAGCCGGGTGGTGTCAGAACAAAAAATTCCGGGCGAGAGCACGGTGGCAGATCAACCAGCCAGTCTCTTCCGTCCGGAATTAATTAGAAAACTATACTTAGTGATCTAACTATAAAATTCAAGTATTAATTCCTGCTATAAGGGAAAATGCGTCGGTTCACGACAACCAGAGTGCGTATCCAGAACAAAAATCAGGTATCCCTATCAGCAGAATCGGCATTTTTGACGTAGCGGAGTACGTGCCCTTGAGATCAAAGGGGCAGCATGAAGGGGAAAAGGCAGGCAGAACAGGCAGGAAAACTCGAAATGCAACGAAGGGCCAGACAGGCCCTTCGATAAAAAACAACTACGACTTCAAAACACATTGGAAAGTGTCATACCACCTTGGCACGATCCAGCATGGCATGGAACAACACCGTGCCACCGGCCGCCAGATCCTCCATCTTGGCATTCTCGATTTCGTTATGACTGATACCATTTTCGCACGGTACAAAGATCATCCCGGCGGGCGCGACTTCCGCCAGGAAAATAGCGTCATGGCCAGCACCACTGACGATTTCCATGTAGGGCATCTTGATGGCTTCAGCACCGATACGAACGGCTTCGATGCAGTCTTTACTGAAGTTACACACCGGGAAATCAGCGGTGGGCGTCAGCTCGACGGTCAGGCCATCCCCTTCCAGCTTGGACAGCACGCCCTTCAGTGCCGACACCATCGCATTCAGATCCGCATCATCCAGATGACGGAAGTCGATGGTCATTTCCACTGCACCGGGGATGACATTGCGTGAGCCGGGGTGAACCCGCAGGCAACCCACAGTACCGCGGCCATGAGGGGCAAACTGGTTGGCAATGCGGTTGACCGCCTGAGTAACCTCCGCCGCCCCAAGCAACGCATCTTTACGCAGATTCATGGGGGTGGGGCCAGCATGAGCTTCAACGCCGGTAAGGGTCAGATCGAACCATTTTTGCCCCAGCGCACCAATCACCACACCGATGGTTTTCTCTTCTGCTTCCAGAATAGGGCCCTGTTCAATGTGCGCTTCAAAGTAACTGCCTACGCGGGGCTGACCAACCGGTGCCGGGCCGTTGTAGCCAATTTTCTGCAACTCATCACCGACGCTCAGGCCGTCGATATCCACCTTGGCCAGGGTTTCCTCCAGCGTGAACTTACCCATGTACACACCCGAGCCCATCATGCAGGGGGCATAGCGTGAGCCTTCTTCGTTGGTCCACACCACCACTTCCACCGGCGCTTCCGTCTGGATGTTGTAATCGTTAAGGGTGCGAATCACCTCCAGCCCGGCCATGACCCCGAAACACCCGTCGAACTTACCGCCGGTGGGCTGAGTATCAATATGGCTGCCGGTCATGATGGGAGGCAGCTCAGCATTTTTACCGGGACGGCGAGCAAAGATATTGCCGACCTGATCGACGGTGATGGAACAGCCCGCTTCGGTACACCATTTGACGAACAGGTCACGGGCCTGCTTGTCCAGCTCGGTCAGGGCCAGTCGTTTCACCCCGCCCTTGACGGTCGCACCAATCTGGGCCAGATCCATCAGTGACTGCCACAGACGGTCGCCATTGACGGTGATACTGCTGATGGAGTCGGTATTTACCTGCTGATTCATGACAAATTCCCTCTGATTCCCCGGTTTTGATGGGGTCATTGCAAGCTGCGAGCCAGGGTGTTGTTGCTAGCCCCGGCCGCTCACGGATTAGTTCAAGCGGGCATGTTGTAGTAATCGCATTCAGCTCTCTGGCTGCTCATCGGGTCAATCACATCGAAAACAAAAGCAACGGCCGCTTTTGCGGCCAGCAAACGCAAAAGGCCTTTCCATATGGAAAGGCCTTTTTTCAGTTTCAGCTTGGGAAGGAGAACTGCATTCCGTCACGCACACCGCTGGAAGGCCAGCGTTGAGTCACTGTCTTACGACGGGTGTAGAAGCGGATGGAGTCGGGGCCATAGGCTGACAGATCACCAAACAGCGAGCGCTTCCAGCCACCGAAGCTGTGGTAAGCCACGGGCACAGGCAGCGGCACGTTGACGCCGACCATGCCAACATTGATGTTGTCGGTGAAGTAGCGTGCCGCTTCGCCGTCACGGGTAAACAGGCAGGTGCCGTTGCCGTATTCGTGCTCGTCGATCAGGTTCATGGCTTCCTGCATGGACTTGACGCGCACCACACACAGTACCGGGCCAAAAATCTCTTCCTGATAGATGGTCATGTCGGTAGTGACGTTGTCGAACAGGCAACCACCGATAAAGAAGCCGGTTTCATGGCCGGGCACCTTGATATCACGGCCATCCACTACCAGTGTGGCTCCCTGCTCTACGCCAGAAGCCACATAGCCACGCACTTTTTCCAGCTGCTGGGCGGTGATGATCGGCCCCATGGCATTGCTGACGTCCGTACCGGGGCCAACACGCATGGTAGACAAATGGGATTTGAGCTTGCCAACCACGGCATCAGCTACTTCGTCACCCACACACACCGCGACAGAGATAGCCATGCAGCGCTCGCCACATGAACCGTAGGCCGCGCCCATCAGTGCATTAACCGCGTTGTCGATATCAGCATCAGGCATCACGATAGCGTGATTCTTGGCACCACCCAGTGCCTGTACGCGCTTGCCGTTCGCAGTGCCGGTCGCGTAGATGTATTCCGCAATCGGGGTTGAGCCCACAAAGCTGACCGCCTGCACACGCTTGTCGGTCAGCAGGGTATCGACCGCCAGCTTGTCACCGTTGACGACGTTGAAGACGCCTTTAGGCAGACCGGCCTGCTCCAGCAGCCTGGCGATAAACAGTGGCGCGCTGGGGCAACGCTCTGAAGGCTTCAAGACAAAGGTGTTACCGCAGGCAATGGCCATGGGGTACATCCACATAGGCACCATTGCGGGGAAGTTGAACGGAGTGATACCCGCCACCACACCCAGCGGCTGGAACTCGCTCCAGGAATCAATGGCCGGGCCCGCATTCTTGCTGTGTTCACCTTTCAGCAGTTCAGGAATACCACAGGCGTACTCCACCACTTCGATGCCGCGCTGCAATTCGCCTCTGGCGTCATCCAGCACCTTGCCATGCTCGGCCGTGATCAGCGCACAGATTTCATCAGCGTGCTCTTCCAGCAGCATCTTGAAGCGGAACATCACCTGAGCACGTTTCAGCGGCGGAGTGTTGCGCCAGGCCGGGAACGCCGCCTTGGCTGCAGCGATGGCT
Source organism: Pokkaliibacter sp. MBI-7 (assembly GCF_029846635.1). Lineage (NCBI taxonomy): Bacteria > Pseudomonadati > Pseudomonadota > Gammaproteobacteria > Oceanospirillales > Balneatrichaceae > Pokkaliibacter > Pokkaliibacter sp. MBI-7. Next base: position 4,355,036 of record NZ_JARVTG010000001.1, on the reverse strand, counting down.
TCTTCAACGGTTTCTTTGGAGGCCAGCGCCAGCTGAGATGACACCTCGCCCAGCGCGGGGTTGTAAACGGCCTGAGTGCGGCCTTCGTCCTGAACAAACGCGCCGTTGATGTAGTGTCCGTGAATCTTGGTCATGGTATTCCTCGTTCGGCAGCTTGCCACTGCCGTCAGCATTTCTTTATTCGAATTCGGTTTAGCCGGTCCGGGAGGCCTCACCACCCGGTGGCTAATGCACTACTGCGTACTGAGCAGTAAAGCGGCCTCAGGCCTGTTCGGCGAACGTTTCGCCCATGGCGTTGATCAGGCGGTCAATTTCTTCACGTTCGACGATAAAGGGCAGACCCAGCTGAATGGTGTCGCCGCCGTAACGTACGTAGAAGCCCTTGTCCCACAGCCGCATGGCAATCTGATAAGGACGCAGCGCAGGCTCACCGGGCGCGGCTTCGATAGTCAGACCGGCTGCCAGACCGTAGTTGCGAATGTCGGCAACGTACTTGCTGCCTTTCAGGCTGTGAATGGCGTTCTCGAAGATAGGCGCCATTTCTTTGGCACGGGCAATCAGGTTGTCATTGTCCAGCAGATCCAGCGCGGCCAGACCGGCAGCACAGGCAACAGGGTGAGCGGAATAGGTATAACCGTGTGGCAGTTCCAGCATGTATTCGGGGCCACCGTTGTCCATGAAGGTCTGGTAGATATCGCCTTTCACCACCACACCGCCCATGGGCACGGCACCGTTGGTCACCTGCTTGGCGAAGGTGATCATGTCTGGCTTGACGCCGAAGGCTTCAGAACCGGTCTTGGCTCCCATACGGCCGAACGCAGTGATGACTTCATCAAAAATCAGCAGGATGTTGTGCTTGTCACAGATTTCACGCAGACGCTGCAGATAGCCCACAGGAGGAGGCAGCACGCCCGTAGAACCGGCCAGCGGCTCGACGATCACCGCCGCAATGTTGGAAGCGTCATGCAGGCTGACCAGCTCTTCCAGCTGATTGGCCAGATGCGCACCGTGCTCGGGCATACCCTTGCTGAACAGGTTCTCAGGGATGGCAGTGTGGGTCAGATGATCAGCATCCAGCCCCTGGCCGAACAGTGCACGGTTGGCACCGATACCACCGACGCTGATACCGCCGTAGTTCACCCCGTGGTAGCCACGCACGCGGCCAATCAGCTTGGTCTTGGTGGCCATACCTTTCTTGCGCCAGTAGGCGCGGGCCATTTTCAGCGCGGTATCGACAGACTCCGACCCCGAACCGGTGAAGAACACCTGCTTCATGTTGTCAGGCATGAAGTCGAGGATGCGCCTGGCCAGCTGGAATGATTTGGGGTGACCGAACTGGAACGCCGGTGAATAGTCCAGCTCCAGCATCTGCTTGCTGACCGCCTCAGCGATTTCAGGGCGGCAATGGCCAGCGCCACAGGTCCACAGGCCTGACAGACCATCAAAAATCTGACGACCTTTGGCGTCGGTGAAATAGGCACCTTTGGCGCCAACGATGATGCGAGGATCTTTCTTGAACTGACGGTTGCCGGTGTAAGGCATCCAGTGAGCTTCCAGTTCTTCCTGAGTAGGCAAGCGGTTGTAATCGGTCATCATCTTCACCTGTGCGAACTATGGCGCGTAGTAAATGCAGGGTTGTGAGTCAGCCATCTCATTGGCCTTATGAGAATCGAGTCTGCACCGGCCGATTGATTAATTAAATTCAAATGATTTAAATCTCGGTTAACCATTCACTTACCTAAAAAGTAAATGTGCACCATGACAGCACATCTGCCAGAGACCGCCCGATGAAAAGCCATAAAGCCATAGGCCAGATCAGCGATATCGACATCCGTCTGCTGAAGATTTTCAAAGCCGTGGTCGACAACGGCGGCTTTGCCGCAGCAGAAGTGCAGCTCAATATCAGCCGCCCTGCCATCTCCATTGCCATCAGCGATCTGGAAAAACGCCTTGATCTTCGCCTGTGTCAGCGCGGTCGCAGCGGCTTTACCCTGACGGAAGAAGGGCAGGAGATTTATAACGCTTCGCAGCAGCTGCTGGTGTCGCTGGAAACCTTCAAAACTCAGGTCAACGCCATTCACCATCAGCTCAAAGGTGAACTGAATATCGGCATCACCGATAACCTCGTCACCCTGCCCCATATGCGCATTACTCATGCGCTGGCGGCACTGAAAAAAGCCGGGCCAGAGATTCGCATCAATATCCGCATGATTCCGCCCAACGATATCGAGCTGGGCGTACTCGACAGCCGTCTGCATATCGGCGTAATCCCCGAGCTGCGGCCACTGCAGGGTCTGAACTATTACCCGCTGTACGAAGAGACGTCACAGCTGTATTGCAGTGCCGGACACCCGCTCTATAACCGCACCGATGAAGAGCTGCTGCCGGAAGACATCTATCACTACGACGCCGTCGTCCCGGCCTTCGCCCAGATCGCCGAGATCAAGAGCAAGCATCAGCGGCTTAACAGTCAGGCCACCGCAACCGACCGCGAAGGTATCGCCTTTCTGATTCTCACCGGCCACTTTATTGGTTATCTGCCCACCCACTTTGCCCAGCGCTGGGTGCGCGATGGTCTGATGCGGCCTTTGTTGCCACGTCAGCTATACTTTGGCACCCAGTATTCGGCTATTACCCGCAAGGCGGCACGACCGAATCTGATCCTCGAGAAGTATCTGGAGGCGCTGGGGGTGTAGCACTGTGCAATGCAAATACGATCAGTGCATCTGATAACACATCTGACAAAGACGACTTTCGGTATTGAGACTATGCAAAACAAAACATGGCACTTAGTAAATGCACAAGCGGTTGCAGATGAGTTTCCCTATACCTTTTACAAACCCTCCCCCGAGGCTATTACGCTGTTAAAAGCAGGCAATCTGGCCAAGCTTATTTTCGAGGAGACTAATAGCAGCACTGATAAGTCATACGCTGAACGTATGTGGGTAAAAATAGAAAATATCAGTAATGGTTTATTTTCTGGTTTCTTAGACAATGTTCCAATCCATATAAAAGACCTGAAATTAGGTGACAAAATAGAATTCAGTGCCTGCCACATTATCAATACTGACATAGACGACCCTGTGCCCTCTGTCGTCGATAAATACACTCTGCACTGCATCGTTACGGACAATATTCTTTCCGAAGGCCGTCAGGTTGGCTATTTATATCGCGAGGCAACAGATGGTAGTGATGACAGTGGCTGGCGCTTTACCGCGGGTGATGAAACAGAGGACTATATGCGCAACCCTGATAATGGACATTACGTTTCAATAGGTACCGTACTCAACAAAGATGACAGTATTTTGCCACTGCTGGAACGTGAGGCAGGCGTTACTTTTGAGCGGGATAAGAAAGGTCAGTTTGTTGAGATAAAAGAAAGATAAACACCAAAAGGCTTTTTCTCTAAAACCATTCTCTAAATTCATGACATGTCTATCTTATTTCCTTGTAAAAGCGTAGGGATATAAAACACGGTACTTGCACACAGTTCAGAATACGAAAAAACTAACCTAACACTTTTACAAGGAGTCTTTCATCAGCAATCTCTTCCGCAAAAGCATTTAATACCAGTGGCAACTGCAGGACAAAAAGTAACGCTTTAACTTTCATTTCAACATCCGTTTGATATGAGAAAAATGCGGGATCAATTTATCACCCGATCACTGACTGGCAAGTGCCACAAAAATATTGATAACTCATTACAAAGAAAAAACCCAACCAATCATCCTTGACTGGTCGGGTTGTCTGCATCTTCGTTATGCAAAGCGGGAGAGAACGCCTGTGCGCTCACTCAAAGTACAAAGGTCATGACCACGTTGTAGACCAGTGCGGCAGCAAAGCCCAGCGGTGCTGCGCGGAACAGCAGCTGCGGGAACAGCCTGGCGCGGCTTTCTTCATCGGTGCAGGCGCCCAGTGTCAGGCTGCCGCCGGAAGAGAACGGGGAAATGGAAGTCGCCTGCGCACCGACAACGATGGCAATAAAGATCACCATGGGGTCGATCCCCAGTGTGGTGGCAATCGACGGCACGATGGGGAACAGCGCCGGTGTGACCACGCCCAGCGTACTGGCAAACAGCGACATCAGCGCGCCCACCACACCAAAGGCAAGCGGCACCAGTGCAGCAGGAATGGTGGTACCAATCCAGGAAGCCAGCGCATCGATGGTGCCCGCCTTGATCGCCACGCTGATCAGCATGCCCACGCCACAGATCATGATGATGGTCGCCCAGGGCAAGGACGCAATGGCCTTGCGCTCATCACCCAGCTTCAGCATCAGTGCAATCACCGAGAAAATGCTGGCGATCAGGCCGATATCCACCTTGGAGTTGATAAAGGTAATGGTGTGATTGTCCGGCGCCAGAATATGGGCAATGGGGAATACCAGCACCAGCGCCATCATCAGCAGCGTCAGCCACAGGGTGATTTTCTGCTCTTTGTTGAAGGCCTTAGGCAAGCCGATATTGAAGGCTTCTTTGGACATGGTATGACGATGGCCACCGAGGAATACCATGCCGGAGATGACGATCAGCGGAATCACCAGCGTACTGACGAAGATGCCCAGTGCATCAACAAAGGCCGCATCTTCCGCAATACCGGCGTTCATCATCAGACCGCGGAAAATAATGCCGCTCTGACTGGCAACAAAGTTAGCACCGGCCAGGGCGCCGTAGTTCACCGACATGGCACCGATGATCATGCTCATGCCTGTGCGCTGGCACAACAGCAGGGTAATCGGCGCCATAAAGGCCAGCACGGTGTAATAGCCTGCGCCCAGCCCGGCAATCAGGGTGGCGGTGAAGAAGACGGCATAGGGCAGCAAATGAGGGAAGTTGCGGCAGCGGTACATCAGGTGCTCTGCCAGCCGCTCCAGCGTGCCGTTGATGGTGGCAAAGCTATAGAACAGTGACACCGAGAAGATAATAAAGAAGATCTTCAGCGGCCACATCTTGATGATTTCGTCGGGCTTGAGCCCCATCACGAAACAGCCGATCAGGTAAGAAAAGGCAATGGCATAAAGGCCGATATTAATGCGGGTGCGATACCCCAGCACTATGGCCAGCACAATCGCCGCCACGACGATGAGACTCATCATTTCTGTTTGTCCTTCTTTTTATACAAACCAGTCATTGTTGCTTGCAGAAGCGTGCTCTCACTGGCCGTCAGGCCAGTTTGAACAATGCGGTTGGGTTGTCTACCAACACTTTTTTCCGTTCTTCACCGTCCGTGATCACCTGTTCCATGATCGAAAACTGCTGGTCGTAACCGGTCTGATCTTCGAACTGGGTATGGGGCCAGTCACTGCCCCACAGGAAACGCTGCGAGCCGCCACAGGCGTCGCGCAGCAGGTCCAGCATGGTGATGGCTTGCGCCACGTCGGCATGGTTGCGATAGCTTGCCGACAACTTGATCCAGATCTGCTGAGAGGCCAGCAAATCCAGAAATGCCTGGTGTTGCGAGTTATCGCGATGGATACCCGCCTGAGGACGGCCAAAGTGGTCAATCACCACCTGTACGCCGCTGGCCAGAATGGCCGGTAGAAACTGATGAATGTCGTCAATATGACGATGAATCTCGATATGCCAGCCGCGCGAGGCCAGACGTTTGAAGAACAACTGCCAGTCCGCAGCCGAGTAATCTTCTGTCTCTTTACCGATCAGGTTCAGCCGCGCACCAACCACACCTGCGGCGCTGAGGGTATCCAGCTCAGCCTCGGCCATTGTCCGCTCAATCACGGCCACACCGCGCAAACGCTTCGGGTGCTGAGCCATGGCCGCCAGCATGTAACTGTTGTCAGTACCGAGGAAGCTGGGCTGTACCAGTACGCCGTGAGACAGGCCATGACGGTCAAGATGACTAAGGAAGTCGTCGATCAGCGCGTCATAGTCGGGGGAATAGCGGCGGCCTTCGGTCAGCGGCAGGTTGCGGCTGAAGACATGGGCATGGGAGTCCACCCCCGTTACCGGCAGCGGCGTGGAAGCGGCTGACGGGTGAACAGACGATGCAGTGTGAGCAGGGCAAGTCATGGTCAAGCTGTACCTGTTTTTATGAGCTTCGACGGCCAGACTGGGGCGGCCGAATTCATATATTCATATATATGACTAGATGACCATATCTTTCCTAAATTAAGCTGTCAACAACCGTGGACGCTGCAGGGCAAGCTGATTAGAGTAACGAGATTTACCGATCTGGATGTCTGTATGAGTTTTTCTAAACTGGGCCAGGACGACCGCTTGCCGCTTTATCAGCGTTTGCGGGACGAGATGATGAATAAAATTGCGACTCGTGAATGGCTGCCAGATGAACCCATTCCGACTGAAGCCGAGCTGACAAAACTCTACGGTGTGGCCGTGGGAACGATCCGCAAGGCAGTCGACACGCTGGTCAGTGATGGTCTGCTGCAACGCAGCCAGGGCCGTGGCACCTTTGTGCGTCGCCCGAACTTCGATGCCTCCTTTTTTCGCTTCTTCCGCCAGGTCGACAGCGCCGGTGATCAGCAAATGCCGGAAGGCCGGGTCATTGCCCGTGAACTGGTCACCCCCGATGACACTGTCGCGCGTGCCCTGTCGCTGGCCAGCGGTGAGCGCACCCTGCGCCTTGAGCGCCTGCGCCTGATCGGTGGCAGAACGGTGTTCTGGGAGGAAATCTGGCTGGCCGAAGCACGTTTCGCCAGACTGATGGAGATTGAGCTGAGTGCCTTTGGCAACCTGCTCTACCCCTTCTATGAAGAGTTATGCGGCCAGCAGATCGCCTCCGCGCAGGAAACCCTGAGCATTGCCACAGCCGACGGGCCAACCGCTGCTCATCTGGGGATTGAGGAAGGCAAGCCGGTAGCGGTGATCGAGCGGGTAGCGCTGGGATATGACCGCCAGCCCATTGAATATCGTCTGTCCCGCGGCGCAGCGGATACGTTCCGCTACCAGATCGAGATTTCCTGAAGCTCCTTTCACCTACCGCTCTCGGGTATGGCCTTCGTGCAGATATGCAGAGGCCATGCAGACTACGCCGCCCGGCGTGTCTGTTCTTATCCCTGTCCAATAACAGCCATATCTGGATGCCAGAGCGTATTCACGTTCTCAAAGGCGCTCCGTAAGTAAAAAATCCTTGCACAAACCTGACTAACCTCTTGCCGTTCTTACAGACAGCGGCTAAAACACACAGCTAAGTGCAAAACTGTGCACGAATTATGCTGTATGTCTTGGTGACCTTCGTATTCAGGCAGACAAGCGAGGTGATCCCAATGGAGAAAATCTTGTCGGGTAATTGGATCAGCCTGTTTTTTGCTCTTACCGGGCGTTTACTAACAGGCGGGCGTTTTCGTAAGAACGCCGATATGGAATGCAATATCGGTATCGTGGCGTACACGACACTGTTCGTTCTGGTCAGTCTGGGTTATCTGCTTAGCAGGTGACGCTGGCTGAACTGATCAACCTGCCCTGGCCTGCAATCCTATTCCGTGCGAGGCAAAGTGTTGCCAGCCTTTGGGCGTAATGCGCAGTTGACGGCTGCCGTCGCTGCGCCTCAGCACATCCTTGTCCAGATACGCCTCCAGCAGCGCCCTGGCCAGCGGTCCGGCCAGATGGTAACGTCGTTCGCTCCAGTCCAGACAGGGCCTTGCCTCAGGTTGCCGGTAACCGGATAACGCTTCATCCATGACCATTCCCAGCGTCATGCAATACTTTCGCCCCGCCTCGGTCAGTAACAGACTGCCGCGCTCCTCCTGCAGAAACCCCGCCTGAAAGAATCCGTCATAGATGGCCACTCCCAGCTCACCGGCAATGTGGTCATAGCAGGTTCTGGCCTGCCGCAGAGCCAGAGGCACGGTCGAACGTACCGCTTTCACCCTGGGCGTCATGGTCAGCCGTGACAGCGCTTCTATGGCTTCTGCCACTTCCCCATTAGCCAGCCGGTAATAACGGTGCCGCCCCTGTTTGAGCAGCTCGAGCAAACCATTCTCCGTCAGCATGCCAAGGTGGCCACTGGCCGTCTGCGGCGTCAGGCTGGCGACCCGTGCCAGCTCACCGGCGGTATAGGCGCGGCCATCCATCAGAGTCATCAGCATGATGGCGCGGCTGGGTTCGGCAAACAGGGTTGCCATGCGGGCAATCTGAAAGGTGTCCTGATTGAGGGCATCGACCATAAGCGGCGTCCTTCTGAGCAAGCGCACAGGTTCTGGCAGGGGAAAACTGCCCGCTATTGTTCCACAGCAGGGCGGCGAATGCTTCGGTACGCACCGAAACATCACCTGACCTGACAGCCCTAGCATAAGCACCTGTTCACGTTGTCAGCCTGCTTTTTGCCGGAGGAATACCCCATGCTCGCCGTTCTGTTTGAAGTAACCGTCACCACTCCCCATCGCCAGCGCTATCTGGATCTGGCCGCCCTGCTGCGGCCTCAGCTGGACACTATCCCCGGCTTTATCAGTATCGAGCGCTTTCAGAGCCTGACCGACAGCAACCGGGTACTGAGCCTGTCGTGGTGGGAAAGCGATCACGCCATCAGTCAGTGGCGCCAGTTTGAAGCACACCGTATGGCGCAGAGCGAAGGCAAGGCCCAGCTGTTCGATGGCTATCGCATCCATATCTGCGAGGTGATGCGTCAGCATGAATTTCAACGTTCCGCCAGCAGTGAGCCTGCATCATGACGGTGATCGCCCTGCTGCTGCGCAGCTGGCAATGGCTGGACAGCAGAGCAACGCGGGCACTGTTGCACCATCAGCTGGCGCACTTGTCACCCCATCTGCTGCGGGATCTGGGCCTGCAGCAAGACAATAGCTCGGCCCTTCAGCCGCACTGCCACCGGGTCGATCAGCTGGCAGCGCCCAGTCATTACCGCCTCACCACCTTTTCTCAGCGAATAACGGACTACGACCGATGACTACCCTGCTACTGCATTCGCAGCTGGCTGATGCCATCCAGCACTACGCGGACCTCAGCCAGGGCAAACCGCTGCAGCCACTGGCCGACGGCAGCTGGCTGGTCTGCTCCCATGCGGCCTGCCAATCCCTGCTGCACAACCCGGCAGCATCAGTGCCGGAGCTGTCTGAGCTGGCGTATCAACAGCAGGCTCCCGAGCGCGTGCAGACAACGCTGGCAGCCCTCGCCCGCGTCAACAACCCGCCCATGCATAACACCCTGCGCAGACTGGCGGAGCCCCTGTTTGCTGCCCTGCTCACGGCACAGGGTCAGCCCGCAGCGCTTATGCCACGTCTGGCGCAGTGGCTGGAATCTCGTATCGACACGCAGTCGCGCTGGGACTGGATAGCGCTGGCCAGTGAGCTGATGCCACGCTGGTTGCTGGCCTGTATGGACGTCGGTGAGGAGGACACCGCCCACATCCTCGCCCTGTTACCTGATCTGCAATGCATCATGCGGCCACACAATACGGCGGCTGACTGGCCACGGATTGACACGGCCATCAACGAGATCAGCCAGCGTCTGCGTCATTCGTCATGGCTGCAGTGCACCCTTGCCACAGCACCTCCGGCGCAGCACAGCGCGCTGATAACCGCACTGCTCGGCATGCTGATCCAGAGCCGCGACGCCGGTCGTGGTGTACTCAGCGATACCCTGCTGGCATGGCTGCGAGGGCAGATCTGCACCTTCACGCCCACCGCCATTCATGAGGTACTGCGCTTCTACAGCCCCATTCAGCACACCCGCCGTCAGCTGCACGAGGGCATCAATCTGTGCGGCCAGTCTCTGCCCGCGGGCGCACAACTGATTCTGCTGCTGGCACAGGCCAACCGCGACAGCAGCGTATTTACCCATCCGCACTGTTTTGACAGCGCACGCAGTAATGCCAGTGCCCATCTCACCTTTGGTGAAGGGGCTCACCAGTGCCTTGCCCGCCACGCGGCGGTCGCCTTCTGCCAGCAGGTATTCGTCTGGCTGCAACAGCGTTACGGCAGGCTGGGCTGGCAACCCCACCCCCTGACCTATGAACCACTGGCCAACGCACGTTTGCTGCAACAGCTGTGGGTGAATGTGCCTGACCTGTCGACTACTATGACGGCAGAGCATGAGCTACCCGTCTGAGGCAATGACAATGCACAACCGCTACAAGGAAAGAATGGCCGTCGCCCTGGGCTTTATCGAGGCCAACCTTGATAAGCCCCTGTCCCTGCAAGCGGTTGCCAGTGCCTGTCACTTCTCCGCCTTCCACTTCCATCGCCTGTTCTCGGCATGGATGGGTGAAACACTCAATGACTATATCGCTCGCCGTCGTCTGGAACGGGCCATCAACCTTCTGGCCTATCGCCGCGAGCAGAGCATTACCGACATCGTTCATGAGCTGGGCTTTTCCTCCAGCGCCAACTTTGCCAGAGCGGTCAAAGCCTTCAGCGGCTTCAGCCCGTCAGCTATTCGGGAGCCCGACGAAGAACACAAAAGCAAGATTGGAAAACTGCTTAGCAAGTATGGAAAAGCCTTCAGCCCCGCCGATTTATATCCTGCCTGCACCCGCTCAGCACTGACGGGTGAACTCATCACAAGGGATATAACGATGCACAGTAACAAGGTAGAAATCCGCCAGCTGGCCGCACAGCAGGTATGCACACTCAGGACACCGGGCGGTTACGAACAGCAGAGCATTTTTGACACCTGGGACCGGCTGATCGCCTGGGCAAGTGCTCAGGGTATCGCACCAGCTCAGCAGGCACGCTATGCCTTATGCTACGACAACCCGGCGGTCACACCGGTCGACAAGTGCCGCTATGAAGCGGCCGTGGTAATTAACCCCGCTATGGAGGTCAACGCGCCTTTCAGTATCAGCACCCTGCCCGCGGGCAAATACGCTGTATTGCGGATAAAGGGCAGCGACGAGCAGCTGAACAACGCCCGGCTGGCACTTTATACTGAATGGTTCCCCGCCAGCGGCTTTGAGCCGGATCACTTCCCGCTACTGGAGCGTTATCACAACGACGTGCGGGAGGATGGTTTTATCGATGTGGAAATTCATATCAAGCTGAAAAACCTGAGCTGACGGTCATCCTGACCACCGGTAAAAAAACCAAACGCCTGCTACTCGCAGGCGTTTTGCTTTACTCGGCAATATCCATCCACTGCCCTTCGGTCAGCAGGGCCAGATCAGCGGGTTTCAGTTCAAACAGCGAGTTCGGCGTACCTGCTGCCGCCCAGATCACCTCATGCTGCTGCAAGTCCGGGTCGAGGAAAGTTGTGACTTTCTGGATATGGGCAATGGGCGGCACACCGCCAATGGCATAGCCTATTTCGGCACGGACAAAATCAGCATCGGCCTTGCCCAGTTTGATCCCCGCGGCCTGCTCGATTTTGCGGGTATTGACGCGGTTGGCACCGGAGGCCACCACCAGCACCGGGGTATTGTCGGCCTTATTCCTGAAAATGATGGATTTGGCAATCTGGGCAACGGAGCACCCTACCGAATCGGCCGCTTCCTGAGCGGTGCGGGTTGAGCTGGCCAGCTCCCTGACGGTGAAGTCATAGCCTTTTCCGTTCAGGAACTCCTGAACACGCTGAGAACTGGCACGCAATGGCTCAGACATTTTGCTCTCCTTAAACAAGTACGCTCAAAACACACGCTCGCGTTGCGGTATTCATAGCCGAATTTACCCAACGCTGACGTTTATCCAATCAAAACAACGCTAATTTGCTGCTACACCCAGCGCAGAACAGCACACGAACTGTTCAACAATGGCTCATCTAAGCAGCCAGACTGGAACCCGGCAAGGCAACAATCTATATAAAAGCAATCACCTATCGATTTGCGCCGTGCCCCAACCTGACGATGCGTGCCCTTTGCACGCGGCAGACTGAGATTGAAAGCAAAAAGCGGGCACATACCAGACCCCTTCTGGCAAAAGGAAGATAACAAGAATGTATCGGTTTTCAGCAGCGAGCTTATGTCGTGCCGTCCTGCTAACCCTGACCTGGCTAATCAGCAGCACCGCCCATGCCGATCTGCAGAGCAAACTGCGTGATCTGCTATTTGACCCACCCACACCGGCGCCGCAGAAAGTGCAGACCATGAACCGTCTGGAACAACAGCTGGCCGTCCCGGCGTATTTTGTCCCCGACCCGGAAAGCTGCCCCAAGGCGCCGCAGCCCACCCCCTATCGCTGCCCGTGGAAACGTGTGCTGGAGCGCAGCGCCACGGCATTTGTGGTGATCAAACCGGGCGATGGCCCCGGCAGCCGCGAACAGGCTGGCCCCGATACGCTGAAACATCTGAACTACGCAAGGCAGATCGCCTATGCCCATCAGGCGGGCAAGAAGGTGCTGGCCTACATTCCCACCCACTACGCCACCATGGGCGGTCAGCACGGGCTGGATGCCGCCAAGGAGCGGGTTCGGCACTATATGGAGTGGTACAACGACAAGGCCAATGGTGTATGGATCGACGGCTTTTTTCTGGATCAGGTGAGTGACTTTGAAAGCACCCTGCCGGTGTATTACCGCCCGCTCACCGACTACATCCGCCAGCAACCGGGGCGTCGCCCGCTGATCGTGCTCAATCCTGCAGCACACGTCAGCCAGAGCTATCTGCGCATTGCCGATATCATCGTCACCTTTGACAACAGTTATGAGGAATACCTGAACTATACCGGGCGCACACCGCTGGAAACACTGGGCTGGGAGGCCAAGGAACAGAACGCTCAGCGTATCTGGCATATCATTCGCGACGTCAAATGCAACAACTACGCTTCTGAGCCGAAAAGCGTCTGCCTGCCACTGCAGAAGGTGATGCAGCTGACCAAAAACCGCAATGCAGGCTATGTCTATATCACCGAAGACAGTTACGCCGCCCCCTTCGATGCAGTACCGGCGCGCGAGTTCTGGCGTGATGAAAGCTGGTATGCCGAGCAGCCGGTCATCCCGTGACCGGTACCGGGCCATCGCCGTCCAAGGGGCAGGGCAGAGGCAACCTGACCTCGGCCCTGCAGCTGATCATCCGCGCGGCGCCCGGGCTCTGGCGGTAATCACCAGCAGGATGCCACTGAGGGTCAGCACCGTCGCGATCACCAGCCGCACGGTAATGTGCTCATCCATAAATACCACCCCGCCCGCGGCAGCGATCACTGGCACCAGCAGTTGCAGCACGGCCGCCTGCGGTGCAGACAAAGAACGTAAAGCGGTATACCAGACGGCATAACCGAGGCCCGAGGCCAGAGCGCCCGACAACACCGCCAGCACGATGCCCCGGCCTTCCGCATGGCCGTGCAGCAGGCCGATGATCAGCATCACCAGTGCCAGCGGTGCCGCCCGGAACATGTTGAAGGCGGTATCGTGGGTGGGATGCAGCGAGCCACGCCCGGCCAGGGTATAGAACCCCCAGGCAATACCCGACAGCGTCATCAGTACCAGCCCCAGCAGCGATGGCGTAGCCAGCCCCGGCAGCACCAGATAGACAAAGCCGGTAAAGGCAATCAGCAAACCGGCCAGCTCCAGCCCCTGCATACGATGCCCACCTGCCAGTGCCATCAGCAGCATGGTCAGCTGCACGGCGGCAAACAGGATCAGCGCTCCCGTGCCGGTGGTCAGGCTGGTATAGGCATAGGAAAAGGCAGCGGCATAGATAAACAGCATCAGACCGGCACGCCAGCTGCCCCGCCCCTGCCCTTGCGGGGGTGCTGCTTTGACGCGCAGCAGCAGCCACAGCATGGCTGCCCCCGACAGCAGACGGACAGCCGTAAAGCTGGCCGCATCGATACTCTGCTGCCCCAGTGCCATACGGCAAAGGACCGAATTGGCCGCAAAGGCTGTCAGGGATACCAGCGTCAGCCCTGTTATTGTGATGGCGGAACGGAGTGCAGGTGTGGTCATGGCGATTCTCGATACCAGCGCAGATAACTGGGTGTCAGAAGACAATCTCTGCCGCAGGTAACACAGCAATACTGCCCTGCCCCGCGCGGTGGAAATTCAGAATACGGTTATGGTGGCGGACGATCTGTTCCCCCGTCAGCTGCTCACTGTCAGGCGTGGTGTGGCCGTCGCTGACCAGTATCACTTCATACCCCAGTGCTGCCGCCGCACGGCAACTGGTATCAACGCAGTAGTCTGTCTGCATGCCGGTCATCACCAGACGATGGATACCCGCCTGCTGTAGCCGCGCGTGCAATGCCGTTTCCATAAAAGCGTCACGGAAATGTTTGTCCTGCATCCAGTCGGATGGCTGCTGATTAAGCTCCGGCAGAATGCCGGCATCCGGCTCCACCCGTTCGTCCCAGACAAAGCACACCGGCGCCCCGGCGTCACGGGCCTGATGAATCAGGCGGTTGATGGTGGCAATCACCGGCTGCGGCTGCCAGGGGTGCTCATCCATCAGACTGACTTGCATATCGATGATCACTAACGCGGTATTTCCAGAGGGGTTCATAGCCTTCACTCAGCAGCAGAAAAGTTCACTTAGCAGGCTGTTGAAAAACGTCATCGAGGCAGCCGAGACAAGGAAATACCCCGAGGGCACAAGAAACAGGCGAAAAAGCGGAGTTTAGTGAACTAAATGAGCATTTTGAGCCTGTTTTTGACGCGGTATTCGGCAACGCAGATAGATTTTCAACGACCTGTTAGGGCAACATAGACCAGCCCGGACCCGCTGTCAGCCCTGATGTCTTCTGCCCTTGTTTACTCCACACTCTTATTTGCTCCACACTCTGCCCACTCTGAAACACCTTGCCCCGGCTCGTGCTTGGTCGGGCGCAATCTCCCTCATCTATACTCACTACCGACGTTTACAACCTGTTCTTGACGGGCTTGTGCTCATGCCGGCAGACCGGCTGACACACCGCAGCTCGTTCTAATAACTACTTCAGGGACTGACCATGACCACTCCCCACAACAATGCCCTTCCCGCCACGATCCGACGCCCGGCACTAAGTGCCAGCCTGCTGTGCCTGACGCTGACCGCAGGTGGCTATGCCCATGCCGACCTCAACAGCCTGTTGAATCAGGGCCAGCAGATTTTGCAACAACAGCAGAAGCAACAAAGCACCACCACCAGCACTTCATCAGCTTCGGCCTCGAACAGCAGCCTGAGCCAGCAGACGGTAATCAGTGGGCTTAAAGAAGCACTGTCGGTCGGTACTGAGCGTGCGGTCAGCAGTCTGGCTAAAACCGACGGCTATATGAAAAATACCAGGGCACATATCCCTCTGCCGGGGATGCTCGGCAGTGCTGCCGGACTGATGCGTCAGGCCGGGCTCGGCACTCAGGTGGATGCCTTTGAACTGAGCATGAACCGCGCTGCCGAGCAGGCCGTCACGCAGGCAACACCCATCTTTGTCAATGCCATCAAGAGCATGACCATTCAGGATGCACAGCGGATTTATCAGGGTAGCGACACGGCCGCCACCGAGTATTTCCGTGGCAAGACGCAGGCACAGCTGGCACAGCTGTTCCGCCCCAGCATCGAGAAATCCATGGCCAGCAATGGTGTGACAGCCGCCTATCAGGGCCTCAGCAGTTCAGCCAAAAGTGCCGTACCGATGCTGGGAGGGATGAATCTGGATCTGACTGACTATGTCACCAACGCCGCACTGAGCGGCCTGTTTACCATGGTCGGAGAGGAAGAGAAGCAGATCCGTAAAGACCCGGTGGCGCAGAGCACCAGCCTGTTAAAAACCCTGTTCGGCAAATAAGACAGGCCGCTGGCGTAAAGGAATGTGTCTGAACTGAACGTAAAAATGCCGGTGAGGGGAAGCACCGGCATTTTTATCAGCGTCGGCCCGCGGTGGGCATTTATCCGCACCTGAAAAGGTGCTTGAAACGTGCTTACAGCGGGTACTTGCCCATGCGATAACCCTGCATCTTCATGCAGTTATCGATCAGCGCGTCTTTCTCATCCTTGTCCTGAAACTTTTCCATGCCCACTTTGTACTGACAGCCCGCCTCAGCCGTGATGGCATCCTCGTAGGTTGCGCCGTCTTTTTTCCAGAAATTGATAACCTGAGGCTGAGTAGCACAACCTGCCACTGCCAGAACAGAAACGAAAACCAGCTTTTTCATGTTTGATGGACTGCCACGCGAACGCGTACCAAAGGGAAAGGAACAAGGTCTGCAATCACCTGACTGCAGGCGGCTGGCATTAAGCCATGCCGCCTGAGGGCTGACAAGACGAGTACTGAACGTTTTTTTGTTACGCGCCGATCTTGCCCAGCGTTTCCACCTTCAGCACCCGATGGATCATCAGCATAAAGCCGATGGAAGGCACCAGCAGGATCAGGGCAGTGATGGATGCAATCTGATAGTTGCCTTCCATGCTGGCACTGTAGAGCAGCACCGGCAGGGTCTTGATTTCCGGAATACCGACAAAGAAGACGCCGGTGAACTCATCCATCGATTCCAGAAAAACAAAGATGGCACTGGCCATCAGCCCGGCGGCCGCCTGCGGCAGGGTCGCGTGGAAGAACGCCTGCAACGGTGACGCGCCGAGATTGCGTGCGGCCTCTTCCTGCTGCTTATCAACGCTGGCAAAAGCGGCGGCGCAGATCCACACACTCAGTACCAGACCGTGCACGGTGTGCACCAGCATGACCCCGAACAGGGTGCCATTCAGCCCCAGCCGGTAGAAAATCTGCGCCACGTTCATATACACCCCGAGACTGGGGAACGCCTGAGGCAGCAGAAAGACAAACATGATCAGCGCCCGCAAGGGCAGGCGTCGCCGCGCCAGGGCATAACCGGCGGGGATCGACAGCGCCAGACTCATCACCACCGCACCACAGGCAATCAGCAGAGACAGCCACAGTGACTGCCACGCATCACCCTGCGGACGAAAGACCCGCTGCCAGAAGCTGAAGCCGTATTGCAGCGGCAGCTTGTGGGGGAAGTACCACTTTTCGGCCACAGCCCACAGCAGGAGGTTGAGCAGCGGCCCGAAGATCGCCAGTGCCAGTATTGCCAGCAGCAACCATTGCCCTAAGCGGCTGCTACACCGCCACCACGCAGACCAGACGCCCGTGACAGGCACGCCTTGCATGACACCAGCACTCATGGCTGCTGCTCCCTGATCATGGTGCGCAGATACAGCCATGAAGCGAACCCGGCCAGCGCATAGGACATCACACCCAGCGCGTTGGCGACACCGTAGTCACCGCTGGAATTGATACGGTAGGCCATATCGACGGTCAGCATGGTCGGTGTCTGGGCATTGATCATGATCGGTACTGACAGTACCGACAGCATGCCGACCACCGACAGTACCAGCCCGACAGTCAGGGTGCGCCTGCTTTGCGGCAGCACGATATCGAACAGGATGCGCAGCCGGCTGGCGCCGAGGTTTTGTGCCGCCTCACTGCTGGAGCGGTCGATCCCGGCCATGGCACCTGCCAGCAATAACGTGACGAAAGGCACCTGCTTCCAGACAAAGGTAATGACGATGCCACTCCAGTCCAGATAGCTGCGGGCACTGAGCGGATCAAGCAGGCCCGCTTCCATCAGGGCATTGTTCATCAGGCCGTTCTTGGCCAGAAAGGTGCGCATGATCTGCGCCGCGACGATAAACGGAATAAACAGCGGCCAGCGATACAGCCATGCCAGTACCGCCCGGATTCGCGGGTTGCTGCCCAGCGTCAGATAACCGGCAATGGTCACCGCCAGCACCGCAATCAGCAGGGTCGACAGGCTGATAATGGCCACACTGAACAGCACATCCTTACTGTACAGCTGCCAGGCCTTGCTGAAATTGGCCAGCGTCAGACCGGCCTCAGTGTGAAATGCCGACCACACCGACAGCGCGAAGGGATAGGCAAACAGCGCCAGCACCATGGCCAGCCCCGGGGCCAGCAGCAACAGCGAGTAGCCGTAACCGCGCGTCCTGCTGTGGTCGGTGCCGGTAAGCGCGGAGCTTCTGGAGGTGTGAGATAAAGCAGGCATGGATAATCCTTGAGTCCAATGCAGAGACAGCAGTGCTGCCCTAACAGGTCGTTGAAAATCTATCTGCGTTGCCGAATACCGCGTCAAAAACAGGCTCACCGCCAAAGGCTGAACGTGCTTTAGCACGGCCCCGAAGGGGCGAGCAAAGCGAGTCAAATGCTCATTGAGTTCACTTAACGCCGCTTTTTCGCCGGTTTCTTGTGCCCTCGGGGTATTTCCTTGTCTCGGCGGCTTCGGTAACGTTTTTCAACTGCCTGCTAGGCAGGCTGCGCTGCCTGGTGACATCAGAACGACGGGTTAGTTAGCAACCTGCGACTCGTACCCTTCCTTGATCGCATCAAAGTACGGTGCGATGGGGAAAGGACGGGCATTGCTGCTCAGATCCGCAGGCGTGATATCGGTGAACAGTTTCTGCCAGTCAGCCTTGTCCAGTGCGCTCTGCACGTTCTGCGCATCGATACCGGGATACCAGTTGAACTTCTTCACGATACCCTCGGCCTGCACTTTCGGGCTGGTCGCCAGTTCGATAAAGGCTTTAGCCAGGTCTGCATGCTCCGCCTTGGCGGGCACCACGTAGTACATGGGCTGGCCGGGCATGCCGGGCGCAATCAGCTTGAGTTTCAGATCAGGGTTCAGACGACCATCGGCCTGCCAGGTGTAGAACATATCTACCCATACCGGCCCCATGGCAATTTCACCGCGGTTAAGCATGTCCAGCGTACCGGCGTTGCCCGGCGTGAAGGTGACCTTCTGGTTGAAGTTTTTCAGATCGGCAAAGGCCTGATTCCACTTCGCCGCTTCACCCTGCTCGTAGGGGCCGTGCATCAGCTTCTGCGCATCGCCACCGTAGGCATAGACCCAGCCGGTCACAAACGCGACACCCGACATACCGTTCTTGA
Organism: Pokkaliibacter sp. MBI-7; assembly: GCF_029846635.1. Taxonomy (NCBI): domain Bacteria; kingdom Pseudomonadati; phylum Pseudomonadota; class Gammaproteobacteria; order Oceanospirillales; family Balneatrichaceae; genus Pokkaliibacter; species Pokkaliibacter sp. MBI-7. Next base: position 4,336,285 of record NZ_JARVTG010000001.1, on the reverse strand, counting down.
TGCCGTTGTAGCCGAATGCCTGAGGATGGGTATCCACCCACTGTTTCAGTTCGTCATAGCTGGCCGGTACCTGCTTGACCAGATCAGGGTTGTAGGCGATGGCCGTCTGCGACTGGAACATCGGCATGACATAGCCGTCTACGTTGGTGCCCAGCGCGTTGGCAACGGCATCACCACTGACCAGCGAGCCGGTCTTGATGTCTTTACGGTAGCTGGTCAGCAGGCCTTCCCTGACCATGTCACCCCCTTTGCTCTGGTGTACCACGGCCACGTCGATATCCCACTTTTCATTACCGGCCCTGGCCTGGGCTTCGAGTTTTTCGTAGATTTTCTGCGAGCCGGCATCGCCGGGGCCAGTACCCACCACATTCACTTTTACACCGGGGTGTTGCTGCTCAAACATCGGGCCAAGGTAGTCGGTGACATACTGCACCATGTTGTCAGAGCCCGCGGTAGCAACATTCAGTACCGTGTCGGCCTGAACATTCAGGCTGGCGACTGCCAGCGCCAGGGGGGCCAGCATCAGAACCTGGGACTTCATAGTGACTGCTCCTCTCATTGAATGGGTGTTGCATAAAGGGTCGGGGTAATGGCTGCAGGCAGCCGGATAAACCTGTGGCCTGTCATGACGTCAGGCACGCTCGGTGTGCAGTGAAGAAGGACGCGGACTGGCCAGCGACACCTGTCTGGCGGAGGCAGCATATGCAGGCACCGTGGTGCTCTGACTGGCGCTGCTGGTCTGTGGAAACAGATGCACATCAGGCATCGCCAGCCACAGTGTCACGGGGGAAGACAACGGTAGGCGCCGCTCATCGTCCACCAGCACCTCCTGCCCCAGACAGTCGAGACTGTAGCGATAGCGGCCACCCAGATAACTGGCCTGACTCAGCACGCAGGGCAAGGTCAGCCCTGCAGCCTGCGGTGGCTCATCGGCGAGCAGCAGACGGGCCCGCGCTGCGCGGAACAACAACTGTACCGGCCCCTGTTCGGGCAGTGCTGCCGCCTGTGGCAGAACCTGCTCTGCCGACCAGTTGAGGCAAACAGGATTAGCCTCCTCACCCAGCAGTGCCTGATGCGAACCCAGACGCTGCCAGTGCAGCACCAGCGCATTATCAGCGCCCATAAAACGGGCGACGGTCTGATTGGCGGGCTGGGCAAAGATGGCCTCGGGCGTGGCATATTGCGCCACACGCCCCTGATGCAGCACGGCGACCCGGTCAGCCATCGCCATGGCTTCTTCCTGATCATGAGTGACCAGTACGGCCGTCACTCCCAGTCGCTGCTGCAGGGCGCGCAGCTCGTGCCGCAAATTAAGACGAATATGGGTATCGAGATTGGACAGCGGCTCATCCAGCAGCAGCACCGGAGGTTCGATGGCCAGTGCCCGGCCCAGCGCCACGCGCTGACGCTGGCCACCGGAAAGCTGATCGATCCGACGTTCCGCCAGCCCCTGTAAACCCAGCAGTTCCAGCAGCTCAGTGACGCGCTGGGTAATAGCTTCACGTTTATAGCCACGCAGTTTCAGGCCATAGCCTATGTTGGCGGCGACGCTCATATGCGGCCACAGCGCATAGGACTGAAACACCATGGCCGTACCCCGCTGTTCCGGTGGAAGCAGGCTGATGTTTCGCTCTCCCAGCCACAGCTGACCACGCTGCAGCGGCTGAAACCCGGCGAGAGTTCGTAACAGCGTGGTCTTGCCACATCCACTGGGGCCGAGTAGCGCCACGAACTCACCTGCCCCAATCTCAAGATCCACGCCCTGCAGTACCGGGGTGTGCTGAAAGCTGACTTCAACCTGTTCAATACTGACTGCCTGTCCTGCCATGACGCTTCCTAACGGGAATGTGAGCGGGCAAATAACGACCCGAATTCAGGTACCGAGATTAGAAGCGCATTCTGTGAAGGCTGGATGGCAGTTTCATGACGAAAGCATTTTATATTTCGAACGAGCGCAAAAACCGGGCAAATGAAAACACCCGATCCAGCGACCTCTCACAGGCATTGCCTCAGGCGACTTCCCGCAGTTAGCATAGCCACTTTTCATCCCCCCCCGGGGGATACATGATTGACTCGCCGGAAGACTCCATGACACATGCAACGGAATCGCATCCTCCCCTGCAGGAATCACACCCCGATATTTTTAAACGGCTGAAGAGAGCAGAGGGACATCTGCGCAGCATCATCAGCATGATGCAGGAACAGCGCAGCTGTGCTGATGTGGTACAGCAGTTACACGCAGTAGAGAAAGCGGTCTGTCAGGCCAAGCGCACACTGATCAAAGACCACGTTGACCACCTGCTGGAACATCTGGTGGACGGTCACGGCGATCAGCAGGAAATCCTGGCTGAGTTCCACCAGATTACCCGTCACCTGTAGGAGCAGATCATGGATAACTTTGCCGCGCTGTTGCAACAAGGCAGCAGCCATGCCTGGCTGTATCTCCCCAGCGCAGTGGTACTGGGCGCTTTGCACGGCATGGAGCCCGGCCACTCGAAGACCATGATGGCGGCGTTTATCGTGGCGGTAAAAGGCACCGTCAGGCAGGCCATACTGCTGGGTCTGGCCGCGACATTCTCCCATACCCTGATCGTCTGGCTGGTCGCACTGGCGGGGCTTTATCTTGGTCAGAAGGTCGATGGCGGAGAACTGGAGCCTTACTTTCAGCTGGCTTCTGGCTGCATCGTATTGCTGACCGCAGGCTGGATGCTGCTGCGCACCTGGCAGGATAATCACCATCACCATCACCATCACCATCACCATCACGATCACGATCACGATCACGATCACGATCACGATCACGATCACGATCACGATCACGATCACGATCACGATCACGATCACGATCATCACCATAGTCACAGCCACCCCACGCATGTCCATACAGGCTTGGGCTTGCTGCAGGCCCAGACCGCCGCGCCGCTGAAGCTGGCCACACAGGCGCCGCAGTGGCAGCAGTTCAGCGCTATGACTGACAACGATGAACCACTGGATGCCCATGCCCGGGCACACGCCGAGGATATCCGCCGTCGCTTTGCCAACCGCAGTGTCACGACAGGTCAGATCGTACTGTTCGGCCTGACCGGCGGTCTTATCCCCTGCCCGGCGGCCATCACCGTATTGCTGCTTTGCCTGCAGGTGAAGGCCATCAGTCTTGGCGCACTACTGGTACTGGGCTTCAGTATTGGTCTGGCGTTGACGCTGGTGCTGGTCGGAGTGGGTGCTGCACTCAGTGCCCGTCATCTGTCACGTCGCTGGCCCGGGCTCAACAAACTGGCCCAGCGTGCACCCTATATTTCCAGCGTACTGATCGCTCTGGTGGGTCTGTATATGGGCTGGCATGGCATGATCGGTCTGGGGCTGGTGTAAACCGGAACGAGGAAGATCCGCAGATAAAAAAATCCCGGCTGAGGACAAGCCTGCAGCCGGGTTAAACAGGAAGAGGAAAGAGTAACGCTACTATTCCAGGGCTGTCAGACCCTGAGAAATAAAACGCAGCCGTCGGATTGCTCCGACGCGCCGCAAAACTTGTGTCCGTTGATCAGTAATCAACAGTGCTCACTTTGCCCATCCAAACCTGCCGAACGCTATTCACGATCCTGATTAGCCCAGTACGTGAGCAAACAACGGCGCACCAATCACCATGGCAATGCCGGTAAAGATCATCGTCAGGCTGGCGATCACGCCTTCTTCATTGCCCAGCTCACGCGCCTTGGCCGTGCCGGCACCATGAGCCGAAGCGCCCAGCGCCACACCTTTGGCCAGTGACGTACGAATACGTACTGCCCTGAAGACCAGCTCACAGACCACCATGCCGGTAATGCCGGTAATCAGCACCAGCATGGCGGTAATGTCCGGCACCCCGCCGAAGGTGCTGGCTGCTTCCATGGCAAACGGTGTCGAAACCGAACGCACCAGCATACTGTTAGCCAGTTCCGCAGGCAGCGGAAACAAGCGCACCAGCAGCCAGGAAGACAGCAGCCCCAGTACCAGCCCGGTCAGTACGCCAATCACCAGCGTGACCGGATAACGGCGAATAATCGCGCGCTGCTGGTAGATCGGCACAGCAAAAGCAATGGTCGCCGGACCCAGCATCATCACCAGCAAATGGGTGTAGTGAAAATAATCATCCAGTGGGATACGCAATCCCATCACCAGCGCAATCACCGCCAGGGGTGCTACCAGTATCGGTGCCCGCCATACGACCCGCTTACGCTGATAGGCCAGTTTGGTCAGGTAGTAGAAGGCGACCGTAGCAGCCAGACTGAACAGCGCCAGCAGCGAGTCAGACATGGCCGCCTGACTCCAGCAGACGCCGCTCATTAAGCCGCTGCTCCAGCGTAAATACCCTGTCCACCACCCAGGCCGTCCCCGTCAGCACCATGACAGTACCCAGTACCACCGAGACCAGAATCATCAGGCCATCTTCACGGATCAGCATCTGATACTTGAGGATCGATACCACCGGCGGAATGAAAAACAGCAGCAGCTCACCCAGCAACCAGGTGGAACCGGCCTGTACCGCACGCACGGGCAACACCCGGGTAGCAAGCAGGAACACCAGTATTCCCAGGCCAATCACACTGCCGGGAATACTCCAGCCAGCGTGGTTGACCCACAGGTTACAGAGCCACAACAGGCCGCAGAACAACGCCAGCTGCAGTATTACTTTGCAAAAGGAGGTGGTCTTGGCCATGGAGGTATCTTCAACTTAGTCCGATTAGCTTTGTGCTGCGACTGCACAACATGGACTAAAGTTTAATGGCCGCTTTTAAATAAATATAATGAATGTTAAATATGAATTTCATAACTAAAGGTCATCAAATTGGACTTCCGACAACTGCGCTATCTGGTCGAGATTGTTGCCTCCGGCGGCTTTGGTAAAGCTGCCGAGCAGGTACACCTGACTCAGCCGGCATTGAGCAAGGCCATTCGCGGCCTGGAAGAAGAGCTGGACGTTTCGTTACTGGAGCGTGGCAAACGCGGTGGCACCATTCGTCTTACCGCCGCAGGTGAGGTCGTGCATCGCCATGCGGTGCAGCTGCTCGAAGGCAGGCAGCGGATGGTCAATGAGCTGCACGCCATGCGCAATCTGCAGGGTGGCGAGCTGCGCATTGGCCTGTCACCGCTGGGCAGCGCCGAGATGTTTGCCCCCGTTATCGCCCTGTTTCGCAGCCGTTATCCGCAGATCGATATTCATCTGATGGAGCGTGGCGGCGCCGAGCTGGAGGATGCATTGCGTAACGGTGAAATCGAACTGGCCACCAGCCTGATTCCCAGCAAGGACGACATCGAGTGGCTGCAGATTCGTGATGATCCGATGATGGTTGCGCTACCCATCAGCGACCCGCTTTGCGCCCAGCACACCCTGCAGCTGCGCGATCTGGCCAGTACGCCGCTGGTCACCTTTGAAACCACCTTTATGCTCAACAAGCTGATCCACGATGCCTGTCTCGCCAGCGGCTTTACTCCGCATGAGGTGACGCAGGTCAGTCAGGCTGATTTCGGGCTGGCACTGGTCGCCGCGGGTGCAGGGGCCATGCTGCTGCCGAAACTGATTGCCGAGCGCCATGCCCTGCCGGGAGTGGTCATCAAGCCACTGGACAGTTCCACCCTGCGCTGGCAACTGTCATTGATCTGGCGTAAACGCGCGCCCCTGTCGTTCGCTGCCCAGACCATGCTGGAGATGATTCGCCAGCGATTTGGCTAAGAACAGCGGTATTGGGTTACGGGCATCACTGGCATCGTGCTGTCACGGGCAGGTGCTACTTTTCGGACTGACCACCACACGGGGAGAACGGTACAGTGCGGGTGATATTCATGCTGTTTTTGCAGCTGGGCTGTCTCAGTTTTGGCGGCCCGGCGGCGCATATCGGCTACTTCCGAAGGGCCTTTGTCGCGCAGCGGCAGTGGCTGGATGATGAGGCCTTTTCTTCCCTGCTGGCACTCTGCCAGTTTCTGCCCGGCCCGGCGTCAAGCCAGCTGGGTTTTGCCATTGGCTATCAGCGCGCCGGGCTCAAAGGTGCCATTGCTGCTTTTGCGGGTTTTACCCTGCCGTCTTTTGTACTGATGTGGCTGGTGGCGGTTGCCGGTCAGCACTGGGCTGACACCGGCTGGGTACAGGGGATGTTGCATGGTCTCAAGCTGCTGGCCGTGATTGTGGTGGCCGATGCCGTCTGGGGCATGCTGCGCCAGTTCTGCCCCACCGCTCTGCCGCTGGCTCTGGCCCTGTCAGCCGCGGCGATCCAGTGGTGGGCACCGGGTATCGGTAGCCAGTTGCTCACCCTCATCGCGGCAGCGCTGCTCGGCAGAATGCTGCCGCCGCCCGCCACACCGCACTCTGCCAGCACGGAGAAGCAAGGGGTACGCCTTAGTCGCCTGCCACTGCTGCTGTTTCTGGCATTACTCGTGCTGCTGCCGTGGCTGGCCAGTGCTTCACCCTGGCTGATGCTGACCAGCCAGTTCTATCAGGCCGGTAGCTGGGTGTTCGGTGGTGGGCATGTGGTGCTGCCGCTGTTGCAGCAGCTGGTGGGACATACCCTCAGCAATGACCAGTTCCTCACCGGTTATGCGGCAGCTCAGGCCATGCCCGGTCCGCTGTTTACGCTGGCGAGTTTTCTCGGTGCCAGCCTGATACCTGCCCACAGTCTTCTTGCTGCCCTGCTGGCCACTCTGGCGATTTTTCTGCCCGGTTTTCTGTTGTTACTGGCCGTGTTGCCCGGCTGGCAACAACTGCGTCAGCGTCCCGCATTGCAGCAGGCGCTGGCTGGGGTCAACGCCGCCGTATCTGGTCTGCTGCTGGCAGCGCTGTATCAGCCGGTCTTCAGCAGTGCCGTACAGCAATCCGGTGATCTGGCATGGATCGTGTTGGGATGGTTCGCTCTCAGGCAGCTCAAGCTGCCGTTACTGGCAGTGATAGCCGCAATGATGCTGGTGGGTATGGCGTTCTGACAGGTAAGAACAGCAGTAAAGTCTGCATCGGCATACTACTGATGCAGACTTTATCGTCGGTTACACGTACTGAGTTACACAGACTGCCCAAACAGCAGCTTGCGCGCTTCCGGCGTCAGCAATGCTGAGGTGTCCGTATTGATGCTTTCTACCAGCTGGTAGGCACGCTGCACCGCCGGACGCGCTTCCATCCGCGCCAGCCATTTAGCCATGTGCGGGAAGTCCTCAATGTTCTGCTTTTGCCCTTCCCACAACCTGGCCCAGGGGAAAATGGCCATATCCGCAATCGAGTAATCACCTGCCACGTAATCCCGCTGTGCCAGCTGTTTGTTCAGCACGCCATAAAGACGTGCGGTTTCCTTCACATAACGCTCGATAGCATAGGGAATCGGCTCTGGCGCATAGCGGTTGAAGTGGTGATTCTGCCCTGCCATCGGCCCCACCCCGCCCATCTGCCAGTACAGCCATTGCAGCACTTCATAGCGCTGACGGCCGGATGACGGCAGATACTGGCCCGACTTGTCCGCCAGATATTCCAGAATTGCTCCAGACTCAAACAACGACAGCGGTTCCCCGCCATCAGCCGGCGCCTGATCCACGATGGCAGGAATACGGTTGTTGGGAGCAATCTGCAGGAACTCCGGTTTGAACTGATCGCCCTTGCCGATATGCACGGGGAAAATCCGGTAGTCCAGCCCGGTTTCTTCCAGAAAGATAGTGACCTTGTGACCGTTGGGCGTTGTCCAGTAATACAGATCAATCATGATTGGCTCCTGTGGTTAGCCTGATGTCAGATTTCATGGGAAGACGACGGGCTCAGGCGGTACGCACGACCGCGCCCTGCTGTGCTTCATAACTATTCAGCAGGCGGTTGAACCAGTCATTGACGGGCGCATTGTCCTGCCAGGGTGCGATGCCAAGGGTGTAGGCCCACATGAAGTGGCCAAACACCAGATAATCCGCCCCTGCCGGCGTATCGCCATCAAAGTAGGGCTGCTCTTTAAGTACTGCGGCCAGCACCGGCCAGGCACTGTCGAGCAGGGCTTTGCCTTGCTCGGGGTTATCCACGTTCTCCAGTGTGTTGCTGAAGAATGCCTCGCGGGTACTGCGGAAGTACTCATGATCCTTGTCATGTATAGCGTTCAGCACACGCAGCAGCAGCATTTTCAGCAAGCCGCCACGCAGCACGCTGGTGCAGAGTGCGTCAATGGCTCTGGCACGGGCGGCCGCTACGCCCTCCCCCAACAACGGCTTGTCGGGATAGGTTCGGTCAAGGTAGGCAAAGATGGCCATACTGTCGTAGACCACGGTATCGCCATCACGGATCACCGGCACCTTGCCCTGTCCGGAAAAGGCAATCTGTTCCTTGTCAGTGAAGCACACAGGCTGACTGCTGAACGCCAGCCCCTTGTGCAACAGGGCCATGCGTACCCGCCAGCAAAAAGGGGAAAACAGGTGGGCCGGGTTGGCACCGCACAGCTCGTAAAGTTCGATCATTGTTGTTCTCTCATTTTGCGCAGCAGCCTGCGGCTCCTGCTGTTTTGGTATGGGTTATCAACGCCCGTCTGACATCACTCCGTCAGTGGCAGACTAACGATCACCTGCTCAATCACGGCCGCCAGCGCTGCCGCAGATACGCCCGCCTTGACCTGGGTACGCAGCCCCACCATCAGGGTATGCAGGGTCATCGCGGTATTCTCTGCCCACGCCCTCTGCGCAGGATCATCGCTCCGCCCCTGCCGCAAGCCTTCAGCAACCACCGCACGAATGGCCACCATGCCGTTGTCGATGATGGCCGCCAGTTGCGGGTCCCGCTGCGAGAACTCGGTGGCAACATTGACCAGCATGCAGCCACGCGGCACCCTGGCCGGTTGCCCGCTGTCATCACCACGGCACTCACGCAATGCCGTACCCAGCCATTCGCGCAGAAACGCCTGTACTGTTGCCGACGCCTGCAGCTGCTGACGCAGATTGCTGACGCTGTGCTCGGCATAACGCTGCACGCAGGCATGAAACAGCTGCTGCTTGTTACCAAAGCTCTGATACAGGCTGCTCTTGGACAGGCCAGTCGCTTCCAGCAAATCCTGCAGGCTGGTGCCGTCGTAACCCTGTTGCCAGAAGGTACGAGTGGCAGCCTGCAATACGTCGTCTTCTGCAAATGTTCGTGGACGGCCACTGGCCATGCTGTTGTCCTCTGCCTGATCGGGTCTTTTTTAATTAAGGACCAATCAGTCCTAAATTGATTTGCCGTTTATAAGGGCAAGTTATTCAGCGCACAAGGAAGAAAGCTGAAAAAAGAGGGAATCAAAAAAAGGAGCCGCTGGCGGGCAATGGCGTTCTGGTACCGGCTCAGCGCCAATGACAAAGAAAAACGTGCAATTTCGTGCAAACGAGATAATACAAGGCAGCACCAGCAAGCAATTGCTGGTGCATCAAGGAGGCTAGTCGCAGAGGCTGACAGCAATCCCCAGATCAGCCAGTGGCTGATACTGCGCTGGGGCGGTCGAGCGGGTAATCAGTAACTGCGACACGGCGGTGGCACTGGCAATCACGTAAGGGGACACCTTGCCGACCTTATCTGCCGTGACCATCAGTACCGTTTCCGCTGCCTGCTCAATCAGTGCCCGCTTGATCTGAGCTTCCTCCAGATCCCCGGTGCTCAGTCCATAGTCAGCATGGATGCCTGTTACACCGAGAAAATAGCTGTCGGCCCGAATACTACGGATAGCGGCCAGCGCAGCGGCACCGACGGTCACCCCGGAATGTTTGAATAACTGCCCGCCAATCAGCACCACCTGCATCGTCGGGTGGTTAACCAGTTCTGCCGCGATAATCGGGCTGTGGGTAACAAGGGTAGCCCGCAAGTCTGCGGGCAACGCGCGCACCATTTGCAGTGTGGTGGTGCCACCATCCACAAAGACCACCTGATCAGGCTCTATCAGTGCAGCGGCAGCCCTGCCCAGCACCGCCTTCTCATCCGTGGATAACTGCTGCCGACCGGTCAGATTCACCACCGCAGGCGAGGCAGGCAGCGCCCCACCGTGCACACGCTGCAGCACTCCGGCTTTGGCCAGCTCACGCAGATCGCGACGGATGGTATCTTCCGATACCCCGAGCTCCTGACTGAGTACCTTAGCGACAACGTTACCCTGCTGTTGCAGGGTGTTGAGGATGTGCTGCTTACGTTGTTTGGTCAGCATGAAGGGCGATCCATCTCCGGGAAGGTTCGTTATTGTGACGGAATCCACAGTGCACAACCACACAGCATCCACACACATCTGCACGATATTGCACACTTTAAATTGACTCCACACAAAACTGCACGATAATGCACGAATATTCCTGAAATTTTACCCAGTCCACCTCACCCCTGTGGTGAAGGAGTCTCGTTATGGCCATCGCCGACCGCATCCGCATCAACGAAGAACGCCTGCTTTCCGACAACTGGTACATCCTGAAAACCACCTCTTTCGACTTTCAGCGCAGCAATGGCGAGTGGCAGACCCTGCAGCGGGAAACCTATGATCGCGGCAACGGCGCGACCTTGCTGCTGTATAACCGCCAGCAGCGCACGGTGATCCTTACCCGTCAGTTCCGCTATCCCGCCTTCGTCAATGGCTACGCAGAGCTGCTGGTTGAAACGCCCGCCGGGCTGCTGGACAACGTCGCTCCCGAGCAACGTATCAGGCTGGAAGTGGAAGAAGAGACCGGCTTTCGTATTCAGCAGCTGGAAAAGGTGTTCGAGGCCTTTATGAGCCCGGGTTCGGTGACCGAGAAGCTGTACTTTTTTGTGGCCGAGTACCGGCCAGAAGACCGTGTCAGTGAAGGCGGCGGTATCCACAGTGAAGGGGAAGATATTGGTGTGTTCGAGCTGGGCATCGGGGAGGCACTGGCACAGATTTCCGACGGACGTATCTGCGACGGCAAGACCATCATGCTGCTGCAGTATGCAGCCCTGCATCTGTTTGCAGACTGAGTGAGCACCGCCTTCGCCTTGCACTGCAACAAAAAAAGAAGGCGCTGGTCCGGGAGAACCAGCGCCTAACAGAGCACAGCGATACCGACTATCAATGGATGCCGAAGCATCCTATCGCTGCGGACCAGTCATCCTGGTCATGCGCTACGCTAGGGACAACACAACTACTTAAGACGTGTTCATGATCTTGCGAGCGATCAGAACAAAGCGCTTTTCAACGCCGTCTGGCTGGCGCGCAGCTGATCATGAGCACGGTCTTACAAGCACGCCCGCCACCACTCCTCGGCAACAGGCCACATCGTCATCACGACGAGGGAACATAAGGACTGACAGAGGCCGATTACGCCTCCTCATCAAACTGCATCTCAGGCACATGATCCGGCACGATCAGTTTGCCTTCGGTCTTGCTGACAATTTCTTCAACACTCACCCCCGGAGCGCGCTCCTTGAGGATGAAAGCGCCGTTATCAATTTCCAGATAGGCCAGATCAGTCAGCACGCGCTTGATACAGCCTGCGCCGGTCAACGGCAGCGAGCAGCGGGTCAGCAGTTTGGATTCGCCGTTCTTGGAGGCGTGGGTCATGGTGACGATGATATTGTCAGCACCGGCCACCAGATCCATGGCACCGCCCATGCCTTTGATCAGCTTGCCGGGGATCATCCAGGAAGCAATGTTACCGGCCACATCCACCTCGAAAGCCCCCAGTACGGTCAGGTCAACATGACCGCCACGGATCATGGCGAAGGATTCCGCCGAGCTGAAAATCGACGCACCGGGAATGGTGGTGACGGTCTGCTTACCGGCGTTGATCATATCGGCATCGATTTCATCTTCGGTGGGGAAAGGCCCCATACCGAGCAAACCGTTTTCAGACTGCAGCATGACCTGCATGCCTTTGGGTACATAGTTGGCAACCAGCGTGGGAATACCGATCCCCAGGTTGACGTAGAAACCATCCTGCAGCTCACGGGCTACACGCATTGCAATTTGTTCGCGAGAAAGTGCCATCGTCTTGCCTCTTTCACATTCCACACTTGTTCGGTTTCATCCCGCTCTCGCTGGCCGACACCCGGCAGGCAGGCGAGGATGCTGGTTCAGATTTGTACGCTGCGTAGTCAGTGTCAGCCCTTACGGACCGTGCGCTGCTCGATGCGTTTTTCAAAACTGCCCTTGATCACCCGGTTCACATAGATACCCGGAGTGTGGATATGGGTGGGGTCCAGCTCACCCGGTTCAACAATCTCTTCCACCTCAACCACAGTGATCTTGCCTGCAGTGGCCGCCAGCGGGTTGAAGTTCTGTGCCGTGTGGCGATACACCACGTTGCCATAGCGGTCGGCTTTCCAGCCTTTGACGATGGCAAAGTCACCGACGATGGACTCTTCCATGATGTAGTGACGGCCATTGAATTCACGCACTTCCTTGCCTTCACCTACCGGTGTGCCATACCCCGTGGCGGTGTAAAACGCCGGGATACCTGCACCACCGGCACGAATCTTTTCTGCCAGCGTGCCCTGAGGGGTCAGCTCCACTTCCAGCTCGCCACTCAGTAGCTGCTTTTCAAACAGGGCGTTTTCACCCACATACGAAGACACCATCTTTTTGATCTGCCGGTCCTCCAGCAGGATGCCGAGGCCAAAGCCATCGACGCCACAGTTGTTGGACACCACGGTCAGCCCTTTGACGCCCATCTTCCTGATCTGTGCGATCAGGTTTTCCGGGATACCACACAGGCCGAAACCACCTGCAATAACGGTCATACCGTCCTGCAGCCCTGCCAATGCCTCTTCGTATGAACTTACGACCTTGTCGAAACCTGCCATAGCCTTTTCCTTGAAGGGTGAGAGCTGCCGCTAACAGGCTGTTGAAAAACGTTATCGAGGCAGCCGAGACAAGAAAAAAACAGGCGAAAAAGCGGAGTTTAGTGAACTAAATGAGCATTTTGAGCCTGTTTTTGACGCGGTATTCGGCAACGCAGATAGATTTTCAACGACCTGCTAAGGGAACCAGCCCGAGTAGTCAGGTAACAAGCAGCGGAACCCGCTATGCATCCAGTTGGATTTTGTGCACCAGCTCAGCAACGCAGCATGTTTGTTATCAGATTATTCTCACTGCTAGTTATACGCCCACTGCCAGGATTTCAAGCATCAATTTTCCGCATTTGCGGTATGAATTGAGCAACGCTGGCAGGCAGCCTGCCCGGTGGAGCCTGAGTGAAGACCGGGCGTCGAATGGAGGTAATACTGGACCAGCCCGATATATTTATCCAATTTGAATTTTCAATTTATTATTTTGCTTTTCAAATAAAAAACCCGTCAGACTACGCCCTCACTGTCCCTCAGACCTTACTTTGTGCAAGAAAAATGCAAACTGCCATTTGTGCCAATAATGACGTAAAACACACATCGCGATGATCTACATCAGCGGGAAGACTCTATACTGCTTACACCTGACCAATGGCATGCCCCCATGACAACCGACACCTCAAGCCGTTTCGAACAGGAACGCTTAAAGACCCTGCACCTGCTCACACTGCTTGATACCCAGCCTGATCCCGGCTTTGATCGCATCACCGCCCTGGCCAGCACCATTTTCGACGTGCCCATGGTGGCGGTATCGCTGGTCGACCACGAACGTCAGTGGTTCAAGTCCGCCATCGGCCTGCCGGTATGCCAGACAGCACGGGAGATCGCATTTTGTGACAAAGTCATCAGGAACGGGGAACTGCTGATCGTCGAAGATGCCCATGCTGACCCGATATTTGCCAGTAATGAGCTGGTGACCGGGGCACCTTACATCCGCTTTTATGCCGGCGTACCCCTGCGACCTCTGAACAGTGTGGATATCGGCACCCTGTGCATCATCGATACCTCCCCACGTCAGCTGAGCGACAGAGACAAAACAATTCTGCAGGGGCTCGCAGCGCAGGTGGAGGAGCTGATCCGCCACCACTATTTACGCATCAGGCAGGAGCGGGAAAGTCTGGAAAACACCCAGGCACTGGCCCGCTACAGCGCCATCGTCAGTGAGGCCGCCGCCGGCATCATCCGTATCAACAGTCAGGGGCTGATTCAGGATGCCAACCCTTTTATTCTCAAACTGCTTGGCTATCAGCGCGACGAGCTGCTCAACCGCAACGTCAACTGCCTGATGCCCGCCCCCTGGGCAGAGGATCATGACCGCTACATCAGCACCTATCTGGAGGGACGCCCGCCCACCATCATTGGTACCGGACGCGAAGTCATGGCCACCCATAAATCCGGCCAGCTGATTCCCATCCATCTGGCCGTCAGTCAGGTCAAACTCACCAATGGCCAGCCGCCTGAGTTCATCGGCATTCTGTCTGACCTGTCGGCACTGCGTGATGCCCAGCAGCGCGAACGGGCTGAACGAGAGCTGCTGAAAGCCATTATTGATGCCAGCTCCGTGCCTATCTATGTCAAGGACACCGAAGACCACTTCATCATCGCCAATCAGGCCAGCATCAATGTGATGGGGCTGAAGGAGCTGGAAGACGGAGACTATGTCCCTACCATCACTATCGACGCTGAGGACGCCGGGGCCATCCATACAGCAGACCTGCGTGTGCTGCAAAGCGGCAGGCCGGAAAAGCTCACGGTGCGTCAGTTAGAGGGGCAGAGTCGGGTGTTTGAGATTACCAAGTCAGCCATGCAGGATAGCAGCGGCAAGATCAATGGCATCGTCAACGTCGCCCATGACATCACCCCGATGCTGGAAGCCAACACCAAAATCAGTGAACAGGAGCAGTTACTGAGCGTACTGCACCGCGGTCTTACCGACTATTCCGCTCTGATGTCAGGCGACCAGCTGTGGGCCTTCCTTAAGCAGGCGCTGCGCAAAATGACCCGAAGCGACTTCGCCCTGATCGGTGAAGTGATCTATCCCGATGCGGTGCCCTCGCTGAAAATCCATGCCATTACTGATCTGTCATGGAGTGAAGAGTCACGCAAGCTGATGGAAAAGCTGAAAGCCGGCGATTTCCTGCTGAACAACCCCCATACCCTGCTGGGTCGGGTATTTGCCGGCGGCGAGACCGTGCTGACCACCGATCTTGCCAACGAGCCGCGCCGCTCCGGCTTTCCGCCCGGTCACCCGCCACTACAGAACTATCTTGGTGTACCGATCTTCGACAATGAGCAGCTGATCGGCATGTATGCCATCGCCAATATTCACAAGCCACTGAATGATGATCTGGTGACCTGGCTGCAGCCCTTCACCGCCACCTGCTCGCTGCTGATCAAACTGTACCGGCAGATGGATGACCGTGCCCGCTTCACCGAAGAGTTACGTCAGGCGAGGGATGAACAGGAGCGAGCCAGCCGCGCCAAGACTGAATTTCTGTCATCCATGAGCCATGAACTGCGCACGCCGCTGAACTCCATACTGGGCTTCTCCCAGCTGCTGCTCAGCAGCCGCAAGGCGCCGCTGACAGAACGTCAGGACACTCAGGTTCAGCAGATATTCAAAAGCGGCCAGCATCTGCTGACGCTGATCAATGAGGTGCTGGATCTGGCCCGTATCGAATCGGGCACCATCAGTTTCTCCATCGAGCCTATTGCACTGGAAGACGTGATCAGCGAGTCGCTGGATACCGTCTCTTCCATCGCGGAGGCCGCCGGTATTCGCCTGCTGCGCGCCACCATGAATCCGGCCCACACACCACGGGTGCTGGCGGACTACACCCGGCTTAAACAGGTGCTGATCAACCTTTTGTCCAACGCCATCAAGTACAACCGGCCACAGGGCAGTGTGCAGCTGGAGTGGTCGCGCCATGCTGACCACACCTACCACATCAGGATCATTGATACCGGCATCGGCATCGACAACGGCCGGATGGACGAACTGTTTCAGCCCTTCAGCCGGCTGGGGGCAGAAAACACCGCCATCGAAGGCACCGGTGTTGGTCTGGCACTGACCAAAAAGCTGGTCGAGAACATGAAAGGCCAGATTGGTGTACGCAGTGAACAGCACAAAGGCAGCGAATTCTGGATAAGTCTGCCGGCCGCCGATGACGACAGAAATGCGCCGGTGGCAGACAGCCCCGCCCCGGCAACCACCGATGTCATGTCTGCGCTGCCCTCGCAGCAACGACGCATTCTGTATATCGAAGACAACCCGGCCAACCAGCGCTTGATGATAGATGTGTTTGAAGATCTCGATGAGTTTCAGCTGATCTGCGCCTATGATGCCGCCCTCGGCATTGAGCTGGCGCGGGCGGAACCACCGGCACTGATCATCATGGACATCAACCTGCCCGGTATGGATGGCTTTCAGGCACGTCGTCTGCTGGCGCAGGACTGCATCACGGCACACATCCCGGTGATCGCGCTGTCTGCCAACGCTATGCGAACAGATGTCGACAAAGGTTTGTCTGAAGGCTTTACTGACTACCTGACCAAACCTTTCGACATTTCCAGACTGATCAACGCTATTGAAACCTATGCCCGCCAGGATTGACCGCCTGCACACCGTGATCACGCGCCAGCAAACACGGTGAGAGGGCAAGGCAAGGAACCACCATGGATACACAGCCGTTTAGCCAGGCACGCATACTCATCGTCGATGACACTCCCGTCAACGTTCACCTGCTGGAGTCCATTCTCGATGAAGCTGGCTACACCGAACTGCACGGACTGACCGACCCGCGCCAGGTCGAGCCGTTTCTGCACAATGAACCCGCACCGGATCTGGTACTGCTGGACATTCGCATGCCCTATCTCAGCGGCTATGAGGTACTGGAACAAATTGGCCGGACGCTCGGCGAGTCAGCACCACCGGTGGTGGTGCTGACAGCCCAGACCGATGCCGAAACCCGTAGTAAGGCACTGGCCATGGGCGCCCTCGACTTCATCACCAAACCCTTCGATCAGCACGAAGTGCTGCAGCGCATTCACAATATTCTGGCGGTGCATTCCCGTTCCATGGAGCGGCGTAACCGCTCGCTGGAGCTGGAGGCGATGGTGGCCGAGCGCACTGCCGAGCTGCAGGCGCAGTCCCTGCAGGAACCAGTCACCGGCCTGCCCAACCGGCGCGCGCTGCTCATGCAGGCAGGCGAATGGCTGAAACAACCACAGCCGCTGGCAGGTTACTTTATTGTTGCCGATGGTCTGGATGACATCGCCCGCCTGCATGGCTACACCATTGCCGAAACCCTGGCGACCCAGCTCGGCCAGCTGTTCAGCCGCAGCCCGCTGGCAGGCAAAGGCATGCTCGGCTGCTGGGGTAACCATGAATTTGTCTTCCTGCTGCCACAGCCTGCCGGTCAGCAGCCCGATGCCCCCTTGCTGCTGCGCACCGCTGAGCGCGTCGCCCGCCTGCTCAGTGGCGAGCACGAGGTGGATGATATGCGCCTGAGCCTGACAGTGAGAATCGGTGTCAGCCATAACAGCAGAGACAGTACCGCACAGGAACTGATCCGGCAGGCGGCTCTGGCCCTGCCCAAAGAAGGCTCATCCGTCAGCTGCCAGCTTTATTCAGCCGAGATGACCCGCCAGCTGGAGCGGCGCAGTCAGCTGGTGCAGCAGCTGCGACTGGCCGTCCAGCAGCAGGAACTGCATCTGGTCTATCAGCCCAAAGTCGATCTTCGTACGGGTCTGCTGCTGGGGGCAGAAGCGCTGATGCGCTGGCAGAATCCGCTGCTCGGTGCCATTTCTCCGCTGGAGTTTATCCCGCTGGCAGAAACCACCGGCCTGATTCTACCCATGGGCGACTGGCTGCTGGACGAGTCCATGCAGCAGCTCAGCCAGTGGCGGACACAGGGCGTGATTGATGACCGTTTTGTGCTGGCGATTAATCTGTCCGGCAGCCAGCTGATGCAGGAGGGTTTCGCCGAACAGTTGCTGAGCCGCTGCCTGCACTGGTCAGTTCCGCCGCAGATGATTCAGGTGGAGATTACCGAGTCGACCCTGATGATCGATATTCACAAGGCCATCGGTCAGCTCAATCGCCTGAGTGAGGTTGGCATCAGTGCTGCCATTGATGATTTTGGCACCGGCTACTCCTCACTGGCCTACCTGCGCCAGTTACCAGTGCAGGTGCTGAAAATCGACCGCAGCTTTGTCACTGGTATCGAGAACAATGTAGAAGACCGGCGACTGGCGGAAACCATCACCACCCTGGCCCATAATCTTGGCTGCCAGGTGGTGGCGGAAGGAGTAGAAACCGAAAGTCAGGCCAGACTGCTGCACCAGCTGAAGTGTGAACAGGGTCAGGGTTACTATTTCTCCCGACCGCTGAGCGTGGCCGACTTCGAGCATTACGCACTCACCCAGAGCGGCAACGGTACCGATCACCCATGACCATCAAACAACTTCGGGCCTTTGTCGCCGTCGCCGAAACCCTGAGCTTTGCCGAAGCCTGCTCACGGGTTCACCTGTCGCAACCGGCACTCAGTCTGGCCATCAAGAGTCTGGAAGAATCTGTCGGCGGCAGGCTGTTCAGTCGAACCACCCGCAGCCTCGCGCTCACCCCCGATGGTGAGGCCTTCCTGCCCGCCGCCCAACGGCTGGTAGCTGACTGGGATGATGCCCAGGAAGACCTGCACAACCGCTTCAAGCTGCGCCGTGGCAAGGTCGCCATTGCGGCCATGCCGTCCTTCGCGGCGAATCTGCTGCCGCAGGCGCTGCTCAACTTTCGTCAGCTGCACGCCAATATCAACATGGAAGTACATGACGTCATCGCCGAGCAGGTGGTGGAAATGGTCAGTAAGGGGCGGGTCGAACTGGGTATTTCCTTTGATCCGGGCCCGCAGGAAGACCTCAACTTCATCACCCTGTTTGATGATGAGTTCATTGCGGTGCTACCTGACGGCCATGAGTTGCAACACTGCGAGGTGATCGAAGGGGAACAGCTGTTCAGCTATGACTTCATCACCCTGCAACGCCCCTCCAGTGTGCGTCTGCTGATTGAGCGCCGCGCCAGTGAACTGGGCCTGATGCCCAAAACTGCCTTCGACACCCACCAGCTCGCCACCGTCGGCCGCATGGTCGCCACCGGCCTCGGCGTCAGTGCCGTGCCGGCATTATGCCGCCAGCAGATGGAAGAGATCGGTGCCATCTGCCGGCCCCTGCGTAACCCTGTAATTTCCCGTCGTGTGGGCATTCTCTCCCGCCGCCGTTCCGGCCTGTCAGTGGCCGCCGAAGCCATGCAGCAGGTGTTGATTGATACCTATCGCCAAACCCTTCGATAGCCTCACGCTTAGATTTTTTCAAAATATACGACCATCGTTAATATTACTTTCACTGAGGAAATTTTTTATAAAAATCATCAGATTAATTTTTATCATCTAAAATACAAATACTTACCCCACATACATTATTCAAAAAACAATCCTGCAAATCTCATTTTATCGGGCAAGGCATAAAAAGCGTTAATTGACAAACCAGTCCAGCCCATCATACTGATAAACCACCAAATACAGACAGATTTCAGAAGAACAACAAACAAAAAGTCTTCCTTGTCTATATCAGCTATTTAATTCATGTAGCAGTATTCTTTATTAGGAACCCACTCTGATAACTTCTGGTGTTCTTAAGTGAGTTTTACAGTAATAGATAGTGTGGATGCCGTTTGACGAAAGGTTCAAGACTGACCATGAGAGATTGAAGCTCAGGGGGTCGAGATGCCACATAATTGCTCAAGCAATACCCGCCATATGCTTAACCTGATGTGTGTGTTGTTCCTGCTACAAACACTCATCACCATTTACCTTGCCGCCCTGCCAGTCATCTGGTCGCTCATCTGGCTCACCATCCTGTTCAGTCTGTTTGGCGGACTGCTATGGCTAACCCGCAATGCCCACATACAGGGGCTGGCAATGCACAGCATTATCTGCTGGGCGGCTGGCGGCTCTGGCATGCTGCTGGGCGGCTGGCTGACAGGTCAGTGGCAGGGTGCGCATATGCACCCTATCGGATCAGAGTCCTTTTTTAATCTGCCACTGGTGTTGATGCTGATATTCTCTGTGCCCTTTTGCTATACCGCATGCAAACAGGATTTGTACAAAGACGACAGACGAACCAGCAACGCAAAAGCCAGACTCATTTTTTTCAACCTGTTGATTTCACTCTGCATGCTACTCGGTATGTACGGTGTTATGTGGTCACTTCTCTTTATTCCACATAGTCATATATTGATGGCCCCCTTTGCCATGCATTACTTAATGACCTTCGGAATGATCACTGGAGGTTCTGTCTGCTATTGGCTTATTACTCATACTCAACGATACGATAGAAAACAACTTACTCACCACCTAACCGAACACTAGCAATCCATCAAAAAACAAAACCAAACAGACTCAAAAATCAGCTTCTACTGATTATCACCATCGCCATAAAAAAGATCCCTGCAAGCACTACTAATAAATACAAAAAACCAATTCAGAGAATACGAGGAACATATCATGAGCGGAGCAGAATCATCAGCCCTGGTACGCAGTGCCAATCGTAATGTACGCGTCAGAAAAAGCCTCTATCGCCTTACCGACAGCGAACTGAATGATCTCCGAAATGCCTTCGAGGGGCTCTATGCCGTATCGGCGGACGGAGGCAACAACGACGAACGCGGTTACCAGTGGATCGCCGGCGTTCACGGTCTGCCCATCCCCTTCTACTGCCAGCACGGCAATCTGAACTTCCCGACCTGGCACCGTGCCTATATCTACGAGTTTGAGCTGCGCCTGCAGGATCAGGTTGCCGGGGTCATGCTGCCCTATTGGGACTGGACCTCCGCTGAAGCCATCGCCAATGGACTCCCCAAAGCAGTGACCGACCAGACCTATATCGATTTGAAGACGGGCGAAACCAAACCCAATCCACTTTATGCCGCCTTCAGTCAGGTGACCGGCACCATGACTCAGCGCAGCCCCAGCCCTTCATCAGCACTTGAACAACTCAAGCTTCAGGTGGAACTGGCATTGCGGCAGAAAACCTATGATCGCTTTTCGCCCGCGCTGGAAAACCCCCATGGCGGTCTGCACGTCTGGGTAGGCGGCGACATGGCCAGTGTGCCAACAGCCGCCTACGACCCGATTTTCTGGATGCATCACTGCAACGTGGATCGTCAGTGGTTCGAGTGGCAGCGGCAGAACGGTGACAGCACGGTACCACAGGCACAGCTGGACTTTGTCTGCGCGCCCTTCACCTACACGGGCGAGCAGACACTGGATACCAAATTCTTCGGATATACCTATGTGGATGCCGAGGCCTTTGTCGAAATCAATCAGGAGACCATGCCCAGAACAGACACAGGTAATGAACTGACCTTTCAGATCCCCTTCCACACCACACCCTTCAAGCATGCTTTTCTTGAATTACAGGGGGTGGCCAAGACTGAAGACAGCTACAAGGTGAATATCTATCTGGGAGACGGTAGCGACAGCAGTGGTGCGGACTCACCTGATCCGGCCGCAGGCTTTGCCAGCACTCTCTATTTGTTTGGCCACGGCCAGTGCGCGGGTGGTAAAGGCCACTGTCAGTATGCCAATCACCAGCAACCTTTTGATCGCAGGCCGGAAAGTCACCTCAAGCCCTATAACACCTACGTCGACATCACCGAGGCACTGAAGCGTTACAAGGTTGAGGATGACAAGGTCAGAGTCACCCTTAAGGTGTATGACTGTGATGCCAATGCAACCCACACCAGAGAGGTGAAAATGCGCGGCGCCTCAATCGTGACTCACGAGTGATGATGACAACCGGCCACCAGTGTTACCTATAGCCTTGTACAGAGCCGGTCGTATCGACTGGCTCTGTACCACCTTCACTTGCGCCGCCTGCAGCTACTCAACCCGCAGCGCGCAGAACCGAATACCGTCGCCCTCGTCATCAACACCCTGCCGGGCCGATACCTGGGGGACAAACAGGACGGTCAGTACCTGCTCTTGCGCTCCGCCAACATAAGCCGCTGACCTCTGCAGATCCAATACGGCAGGATATGACTCCGGTGATTTGTGCCGTACTTCGCCATCGGCTGCCAGCTCCACAATCTCACCTTCCTGCGCAAACCCACTGCCGAAGCCATAACTAAAAATGCTACCGATGTAAAAGCGCTCATCAGTGCACGGTTCCGTGTCATCCTGCCCCGACTCGACACTTGCTCCCGTTGCAGGCACAGCAAACACTTTCACCTCATAGCTGGCTGCACTCGCCAGTATTCCCTCCACCAGCAATGTTCCCTGCGCAGATGGCGGAACCACAATCTGTTGACTGACGATACTCATAGGCGTTCCACACTCTGCCGGTTAATCGTTGTTAGCGTATCCTCGATTCACCTAAGGCTCCTCAGCAGCAAACTCAAGTACTGCGATCCCTTGCGATAGCCATCTCACTTTCAGAGGAGTACAGAGACCAGGACACTCAACCGGCCACCACATCGGTTTTGACGTGGTAGGGCCACACTTCCAGCAGGATCGCCACAAACAGCTCTGCGGCCGGTGAAATACCGGTTGCACTACGTCGTACCACACCGATGGAACGCATGATGCTGTGGGCCAGTGGCCGGCAGGTCAGCATTGAGGCCTCATTGAGAGGCATCGCCATATGCGGTACTACCGATACCCCCAATCCCATTTCCACCAGCCCCAGTGACGTAGACAGGTGCTGCACCTCGTAAAACCCGTTCAGCTTGACCCCTTCCTGCACCAGAGCGCTGTCCAGCAGTGAACGGTTGCCACTGGCACGGCTGACGGTGATCAGTTTGTACGGGGTGAGATCTTCCCAGCTGATGCTGGACTGGCTGGCCAGCGGATGATCCTTGCGGATACAGACCACAAAGGGGTCATCCACCAGCGGAGTGAAGCTGACTTCCGGGTGCTGGGCTATGGCCATGTTGATACCGAAGTCGGCGTCGCCACGAATCACCGCCTCCAGTCCCTCATTGGCACTGGCATCGAGAATCTGGATGCGAATGCCCGGGTAACGTTCGTTAAAAATACGGATCACGCTGGGCAGGAAGTAGAACGCGGCAGTGGGAATACAGGCGATGGTGACCTTGCCCTTCTGCTGCGTAGCCATCTCTTTGATGCTGAGCACCGACACCTCGAAATCCTCCAGCATACGGCGCGCCTTGGGCAAAAACTCACGCCCGGCCGAGGTCAGCCAGGTCTTGCGCGTGGTGCGCTCAAACAGCTGGGTGCCGAGGATGCTTTCCAGCCGTTGCATGCGTCGGCTCAAAGCCGGTTGCGACAGATGCATGGCCTCTGCCGCCTCGTGAAAATTGCCTGATTCTGCGACCCGCACAAAGATCGCCAGATCCTTGAATTCGATTTGATGCATCGTCTTTTCCTGCCGGTTTCCCTGCGCCATTTAATGCACAAAACAAATCAATTAACAGTAATTTTTGCATTTGATGCATCTATCAGCCCTGTGACAACCTAGGCTCCGTTGTCGACATCACTCCCTTTTAGCTTTTGAACAGGCTTGATTCCATGTCACACAGTATTCCTTGCATGATCATGCGCGGCGGCACCTCCCGGGGACCGTACCTGCGCCTGGAGGACCTGCCCAACGACCGTGAGGCGTGTGCAGCTATCCTCCAACACATCATGGGAGCCGGACATGAGCTGCAGCTGGATGGTATTGGCGGCGGCAACAGTCTGACCAGCAAGGTAGCCATGGTGGGGCGCTCGGACTGCGCCGAAGCGGATGTCGACTACCTGTTTGCGCAGGTAGGCATCGCCGAGAAGAAAGTCGATTTCTCCCCCAACTGCGGCAATATGCTGGCCGGGGTCGCTCCCTTCGCCATTGAAACCGGACTGGTTATGCCTCAGGCGTGCTCCACCCTGGTGCGTATCCGCAACCTCAACACCAACAAGATCATCCATGCCCAGGTGCCTACCGTGGACGGCAATGTCGTCTATGACGGCGATACGCTGATCAGCGGCGCCCCCAATCCTGCTGCGCCGATTAAACTGACCTTTATCGACGTACAGGGTGCCAAGACCGGGCGCCTGTTCCCTACCGGACTTCTGCTGGAGGAGATCGACGGTATCGCCGTGACCTGCATCGATGCCGCCATGCCATGCGTGCTGATCCACGCCAGCGACCTGGGTAAGACTGGCAGCGAAACACCCGCCGAACTGGATAGCGACGAAGTGTTCATGGCACGGCTGGAGAAGCTGCGCCGGCAGGCCGGGCAGCGGATGGGGCTGGGGGACGTCAGTGAGCAGGTCATCCCCAAACCGGTATTGCTCTCTGCGGCCCGCCACGGCGGCACCCTGCAGGCACGCTATTTCGTTCCGCAGCGCTGCCACAAGGCGCTGGCCGTCACCGGCAGCATTGCCATTGCCACTGCTGCGGGCTTCCCCGAAACCGTGGCCGGGCAACTGATTGCGCCAGCCACTGAACTGTCGCTGGTGCACATCGAACACCCGACCGGCAGCATTGAACTGGAGGTGGTGCGAGATGAACTCAATCCCGCTCAGGTCAAGGCCGTGTCACTGCTACGCACCGCCCGCAAGATTCTGTCCGGCACCGTGTTTCTGCCCTGAAGCGCACGGCACCACTGCATAAATCACAAAAACAACAAGGTACATTCATCATGAAAAAGCTGACTGCACTCCTCGCCTCCGCCGCCCTGACCCTCAGCCTGAGTGGCACAGGCCAGGCCGTAGCCAACACCCTGCCCTCGACCATCAACTGGACCATTCCGTTTGGCGTCGGCGGTGGCACCGATGTATGGGCACGCTTTGTGTCCCCGCATCTGGATAAATACCTGACTGACTCGCCCACGCTGGTCATCAAGAACGTACCGGGGGGTGGCTCCATCACCGGTACCAACCTGTTCTACAACCGTGCCCGCAGCGATGGCAGCGACATTATTGGCACCTCCGCCTCCACCCTTTACCCCTACATGCTGGGCGACCAGCGGGTGCGCTACGATTTCAACAAGTGGACAGCCATTCTGGCCTCCCCCACCGGCGGTGTGGTCTACATCCAGCCGGATCTGGGAGTGAAAGGCGCAGCGGATCTGGCCAAACTGAAAGACACACCAATGCCTTTTGCCGCACAGGGCCCGACCCAGCTGGAGCTGCCGGTGATGATGGCGCTGGATATGCTCGGCTTCAATCTGAAACCGGTGTTTGGCATGAAGAGCCGTGGCGAGGGCCGGCTGGCCTTTGAGCGCGGCGAAGCCAGGGTAGACTTCCAGACCACCTCGGCCTATCTGGCCTCGGTCAAGGACCTGGAACAACAGGGCAAGGCTGTGCCGCTGTTCTCGCTGGGCATTCTCAATGGCGATGGAAAAGTCGTCCGTGATCCGGCATTCCCCGATATTCCTACCTTCCAGGAGGTCTACAAGGAGTACAAAGGTGAAGAGCCGTCAGGCCCTGAATACGAGGTGTACTTCAAGTTCTTTGCGGCAGGCTTCGCCTTCCAGAAAGTGCTCTTCATTCCGACCGATGTGCCTGCCGCCGTCTACGACAGCTACATCAGTGCGGTAGAAAAGATGGTGAAAGACCCTGATTTCAACAAGGAAGCCGTCGAGCAGATCGGCCCGTACGAGAACATCACTGGCCGCGCTGCCGAGCAGTACATCAGTGATGCCGTCAACATGTCGCCAGAACGCCAGCAGTGGGTGAAAAACTGGCTGCAAACCAAGTTCAACGTCTCCGTCAACTGATCCGGCAGCAGGGTAGCGGCACACTCGCTGCTGCCCTGCCACTCCAAACCCGATGTAACGGTTGTCACCAAAATAACAGTTGATGGACAAGCAGTAATGACTGAATTCTTAGACGCCTTTCAACACTTGCTGACCTTCACCCATCTCGCCTATCTGTCCCTCGGCGTAGTGGTGGGGCTGGTGATTGGGATTATCCCGGGGCTGGGTGGCATCGCTGGTATGTCACTGTTACTGCCCTTTCTCTACGGTATGGAACCCTCGGTCGGCCTCGGCATGCTGATGGGTCTGGTCGCAGTGGTCCCCACCGGCGATACCTTTACCTCAGTGCTGATGGGCATTCCCGGCTCCAGCGCTTCACAGGCCACCGTCATGGATGGCTTCCCGCTGGCCAGGCAGGGCATGGCGGCCCGCGCCCTGTCTGCCGCATTCGCCTCTTCCATGCTGGGCGGTGTGGCCGGTGCCATGATTCTCAGCGTGTTTATCGTGGTGGCCCGGCCACTGGTGCTGTCGTTCTCTTCCGCCGAACTGTTCATGCTCACCCTGCTCGGTCTCAGTGTGGTGGCCAGTCTGGCCGGAGGGAACGTGTTCAAGGGCTTTGCCGCCTGCGGTGCCGGCCTGTTGCTGGGCACCATCGGCAGTGCGCCTGCCACGGGCGAATACCGCCTGAATCTGGGCATCGACTACCTGTTTGATGGCATTCCTCTGGTGGTGGTTGGTCTGGGTATCTTCGCCCTGCCGGAAATCATCGACCTGCTGATCAAGGACCGTGCCATTGCCAACAAACCCAACAGCCTGGGTCAGGGCTGGAGCCAGGGCATTAAGGATGTCTTCAAGAACCTGCCATTAGTTGGCAAATGCTCGGTATTCGGCAGCCTGATCGGCGCCATCCCCGGCCTCGGTGGCTCGGTGGTTGACTGGATGACCTACAGCTACGCCATGCAGTCCAGCAAGGACAAGTCACGCTTCGGCAAAGGTGAAATCAAAGGGGTTATCGCGCCGGAATCTGCCAACAATGCCTGCTCCTGCGGCAGCATGATCCCCACCCTGCTGTTTGGTGTACCCGGCTCAGGCACGGCAGCCGTGTTCCTTGGCGGTATGCTGCTGCTTGGTCTGCAGCCCGGCATTTCCATGGTCGGCGCCCATCTGGACCTGACCTACACCATTATCTGGTCACTGGCGCTGGCCAATATTCTCGGTGCCCTGCTGTGCCTGGGTCTCACTTCACCGGTAGCCATGCTGACCCGCATTCCCTTCTCACGCATGGCACCGGTGCTGCTGACACTGATCCTGTTTGCTGCCTATCAGGCTACCCGCAGCCTCGGTGACTTCATCGCCCTCGGCGCCATCGCCTGCATCGGTGTGCTGCTGAAAGGCGCCAACTGGCCACGCCCAGCCTTCCTGATTGGCTTCGTGCTGGCCCCGGGTGCAGAGAACTACTTCTTCCAGAGTATCCAGTTCTACGGCTACGGCTGGATGCAACGCCCCGGCGTGATCGCCATCGCCAGTCTGATCCTGCTGAGCTTTGTCGCCCCCATGGTACGCAGCTGGCTGCAACGCCGCCGCGATGCCCGACAGGCAGGTCAGTCTGCCGCGGCAGAGGTGAAGCAGCCTGCCGAACGGGAAGCCGTTACCCTGCTGGACTGGGTGATCATCGGCCTGATGCTGCTGGCCTCGGTACTGGCCGTGGGTGACATCTGGTCGGCCTCTGAACTGACCAAGGCCTTCCCGCTGATGGCCATCAGTATCATGGGCTTCTCCGTGGCCATGGTAGTGGTGCGCTACTGGATGCGCTCGACCACCCGTATGGCCGCCAGTATCAGTCGCGAACTGGTGTATATCCTCGCCTTCTTCGCGCTGGCGGTGCTGTATTTCACCGTCGGATTTATCAGCACCACGGCGGTGTTCACCCTGTTCTTCCTGCGCTTTGCCACCCTCGCCCGCTGGCGCCTGTCCGGCAGCGTGGCACTGGGGCTGACACTGTTCCTGATCGGCATGGGCAAACTGATGAGCATCGATTACCCGGCAGGCTTTGTGGACCCTTATCTGCTGGGCATGCTGGGTAACTAAGAAAACACGATGTGCGGCACACCGGTCGCCCGGCGCCGCAAACAGCACAGCAACAACCACTCGCCACTGTCTGACTCAGGCAGTGGCATTTTCATCTCAACAGTTCCCGCCACCACCGCGACGAAAGCGCCAGTTAACGCACCAATATCGCCTATTCCGGCACGCCCCACTTCCTCCATGACTCACTTGGCTATACTGAGGCCAGTGGGCTCAGCAAGAAGCCTCCCGATTCTTGTCGGACATCGGATTCATGGACGATGACGATAATAACGACGTGCAGCAACAGGACGCCCTTTGAAATACGTCTTCTGCCCGCAGCAAGCTCTGTTCGACCCTGCCTCTCGTTTTGGCAGCCTGTCTGCGCTCGTATTCAGCTTTGCCCTCGTCTTCGCCACGACGCTGTTCAGCCTTTCGCTGATCTGGCTGCCCGAAGGCGCGACCTCTATCTGGTTGTCGGATGGTCTTGCCGCAGCACTGGTGTTTCGTACTCATCCGGCGCGCCGGCTATGGATCTGGCTCGGTATTGCCCTGGCCATTGTCGGCTCGCATCTCCTCTACGCTATGCCGCTGACGGTGACGCCGCTGCCGGTACTGGCACACCTGCCTGCCATCCTGCTGCTTTGCCAGCTGCTCGAGCGCCTGCAGCTGGACCACCTCACCCCCAATGAACCGGAGCAGATATTTACCGTACTGGGGCTTGCCGTGCTGCTGCCGCCGCTACTGAGCTCCACCCTGGGGCAGGTGCTGGCCACCACCCTCTACCCCGGTCTGCCGCTGCCAGAGAAAGCCACCTGGCTGCGCTGGCTGATGGGCGACAGCTATGGCCTGATGATCAGCCTGCCGCTGGCACTGAGCTGCAATGGCCAGCGCCTGCGCCAGCTGTGGGAAGAGCGCCCCGTGGCCAATCTGCTTATTCTCGGCATCTCCACCGCAGCCACGTACAACGCCGCCATGTACTTCCCTTATCCCTACATCTTCATTCTGGTGCCGATTCTCGCCGCGGCGCTGTTCCTGCCCTATTTCACCAGTTTGCTGCTCAATGCCTATACCGTCCTGCTGGCGACATTTATCCATGACTTCAAACCGCTGCCGATTGCCGATCTGCAGACCGACAGCATTGCCGCCCTGCACAGCCTGCCGTTCTTCATACTGGTCATCACCTCCTTTGTGTTCGCCTCCTATATCAACCGGCTGCACCATGACCGCCGCCTCATCCTCGAGAATGAGCAGCGCTTTCGGGGAGCAATGAACAGTTCAGCCTTTGGCATGGCGCTGGTATCACCGGCTGGCTATTACCTTGAGGTCAATCAGGCCCTGTGCCGGATGCTTGGCTACAGCGCCGAGGAGCTGCGCAGGATTCGCTATCAGGAGCTGACCGTCGCCCAGGATCTGCCCAACAACGTGCTACTGGACACCCGCCTGCTGCAGGGCCAGCTCAGTGAAGTGCATCTCGACAAGCGTTATATCCGTCGCGACGGCACGACTTTCTGGTGCCATGTGGCCACCAGCATCGTCCGCGACGAGCAGGGAGAGCCACTGTACTTCGTTGCCCAGATTCATGACATCGACCGCGAAAAACGCCTGCAGCTGGTCAACCAGCATCTGCATGAGCGGGTACAGCTGGCACTGCAGGCGGGCAGCATGGGTGTCTGGGAGTGGCGCCCCGGCAGCGATGATCTGATCATCGATGCACGCATGGCGGCGCTCTATCACCTGCCTGCCGAGCAGACCACCCTCAGTCGCGAGTACTGGGAAAGTCTGGTCCATCCGGATGACCGCGAAAAGCTGACCCAGCTGGCCTATCAGGCCGCTTCTGGCACGACGACCCTCGACACCCTGTTTCGTATCAGGGCCCGTGATGGCGGCCTGCGCTATATCCGTACCCTGG
The DNA here is from genome assembly GCF_029846635.1 of Pokkaliibacter sp. MBI-7. NCBI lineage: Bacteria > Pseudomonadati > Pseudomonadota > Gammaproteobacteria > Oceanospirillales > Balneatrichaceae > Pokkaliibacter > Pokkaliibacter sp. MBI-7. The sequence goes on along the minus strand of NZ_JARVTG010000001.1, from coordinate 4,306,765 downwards.
CCATGGTGCTGCGTAACAGTGAGGGGCAGATAGAACGGCTGGTGGGGCTGGACTGGGATGTGACCGAATCGCAGAAGATGACCGATGCCCTGTTCGAGGAAAAGGAGCGCCTGCATATCACCCTGCAGTCCATTGGCGATGCCGTGCTCTGCACTGACAATCAGGGTCGCATCACCTTTATGAATCCGGCGGCGGAACGCCTGACCGGCTGGCCACTGGCCGACGCCCTGCAGCGAGACATCGAACAGGTACTGGACATCCGTGATGCCGATACCCTCAAAGTCATGCCCAACCCCGCCAGACGCTGTCTGGAGCAAGGTCAGGAGTCCTGCCTGAATGACAACTCGGTACTGATCAACCGTCATGGCGAGCAGCTGGATATTCATGACTCCGCCGCCCCGGTGCGTACCCGCGACGGTCAGCTGCTCGGCACCGTACTGGTGTTCCAGAACGTTACTCAGGCACGGGAGATGCAGCGCACCCTGCGCCATCAGGCCAGTCACGATGCCCTCACCGGCCTGTTTAACCGCAGTAAGTTCGAGCATGAGCTGACCACCCTGCTGCACAATCTCAACGATGAGGATGCCGAGCACGTACTGGCCTTTATCGATCTGGATCGCTTCAAGATCGTCAACGATTCGGCCGGCCACGCCGCAGGCGACGCCTTTCTCAAGCAGATCGCCGGACTGCTCAGCCAGCGCATTCGTGGCAGCGATATTCTGGCCCGTCTGGGCGGTGATGAGTTTGGCCTGCTGTTCTACAACTGCAGCACCGACAAGGCTCAGCGGCTCTGCGAACAGCTGATCCAGGCCATTGAGTCGCTGCGGCTGGTGTGGGACGAACGGGCCTACGATGTCAGCGCCAGCATTGGCATCGCCGCCATCGGCCAGGGCAACAGCAATATCACCGAGCTGATGAGCCGTGCCGACGTGGCCTGCTTTTCGGCCAAGCATGCCGGGCGTGGCCGGGTGGCCCTGTATCAGTCACACAATGGTGATGTGGCCCGCCATCACTCGGAAATTCTGCTGGCCTCTGGTGTGCGCGAAGCGCTGGAAAATGACCGCTGCGTGCTGTACGCCCAGCCGATTGTGGCAACGTCGGCACTGACGCCCCACGCCCACATCGAGATTTTGCTGCGGATGCTGGATGACAGCGGTGAACTGCTGTCTCCCACCATTTTCATCCCGGCGGCAGAACGCTACGGCCTGATGTCGCAACTCGACCGCTGGGTGGTCAATCAGGTCCTGAAGATCAAGGGAGCCATGCTGGCCGCCTATCCGGGGCTGATTGTCGGTATGAACCTGTCAGCCAACTCGCTGGATGATCCGCGTTTTGCCGACTTCCTGCTGCAGAGTATTGAACAGTCAGTGCTGCCACCCGAGCGTATCTGCTTTGAAGTGACCGAAACGGCCATCATCAACCATCTGGCAGAGGCGACCCAGCTGATCAGCCGCCTGCGGGAACGTGGCTGTCTGATTGCACTGGATGACTTCGGCAGTGGCCTCAGCTCCTTTGCCTACCTCAAGCAGTTCCCGGTGGATGTGATCAAGATTGATGGCGCCTTCATAAAACAGCTGCCGGACAACCCCACCGACCGCGCTATCGTTGAATGCATACACGGGCTGGCGAGCCGCATCAATGCCATTACCGTGGCCGAGTATGTAGAAAACGACGCCATCCGCCGTACCGTACAGGACATTGGCATTCACTACGTGCAGGGCTATGGCATTGCTCGCCCGGCACCGCTGGAAGGCTGTCTGGCCTGGCTGGAAGCCCAGGCGGCACAGACACTGCTGGCCGCCGAACTTCCTCATTAGCCGGCGGCCCTCACGGCCGCCGCTCAGACATGGCCGAGATTGTCCTCCTCCACCGCGGCATGCATGCGTTCCTGCAAATCAGGAATGGCGGCCTGCACCCGGCTCCAGCTCGGGATAAAGGGTTTGTCATGGGGGTTATCGAGGAAGATGCGCCCGGCCTCCATCAGATTCTGGGCAAACAGCTCCACCGCCTGCTCCTCGCTGTGGCGATCGACCTTGAGGCCATTCATCACCGCATCGTTGTAGTAGGTCTCGATAATATCCAGCGCAATGCGGTAGTAGGTGGCCTTGATGGTGCGGAACGACTCGGCACTGATCTGCACGCCGAGAGTGGCCAGCTTGCGGTAGATGGCCTTGGCAATATCGAGGCTCATGCGGTCGAGGCCGCCGCGCTGTTCGGCCTCCTTGTCGATCAGGCACTGGTGCTTGTGATCATAGGCATCGGCAATATCCACCTGACACAGGCGCTTGGTCGAGTAGTTGCGGTGCACCTCTGACAGCACGCCGATTTCCAGCCCCCAGTCGCTGGGGATACGGATATCGTTGAGCACATCGACACGCATGGAGAACTCACCGGACAGCGGATAACGATAGCTGTCGAGGTATTCAAGGTACGGTAGCGGCCCATAGATTTTCTTCAGGGCGCGAATCATTGGCGTCACCAGCAGGCGGCTGACACGGCCATTGAGCTTGCCTTCGGCAATACGCGAGTAGTAGCCCTTGCAGAACTCGTAGTTGAACTGTGGGTTGGCCACCGGATAAATCAGCCGCGCCAGCATCTCGCGGTCATAGGTGACGATGTCACAGTCATGCAGCGCCACCGCTTCAGCCCGTGCCGAGGCCAGCACATAACCACTGCAGTACCAGACATTACGCCCCTTGCCCGGCTCCTGCGGAGACAGCCCTTCGGCTTCCAGCTCTGCATCCAGCGCCCGCAGGCGCGGGCCGTCGTTCCACAGAATGCGGTGATGCTGCGGCAGGCGGGAGAAAAACTCGCGGGCAAACAGAAACTGATCACGGTCGGCACGGTCCAGACCAATCACGATTTCCGACAGGTAAGGCACTTTGGCCAGACAGTTGACGATATTGTCCAGCGCCGGCCCTTCCAGCTCGGAGAACAGCGACGGCAGGATCAGGCTCATCGGCCGCTTGCTGGCAAAGCGCACCAGATCGGCCTCCAGCGCCTCCACCGGGCGACGGGTCAGATTATGAAAGTTGGTGATAATACCGTTCTGATAGAAATCACTCATTGTTATGCTCCAGGCCAGCGACCAGCCAGTAGTCCATCCCTTCCACCCAGCCAGTCGGCCCAGTGGATGCTGTGCGATACAAGCGGGAAGGATCATCCATGTACGAAGGAAGGAGAGGCTGATAACCAGCCCCGCGAATCAATACGCCATAGCGGGCCGTCGCCAGCATCGGCAGATCATTGGCGCCGTCTCCCAGCGCCAGTGTCAGAGGCTGCACCCTGTGCAGCTGGTGATAACGTCCGGCCAGCCAGGTCAGGGCCACGCCCTTACTGCTGCGGCCGGTGACGTGATAAAAACGGCCACCACGAATCAGTGACAGCCCCTGTTGCTGCAAAGCCTGCCGAAACAGCGTGAGCCGTTCGGCACTGTCTTCCCACAGCAAGGGTTCACTGGCTTCACGGGCATGGGCCTGCCGTGCTTTGGCCAACGGCAGTCCGGTATAGTGCTGCACTCCCTCCACCCCGAGATCAGCGAAACCGCGAAAGGCATAGCCGTGCTCTTCACGCAGCGCCGCCACCGCCCGGCGCAGAGTGGCATAGTCTGCCCCCAGATGAATGCGGGTCCAGCCCTGTGTATCCACGGCCGGGTCTGCCATGGCGCGCCAGCCCGGCGGCAGCAGCACACAGCCGCCGTTTTCCACCACACAGGGATAGTCCTTCAGCCCCAGCTCCTGTCGCAGGGTGCCCAGTTCGGCAGCAGTTTTGCTGGTATTGGCAATCACCGGCACACGCTGCTCGCGCAAAAAACGCAACCAGCCCGCCGCGGGTTGCCAGTCATAGCTGTGATGATCGAGCAGTGACCCATCGAGATCCGTCAGCACCATCAGATTGTCTGGCAGGCTCACTTCAATCTCCTCCAAAGCAGGTTCATGTATTCCAGCAAGGGCTGTTATCCAGCCAAACTTCAGCAGGCTTTCTGCGCAAACGCAGAAAACATGCACTCTGTAGAGCACATGCAGAATCAATGCCATTGCTTATGACAAGAAAAATCGCTTATGGATGAGAGGCTTAGCGCAGCAGCGTGTCAGACAAGTTGCTGCAGCGCGAAAAAATTACTGGCACGGTGGGAGAAAAGCACAGCGCAGGCCATGACGGGGGCCAGCTGCTTCTGATAAACGCTTTTTGATAAGAGCCCTTGATAAGGGTTATTGATAGCAATCAGCCCGGCACCCGCTGCTGACAGGTCTTCCTGATCAGCTGGCGCAACCAGCGATGGGCCAGATCATTGTCATTACGCGGATGCCACATCAGCGATACGGTGATGCTCTGCGTCGCCACTGGCAGGGCAAAGGTATGCAGGGCAGCGGGCTGGCCCTGCGCCGCCCCCGTATGCTGATGCAGCAGAAAGGATGCCGGTACCAGCGCCACCAGCTCGGATGCTCGCGCCACCGCCAGTGCCGCGGGAAAGCTCGGCACCACGGCGACCACATTACGGCTGAGACCGATCTGCTCCAGCGCCTCATCCACCAGCCCGACACTCTGGCCACGGCGCGACACCACCACATGGCCATAGGCCACATACTGCTCGGCACCCACTTCTGTCAGCCGGGCCAGCGGGTGCCCTGTTCTGACTACCGCGATAAAGTGATCACGGAACAGCGACTGCACACGGATTTCCGGCCCCATTTGTCCCAGTACGCCGATTTCCAGATCTACCAGCCCTTCACGCAGATAGCGGGAGGTTTTCTCCGGCTTGGGCGCAAAGCTCAGGCGCACACCCGGTGCTTCGGCCGTTACCGCCGCAATCAGTGGCGCACCAAAGGCTTCGATAAAGCCATCGTTAGCACGCAGAGTGAATGTACGTTGCAGCGTCTCGGGTTGCAGTTCGGTCAGTGCCGGACGCAGCAGCGCCTGCACCTCGCGCAGCGCCAGCTGGCTGCGTTCACGAATGGCCTCGGCATGGGGCGTCAGCACCATCTGCCGCCCGGCGCGCACCAGCAGCGGGTCGCCTGTAACATTACGCAGCCGGAGCAGGGTGCGGCTCATGGCCGAGGCACTCAGCCCGAGCCGACGCGCAGCCCCCGCCACACTGACTTCACTGAGCAGGGCATCCAGTGCGGCAAGCAGGTTGAAATCGGGCTCAGACATGGTGATAAGGCTCCTGGCATGAACAGATACATGGCGTCTGCTGCAACTATAAAGTGCAACGGCTGCGCCTTCCGACAGGTATGGAGCATACGTATATTGCCATGACGACGACAACAATCACTGTGCTCAACATTCCCGGCTGAGCCTCCTTGTGAGGGAATACCTGATGGAACTCTTTTCCGATCGCCCAGGCGATCAGGGCCTGCCCGGCAGGCAGCGTGCTCAGGCCATGATCGGGGTCATGCTGCTGACCACCATGGCCGTTTTCGACGGCACCATGATCAATATCGCTCTGCCCCATATCGCCCGGTCGCTGGAGGTCAGCACCAGTGCGGCCATCTGGGTGACCAACGGCTATCTGCTGGCCACGGTGATGACTCTAGCCTTTTTTGCCGCGCTGGCAGCACGAGTAGGCTTTCGTACCCAGTTCACTGTCGGGCTGGTGGTATTCGTGCTGGCCTCGGCCGGGTGTGCCGCGGCGACTTCGCTGCCGATGCTGGTCGCCATGCGTCTGCTGCAGGGGCTGGGTGGAGCCGCGACCTTAAGTATTGCGCCAGCCATTCACCGCTCGATATTCCCCAACCGCCTGCTCGGGCGCATTCTCGGCATCAATGCCCTGCTGATTGCCACCTGCACCGCCGCCGCGCCTTTGCTGGCGGGGGCCATGCTGTCGCTGCTGGACTGGCGCTGGCTGTTCGCCATCAACGTGCCGCTGGGGCTGGTTGCCCTGCTGATGTGTATGCGCGTGCTGCCCAGCCACAAGAGCGACACCCGTGCCCCCTTTGATGTTGCCGGTGCGCTCTGGTCAGCGCTGATGCTCGGTGCGGTAATCATGGCCGTGGAAGCCATCTCGCCGTCATCCGCCGCGGTGGCCAGCCAGCAGCAATGGCTCAGGGCGGCAGGCTTCGCGGCGCTGGCTATCATCAGTGGTGTGGCCTTTGTCCGTCGCCAGCATCGCGCTCCGGCCCCGCTGCTGCCATTAAGCCTGTTCAGCTCTATGCGTTTCTCGCTGGCAGCGCTGACCTCACTGGCCTCCTTTGTCAGTCAGGGCATCACCTTTGTCGCCCTGCCCATCCTGTTCCAGAGCGTCTATGGCTATAACGCCCTGATCGCCGCCCTGCTTTTTATCCCCTGGCCGCTGGGCATCATGCTCAGCGCCCCGCACGCTGGCCGCCTGTCAGATCGCCATTCACCGGCGCAGGTATCGACGGTCGGGCTGCTGATCTTCAGCCTGGGTCTGATCGCACTGGCGTTGCTGCCAGCCGAGCCGAGTGTCTGGGATATTGCCGCACGCAGCCTGATCTGCGGGCTGGGTTTCGGCTACTTCCAGAGCCCCAACAACCGCGAGATGCTTGGCAATGCCCCCCGAGAACTGAGCAGCTATGCCTCCGGCGTGCTGTCCATCGTCCGTACCTTTGGTCAGTGTCTGGGCGCGGCCTGTGTCGGGGTGGCACTGGCGCTGCTGGTATCGTCATCAATGACCGAGCAGCAAAGTCTGCCCCTGCAGGCACAGGCACTGCACTACAGCCTGTGGGTGGCGGCCATCTTCTCCGTCGCGGCCCTGCTGCTAAGTTACAGCCGTATCCGGCGTGCCCGGCAGGAAGTTGAGGTAAGCGACGGGGCCAGCACCGCGCAGAGCAAGCCTTAGCAGGCAAGACGGTGGCAACCATACTCTGACAGGCAGTCTGCGCGTGGATGTTCACGGCAACAGCGCTACACTCAGCAACTCATTGCACAGGAAAGGCCCGCCATGGACAGATTTCAGGAAATGCAGGTGTTGCTGACCGTGGTGGAACAGGGCAGTTTTGCCCGCGCCGCTGAACGGCTGAATACCTCGGCACCGTCGGTGACACGGGCGATTGCCGCGCTGGAGCAACGGCTGGGTGTAGTGCTGCTGTCACGCACCACGCGCAGCCTGCGCCTGACCGACGCCGGCCAGCGTTATGCCGCAGACAGCCGGCGTATTCTGGCGGAGCTGCTGGAGGCCGAAGAATCGGCCGCCGGCAGCCACAGTACCCCGCGCGGTCAGCTGCTGGTAACCGCTCCGGTGCTGTTTGGCGAGCAGTATGTGACGCCGGTGCTGGTGGATTATCTGCAACAGTATCCCGAAGTCGATATCCGCGCCCTGCTGGTAGACCGCGTGGTCAATATGGTCGACGAAGGGGTAGAAGTGGCGGTACGCATCGGCCATCTGCCCGAACAGGACAATGCCATTCGTGTCGGTCAGGTGCGTCGGGTCGTCTGTGCCGCCCCCGCGTATCTGCAGCAGTATGGTTACCCGCGCCATCCCGAGGATCTGCATCAGGCCCGCATCGTCATGCCCTCCAGCAGCGGTTTGTTCACCGAGTGGTGTTTCATCGATCAGGGCGTGGAGCTGCCGTTTCAGCCTTCACCACGGCTGGTCGTCACCGCCATACAGGCGGCCATCAATGCAGCCGTGGCGGGCTGGGGGATTACGCAGGTGCTGTCCTATCAGGTGGCCAGTGAGGTGAAAAGCGGCGCGCTGGAAGTGCTGCTGGAAGACTATGAACAGCCGCCGCTGCCTATTCATGTGGTGTATCAGGGAACACGCCGCAACAGCGCCAAGGTACGCAGTTTCGTCGACTTTTGTGTGGCGCATCTGCGTCAGCAGCTGGCTGCCAACACCGGCGTCACCGCGCTGCCATGAGTCGCCTGCAGCAGATGAGCATTTTTGTCGCCGTGGCAGAGGGTGGCAGTCTGGCGGCCGCCTCGCGCAGCCTGTCACTGTCGATCCAGACGGTGATGCGCAGCATCCATGCGCTGGAGCAGCGCCTTGACACCGTGCTGCTGCAACGCAGCCCACGAGGGATAGCACTGACACCAGCCGGGCAGCAGTTTGCCCGAGACTGCCGCCAGCTGCTGCAGGACAGCGAACAGGCTGAAGCGTCGGTACAGGGCCTGCATCATCAGCCGCAGGGCAAAGTGATGCTGACCGCGCCCCTGTGTTTCAGCCGCCATGCCCTGCCCGCCCTGCTCAGCCAGTTCCTCAGCTTCTACCCGCAGCTTGAGCTGCACTGCCAGTTCAGCGACAGCCCGGTCAACCTGCATCAGGACGGGATCGATGTCGCCCTGCATATCGGCTCCCTGCCCGACTCGACCCTCTACGCCCGACCGCTGGGCAGACTACCGATGCTGTTGTGCGCCAGCCCGGCCTATCTGGCCCGGGCGGGTATCCCGACGCAGCCGGAAGAGCTGCACCGGCATCGCATCATCCATGACCGCATAGACCATCGTCTGGCCGAATGGCCGCTGCGGCAGTCGGGCCAGCCTGTGCTGTTGCGCCTGACCCCGGCGCTGTATACCACCACCACTCAGTCCGCCATCCAGGCCGCCTGCCACGGCGGCGGCATCGTGCGGGCCAGTCGCTTTGAGCTGCAACGCGAACTGGAGCAAGGCACCCTGCAGACCCTGCTGGATGCCTCACAGCCCGCTGCCGTGCCGCTGTCAGTGCTGTATCGCGAAGGGCCGAGGGCCGCCGCACGTATCCGCGCGCTGGTGGACTTTCTGCAACAGCAGTTGAGCCTGCACCCCGCCTTGAACAGTCAGAATAATTACACTGAATGAAATAGTGGATTGCGATTTGTGGTTATTCTGCCCAGATAGTTAAAGGAGCAACATGGTTCTCACTCAACGACGCCACCCCTTCCGGCAACGAGTACAAGGAGAACACCATGTCACAGCCTTCCCTGACCCTGTATCACTTCCCTCTCTCAGGCCATGCTCATCGTGCCGAACTGATGCTGTCCCTGCTGGGGCTGCCGTTCAAACGGGTGCTGGTCAATCTGGCCAGTGGCGAGCACAAACAGCCTGCCTTCCTCGCACTCAATGCGTTCGGGCAGGTGCCGGTACTGGATGACAACGGCACGGTCATCGCCGATTCCAATGCCATTCTGGTCTATCTGGCCCAGCGCTACGGCGCGGAGTCCTGGCTGCCCCAGGCCCCCGTCGCTCAGGCCGCGGTGCAGCGCTGGCTGTCGGTCGCCGCCGGACAGATCGCTTACGGCCCCTGTGCTGCCAGGCTGATTACCGTTTTTGGCAGCCAGCTCAATGCCAGTGAGGTGATCGACCGGGCGCATCAGATACTGGCGATTATCGATAATGAGCTGTCACAGCGCGCCTTCCTTGTCGGTGAGCAGCCCACCATCGCTGATGTAGCCTGCTACACCTATATCGCTCATGCCCCCGAGGGCAACGTCAGCCTCGACAGCTATCCCCATGTGCAAAGCTGGCTGCAGCGTATCGAAGCGCTGCCGGGATTCGTGCCCATGCCACAGACCGCTGCCGGACTGCGGGCTTAACCGGTCAGACATGCAGCGGGAGTAGCCGATCATGAGCACAGGTGTATGGCATCAGGGTGAGCAACAGCTGCAGGCCAGTATCGGCATGCAGGAGCGGCTGGCGTCCGTCGGCCAGCAGGTGTTGCGCGATTATCTGACCGAGCAGTTGCGCAGCTTCTTCCCGCTACTGCCCTTCGTGGTTGCCGCGGCGGCGGATGAAGACGGCTGGCCCTGGGCCAGCCTGTGGCAGGGTCAGCCGGGCTTTGTCAGCAGCCCCGACCCGCAGCAGCTGCATATTGCCACCACACTGCCAGCGGGTGATCCGCTGTCACCCTGGCTGCAGGCCGGTCAGGGGCTGGGGCTGCTGGGCATTGAGCTGGGCACGCGCCGGCGTAACCGGGTGAACGGCGTGGTGCAGCAACGCAACGAACACACGATGGTGTTAAAGGTGGAACAGGCGTTTGGCAACTGCCCGCGCTTTATCCAGCAGCGCCAGCCACTGCCACCCCGGCCTGAAAGTGACGGGGAACAGGCCGAACAGCTGACCACGCTGGATGCTGCCGCCCGCTCGCTGATCAGTCACGCCGATACCTTTTTTGTGGCCAGTCATGCGGGCGATCAGGCCCGACGTGATGGCCATCTGCAGCTGGATGTGTCGCACCGGGGTGGCCCGCCGGGGTTTGTGCAGCTACAGGGGGACCGTCTGCTGATCCCTGACTACGCCGGCAATCGCTACTTTAATACCCTGGGCAACCTGCTGCTGCAGCCGCGCTGCGGGTTGCTGTTTATTGACTTTGAGCAGGGTGAAATGCTGCATGTGCAGGGGGAAGTGGAAGTTATTCTGCCCGATTCAGCCTCCCGTCAGGCACGTATTGCCGCCCTGCCCGGCGCCGAACGCCTGTGGCAAGTACAGATTCACAAGGTGCTGCGGCGCCGGCAGGCATTAACTCAGCCCTGGCAGTTACTGGCCTTTTCGCCAGCCAGCCAGGCCATTGCCGAAGGGCAATAATTCCATCAAAAACCAAGGAGTCCTCACCATGTCTACTCAGGATCAGGCACGTCCACCACTGCCCCCTTTTACCCACGACACCGCCACCATCAAAGTCCGCCTGGCTGAAGATGCCTGGAACAGCCGCGATCCGCAGCGCGTATCACTGGCTTACAGCGAAGACAGTCAGTGGCGTAACCGCAGCGAATTCCCACGCGGACGAGCCGAAATTGTCGACTTTCTCACCCGCAAATGGGCCAAAGAAGTGGAGTACCGGCTGATCAAGGAGCTATGGGCCTTCAGCGGCAATCGCATTGCTGTGCGCTTTGCCTACGAATGGCTGGACCACAATGGCCAGTGGTATCGCTCCTACGGCAATGAAAACTGGGAATTTGATGAACTGGGCCTGATGCAGCTGCGTTATGCCAGCATCAATGATCTGGCCATCAGCGCGGAACAACGGCTGTTCCACTGGCCACAGGGCAGACGCCCGGATGATCACCCGGGGCTGAGCGAACTGGGTCTGTAAGTGAGTGAGAACGCCACACGGTCTCGCGTGCAGTCAGGCCCCAAAGCAGCAGGCACTAAAGACAGGGAACTCAGTGCCTTTTTGCTACGTTCACTGAATACCATTTATTTTGAAACCTTCTGAAACCTTAATGCATCCAACCTCCACACAAGAAACACACCGCAATAACACTGTGTGTTTTTTGTGTGGCCACCGATGTTGTAGCGGCCACGGCAATACCGAATGTGCTTTAAACCAAGCCCCTGCGGCCTGGAGTGAGCCTCGTTATGTTGTCAGCCTCCTTCCGCGCCTGCAGATCGATAACAAGGAAAAACGATCATGCAGAAAACCCCCGTTCCTGTCAGTACCGTTACTAACGGCGATGATCTTCTCGTGTTTGATGGCGCCCGTTTTCTGGGCAACTTCCATAAAACTCTGCCCCACAACGAAAAGGGGGAGGTCGATGCCCAATCCTATATCGCCTTTGAAAAAATCTGTGATCAGCACGGCGATTTTGAACTCACCCCAGCCAGCGCGCCTGTTACCAACCTCAACCTCCCTCCTCCCGCTAACGGTACACCCAGCCAACTCACGGCGGCTCAGCTGGTCAACCCTCAGGCCGGGCGGGCAACCAATATCATTGGCCCTAACCCTATAGACCTGCAGATGCTGCCTGCCCCCAGCGTCCTGTCTTACTCCACCGCTGCCGAAATGGTGGAGCTGTACTGGATGGCCAAGCTGCGTGACACTGACCTCAACGACTTTGCCCTCCCAACTGCTCCGGGCCATCAATGCGTCAACAATGCCTGCAACAATATAAAGCAGGCGTATCAGAAAGCTCTGGATGCAGAGGGTCGTACCACCGGCGACCTGCGTCTGGGTCTGGATTTACCTCAGAACAATGGGCAGCTGCATATCGAGCCTGAAACCCTGTTCCGCTGTGGCCTGAAAGGTGAAGACAAAGGCCCGCTGATCAGCCAGTTTCTGCTGCACGATATCAACTATGGCGCACAGCTGATTCAGCAGACGCTGGTGCCTTACAAAGCGCGACGAGACTATCTGATCACCTTTGACGAGTGGCTGGCGGTGCAGAAAACAGGTAAGGACAAGTTCAACAATGACTATGGGAAGGACAACAACTACACCAGTGGTATTCAGGCCGCAACGCGTGAACTTTACTATGAGCCACAGCGTCGCAGAATCCAGACCCTGCGCGATCTGGCACGCTTAGTAAACCGGGATGCCCTGCACCAGACCTACTTCAATGCGGCACTGCTGCTGGACAGCTGGGGAGCGGATACCGATCCACACAATCCCTACAATGCCCTGCATCGGCAGATTGGCTTTGGTACGCTGGGCGGCCCCAACTTGCTGGCGCTGGTATCGGAGGTAGCTACCCGCGCACTGAAAGTCGTGTGGCGGCAGAAGTGGCTGCACCGCCGACTGCGGCCTGAGGTCTACGGCGGGTTGTTGCACGTTCAGGCCCGTAAAGGCAGAAACTATGGCTTGCCGCTGGAAACATTTGAAGGATTCTTCCCTGCAACCCTGTGGAACAAGACAGGCAGACGGTTTGTCGATCAATACCTGTTGCCGATGGCCTTCAGTGCTGGCAGCCCCTGCCACCCGTCATACGGTGCTGGGCACGCCAGCGTAGCCGGTGCCTGCGTCACCATACTCAAAGCGTGGTTTGACGAAGGCCAGCCTATAACTCAGCTGAAAGCCTTCGCTAACCCCGCTTCGAAAGACCCCTCCCCCTATTTCAGCGGCACCTTCACAGCCCCTCATGCTGCTGAAATTGTGGTAGCAGGCCAAATGCACCCCGGCCAGGCTGGATTCGACCCCGATACCCAGCTACGGATTTATACAGGTAATGATAAAGGTGCCATGACGGTTGGCGGTGAGCTTAACAAGCTGGCCTCCAATGTGGCCATGGGGCGCAGCATGGGAGGCGTACACTGGCGCAGTGACAACACCCGCAGCCTGCGACTGGGTGAGCAGGTGGCCACGGTGATGCTGTCACGCCTGATGCCGACCTATACCGAAAAGCCTACCCTCAGCTATACCAATTTCGATGGTAACGCGGTGAGCATCGGCCCGGATGGACATGTAAAAGTGGTCAATGACCCCGAGCTGGAAGCGCTCTACCAGCGTTTGCACCTGCTTTCTTGAGCTAAAAAAGGGCGCACAGCAGTGCGCCCTTTTAATTATCCAACGCATCCACTTTTGCTGATCATCAACGAGTGACGTCGCGGCTGCTTCAGCTTCGTGTCAGTACGACAAGTCATATAGATAAGCAGCGATCACAGGAAAAGCAGCAGCTCTACTCGCTTTATAAGGGAAAAAGCAGCAGCTAGCGCCTGCTGACGGCCAGCTCATCCAGCCGGAGTACCTCGCGCAGTTGCTCACTGACCGTCGCCGCCCGGTCGGTGATGCGGTTACTGCTGCAGCCGGTGTAATAATCGACGCTCTTGCTCTGCTGACCACTGCGGGCACTGATCTGCACTGACGGGCCGTCGGTGCGGTAATGCTGACAGACCTCGGCGGGGCCGCTGCCATCTTCACTGTGGTTGGTGATATTGCCCGGCAATGAGAAGAAGTCGGTCTGTTGCAGAATCTGGCTGGCCTGTTTAAAGACAGCCGGATCCAGTTTGCGCTCAGTCATACCCTGCTGGGCGGCATGCTGATGACCATTGAAGTATTCCGTCCCGTCGGCCAGCAACACGGCATCGAACACCGGACAGAAGCCAAAACAGGGCGTGGTGGAGTAAGCGATAAAGTCCTGCCCCTTCACCGGCACACTGGCCAGCCCCGGTGGCAGAGGTACTACGTCGGGCACCGGCTCAGCCTGCGATGGCGCAGAAGGTGCGACCTGATTACAGGCCGTCAGCAGGGCGGGCACCAGCAGCGGCAACACCCGTCGGGCAGGTGACGACAGCGCCCCGCCAGCCAGCATAGAGAAACGTTTTTTCCAGCCTTTGAAAGTCATTATGCAGAACCTCGGTATCCAAGAACGTGCCCACGATTTCACGAGCTAAGGCCAGACCGGGCGAAAAGCGCTGAGGAAACGGAGTTGAGCCTCCTTCACAGGCTGTTGAAAAACGTTATCGAGGAAGCCGAGACAAGGAAATACCCCGAGGACACAAGAAACAGGCGAAAAAGCGGAGTTTAGTGGACTAAATGAGCATTTTTAGCCTGTTTTTGACGCGGTATTCGGCAACGCAGATAGATTTTCAACAGCCTGTTAGAAGGTGAGTCACCTTGAATAAGCATTCCGGAGCACTTTTCAACGCTGTGAGGCCGACGCGCAGCAGATCGCGAACACGTTCTGACTGCTTCCATCCGAGCCTTTAATTGGGGATGGTCTGCACGGCAACAAGGAGGGCAACAGGTACTCAGTGCTGTACGAACCAGATCAGCTCGCCTACGCAAAGAAAGACCGAGGAATAGAACGTCAGCGCGAAGCCCAGCGAACGGGCCGCAGCACCGCGGGCATAGCCGAGCATGAACAGCGTCCGGCCGACCAGAAACAGCAGCGCAGCCACCGGCAGTACCGTCAGCGCCTTGATCGGCATGGCGATCAGCCAGATCAGCTGTACGGCAAAGGCCAGCACCGTCTGCTCCAGGGTATTCTGCAGGGTCGCCTGCAACAGCCTGGCACGTTGAGAGCCTTCGCTCAGGGCACTGCCATCAATGTCTTCAGCATGGAAGAAACGATGTTTGGCCAGCAGGGCAATATTGATCAGCAGCGGTAACACCAGCAGCACCAGCCATCTGGCGTGATTGACCACTCCGGTGGCGACATCGATATCCGGCAGCAAAAAGCTGGGGGAGAACCACAGCGCCGCCCCTTCGGCGGTCACCACCATCAGGGCGGCGATGACCATCCCCTGCAACACGCCCTGCTGCTTGCCACTCAACATCACTCTGGTCGTCATCTTGATTCCCTCTAGAGAGCCCAGCGAAAGCCAGACTGCCCAGCTAAAACCAGACTGCTCCGTAAAAGCCTCGCCGGTCAGCGATGGTCCTCTTCGCTCAGCCACCAGGGTTCGGTGGCAGCAGGTTCGCTGTCACTCTCCGAGTGTAGCTCAGACTTACGTACACAGAGTTCACAGATACAGGAAGGCGTGCCGCCCTGCAGGGCAGCCAGCCCCAGTAATGCCTGACTGAAGTCTACCCCGTAACACCAGCAGGTATGCACCGCCGCCACCTGCTCCTGCACGGTATGCACAGGCATCTGGCCAAGAAAGGCACAGTAGTTGGGCCCACCACACAGAGGACAGATACCAGCAGCTTCATTGTCCGCCATCAGTGTGCCCCCGGTTGAGTAGAGGGTTTACGGTAGTTGAGGATTCACGGTAAAAATTGAAAGGAATTGAGTCGTTACCCGCTGTCTGGGTCATACCACTTGCGCCCCATACTGTTCGACTCGCCACAAGCCACCCTTGGGCACCAAGGCTGGATGGTAGCTGGAATCAATCGTTATTTCGATTACAGAAACCACATTGCAGCGTTCTTTACGGAAAAATACCTTTACCTGAATCAAGCTCCCTGCAGAAACAGCGGTGGCGTAACAAGAAAACACAAAGGCCGCTGTTACAGCGGCCTTGCCTGGAAACACAGATAACCAGCCATTACAGGCTGAGCGCCCATCAGGACGACATGGTGCTCAGCTGCCAGTGCTGCTGGTGAAACGGCGCCACCGTTGGCCGGTGCGCCACGCTGATCAGGGTGGTCTCGGGCAGTTGCTGGCGCAGCAGACTGTAGAGGTGATGTTCGGTATCTTCGTCCAGCGCGGACGTGGCTTCATCGAGAAACAGCCACTGCGGCTGTTGCAGCAGGGCGCGGGCGATGGCCAGCCGTTGCTGCTCACCCGGCGACAGGCTGTGGCTCCAGCCCTGCACGTCATCCAGCCGGTGCTGGTACTGACTCAGACGGCACTGCTGCAGCACCTGCAGATAGTCCGCATCACTGTAGCGCGACGTCGCCGCCGGATAAGCCAGCGCCTGACGCAGACTGCCGAGCGGCAGATACGGACGCTGCGGCAGGAACATCATGGCGCCCGGCACCGATACGCTGCCCTGCCACCACGGCCAGATACCCGACATCACCCGCAGCAGCAGGCTCTTGCCAAAACCTGAGGGCGCACTGATCAGGGTATGCTGGCCCGCAGCCACCTGCCCTTGTGCCAGTTGCAGCACCGTCTGCCCGTCGGGCAGGGCAATTTGCAGATTGCGCACCTGCAGCCCGGAGGCGATGTCAGCGACAGCGCTGCTTTCAGGCGCATCCTGATCGCTGGCCACACAGCTGCAGCCCACGCCGCAGCCGCTATTGGTGTGGGCATCGGCATCATCCGGCTCGTCACCGCTGCTATCGCAGGCGCCACAGCCACCGCTGCAGCAGGCCTCCTCACTGTCTGCACAGCCGCAGCCCGCGTCGCAACCACCAGTGCCTGCAGCCTTAACCGCAGCGGCCTGACTGGCCATGATGCTGGCCGGACTGACGCTCACCACCGCCGCGCTTGCTGCCTGCTGAACAGAACGTATCTGTTCATCCTGCTGCACAGAGCGTGCTTGTGCCTCCTGCTCCAGCGCATCCAGCCGGTCAGTAAAGCTGGTCAGACGATCCACCACCGAGCGCCACTTTGCCAGATTGGCATAGGCATCAATAAACCAGCTCAGAGCATCCTGCACATGGCCAAAGGCGCTGTTGATCTGCATCAGGCCGCCCAGTGCCAGCGAACCGCTGAAGTAACGGGGAGCGGCAACAATCATGGGGAACACGGAAGCCACCTGACTGTAGCCTGCAGTAAAGCCAATCAGGCGCTTCTGGGTACGCATCACCTGCCAGGTGTTATCCCATATCTGCTGAAAATGCTGACGCAGGGCACCGCGCTCCACCTCTTCCCCACCATAGAGCGCAATGGACTCGGCATGCTCACGCACCCGCACCAGCGCAAAGCGCATATCGGCCTCGCGACGCTGCTGCTCAAAATTGAGGGGGACCAGACGCCGCCCCAGCCGGTGCGCAATCCAGGTGCCGATGGCGGCATAGAGCAGCGCCACCCACACCATGTAGCCCGGAATAACGATGTCATAACCCGCCAGCGAGAAGGCCAGCTCACCAGACAGGTTCCACAGAATCAGGGTGAAGCTGCACAGCGACACCACCGAACTGAGCAACCCCAGCCCCAGCTGCAGGGTCAGGGTGGTGAAACGATCAATGTCTTCGGCGATACGCTGATCAGGGTTGTCGGTGCCCTGCCCCTGCGCCATGCCGCCACTGACTTCCAGCAGGTAATAGGCGCGCTGACTGAGCCAGCGCTCGAAGTAGACATGGGTCAGCCAGCGGCGCCAGCGCAGCTCCAGAATATTGCGCAGATAATAGCGATACACCGCCGACAGAATGGCCACTGCCGCCACCGGGCAGAAGTAGCCAATCTGCAGCCAGAATCCGGCAGCGTCCTTGTTTTGCAGCGCGGTGTAGAAACTGTTGTACCAGTGGTTAAACCACACCGAGAGATAGACCCCGCCAAGGGACAGGGCAATCACCGCCAGCAGCAGGCCACGGGCCCACCACTTGTCATCGGAATACCAGAAGGGCCGGGCCAGCGCCCACACCTTACTCAGAAAATGCCGGTGCTGGTGGGTATGCAGACGATCTGCGCCACTCTCTGCAGCGTCAGGGGATGGTTTGTTCGTTGTAGTCATGTGTAGCTCTGATCACGGTCGCCGGGCAGGTCAGCACGCACCCGGCAGGTAACATAAAAAAATTCGAAGCGCTCAGTTCACACCCAGCCGGGGATCAGGGCGCAGCACGCCCTCGACCCAGCTCTGCCACTGCCAGCCACTGGCCAGCTGGCGCAGGGCCTGCTCATCGAAACTCTGTGGCAGACCGTTCATGGTGTGCAGATAGCCGGAGTGGCCAAACTGCTCTTCACTGAGCTGCAGACGGTGCAGCAGGGTGGCGGCAACACCGGCGCCCAGTCGTGCTTGTTCTGCCTCAGCAAACTGCGTGCGCTGACGGGCCAGCCACGCCGGGCTGATGGCAGCGGGCAGATGCTGCAGCACCTGCTGACTCATTTTTGCCAGCTGATCGATACGTGCCGGGTCACTGGAAAAACGCAGGCTCAGCTGCAGTCTGCCGGGGCCATTCACCGCCTGCTGGCGGCCACTGGCCTGCAGCACCAGTGGCGGTGGCGTCAGGGTCAGCTCGCTCTCCAGCCGGTAAATTCCCTGCACCTGTTCACGCAGCTGCTGCCTGAGGGTGTCCTGCAGCAGCTGCCCCAGCGCCGCCATCTGCACAGCACGTTCGGGGCTCCAGACCATAGGCAGCTCGGCACGCAGGGAGTACCAGGCCTGCGGCTCGCTGTTGATGGCCAGCTCCAGATGCTGCTCACCCGTCACCGGGCTGGCGACCGTCGTCGGATAGGCTGCCTTAGTATCGCGCGGCACGCTGGCGAGATAACGCAGGGCCAGATCGAGTAGCTTTTCATCCGCCATATCGGTCACTACGTAGTAGCGCACGGGCACCCGCAGCTGAGCCTGCCACTGCTGCTGCAGTTGCCGGGTGTTCAGTGCTCTGACCATCGCCTGCGCTGGCTGTAACCCCTGCTCATCACCGGCACGGGCCTGAGCAAGCGCCTGACTGAACTGCTGCAGCGGCTGTCGCACCGGCTCGGCGAGCTGTTTGAGCAGGGTGTCGCGGGTGTCCGCCACCACTTGCGGATCCAGCCACGGCTGGCTTTGCAGCTGATGGTAGTAGGCCAGCAGCGCTGGCAGGCGTTCATTGCGAAGGGTGGCACTGAAGCTCAGCTGCTGCGGTTGCTGTTCAACACTGAGGTTAACCTGCTGGTTTTTCTCCCACAGCCGCAGCTGGCTTTTGCTCCAGCCCTCAAGACCACTGTTGATAGCCACCTTACCGGCCAGCTGCGGCAGCCACGGATCACTGCCCGGCTGATTAAAGCCAGCGCTGGAGACTGCCCTGAAAGACAAGCGCTCCTGCAGGCTGTCGCCAGCGGGGGCAGAGCGTGCTTGTGCCTCCTGCTCCAGCGCATCTCCGGCGTCGTCCTGACGGAAGTGGTCAGGGCGAATACGTACCAGACTGTCACCGTTGGCAAAGCGCCATTCGGTGATCCCCAGATCAGGCGTGTCCTGCTGCGACAACAGCTGCCCGCGTGGCAGCCGTGGCTCGGGCATCTGCCGCACGGTGACCTGCTGATAAGGCTGCAGCGGTGCCAGCGGCTGCTCCCCGATCTGCCGCCACAACTGCCGGATCGCTGCAGGCTCGGGCAGGCTGACCTCAACACCGCCTGCTGACTGGGTATAGAGCAACCGGTCTTCCGCACTCAGCCAGCGCCGCAGCTGCTGATTGACCTCGGCCAGCGTGATGCTGTCGATCAGCGACAGACTCAGGCGATTACTCAGCCGGGCATCCGGCAATGGCCGCTGGCGACTGACCGCATCCACCAGCTTGACCAGCCACAGGTCACCGCGCTGCTGCGCCGCCTCGATATTGTTCTCGGCGGTCGTGCGTACCTTCTCCTTCGCGCGAGCGAAATCATCGGCATAGATGCCATGCTGCTGCAGCCGGGTGATTTCCGTCAGCAGCGCCCGCAGCCCCTGCTGATAACCCTCCGGCTCGACGCTGACGGCAAAACCGAGAATACCGACATGGTCCGACACTTCGCCCCTGGTCACGCTCAGGCTTTTCACGCCGTCGGGCAATACCTCACGCTGCCTGCTGATCTGCGCGGTCAGCAGCTCGCGGGCCAGATAGGCCACCAGACGCTGGCGCGCGGCTGCCAGCCCGTCTGCCTGTTCACCACTATCGCCTTCAGGAAAGCGCAGCAGTGCCACCAGCTGGTGGGTGCTGCTTTCTTTGTCACTGATGGCACGCAGCTGCAACTGATCATGCAGCTGCGGATCGCGCGGGTGGCGCACAGGCAGGGTACGGGCGGTGGCGCTGCCAAACTGCTGCTCAATCAGCACAGCCAGCTGCGTCGGGTCCATCGGCCCCATTGCCACCAGCGCCATGTTGTTGGGTGCGTACCAGTCGGCATAAAAGCGCTGCAGCGCGCTGGCCGGGGTCTGGTCAATGCTGCTCTCCGTGCCAATGACCGGCCGGTCCACATAGCGGGATCCCGAACGCAACAGCGCTTTCTTCTGATCATTGATGCGCTGACGCAAGCCCAGCTTGCCGCGCCATTCCTCCTTGATCACCAGCCGCTCTTCGTCCAGCCGCGCCTGACGCAGGTTGGCGTGAAAGGCCATCTGCGCCAGCACCTGCAGCAGTGCGGCAGTTCGCTCACTGGTAGGCTGCTTGAGGGTGAGCATATAACGGGTCATTTCCGCATTGGTGACAGCGTTAAACTCTCTGCCCTGCCGCAATCCCAGCGCAACCAGCGCCGCTCGCGTGCCCTGAGGTAAGCCGCTGCTGTCGTGAAACACCATATGCTCAACCATGTGGGCCACGCCCAGCTGGTTTTCCTCTTCATCCAGCGCACCGGCATCCACCAGCAGGTTGATCTGCAGCTGTTGCTGACTGGCACCGGGCAGGGTTCGGGAGTCGAGCAGAAAGTAACGCAGGCCGTTGGCCAGCTCACCGCGGACCACCCGTTTGTCCCAGGCCAGTGCCTGCTCTGCCTGGGCAGGCGTCAGCGCCATAACGGAGGGGTCAGAGGGGCCAGGCACCGTGGCGGCAGCATGGAGCGGGCTGGTCGCCAGACCAGTGACAACCGCCAGCGCAGCGGCCCGCCGTCGCAGGCAGGCCAGAGACAGAAACATCATGGTGGAATCTCTAAATACAGACAGACGAATACAGAATCGGCCGGCTCATGCAGGCGTGCTCAGCCAGCCACGGCATCAGAAGCGCAGGCCGACCTCGACCGAGGCACGACGGCCCGCGGTGTAGGAGGTAGAGCTGTTGCTGGTACTGGTGTCGACCACGTCATCCAGCAGGTTGTTGACCTCCAGCTGAACGTAGCCCTCGTATTTGCTGAACAGCGGCGGGCGCCACTGGAAGCGGGTATCGAGGGTGATCAGATCGTCGAAGTTACGGTCTTCGTAGATGTCGTAACTGCCGCCATCGCTGCCGGTGTAGTCCTCACCACTGTCAACGGCGGTAGTGCCGCCACTGCGCAGGTTGACGAAGTTGGACCAGGTCAGGTGCCAGCCGGGGATCTCGGTAACAGTGCTGAACTTGACGGTGAAGGGAATGTTGTAGTCCCACGCGGGCAGCTGATCGGAGTAGATCAGATTGCCGTGGTAGTAGATCTGCTCGTCCGTGTAGGTTTCGTCATAGCTGTCCTCGCTGCTCTGGGCATTGCTCTCACTCTGCTTCCAGCCGATCCCCAGCAGTGCGCGGGTCTGGCTGCCCCACAGCTGCAGCGCATCGCGGCTGCTGACTTCGAGGGTGATCTCGTCGGTCGAGCTGCGGCCTTCGTTGGTGTAGTAGTACAGGCCATCGTCATCACGGGTACGCTGCACGCCATCACGGCTTTCGCGGTTGACGTACTTGAGTGTGGCCGCCACCGGGCCGAGCTGCTGGGTGATGCCCAGCGCCAGTTCATCGGAATACGGTGTGCGCAGGTTGTAGTCCTGCAGGGAGCGATCACTGGTCTGGCTGGTGGAGCGCACACTGCCATCGCTGTTGTAAGTGGTCGAGGTACGCCATGAGCGCAGGGTGTCGTTGATGGCATAGCGCAGGAAGCTGCGGCCGTAGTAACGGCTGGCACCGGCCATCAGCACCGTCGACTTGTCACCGAAGGCATCCCACTGCAGGGCCAGACGCGGTGACAGATCAAGGTTATCCAGCAGGGTTTCCTGATCGGCACGCAGGCCCGCGGTCAGCTGCCATTTGCCGAGGCTGATGTCATCCTGCACGTACAGGCTGAGCTGGCCGTATTCCTTGCTGAGCTGGTTGGCCTGATTGACGGCGTAGGTACGCAGGTATTCATCGCTGCTGTCATGCACGCCATCGCCGTTACTGTCGTTACAGCCGCTGGCCGCACTGCCGGAAATACAGCTGTAGACGTAGCTTTCGATGTCCCGTGGCAGCTCATAGTAGGCGTTGATATAGCGCAGGTTGCTGCCCGCACTGAGCTGATGACGGGTCGGCCCCCACTGGATGGCATCACGCTGCCAGTCCACCTTGAAGGTGTAGGTATCCTGCTGCTGGTTCACATCACCATAGGCACCGGCATAGGCCGGGCTGCCGTAGTAGTTGGCACTGGGATGGTAAGCAAAGGTGGCACTGTCTGACTTCAGGGTGTCCGCCGCACTGTCGAAGGCCAGCTGCATCTGCAGTTTGCTCTGATCAAAGCGGTACGCCATTTCCGCCCCCAGCCCGTAACCCTGATGCGCCTTCTCGAAGGTGCCGTCGTAGGTGGAAGAGGTCAGGCCGTCGTGATAGCGGTTGGCGTAACGGTAGCTGAGGCCCAGATCCAGCCGGTCGTTGACCGCCATGTCGAAGCGCCCCATCAGGTTGTCGATGGTGTCGTTGTAGTAGATGTCGCGCACTTCATCGGCGGCATTCTCATACTGCTGACGAAAGCGTGAGGTGCGCCGTGACAGGGTGACGGTGGCGCCGAGGTTATCGCTGATGCCCTGCAGGGCGGTCAGGGAAAAGTTCTGTTTGCGGTAATCAGGAGTAAAGCTGCCGTCGTAACTGTCGGCATTACTGAAGTCTTCCTCGTCATCTGCTGCCACATGGAAGGACTCCCAGGCATCGGACTGCATGCCGTATTTGATGGAGACCGAATCCTCGCCGCTGTAGCGCTTCAGCCGCGCCTCCACCACCCCGCCGGTAAAACCACCGTAGGCAGCCGAAATGTTGCTGTCGTGGACCTTGACCATTTCCAGCGCATCGAGATCAACGTAATAGGACTGTGGCGAGCTGCCGCCCAGCATCGACAGATTGGTGGGGGTGATCGGGTTGCTGTAGGTGTCTCCGCCAGAGCCGGGGTTCAGATCGCTGGTGGTATCAATGCCATCGATGATAAAGGCGTTCTGGTAGAAGGCCTGACCGTGGATGGAGATTTCATCCGGGCGCATGCTGCCACTGCTGGCCGAATTACTGCTGGAGCGGCTGTAATCCACCGCCGGGTTGATCTGCAGCAGATCGGTCAGGTTGCCCGCCCCGGTAGGGATCGCCTCGATGGTCTTCTGGTTATATACAGAGACGCCCATCCCGCCTTCACCGTTATCACCAAATACCGTCTCGCTGCTGGCCTCGATGGTGACCGGCGCCAGAATCAGATCGTTATTCTCATCGCGGCCGCTCTGGATGCGCGGTTGCAGCACCACGGCCCGCTCGCCACTCAGGCGGTAACCCAATCCGCTACCCGCCAGCAGACGCTGCAACGCCTCCCCTGCCGCATAGCGGCCCTGCAAACCCGCCGTCTGTTTACCCTGCGTCAGTTCGCCAAGGCCACTGATATACAGGCCCGAGTCACGGGCAAACTGGTTGAGCGCGGCATTCAGCGGCCCGGCAGCAATGGCGTACTGATGCACCTGGCCCAGCATCGCCGACTCGGCTTCGGCAAACGCAGGCAATGCCAGCCCGGTCAGTGACAGGCAGCCAAGATGGATAGCCAGAGCCAGCGGCTTCAGCACGGCGCAACTGCGTCGATGAGAGGTGACAGTCATGAATGACTCTCCGTAACAAGAATAAGAACCTTTCTTATTCCCTTACCGAACGAGTCGGGCAAAAGGGGACATGGCCAATGCAGATTTCTTCAAAATTTTTTCAGAAGCAGAGAATGACGGTTTTCAAAAACAGAGCATGACGGTTTTCAAAAACAGAGAATGACAGCGCTGACCCGCCGCGGCGACAACCTGCTCACAGCGTTACAGCCGGCCGCAGGGAAACCCACCACGGCAGCGGCTGACTGACCGTCAGCGGCAATGACTGCGACAGCATCGACAGCACCAGCGGCAGATCATCCAGCGGGAAAGTCCCCATCACCCGCAGCTCAGCGAGGGCCGGATCAACCCCCAGATGCACACGGTGATAACGCCCCAGCTCCTCCAGCAACTGCGCAAGCGGCATATCATCAGCCTGCAGCACACCGGCTGCCCAGCTTTGCTGGTAAGGCGCCGCCGCACTGATGGTGCCCGCTCCTGCATCGCTGAGGCTGATCTGCTGGCCGGCACGGATCACCGCCAGCACGCGGCCATCAAGACCGCTGCACTCCACCGCTCCGGCAAAGACCGCCAGCGTGGTGCGCCCCTGTTCCGCCCTGACACTGAAGCGCGTCCCCAGCGGCCGCAGCCGGACCTGCGCAGTGCTGACCACAAACAGACGCGGATCGGGCTGATGGCTGGTTTCAATCAGTACATCGCCACTGAGCAGCTGCAACCGCCGCTGCTGCTGATCAAACAGCACATTGGCCGCACTACTGCTGCCCAGCCATAGCTGCGTGCCATCCTGTAACCGGTGCGAGGCGACTTCGCCGACGGCGGTCGAAATATCCGCCGACCAGTGGGCAACCCACTGCGGCAGCGGCGTCACCCGCCAGCTCAGCCAGCTGCACAGGCTGACGCCCATGACACTCGCCAGCCCGCTGAGCAGACGGCGGCGATGTATGTGCCGCTGCGAACTGCCCTGCAGCACGGTGCTGACCGCCAGTCTGTCGCTGTCTTCACGCAGGCTTTCAAAACGCCGGCTGACCCGCTGAATCTTGTTCCATGCCTGCTGATTGGCCGGGTTGGCCTGCAGCCACTGTTGCCAGCGCTGCTGATCCTGCTCGCTGACCTCATCGTCCGTGAGTATGGCGAACCAGTGGGCTGCCTGCTCCAGCCGCTCGAAGGCATCGCGGGAAGCGCTGGCATCCCGGCAAGGTATGGTGGCGTTGTGGCGCAGGGTGTCAGTCATCCTCCACCTCGCTCAGCAGCAGGGTGTCGCCATCGTCATCCAGATCATCCTGCAGCAGCGCACAGTGCAGCATGGCCTCGGCCATATAGCGTTTGACCATGCGCTCGGACACCTCCAGCTGCTCGGCAATCTGCCGGTAGGTCAGGCCCTGCACCTGCGACAGGATAAAGGCGTTGGCGACCCTGGACGGCAGGCGGCTGAACAGGGCATCCAGCTCCAGCAGGGTTTCCATGATGATGGCCTGCCGCTCGGCAGAAGGTACGACAGCCATATCCAGCTGCCGGACAGACTCCAGCCACGCCTGCTCAATCTGGTGGCGGCGCCAGAAGTCCACACATAAGCCCTTGGCCACTGTGGTGAGAAAAGCACGGGCGTCGCCGTCACTGGCAAACAGCCGTGGTCTGGCCAGCAGGCGCATAAAGGTGTCCTGCACCAGATCGGCTGCCGTATCCTGGCAGCCCAGACGCTGTCGCAACCAGCCCGCCAGCCACTGCTGGTGGCCAGCGTAAAGCTCACCCACGCTATCCAGTTCGGAACGACTGCCGCTCATGCCATTCGCCTCATCACCCATACTGACCCGGGCAGCTACAGCGCTGGTTGCGCTGCGGCCCGCGTCCTCAAGTATTACCAAAGGTTGCGGACTTTATAGCAAATGAGAATACTTATCAATTAGAACCAAGGGCGGTTAACTGTTAGAACCAAGAGCGGTTAACTGTTAGAACCAAGAGCGGTTAACTGTGTCAGCGTCTGCTGCATCTGCCCCTGCAGCCAGTCCGCAAACAGCTGCTGGGGGCTGCCTGCGGCCAGAGGCTGTGGCGCCAGTAATACATATTCCGAACCATCCGCCCGGAATCCCCGGGGTGCCTGCAGGCGCCCCTGCTGTACCTCATCCGCCACCATATACAGGGACGCCATGGCCAGCCCCTGCCCCGCCGCAGCCGCCTGCAGGGTCAGGTAGAAATGCTCGAACTGGCGCTGCTGCCCGCTGAACGGCGGTGTGCTGTCGCACTGTGCCAGCCAGTCGGCCCAGGCTTGTGGCCGGGTCGCGGCGTGCAGCTGACATTGCGGCTGTGTCTCATCAAGCCCGGCCGCGCACACCGGGCCGGTCATCTCCGCCGCCAGCCTTTGTACCACCGTGCCCGCTGCCAGTGGAAAATCATTGCGCCGCAACGCCAGATCCACACCGCCACGCTGCCAGTCCGGTACGCCACCTGCGGTCAGCAGACTGAGCTGGATGTCGGGATATTGCTGCTGAAAATTATCCAGTCGGGGAATCAGCCAGCGCATTGCCAGTGTCGGCTCACAGGACAACACCAGCACGCTGCTCAGGCTGGGGGTCATAACTGCATCCACACTGTCGTGCAGCAGGGTGAAGGCCTGCGCACATCCCTGCAGCAACACCCTGCCTTTATCGGTCAGCATGACCCCCTGCGGGGTACGGTCAAAGACGCTGACGCCCAGATGCTGCTCCAGCGTAGCGATCTGCCGGCTGACGGCACCGTGAGTGACGCACAGCTCATCGGCAGCACGGCTAAAGCTCTGGTGGCGGGCGGCAACAACAAAGGCGCGCAGGGAATTGAGTGGGGGAAGGCGTCGGGCCATGGTGACTCCTCAGAACGTGCGCCGTCACAACGGCGGCCTGCCAGAAAAAGCAGGCAGCTGCAAAAAACAGGGATCAACATAAAAATAGTGTGAGTTTATCTCACATAGGGCTGTACCAAATCATCGATTTTTAGCAATTCCCACGCATGGCAGACTGGCCCCCGCAACACCTGACGGCTGTTGCCTGCGTAAACCTGTTTCCCCTGTCTGATGAGAGCCACCATGAACGAACTTGCAGCCATCGTTTCCATCACCTGTCTGGCGGTGATCAGCCCCGGCGCTGACTTTGCCATGATCACCCGTACCAGCCTGATGTACGGGCGTGTTATCGGGCTGCTGGCAGCGCTGGGTATTGCCTGCGGTGTGCTGTTGCATGTCAGCTATGCACTGATCGGCGTGAGTACGCTGGTGCACCACGCGCCACTGCTGCTGACGGCGCTGAAATGGCTGGGCGCTCTGTATCTGCTCTATCTGGGTTTGGGGATATTCCGCTCCGCCCCGGTCAGTAGCGGGGGTGATGCACCCGCAGGCAGCCTCAGCCGCTGGCAGGCATGGCGCTGTGGTTTCTTCACCAATGCGCTGAACCCCAAAACCACGCTGTTTGTGGTCAGCACCTTCGCCCAGGTGGTGCAGCCCACCACCCCTCTGGCGGTACAGCTGGGTTATGGCGCCTTTATGTCGGTAGCTCATCTGCTCTGGTTTGCGCTGGTGACGCTGCTGTTTTCTCACCCACAACTGCGCCAGCAGGTGCTCAACTGGCAGGTGTGCATCAACCAGCTGATTGGCTCCGTACTCATGGGTCTGGGGGCCATGCTGGCACTGAGCCCACTCAGCCACTGACGAAAAGGCCATGAGATAAACACACAGCCAAAGGCACCTGAGCGGTGCCTTTGGCGCTTCTGCGCCCTATCCCGAACGACGGGATTAGATATGCGCTCCCGCCTGCAATACATATCGGCAAGTCAGATTTGTGCCGGCCCCCGGCTCTCCTACACTGCGCCCATCGACAGCCAATCAGCGACTGATCGACCACTCACGATACCTAAGGCATCAGGCACAGGGAGCTGCACCATGACGACTCACCATCACCTCAGCAAAGACTTTCCACTACTGGATCTGCACCGCGTCGCCGGTCATATTGGCGCGGAGATTCGCAACATCAACCTGACTCCGGCACTGGATGAAGGGACCTTCGCCCAGTTGAATGCGGCCCTACTGAAGCACAAGGTGCTGTTCTTCCGCGGCCAGCATCATCTGACCGATGCCAGCCATCAGGCCTTCGGCGAACGCTTCGGCAGGATCGTTGCCCACCCGACCGTACCGGCACCGCAGGGCACACAGATTTTTGAGCTGGACACGGCCAACGGCGGCGGCCGTGCCGACTCCTGGCATACCGATGTCACCTTTGTCGCTGACTTCCCGAAGATTTCCATCCTGCGCAGCGTGCAGTTGCCTGCCTTTGGTGGCGACACGGTCTGGGCCAATACCGCCGTGGCGTTCCAGCGCCTGCCCGAGCCACTGCAGCGCTTTGCCGAATCGCTGCGGGCCATTCACAGCAACGACTATGACTACGGTGCCGACCGGCTGGTACAGGAGCAGCGACGGCTGCAGCACCATCAGCAGATTTTTGTCTCCACCGTCTGGGAGGCCGAGCACCCGGTGGTGCATGTCCACCCGGAAACCGGTGAAAAAGCCCTGCTGCTTGGGCACTTTGTCAAACAGCTAAAGGGATTTAGCAGCCGTGATTCGGCGCGTATTTTTGAACTGCTGCAGCAGCGTGTGACCCAGCAGGAAAACACCGTGCGCTGGCAGTGGCAGCCTCATGATGTGGTGATCTGGGATAACCGCGCCACCCAGCATTACGCCGTCAACGACTATGGTGATCAGCACCGGGTGGTACGCCGGGTGACGGTGGCCGGTGCCGCGGCAGTGGGGGTTAATGGCGAACCCAGCCTCACCCTGCGTCAGGGTAATCCGTCACCTGCCGCCGCTGCGGCCTGACGAACTCAGGAGAGGGAGTGAGGGCAGTCAGATTCAGGCAGAACCTGACCTCATTCCTTCTCAGCCAGCAAGGATTGCTGATTGCAGAAGCATCAACAGGATAAATCTCCGTTCTGATAATCATTATCAGACGCTTGCCGCAAGATGAACGAAGTTCACGAACTTTTCCCGCTTTATTCCATTTAAATGCAGAAAAAATAGCTCCCGGAAATAATGCTATTCCAACGTCTGCATTCAGTTAAAAATAGACTTTTCGCCACATCGATTAATAGCGTCATTCCTTATTCGCCATTTCATATATAAAAAACGCTATACAACATTTACCAGAATGGAATACCAGCCGTTATTTATTGTTATCAGAAAAGCTCAGATATAAATAAGTTTACACTTCCAGAAAGATAACTCCTGGCAATAACTACTTAAACGTTTAGATCGTTGAACAAAAAAACAATTAAGGCGTGACGTGCTATCAGCGGGAATTAAAAGAAATAAGACGTTAGTTGAATATGGCCTGAGCAAAGGCCGTCAGCAGGGCTTGCGCAGGCGGCCAGGAGAGACACCAAAGCGGCGGCGGAAGGCATGGGTAAAGGAGCTCTGGCTGGAGAAACCGGCCTGCTCTGCCACATCCACCAGCGGCAGTGTCGTTTCCAGCAACAGCTGCTGGGCGCGTTTCAGACGCAGTTCCCACAGGTACTGGCCCGGCGTCATACCGGCTTCTTCGCGGAACAAGGCATGAAAATGGCCGGCGCTGACATGGGCAAAACGCGCCAGACGGGACACCGGCAGAGGTTCATTGAGATGACGGAGGATGTATTCCTCCAGTGCGGGGAGGTCCAGCTTGCCGCGACTGAGCAACGTCCGGCGGTTGTCGAAAGAGCGCTGATAGAGTGAGGTCAGCAGGCAGATAGCCACGCCTTCCGCGGCCTCCGGGCTTTTCTCCCACATCGCCGTTTCACGGTGCAGGTAAGACAGCAGCAGCCGCATACTGGTATCCGCCTCGAAGTACTGAGCGGCATCGAACAGCCGCAGCAGCTCCCCTTCCACCACCGTCAGCGGCAGATCAACGATGATATGGGTGTTGTTGCCTATGCCTTCATAGAAGTGCACATCCCCACCGGGAATCAGACAGCCGTGCAGCGGGTCAACCCGGCCACTGCAACCGTTGATCTCGAACTCGGCCCGGCCGCGCAGCGCGATCACCAGCTGGTGGTAATCGTGGTCATGATGCAGACAACTGTTGGGCAACGGACGAGAACTGATACGTGTGTACATGGCGGCGACTCAACTTCGGGAGGTTCGGTGCAAGCACCGATTTATCCCGGGCGGCTAACTGTCCCTAAATCTGAACGATCCCTATAACTGAATTCCCATACCCACTGAATTAGAAAATCAATACCGGCGCAAAATATAGGAAAGAAAATAAAAGGACAAGCTGCCGCCGAAAAATAACGCAATAAATTGGCAACAAAATAAGCGTCTGAGAATAAGTCAAAAGCTTATGAGCCTGAAACAAGACCGCCTGCAGTAATACTGACAAGAATAAATGGATTCGTATGGCTCTCCCGAGAAGAGCACGAAGCCACCCTGCGGAACGTCTTTACCATGTCTAACAAAATTACCTTTATTGGTGCAGGCAACATGGCCAGCGCTATTTTTGGCGGTCTGATAAGCAGCGGCTATTCGCCCAGTCTGATCACAGCCACTTCGCCGGTACAGGCGGAGCTGGACTGCGTCCGGCAGCGCTTCGGCATTCATACCAGCAGCAACAACCTGAGCGCAGCAGCCGATGCCGACATCATCGTACTGGCGGTGAAGCCGCAGATCATGCAGCAGGTGTGTGAGCCGCTGGCTGCCGTGCTGCAACAGCGCAGCGAACGCCCGCTGATTATCTCCATCGCGGCCGGTGCGCAGGTCACCACCCTCGACCACTGGCTGGGCGGTGGCCATGCCATTGTCCGCACCATGCCGAATACGCCGGCACTGGTCGGTGCCGGTGCCACCGGCATGTTTGCCAGTGCCGAAGTGTCAGTGGCCCAGCGCGCAGCGGCGGAACAGCTGCTGGGTGCTGTCGGCATCGTTGAATGGGTCAGCGACGAAGCGCTGATCAATGCCGTGACCGCCATTTCCGGCAGTGGCCCTGCATATTTCTTCCTGTTCCTGACGGCCATGACCGATGCCGGAGTCAACCTTGGCCTGCCGCGGGACACCGCACGCCGGCTGGCATTGCAGACCGGGCTGGGGGCGGCGCAGATGGCGCTGGCCAGCGAACACTCCACCGAACAGCTGATGCGCAACGTGATGTCACCCAAAGGCACCACCGAACGCGCTATCGCCACCTTTGAAGACAAGCAGCTGCGTCAGATCGTCCAGGATGCCATGGATGCCTGTGCGCAGCGTGCTGAAGAAATGCAGTCGGAATTCGACTGCTGATAAAGGCCGACGGATGCTCTCAGGCGCGGCCTGTTTCACCGCACCGGTGAAAGCAGGCAGCGTATGAGCCCCGGCCCCCAACCTGGGCGCTCCGCGCCATGAAGACCACTCGCTCGCTGTAGCGATGCCGGGTTACCAGAGACTCGCCTTTTACCAGAGAAAGGAAATGCCATGGGTAAGCTAACAAGAATTCTATCTGCCGCAGCCCTCTCCGCCGCCATTGCCTCGGTGTCGTTCACCGCTGCCGCTGACGGCACCACTAACTGGCGTATGGCTACGCCCTGGTCTGGCGGCCCCTGGCTGGAGCGCGATGCCCAGTCCTTCGCCACCCACGTCAGGGAGCTGAGCAACGGCAGCATCAATATCGAAGTCTTTCCCGGCGGTACGCTGGGCAGCGCCCTGAAAGTCACTGACTCGGTGAAATCCGGCGTGGCACAGGTCAGCCATAACTACATCAATTACGACTACGGCAAAGACCAGACCACCGCACTGCTGGCCGGTCACTCCAGCGGCCTGACGCCGGAAGAGTTCATGCTGTGGATGTACAAGGGCGGCGGCGCCGAGCTTTACGAACAGTACCGTCTGGACAAGTTCGGTGTGGTGGCCTTCCCCTGTTCGATTCTGGGTACGGAAATTTTCCTGCACTCCAACAAGCCCGTTCGCACGCTGGAAGACTTCAAAGGCCTGCGCCTGCGCACCTCCGGCGCCTGGGCTGAAATTGCCTCGCGTCTGGGTGCCTCCACCGTGGTACTGGCAGGCAGTGAGATCTACTCGGCACTGGAACGTGGCGTAATTGATGCCGCCGAATGGGGCAGCCCGGAAATGAACCGCCCGACCGGCTTTCAGGATGTTGCCAAATATGTGGTGCTGCCCGGCATTCACCAGTCAGGTGGCGTACTGGAATGCCAGATCAACAAAAAAGTCTGGGACGGTCTGAATCCACAACAGCAGACCGTACTGCGTGATGCCGCCAGGCTGTCGGTGTTCGACTCCTGGCTGTCTTCTTCCTATGCCGACCTGAAAGCCTACGAAGAGCTGAAGAACGGCAAAAACGAAATCGTGCGTCTGGACCCTTCGTTCATCAAAGCCGTGTATGAGGAAACCACCAGGTGGGAAGACGAATACGCCGGTAAGAACGAGTGGTTCAAACGCGTACTGGACTCGCAACGTACCTTCAAGAAGGACATGCAGAGCTGGCCCGAGTACCGCTTGCAGATCGGTGTTTCCGAGCTGTAAGCCCGTTGCGCGGGTGGGGTGACCTCACCCGCGCAACAGGTACCGACCCGGCTGCTGCGTCTCCCCCGCTTTGTCAGTGATCCCGCTTGCGGGTTGATGTCAGTTGTCCCGCTAGCGGATTGACAGAGCAACCTCGCAGCCGTCTGGCAGGCAGACACAGCCGGGTCTCCATTCTGACTGTCGGTCTGTTAAGCAACAGCCCGGCAGAGCAATACCGTCACCCGCCCTGCCGTGGCTCTGCACACACAGAAGCCTCGCCGGGGTGGCGGGCGCCCCCGTCTGCTGCCGCCTTCTCAGGTACTTCGATGAAGCAAACAAGATGAAGTTAATCACAATCATTGAGGCCATCACCCGCTTTGCCGGTGCCCTAGCCGCCTTACTCACCCTGCCGCTGGTCGGCGCACTGGTCACGGAAGTGTTCAGCCGTTACGTGCTCAACTCCCCGACTCTGTGGGCCTTTGAAGTCAGCTACATGGTCATGGGTGCGATCTTTATGCTGGGTATCGCCAATGCCCTGCGCATCGGTCAGCACGTCAGTGTCGATGTCATCACCCTTACTCTGTCCAGACGCACCAACGGCGTACTGCGTACCCTCGCCTACCTGCTGTTTCTGCCGCTGAGCGGCTGGCTGACGCTGGAGCTGTATCACTACTTTATGGAGGCCTTCAGCAGTGGCGAGCGCTCCGGTCGATCCGCCTGGAACCCGGTGCTATGGCCAGGTTATCTGTCGTGGTTTACGGGCTTTCTGGTGTTCAGCCTGCAAGTGCTGGCTGAACTGATCAAATCCATTCGTCAGGCGTTGGGCAGAGAGGACTACGCAGCATGAGTGAGTATCTGTCGCTGTTGATGTTCCCGCTGTTGATGCTGTTCATTTTTGCCGGTGTGCAGATCGCCTTTGCCATGATGCTGGTGGCGAGCATTTTCGGCCTGCTGCTGTTTGGTGATGTGGCGGCTTATCAGCTGCTGACCAAGATCGAGGAAACCGCCACCAATGCCATCCTCGCTGCAGTGCCACTGTTTATCTTTATGGGCGCCATTCTGGAAAAAGCCGGGATTGCTGAGCGGCTGTTCCGCGCCATCCATGTCTGGACCGCCAACCTGCCCGGTGGCCTTGGTGTCGGCGCCATTCTGCTGGGGACCGTCTTTGCAGCCGCCAGCGGTGTGGTCGGTGCGACCGAAGCGGTGATCGGCATACTGGCCATCCCGATCATGCTCAAGCACCACTATGACAAACGCCTGCTGTCCGGGGTGATCTGTGCCAGCGGCTCGCTCGGTACGGCCATTCCGCCCTCCATCACGGTAGTAGTGCTTGGGCCGGTGGCTGGCGTATCGGTCGGTTCGCTGTTCAGTGGCCTGCTGTTACCGGGGCTGATGATGGCGGTGCTGTTCCTGCTGTACGTGATCATCATCACCTATCTCAAGCCTGAACTGGCCCCGCGCTCGGCGGCTGACCGTGAGCATTTCTCCATAGCGGAAAAACTGCAGGTGACGGTGACAGCATTACTGCCTGCAGCGGCGCTGATCTTTACCGTGCTCGGCACCATTCTGCTGGGTCTGGCGACTCCTACCGAAGCCGCCGCCTGCGGCGCGCTGGGCTCGGTATTGCTGGCACTGTGCTATCGCAATCTGTCCCTCGCAGTGCTGTGGGATTCCTGCCAGCGCACCGTCTCCATCTCGGCGATGATTCTGATGATCGTGATGGGCGGCAATATGTTTGCCGGAGTGTTCTTCGCCGCCGGCGGGATGGCTACTGTGCAGGCGATGCTGATGGGCACGGGGCTGGCGCCCTGGGCGATTCTGGCGCTGATTCTGCTGATTGCCTTCCTCGCCGGATTTGTCCTCGACATGATGTCGGTGGTGCTGATCATCATCCCGGTAGCGATGCCCGTGGTGCGCCTGCTTGGCTTTGATGAAGTGTGGTTCTGCGTGGCCTTTCTGGTGATTCTGCAGACCAGCTATCTGACGCCGCCGCTGGCACCGTCGATCTTCTATCTGCGCGCCATCACCCCGCCGGAAATTACCCTGCAG
Source organism: Pokkaliibacter sp. MBI-7 (assembly GCF_029846635.1). Lineage (NCBI taxonomy): Bacteria > Pseudomonadati > Pseudomonadota > Gammaproteobacteria > Oceanospirillales > Balneatrichaceae > Pokkaliibacter > Pokkaliibacter sp. MBI-7. The sequence continues at coordinate 4,272,648 of NZ_JARVTG010000001.1, read as the reverse complement.
CATATGTATCGCGGCGTGGTGCCTTTCATCGTGCTGCAACTGCTGGTGCTGCTGTCGGTGCTGCTGTTCCCGCAGGTGGCGCTGTATCTGCCGCAGGTAATGGGCGGGCCTGCCTGGCAGTAGCACAGCACAGCGTTATGAATACGTTTTACGATTTAGGGTGACCAGGGGGATCAGGCTGGAAGGATTGACGTCTTCAGCCTGATGAATACGCACCCTGAACCGGCAGGCAGTTTCCAATCACTGCCGACCCCAGATGCTGGGGTGCCCGCTACAGTGGCTCATCACCCTGTGCGGGCAGGCCGGACTTTGGGCCGAAGGGCGTCCGCACCCTTCGGCTTTTTTTTGCTTTAAAGAATCAGGTAGCGGCTCAGACAGCAGCGACCTTTTAGCTACGTATTACCTTCGAGCACAAAGGACTGTCTTTACTGCGGTACAGAACAGCTGCTGGCGGCTTCTTCCATGGCTTTGGCGTAGTCCACATAAGTGGCGGGGTCATAGGGAAAGGCGTTGATCTCGAAGCTTGACTTTTTGCTAGAAAAAATAGACTGGTCAACCTCTACTGCCCATTGCTGCCCCTGATAAATGGCAATCATATAGTACGTGTGATATCTAAGGTCGCTGCTTTCACTCAATCCAGAGTAAAGATAACGCAATCCTTTGTACCAACCGGGCGTACTCGTGACAGCGTTAATCACCTCTTCCGCGATTGTAGTATCCCCCTTGTTTGACGACGACAGGTTAGTACTGAGTGAAATCTTCTTAGCACTAGCAAGCCCCTGAGCAGGTACCGGCAGTGGCTCACGACTTACTAAACGTGAATAGACACAGTCAAATACCCACTTACCGGTTCGCACATAGTCATCCGCATAGATCACTAAGCCATTGCCAAAGTCAGTGTTGTATACGCTTGTCATTATCTTGTATCCATAATTGCTTACAGCTAAAAACACGGGAAGTACGAGAGCACTGCCAATCCAGAAACCTTTATTGCGGTAAAAATTCATAATGCCCTCCGGGAATACCAACAGGGGTACTACCTGAAATCACAGGGTTAGTAGCACCTACATTCTGATAGGTAAAATTGCTGCCCTTATGGTTGTTCTGTCGCTCAGCCTCTAATTGCTGCCACCTCGTGCACCACTCTTCGCTGGGCATAGCGTTATCACTCAGTGAACAGACTTTACCCAGTTGCCGCTCTTCCATGGTGCCCCAGGTATTTTTGTAGTCCGAGCGACGAATAAAGGCGCGCACTGGAATGCTCAGATGGTTAGCCAGCAACTGCGCCAGGCTCTCATTGGTTTGCGGGAAGAACTGCACGGCCTCTTCAAACTTGTAGTCTGGCAGGTTGCCCATCCCCGTTCGGCAGGCGTAGCTGTCGATATGAGCAGAGGGAGAAAAGGCCTGAGGTGAAATCTGGCTGTAGTTCAGCACATCCAGTGATAACTGACGGTCCACCGACAGGTCGTAGCCAAAGGCAATACGCTGCGGTACGCCGTGGCTGAAAAGAGACAGTTGCTGAATAGGCGCTTGCTGTCGATCCTGCCCGGAGTTCAGGTAGCGAATCAGTTCTGCCGCGTTCGACACGGTGACAAAGCCCGCTTCATACATCTTTGCAGAGTCGCGGGCTTTTATAAGCATGGTTTCATTGTAAGACGGCGTAAACACCACCAGTGTTCGCGTCATGGCGGGCTGATAGCGTTTAAACTCAGCCAGTTCACGTACCGCCTGACCGATAAACATCATCTTGTTGCCTGAGCTGTTGTCGTGCTGGCTCCCCGCTACAGCAATCAGTTCAGGCTTGGGCAGCTTATTGGCCATATTCAGCACGGCCTGAGCCGCACCCAGCAGGGCATCACCGAAGTTACCGTTCTTCAATGCATCGGCAGCCTGAGATAAGCCACTGATAACGCCGCTGCCTTTACTCAGCGCCTGACTGTAGGGGCTTAACTGTGTCGCCAGCTCAAGCAAGCTATCCATTGGATCAACAGCGCTGGAAGACGAAGCAAAAAGCACATTGACGCCATCAACCAGCGTGCTCTGTATCGGCATGGAGCGGCCTGTCATGCCCAGTGCTCCCGGCACCGTGCTGATGGCAACCGCTGGTCCCGGCGTCATATCAGGCTCATAGCCGCCGACCTTGCTGCTGGCAAAACAGCCCGGCCCCACCACCGCCGGTAGTGGCTTGTCCTTGAGGGTGATAGCGGCATACCCACGGCCATGACCTTTGGGCGCATTACCCTGCGAAAGAAAAAACAGATGCAATTTGCCCTGATCGACCGCTTCGGCAGCAGCCTGCCCCATCTGTACAACATTGCCACTTTGCGCAGCGCGGCTGCCAATATGGCTCAGCGCCTGTGACAGGGACTGACCTGCCAGATCAGGCAAGTTCGTCAGGCGCGCCGAGGGGGCGCGAGCCAAGCCGGAAACACGGCTGGGAGAATCAACCAGCACCAGCAACGCGCCGGTCTGATCCTTAAAGGAAATATGCAACATAGGCAGGCATCATCCATGCAGCCAGAGCTATCCATAAAGCGGAATTGGAAGCAGAAAAATAGGGAAGCAGAATGCCGATCCTTCGGGAAGTGCCGCATCCTGCTGGCAAAACGGCGACGAGTGTAGGAAGGGAATTGCTTTCGGGTCAAGGGAAAGGCGGCCCTGTGATACTGAACTATGAACAGCCTCTACCCTTCTAACGATAAGTTAGGAACGATTCAACGCTGCTCTGGCGACCAACCACTCTGCCCAACAGTTTTCAGGATTGATGTCCACATACCCTCTGGACTCCTCGACTTCCCTTTTGGCATACAGCGGCATGGCAATACATTCTGAGTTATTGGTGATTTCCTGCACTTCAGCTTCTGTGAGTGGAGCACCCTTTTCTTTCTCTTTGCTTAAAAGAACAGCAACGAGAGCAGGCACATGAACCAGATAAAGCTCTTCTGAATTTTTCATTTATCTACTGTCCTTGGATAACTCGGAATAAAGACTCTAACCAAAACCATAAGAATCGCACTACGGATAAAAAAAGGCAAAGTGCGAAAGCGCACTATATTCCTTCACTCCAGTTTTTTCTCAATACGTCTTACATCCACAACATGGTCAAATGTAGGGATATACTTCATTAGCTTTAATAATTCAGCGTCGTCTTGCTCACCCTCAAAGTCCTGAACCTGTATAAGACTCCCATAATTTTTTTGGAGTTTAAAAGGGTACAAGGACTTTCTCTTCGCTAGTTAAATTCCATGCCTGGCACACACGCCTAAAACAGGGGTTGGCACATGCGCAGCGTGCGACAATCTCTTTACTTGTAATTGTTAGGCTTTGCTGGTTCATATTAATTTATAGCTACCCTTAGCCTTCCATGGTTATTTCTTTTATTGCACCAGCTTTATTGAACCTGACGGATATTACGTAATCCGTAACATCATCGGGTAACGTAAAGTCAAAAACGTTGTCGTCATCCCAGTGGCTGCGAAGTACTAACAGATTAAGAATCTGACGAGGTTTGGGTTTTGAAGAGCCCAAATGCTTTTTCCAATACTCTGCCCCAATCTCCTCAATATGGTGAACTACAAACAGAGTCGTTCCGTTCTCGCCTTCGTCGGTGCCATATGACGACTTTATGGCAGCAAGCGCTGCTTCGGTTCGAGTAAGTATTTGATCATTAGTTATGGGCATAAATTTTTATTTTTCAGCCTAACGCCACTGGTAACGAGCCGCTTTGGAGCAGAGCCAAGGCGGAGCGGAAAAGCGGTCCCGTTGACCGCTTGGTTATGGGGCATTCACCGAAACTCGAATGTGGAGATTGAGGGTAATAATTCTTTCGCTATAGTCTCGGCTAATGCTTCCAGTTCCAATTTTACCTCGACCAATCGATTATTCAGTTCTGGGTGTAGTTGCCAGAAACTCTCCGGCAACTTCAAGACGTTGGTCAATAGATCCCCCCGGTACATTGCACCAGCAGCTAATGGATTTTCCTCCAATCGATCCATGGCAAGCGGAACGGTATATTCCAAGCCCACACGTTGTCCCACGAGTAGTCGCAGATCTTCTACTGTCAGGTTTACTAGCGGCACCTTTCTCAGCCGGTGGCTTTCCACGGCCACATGGGACTCTAATTTCGGCGGAGGCCAAAACTCGCCTTCTAATTCTTCAATAGATTTGGTGAGATCCATCACAGTATTCCCTTGCCCCCATAACGCCCCCATAACGCCACCATAACGCCACCATAACGCCACCATAACGCCACCATAACGCCACCATAACGGGCCGAGCGTAGCGAGGTCCAGGGCATGAAATACCCTAACGTTCATGGCCTTTTTAGCCATTTTTTCGTATAAATACAAAATAGCCACCGCAAAACAGCTTGCAGAATTAAAGGTGGATAGCAAGTAATACCAACCCACACGTACTGACTTAACAAATTATTAGACGATAACTTGCCACCGATAATGATCAGTGCAATTGGAACTGCAATAAAAATCGATAGTACAACACCTAATATTGAGCTTTTAACAGCACCAACTACTGACTTATTAAGCCAACAAACTGGACACAAAACAACGAAAGTGATGAACCAACCTGCACCGAAAGGACGTGGAAAATACTCGGTCCAGAATGAATTTGGCATAGTCTTAGAAAACAAAAATTGATTGGGTAAGATAAGGATTGCCAACCCCAACAGAATCGCACTACCAACCGCCGCGAATTTCTCTCTCTGCACTGAATTATCCATGATAGCTAACGTTTGGTTAAGGGGCGGGCTTTAGTCCGTCCCAGCGAGCGATTTGAACCACTAGCTAGAAGTCATGTACTGTTAGCCCAAGTTTGCCATCAAAGATTTTTTCAAGGGCAGCCGATATATTTTTGAACTCAAGATCGTCAACCTGAAATTCAATAATGTATTTTTCATGTCCATCCAATTTATTGGCTTGTTCTGGATGGATCTTTTCCTGTATTTTGTTCATATAAAGATCGACCGCAAGAGTGTCGATTTTTTCGTTTACTTGATCCACAACCATGATTTCTATTTCACTTGAATCCGGTCTTCGAGTTAGCGAGAAACAATAATCCTTGGACTTATCCAAGCGGTAAATTAAGGCCATTTCGTGGAAGGGATCATGCGGTGATGCACTGACTGTCGCATGTAGAATCATGTTGAGTCCTTCTAACGTTTGATATAAGGGGTGCACTTTAGCGCGCCCCGCTTGATGGATGGGTTAGGCTTTAACAGTAATGCATATATACATTTCATCTTTTGCTTCAAAACTCGATAGAAGCCACTGTGTTACCTCAGTTTTTATGGATTCTCGGCAAAATTGAGCCGCGCTTGCTACTGATAAACCCTCTAGGCTAATTGTGCCTTGAGGAGCATTTTGATGACCAATAATGCCACTCTTTGATTTGACCCACCCTTCCCAGCCGAGCACTAGATAGCCCTGAGATTCCAATATATCGATTGCCTCAATGGCTTCAGCTATCGGAAGCACAATCTCTTGCTCTGAGATTGATTTGTCAGCAAGGTGTTTAGGTAATAAGTTTAGGTCTGACATTGAAATGCCTAACGCCTAAATAACCGGCTAAAAAAGCCGCCGGCTTTTTTTGTCCGGTTAATTTTCTTGTTAGGTTGCCGCTCTCCGGTGCCAAAGCTTGCTTCGTTGAGATATTTTGACCAAACGTCAATTCCTAACTCTTTTGATAGACCGCTTATAATCTGTTGCGCTCTATTCTCGACCTCGATTGCTTTTTGAACGAAGATTCCAAAAGGCACACACACGTTTGAGTACTCCTCGTCATAATCAGGATCGATTTGTCTTATGTGAAGATTTTCACCAACCCGAATGGCGTCTACCTGCCATCCCTGATCCATGTCTATATATGGTTCTTCAGTGCCGCCCTTTAACCAAGAAAAAAACTGCTGCATCTCAGATAAGCTGTCATACCATGGAAAGGAAACATGAACATCTTCTTCAGTATTCCATAACCATAGCCTCAACCAAAAATACTGCCTTATATCGTTGAATGGCTTTTCTAGTGCTACCGCTTTTTCAATTATGTTTTTATAGTAGGAAGCAAGCTCATTAGTATTTTCAACTGCCTCGCTTGTTCTAGCCATTGTTAGAACAACACGCTCAAAAGATGGCAGCTCCATGGCCTCGCGGTACTTCTCATCTTGCAATTGCTCATGGCTATTAGGATCGCCTATATAGAAGCTATTCTTAAGCTGGAAGCAGATCTCAACTTCAAGACTATCTATATTTTTTGAATTTTCTATCCAATTCATTTCTTGCTCGATATTCATTAGCAACCTAACGCCTCAATAACCGGCGCAGCTTTGCTGCGTCCGGCGCCGTAGGCGCGAAGTTAATTGACTTGTTAGAGGGCATCTTTCCGAATTGCACGAAGCCGATTCATTATCGAACTTCCGTATGGAGTGAGAGTCCAGTAAGTACCTCGATCCTTAACGCTTCTGTTTTTTAAATTTTGCACAATCAGACCTAAAGCATTTAGCTGAACAATCGCTGTTTCAAAATCTGATTTCTCATATTCAATAGATCTAATGTGACCATGACCTTTTAAATTTTCCGCCTTTGGAGCTTCTTCATGAACTCGTCGACGAACAAACTCTCCAAACCGCTGCGCCAATTGAGAATTGCTCGCCTCGTGCATCATTAAAGGTGATATTTCATAGAATATATCATTCCAAGACGCTTCAATCTCCCAATCCCAACTATAAGGCTCATATTCTTCAAGGGTGCGGGACTCAAAACTACAATGGACTGTAAAAGTATCATCCCCTTGCGCTAAATCTTCGGTGCCTTTTGGCGCTTCTGTTTGAGCAGAAGCCATCTCAGATTCTAATTCTTCAATTCTGCGTCGCAGACGAAGAATTTCGCTGCTAGCCTCTGAGCTTGCAACTTGATCCCCTCTAACCCAACCAACCCCAGGATGCTTCTTTTGCAACATGATTAAGCTTCTACTGACTACAGAGCCTAGCTCAGAAGGAGTGGTCCAATATTTACAGACCTTTTTTTGGGAAAGGTCTCGGAACTCTTTGAGTTTCTTTTTTCCTTCCTCCGTCTGTTCAGTATTCTTTGCAGGTAGCGAGTCTGGGTCTTTGTGCAAAAAGGCTATTACTGGTTTTTCAGTTTCGATGGCATAACGATACTCCATTTCGGTGTAACTAATTCCTTCTGGCCCGATGCTGCCATATCGACCACCGATTACTACGATATAGTAATCACACTCATCAATAACACCTTTGATCAAAGACCACTGATCTTCGTCAGCAGCAGGAAATAATTCCATCCCTGCAGGAATACAATCTAACTCCAGCAGGGCATTCATAATCTCCTGCCTTTCAGTAATTAGATCGACGTAAGTAGAGCTGACGAAGACTTGGTACTTTTTATTTACGCTACTCATTTAGATGTCCATGCCCTCTAACGATTAAGCTAAGGGGCGGGCTTTAGCCCGTCCCAGCGAACGAAGTGAACGCTTTGAGCGCATTGTTAGAGGCTTAGCGCCGTGCACCAAGACCACCTACGACGGTGTCTATATGCTTCACTGTGCTGTAGACAATATATACGACAGACTGTAAATCATCTTTGACATGAACCCATTCGCAAAATTTGAATACATTCTCGGTTACAGGGCTTAATCCAAAGTCAATGATTTTCATTAAGGATTTTACATTGTCATCAAAAGTTAGTGGTCTTTGCTGGCCACCTTTTTCTTTTGAAAATGCATGTGCTACATATTTGCTTCGAAAGGCATACATGTCTTTTTTTTCGACTTCGGATTTTATGCTATACAGAGAGTTGCGTAGAGCTTCTGGAAAGGAACGTATTTCGGCTCCGTAGTGGTCAATGATTTCCTTTAGTCTGCAAAGATTAACTATTAGTGACGTTATGCAGAGCCTGCTTATGGACATGTAATTCTGCTTACTTTCATCCATGACTGGTCTTAACTGGAAAATTAAATCAACGGGAGTTTTAAGGTCGCTGGTTAGGTCATTTAGAAGCCATGCCATATCAATGAGTCTTAGCTTGGTTTCTTCTGAAATATTGTTTTGGTGTGGCTCCATGTTTCAACCTGAAATTTAGTCAGGGTTGCCCTCTAACGCTGCCATAATTTACCGCCTGAAGCGCAGCGTAAGGTGGTCAAATTGATGGCTTTGTTAAACGCTAATTGTATGAGGTTCGTCATTTTGTATCTGTTCCTCTCTAGGGCAATCTAAGAGTGGTACTGATTTTGGAACATGCTTCTCAATTGACGACCCAATAATATACTTAATAGCAGCATCGATGTTTTTATAAGCCCCGCTAGAGTCTGCTAATCCGCTAGTAATCGCAGCTGCTATTACCAGCGCCCCAACTATTTTATTCCATGAAGGTCGATCCTCTGAGAGCTCTCCCTTTGCCTTACATAAGTACTCAACTAGTTGCTTCTTATCATCTTTCGATAGTGGTGAATTTATTTCTATCTCTTCAATTGCAGATTCAATGAGAAATATAATTCTCTCATCACTGAGGTTTGACGGTTTAAATACATCACTGTCGTGTGACCACCCGTGAATATATGATTCTTTTGACATTACCACCAGATTGCCAAGCCTTCCTAAAGAAACCAGAAGTTTTTGTATCGGGATAACTTCCTCTGAGAACAACTTTTTGCGACGGATTGCGTTTGATAAATATGGTATTTGGAAAGCCAGAGAACTTACCAGTTCATTTCCGAAGCTAAGCTTTTTCCTATGAACAGCAATCCTTAACGCTACGTCAATGCCTGATATTGATTCAATTAATTTTGAGTCGGAAACTAGATCTCTTACTCTCTCGAACAGCTGCTTGTCTATAGGTCTTAGAAACGATTGAAATTCATGTATCTTCGGCTCGAAGCTTCTTAGATGTGGTGCGGCTTTTTCATAACTCTCCCATTTTGAAACTTTTTTCATTCCAAAGGTTAGGATTTCATCTTCCCGTGCGGCGAACTCGGTAAAAAACTCTTCTAGTGAGTCAACGTCCTCTTTAAATGTATCAAGATCTGAATAGTTCACGGATGTTCCTTGATCGTTTAAAAGTAGGTTAATGAGGTCTACGACCTCATGACAATTATTAAAAGGTATACCTTTTAACAAACCTTATCTAAAAAAACAGCAACGTAAAATTCTGATTTTAAAAGAAAAGGTAAATCAACCAACGCAAAAGCGATTCACTAAAAAGGTATTTTTATCAACAACTGGCCATCCAAAAGGTATACCTTCTTCCAGATTTTTCAAGGATGAGGCGCTCGACATGGTGATACCTCCCCATAAGGCATTCAAAACAGATATAAAACAAAGCCCCGCTACATTGCTGTAGCGGGGCTTTGTGGTTTTAGCGTCAGTTAAACGCTGGACCGATCACATCATCAATTAGCGCTCTGGGTCGCGGCTCCACTGTCAGGTGAGGTGACTGCCGGAGCAGCGGGAGCCAAAGCGGCAGGCGCAGCAGGTGTGGCTGCTGCCGTTGCCGTACCGCTGCTGTCCGTCGCTGCGGCGGCGTTGGCTGGCGCGGCCTTTTCCAGCTTGCTCAGGTCTGGCTGTTTGAGCAGATTTGCCGGATAGGTGCTGACCTTGAACCACTGCGGCATATCATCGCGGCGGGCATACCAGTCATCCCCACTGGGGCGGAACTGGTAGTGATAGGCCTTGTCTTTCACCGCTAGCGTGGCGACAAAGCCGTCTTTGGACTGGCTCAGGGTCGCAGCCAGTTTGTCATCCGCCAGCCCGATCACCATCAGCTCTTTCAGCTCGTTAACCAGCTCGTCCACCTTGGGATTGTCGAGGCTGACAGTGGGCTGATCGGTCACCTGCCAGTTGCCCTTGAGGAACTCAAGATTCAGCCCCGGCAGCGTCACCATGGTCGGCTGCGCGGTGACTTTCAGCAGGCTTTTATCCAGCCAGTCGTGGGCATCCGCCGGCGCCTGATAGGCATTGAAGCTGATGTTCATGATGTCTTTATCGCCCTCACGGCGGCCGTAGATCTGGCCGTAATGGGGCGAGGTGCCAAGGTACACCACGGCCTCGTCGGTATCGCCTTTCTTCAGCTCGACCTTACGCTCGAAGCCTTTTTCCGCCACTTTGAAACGGGTTGCCGCTTCGTCGGTGGTGGCTGAGGGCCAGGCGGGCTTCTCCGACACCAGAGTGTCGATCACTTCCTGTATCTGATGCTCATCAGCGGGCAGGTTCAGCTCCTTGACGGTCCAGTGTTTGTCTTTCAGCAGCAGATGGGTGCTCTGCTTGCCATCACTGACCACCAGCTGATCAATATCAGCCGCTTTGAAACTGAGCCAGGGCTTGTTGCCTGCGGCGTTGCTGTCTGGCCAGTAGCTGGCCACGACCAGCCCGGCCTGCACCAGCATGACCAGTGCCAGCCCCGGGACCAGCAGACTTCTTTTCGATGAAGAGGCGGTCTGTTTCATGCTTTTCCTCCCAGCAGCAGGGCCTGATGGCGTGCCAGACGACGACGGCTGCGCACCCGAACGATGGCGAAGATGATCACAACACCCGCCAGCGCCAGGAAGTAGTTGAAGTATTCCAGCTCCTGACGACCGGTATCATCCATCGCGGGCAGTGTGTGGCTGTACTGGCTGCGGGCGCGAATGGCCATCAGGCCGTCTTCTTCCACGCTCCAGTCGACGGCGTTCTGCATGGCATCCACCGAGTTCATGTAGGTGCTGCCGTTGGCGGAGCCGAGCAGCTGCATGACCTGATCATCAAGCAGATGGTTGGAGGCGAAGACGATCAGGCGGGCCGACTCGGGCGAGCGGGCAATAATGCCGCTGAACACCGGTTTGTCCTGCTTGCCCTTGCCGTCTTTGCTGGCTGTGTCAGCTGGCGTAGCGGCGGCAGGTTTGGCGGCAGCGGCCTTGTCATCCTGCTTCAGCAGCGGGTTGTCCTTGTCGGCATAGTAGGAATCGAAGCTGCCGGTGATGGCCACCGCCAGATCTTCGCTGCTGCGCTTGCCTTCCGGTGTGAAGGGAATCGCCTGTCCGCCCTGCACCCGTGGCAATACCTGGGTTTTGTCAGACAGCCAGGATTCCGCCGAGCTGTGCGCCAGCACCGCCACCTTGCGGCTCTGGTTGAGCTTGCTGTCGATACTGATCGGCGATGCCCAGGGGAAGGTCAGCTGTGGCAGGCCTTCGGTGACGGGCACTTTGGCGTCCATGGCACCGGGGCGTACATCGACGAAGTAGGGATAGTTCATCATCACCCATTCCTGCACCTGCATACCACCCAGATCACGGTTGACCGGCATGGGGAACGGCGAGTTATGGGGGTCCATTACCAGACTGGGTTGAATGGTGACGCCATAGTGCTTCAGCCAGTCTTCCAGACCGGAAGTATGTTTGCTGGCTTTCAGGCCGTTCTGGTCGATGCTGATCTCATAGGGTGAGGTGGCCAGCATCACGGTGCCGCCCTTCATCAGGTACTGGTCGATGGCGAAACGCTGCTTGTCGGTCAGGCTGTCAGGCGCCATCACCAGCAGGGATTCTGCTTCGCTCGGTACGATGCCGTCTTTGAGGTCGGTGGGGATGACGTTGTAGTTTTCACTCAGGTGGCTCTGCAGCTGTTCAAAGCTCAGCCCCTGCCCGGTCATCGGGTTCATCGGGGGGGTGACCAGCGCCACGCTGTGCATCAGGCCGCTGCCGAAGTGTTTCACACCCGCTTCCAGCATCTGTTTGATGCCCTGATCGTTGAGGTTTTCCGGCAGCTGTAGCGGCATGCCCTGCTTGCCGTCATCCAGCGTCAGGTAGAAGTAGAACGGCGTGGTATTGAGCAGGCTGGCCATCATCGGCTTGAAGCCCCACTGCTGTTCCATCTTCTTCGCCACCGACGGGTCAGAGTTGGGGTCTACCCAGTGGATGTTGAGCTTGCCATCGGCCTTTTTGCTGGCGTCCTGCAGCTGCTTCTGCAGATCGGCTTTGAAGCCCGCCAGTTCTTTCGGCAGGGCGTTATCCGCGGAGACATAAGCGGTCAGATTCAGCGCATGCGGCAGGCTGGAATACAGGTCGCCCTTGGTCTGATAGGCAAACAGCACACGCTTGATGGCGCGGGTGATGTCGTACTCAGGGTTACGCAGCTGCACCTGAATATCGCCCTGGCCCTGCTTGATGTCGATCAGATCCTTGTAGCTCAGGGTCTGGAACTCGCCACCGTAGCTCACCACCAGATTGAAGTAGGCATTCACCACCGAGGCCTGATAACGCCCGGACACCTGGAAAGGCACCGGCTTGATGCCGTACTGGCTGGCCGCATCATTGGCTGCCTGCTGATCTTCGGTGGGATCGATCTCCACCACTTTGACCTTGCCCTTACCGGCAATCTGATACTCGTTCAGCAGGTCTTTAATCTGCGGCACCAGCGGCGCCAGCAGCGGATGGGTGTTCTTGCTGAAGTAGGCTTTGATAATCAGCGGCTCGTGCAGGCGTGACAGGTAGTCATAGCTGGCTTTGCCAAGGGAGAAACGCTGGCCCTGAGTGACGTCAAGACGCAGTGAGGTCAGCGGTGCCATCCAGATATTCACCAGCAGCAGGTTGATCACCACCAGCGCCGTACCGCGACGCCACAGCGCATGATGCTGGTAGCTGCCAGTTGCCGCCCAGCGCTCGCGCTCCAGCCCCCACAGGTTGAGGCCGAGGAAAATCACGATCAGGCTCAGGTAGTAATACAGATCACGGGCATCCAGCACCCCACGGGCAATGGACTCGAACCGTGAGCCGGTGCCGATGGCTTTGAAGATGCTCGCCAGCGGCTCGCCCACCCAGTCGGTCAGGGTTGGGGTGCCGATCAGATACAGCACGCCGCCAATCAACGCGGTCAGCATCAGGCTGACGATCTGGTTCTGGGTGTGGGCACTGATAAACAGACCCAGCGCCAGATACGTACCGCCCAGCAGCAGCGTCGCCAGATAGGCCGCCCATACCGGGCCCCAGTCGATGGGCGAGAGCATGTTGACGGTCAGGGGCAGCGGCAGGGTCAGCACCAGTGCCAGCGCCAGCAACAGCAGGCAGGCAAAGAACTTGCCCAGCACAAACTGCCAGTTGGCCACCGGCAGGGTATGCACAAACTCGAGGGTGCCGGTGCGCCGCTCCTCACTCCACATGCGCATGGTCAGAGCTGCCGACAGGAAGATCAGCAGGACCGGCATCCACTCAAACAGCGGCCGCACATCAGCGAGATTGCGGGCAAAGAAGGCTTCGCCCCAGAAGAACACAAACAGGGTGACCGCAGCGAACGCGGCCAGAAACAGATAGGCAATCGGCGAGGCGAAGAACTGCATCAGCTCCTTGCGCACGATGGCCCGAATCGCATTAGGCTGCATGGCTGACCTCCTCCGTCTTGTTCACTTCACGGAACAGGCTTTCCAGATCACGACGCTCGGGCGTCAGGCCGTAAAGAGCCGCACCCTGCTCTACCAGCCGTTGCGCCACCTGCGCCGCCAGCCCTTCAGCCTGCGATATGGGACTGTGATGCGTACCGGCAAAAGGCAGACGATAGCGGTGATGACCATTGCTCTCGCCCAGATGCTGATCAGCGGCAAACTGCACGCCGTTCAGCTGTTGCTGCTGCCACTGGGCCGGGGCCATGGAGGTAGTCACCAGCAGGGCTGTCGACTGGTGCAGATGAGACAACTGTTCATCGAGTATCAGCTCACCCCGGCGCATCATCAGCACCCGATCACAGATGGCTTCGACTTCCTGCATGATGTGGGTCGACAGCACCACGGTGGCATTCTTCGCCAGATTTTTCAGCAGATGGCGCATGGCCTGCGTCTGCTGGGGGTCGAGGCCGTTGGTGGGCTCATCCAGAATCAGTAATTTGGGGTTGTGCAGAATGGCCTGCGCCACGCCGACGCGCTGTTTGTATCCGCGCGACAGGGTGTGAATGGGAGAAAGGACCTTGTCTTCCAGCTCGGTATCCCTGATCGCCCGGCGCACGGCGGCGATGGCATCCGCCCCTTCAAGGTGGCGCAGACGCGCGGCATAGAGCAGGTAATCAGCGACGGTCAGATCAGGGTAGACCGGCAGGTTTTCCGGCAGGTAACCGATCTGCGCCTTGGCCTGATCGGGGGCGTCATCAAAGGCCTGCTGATTGAACCAGATCTGGCCATCGGAGGGTTCCAGATAGCCGGTGATCATCTTCATGATGGTGGTTTTCCCGGCTCCGTTATGGCCCAGCAAACCAACGATTTCCCCATGACCTATTTGGAACGACACATCGTTGACCGCGACAAAATCGCCGTACCGACGTGACAGGTGCTCGACCTTTATCACCACAAAACTCCTTATGACTGAGGCTGTCGGCCTGACTGCCACTGTCGATCTGATGACAGCAGTGCGGCCAACTCGTATTTGTTGTTGATCTCTGGTCTGCCTGCATTACCCGAACAGAGGGTGGCAGCAGGCGTTCACGCTGGCTTTAGAGAGTGGCCGAAAGGTGCAGTTCCGCAGGGGCAACAGACTGAAAAAAAGGTCAAGAAGCGTCATCAAACTGCGGTGCGAATGGGCACAGAAGGAGGATTTTTGCGCAGCGAATGGGGACAAATCATGATCTGGCACAACCCTCGGTAATAGACCTCAGCGCAAGGGTTGGCTAGATTAGCGGCTGGCGTTTTCAGACAGCAGGACTCCCGGTGAAAGCAGTCTTACGGACATTATTCAGATCAACATGGCTGGTCAGCCTGTGCCTGATGCTGGCGTTTGTGCTTGCTTTCCCCCTGCCCCAGACGGCAGCTATGCAGAATATGACGCTGCACGTCGTCAGCACGGGCTGCCCGAACCAGGCAGACTGCCATCCGGCACCCTGTACCTCCGCCGACAGCCGCACGCTGCCGTGCAGTCAGATGCCATTAATGACGGACTGCTGCGCTCACGGTTTGGTGGCGCTGCCCGTGCTGTGGCAAACCGCCAGCCCGCCCCCCGACAGCCCTCCCAAACCGCGTTACCACGAAGGCACAGTGTCACTGATACTGGCGGTGCCGCAACGGCCACCCACTTTTACTTCCTGATTAAACGCACTTGCTCGGCCCCATGACTTTGTTTACCGCACAGGTACAGGTGACATTCACCATGCCTCACTGCATCGTCATTTTTTGATCAGGAAATTGTTATGTCACTTCACAAACTGTCCGCTCTGACCTCCGCCGCCGCACGCCGCACACTGCAGCGCCTTGCCGTGATCACGCTTACCAGCCTGCCGGTAGTGGCCTGGGCTGAAGCCGTCCAGCTTGAGGTATTTAAAGATCCCCAGTGCGGGTGCTGTCAGGCGTGGCTGAAACACATGCAGGGTTTCAGCGCTGCCAACAGCCCGCTCACCTTTGCAGTCACGGTGAATGGATCAGCCGATCTTTATGCCACCAAAGACAAGCTGGCGATTCCGCCCAAACTGCGCTCATGCCATACCGCGGTCGAGACAGACAGCGGCTATGTGTTTGAAGGCCATGTGCCGGCGCCGGTCATGGCGCGCTTTCTGGCGGAAAAGCCCGATGCCAGAGGGCTGGCTGTGCCCGGTATGCCGCTGGGTAGTCCGGGAATGGAAATGGGTGAGCGCTTTCAGCCCTATTCGGTTTATCTGCTGAAGAACGATGGCACCGCGGAGGTGTATGCCCGGATCGAGACGGCGGCACAGCAGTACTGATGTAGCGCAGCACGCCGTAGCGTACTGACGTGACCAGCAAAGACCGCAGGAAGCGGTCTTTGCTGAATGCAGGCAGTACTCAGCGGCTGCTGATAAGATGGAGGCCGAAGCCGAGGAAGATGGTACCGGCACCCCGCTCGATCCAGCGCTTGCCGCGCAGGTAAGCACGGGCAAAACGGGGTGAAGAGAACAGCGTTACCACCAGCGCGTACCAACTCAGGCTGATACTGACCATCAGCGCGATGGCAATGGCGCCCAGACTGAGTGACGGATGTGGCGGCAGTACAGAAGCAAACAAACTGCTAACGAAGATGGCCGATTTAGGGTTGGCCATATTGGTCAGCAACCCGCGCACTGCGTTCTCCCGCATTCCCGGTGTGATTGCAGGCGCATCCTCCACCAGCACCATCTTCACGGGATTCACACTGGCTTTGATCATGCGCCAGCCCATGTACAGCAGGTACACGCCGCCCCCCACCTTCAGCGCAACAAATAGCCAGGGCACGGCGACAAACAACAGCGTAACGCCGAGAAAGCCGGCCATCCCCCAGATCAGCGTCCCTGTTGCGATGCCCAGCACCACCGCAAGGGCCTGCTTTTTACCCTGTGCGGCACTGGTGTGAGCCACTACCAGAAAATTAGGACCGGGAGTTATCACTGCAATACTCCACAGGGTGATCACCCCGATCAACACCGTCAACAGGCTGCTCATAAGGACACCAGCGCAAGATAAAGGGAGGAAGGTTGAGCACCGAAGTATAGAGGGAGCTGGCGGTACGGGGCGGATATTTTACCTGAGAGCCGATATTTCAGCTCAGCGAGCCTGTTCGCTGTCTGAGGAACATCCAACATGCAGCCCATCTGTTAGTGGTGGCACAGGTATCCAGACAACACTGGATACCCGGCACATCGACATCGGCTACAAGCGGCGTACGTTGCTCATACACCTGCCGGAAACCCGACTACGCTACTTTCAGATACGCTCGGCGATAGCTTTGCCTACGCTGGTGGTGTCGGCGTCACCACCCATATCGGGCGTACGCGGGCCTTCCACCAGCACCGCTTCGATGGCCTCAATGATGACGTCATGGGCCTGACGGTAACGCTCATCACCATTACCGATAAAGTCCAGCATCATCGCTCCTGACCAGATCATGGCGATAGGGTTGGCGATATTTTTGCCGTAGATATCAGGTGCAGAACCGTGCACAGGCTCAAACAGAGAAGGCAGATTGCGCTCCGGGTTGAGGTTGGCAGAAGCCGCGATACCGATGGTGCCTGCCACTGCCGGGCCCAGATCAGACAGGATGTCACCAAACAGGTTGGAAGCCACCACCACATCAAAGCGCTCGGGGCTGAGGACAAAACGCGCCGCCAGAATATCAACGTGATAGCTGTCCTGACGTACCTCGGGATACTGACCCGCCATGGCGGCAACGCGCTCATCCCAGTAAGGCATGCTGATGGCCATGCCATTGGATTTGGTCGCAGAGGTCAGGTGTTTCTTCGGACGGCTCTGGGCCAGCTCGAAGGCATACTTGAGAATGCGGTCAACCCCTTTGCGGGTGAAGGTGGACTGCTGAATAACGAACTCACGGTCCGTGCCTTCAAACATGCGACCACCGACGTTGGAATATTCGCCTTCGGTGTTTTCACGCACTACATAAAAGTCGATGTCTTCCGGCTTACGATTAGCCAGCGGGCAGGGCACGCCGGGCAGCAGACGCACAGGACGCAGGTTAACGTACTGATCGAAGCCGCGGCGGAACTTCAGCAACGAATCCCACAGGGAGATATTGTCAGGCACCACGTCCGGCCAGCCCACCGCACCGAAGTAGATGGCATCAAAACCGCGTAGCTGCTCGAACCAGTCATCGGGCAACATCTTGCCGTGAGCCAGATAGTAGTCCGCGCAGGCCCAGTCGAAGTGGCTCCACTGCAGCTGAATGTCAAAGCGTGCGGCGACCTTGTCCAGTACGCGCAGCCCTTCGGGCATCACTTCCTTACCGATACCGTCACCGGCAATCACCGCGATCTTGTGCACCTTGCTCATGGATTTACCCCTGATGAATGACTGCGAACGGCTGGTGTCAGCATCGCTGCACTCTCTTCCAGCCAAGTGGCCGCATCATAGAGCAAAGTATCTGAGCGCCACACCCGTGCAGCGCTTATGTGGTCATAAATGACAATTATTGGATCCAATTATTTATTTTTGTTCTTCGCGCTGAATGACCTTGATGCTGTCTGCCATTCCCGCCGTAGACGCAAATACTTCGGCATAACGCAGCGTGGCGTTGGCATGTTCGCGCATGATCGCCTCCGCTCTTGCCCCCTGACGACTGAGCAGCGCATCAAATACCGCATGATGCTGCATATGGGCAAAGTTAAAACGCCGGAATTCCCGACGCATATCATTGCTGTCCACTGCCAGCGCACTGACCGAGGCAAAAGGCAGATGTTCGTTACGCGCCAGCGCCATGGAAACAGCCGGGTTACCGCTGGCCTCAATGATCTGCTGGTGAAAGCGCAGGTTCAGATCGTGGTAGACATCCAGATCCTCCTCGGTGACATAACCTTTTTCAAACAGCTGATCACCGTCATCCAGACATTGTCGCAATACCGCCACCGATTCAGCAGACAACCCGCGCTCCGCGGCCTGCCGTGCAGCCAGCCCTTCCAGCACACCGCGCACTTCAACCGCACCGGCAATACTTTCCGGGCTGATTTCGCGCACGGTATAGCCACGCGCCCCTGCCTTGACCAGCAGCCCTTCCTGCTCCAGCGTCCGAAAGGCAATACGTACAGGCATACGTGATACGCCCAGCGCCTCGGCGGTGGGAATCTCCGCCACACGCTCACCTGCGGCCAACTCGCCCGAAGCAATCATCTTGCGCAGCGTAATCAGTGCATGCTGACCGGCCTTGCTCATCCTCTTTCTCCCTTCACTGCAGCCATCCGGCACCAACACCGACGGCCTGTAAGCCATAGCAGATGCGCCGCAGTGTAGCACAGCCATTGCCGGCATCCGGGGCACGGATAGGCAGGTTACAACGCCCGCCCTTTATCCGCGCACGCCCACAGCGAACATCTTTTGCACAAAAAACATTTGACGCCAGCCGGGTTACAGCCATAAATTGGATCCAATAAAACCTTAAGCATAACTATAACAATCCGAGGATCACCGTGATGTTCCCCAAAAATACCTGGTATGTTGCCTGCACCCCCGATGAAGTGACCGATAAACCCCTTGGTCGCACCATCTGTAATGAAGCTATCGTTTTCTATCGTGGCCATGAAGGCAAAATCGCTGCCGTTGAGGATTTCTGCCCGCACCGCGGCGCACCGCTGTCACTCGGCTTTGTACGTGATGGTGAGCTGGTGTGCGGTTACCACGGCCTGGTGATGGGCTGCGATGGCCACACCCAGTCGATGCCCGGCCAGCGCGTCAGAGGCTTCCCCTGCAACAAGGTCTATGCCGTCGAAGAGCGTTATGGATTCATCTGGGTGTGGCCCGGCGAGGCAGCACAGGCTGACCCGGCGCTCATCCCTCATCTTGAATGGGCCGTCAGTCCGCAGTGGGCTTATGGTGGCGGGCTGTACCACATCAATTGCGACTATCGCCTGATGATCGACAACCTGATGGACCTGACCCATGAAACCTATGTGCATGCCTCCAGCATCGGTCAGAAAGAGATCGACGAAGCCCCGGTCAGCACCAAGGTAGAGGGTGAAATGGTCGTGACCAGCCGCTACATGGAAAACATCATGGCGCCGCCCTTCTGGCGTGCCGCTCTGCGTGGCAACGGGCTGGCTGACGATGTACCGGTCGACCGCTGGCAGATCTGCCGCTTCACCCCGCCCAGCCATGTTCTGATTGAAGTCGGTGTGGCTCATGCCGGTAACGGCGGCTACGAAGCCGATGCCAGCTTCAAGGCCAGCAGCATTGTGGTGGACTTCATCACGCCGGAAACGGAGACCTCCATCTGGTACTTCTGGGGTATGGCCCGCAACTTCAGACCCGAAGATCAGCAGCTGACCGATACCATCCGTGAAGGTCAGGGCAAGATTTTTGCCGAAGATCTGGAGATGCTGGAGCGCCAGCAGCAAAACCTGCTGCGCCACCCCGAACGTAATCTGCTCAAGCTCAATATTGATGCAGGCGGTGTACAGTCACGCAAGATCATCGACCGCTGGCTGGCTGCTGAGCAGAGCGCACTGATTGCTACCGATAAAGTCGCCGCAGGTCAGGTTTGAGGAGCAGCATCATGATCGATGTACGCGTGAGCCTCTGTGCCGACGAGGCAGCGGATATTCGCCGCTTTCAGCTGGAGCCTATCAACAGCACTGCCCTGCCCGCCTTTACTGCAGGCGCCCATATCGATGTTCACCTTCCCAATGGTCTGATCAGGCAGTATTCACTGTGCAATGCTGACAGTGAATACCATCGCTATGTTATTGGCGTACTCAACGACCCCGCTTCGCGTGGCGGCTCCAAAGCCATGCATGAGCTGATCAACCAGGGTGATGTGATCCGTATCAGCGAGCCACGCAATCTGTTCCCGCTGGCCGGACAGGGCAAACGCCATCTGCTGTTTGCTGGCGGCATTGGCATCACGCCTCTGCTGAGCATGGCTGAGCACCTGCACCGCCATGATCAGCCGTTTGAACTGCATTATTGCGCGCGTAGCAGTGAGCGCATGGCTTTCCGGCAGCAGCTGCAGGAGGCCGACTTTGCCAGCCGGGTGTATCTGCATTTTGATGATGGCGATGCGCAACAAAGGCTGGATGCGGCACGATTACTTGCCACACCCGATACTGACACCCACCTGTATGTCTGCGGCCCGGGCGGCTTTATGGAGCATGTGCTGAGCACCGCGCGCCAGCAGGGCTGGCTGGAAAGTCAGCTGCATCGTGAGTACTTTGCAGCCACTCCGGTTGATCACGATGCCGATGGCAGTTTTGAGGTGGAGCTGCAAAGCAGCGGCGTGGTCTATCAGATTCCGGCAGAGCACAGCATCGTGCAGGTGCTGGAAGCGGCAGGTGTTGATGTAGCGGTGTCCTGCGAACAGGGCATCTGTGGCACCTGCCTGACCCGCGTACTGTCTGGAGAGCCTGATCACCGGGATATGTTTATGACCGATGAAGAGCATGCAGCTAATGACCAGATGACGATTTGCTGTTCACGCTCGCGCAGTTCACGACTGGTACTGGACTTGTAACAAACGGGCTGAGCGACAGAAAAAAAGTCAGCCTGCTATTTCAAACTCACACCCTTGCCAGATATTTGCCCAAGCCGGATATCTGGCCTTTTCACCTCTCTGCAGTTATCGGGGTGCTAGACCACTTCCCACAACAACTCACCGAGCGAACCCGGGGGATATTCTTCCAGCTGCAAATCAGCCACCTGTTTGAGATAGTCCAGCCGCTCCTGCTGACTGGCTTCGAGACGTGATTTCTCGACAGTCCGCAAGAACTGTCTGGCCATCTGCAGTCGCTTGTCACGCTGGTAGGAGGAGTCGCGTATGGCTTCCAGATACAGCTGCGCCGCATTGAGCAGCGCGTCAGTATGATCAGGCTGCTCACGCAGAATCTGAGTGAAATACTGCATCGCCTTACCTAGCTGACCACTCTCGTAGGCATGGCAGCCATGCTGCAGATAGGTATCGATCCTTGGGTTGGTGAGCAAAATAGCTGGATCAGAAGGGACGTTCTGCAGCCAGCGCATGGGAGTTTCGCCTGGCTGCTTCCACACGTCGAGCTGATCCAGCTGCACACCCTGTTCGTCCGCCAGCACCCGTGCTTCATCATGGAACTTTTCTGCCAGCTTGGGCTGTCTGGCACCCTGATAGAAGTTGCCACGCATAAAAGCGGATTCGGCAGGCAGCAGAGGATCTTTTGGAAAGAAGCGGCTGGCCTTTTTCAGCGCAAGATCAACTTCTTTCTCTACCTCCTGCCAGCCCGCAAGGCCAGCCTCGACCTTACAGCGCCCGACATCAACCAGCTGTAGAAACGGCCCTTTGGACTCATAAACCGACCCTTTGCCCAGATTGATGGCCTTGTTCAGGGCAGGCTCAGCAATTTCCCACTCCTGCCCCAGATAGGCACAATAACCAAGGCGCTGATAACGCAACACGTTGTAAGGGCTGAGTGTGGTGGTTTGCTGCAGAATATAGCGAGCCTTGAAGTAGTCCCCTCGCGCCATTTCGATTTTGATGACCATGTCGTACGCCGCTAGCAGCAGCGGGTTCTGACAAATCAGCTCACCCAGTATCTCCAGCGCCTGATCGTACTCGCGTTCCTGCGACAGGCAGAAGGCCTGCATAATGACCGCCTCACGACGATGATACTGGGTATACACCCGCGAAAAGACCCGGGCAGCCTGAAAGTACCGCCGATGCGCCATCAGGATCCGCCCCTTTAGCAACTGGGCCGCACAGTAATAGGGATTGGCAGGCTCGAAGTGATCACAGAGATTGAGTGCCTCTTTGACATTCTGCACCCGCAACTGATGCCAGATCGGCTTCAGTGCAATCTGACGCGCATCCAGGGCGTCCAGACGGCGCTTGAGATCCTGCGCTGAGAAAGGTTTGGTGAGGATATCGTCGGGATAGTTATCGATAGCATGGACAATCAGGTCACGGGAAGTATCACTGACCAGTAGTACCCATGCCGTACTTTCCGGCAGGATTCCCTGATAACGCGCCTCTTCCAGCAACTGAATGCCCGTAACTTTGTCGCTGTCATTGTGACTGATAATGATGAAGTCGTAAGGCTGATGCTGAATATGACTGAGCAGAGCGGCGGTCGGGGCCAGTGTTTCCAGATGGTCGATACCCAGGCTGCGTAACATGCTCTTCATGGTAAAGCGCATATTGCCGCTGCTATCGACAAACAACACCTTTTTCTTATCCAGCATCAAGTCAGCCCTATTTGTGGTCTACATCCTTACCGGTCGCCATTTACCGCGGCAGACATCAGTCAATCTGCCACACCATATCGGCGGCAAACGGCAGGACTTTGATAAAAGCAGCACCCTGCTTTCATTACTCCGCATTTGCCTGCCGGCACTGTGCGACTTAATGGCTAAGGTACGCCGTAGCAAGTTTCGCTAAACTGGCAAAAAAAACAGGGCACGCCCAATGAGCACTGCGTTTATCAGCCATACCGACTGCGAGCTGCACGACCTCGGCCCAGACCATCCAGAGAGCCCAATCAGGCTGAAAGCCATCATGCATCAGCTTAATCGCTCCGGTCTGCTTGGCCAGCTGCAAACTCATAATGCCGTTCATGTTCTGCCAGAGCAGATATTGCTGGCACATACACCACTACATGTACGCCGTCTGGAACTGAAACTGCCGCAGGAGGGTGTGGTCTGGACCGACGATGACACTGCGCTGTGCCCAAAATCCCTGCATGCAGCAAGTTTAGCCGCAGGTGCCAGTATCTTGGCAACAAACCGAGTACTGTCTGGCAAAAATCGCAACGCTTTTTGCGCCATCCGCCCACCTGGGCATCATGCGGAGCACAATCTGGCGATGGGCTTCTGCTTCTACAACAACATTGCCATCGCTGCACTGCATGCCCTGCAGCACGAAGGCATAAACCGGGTAGCTATCGTTGATTTCGATGTGCATCAGGGCAACGGTACCGTCGATATCTTTAAAGACAATCCAGCCGTGCTGTTTTGCTCCACCTTCCAGCACCCTTTTTATCCGGGTCGTTATAACGATCTTGAGCGCGCGAATATCATCAATTGCCCCCTCCCCGCCTTTGCCGATGGCGAAGCGTTTCGTCGCACCTTTTCAGAAAAGTGCCTGCCCGCTCTGGAGGCTCACGCTCCTGACATGATCTTTATCTCGGCAGGCTTTGATGCGCACTGGAATGACCCGATGGCGGATATGCGCCTGAATGAAGAGGACTATCTGTGGATCACTCGTCAGCTGGTAGCACTGGCTGACAGGTATAGTAAAGGGCGCATCGTGTCGATTCTGGAAGGCGGCTACAACCCAACAGCACTGGCCTATTCGGTGCAGGCCCATCTGGAAGGGCTGCTCGGCGGCTAATAGACGTCAGAAAGCAGGCATACACTCAGCAGAAACGAAAACGGGAAGCCTGAGCCTCCCGTTCTAATTACAGGCAATCGTATTACTTGCTGCCGTAAACCCCTACGTTGACATGGCCTGCATCGTGTAAATACAGCGCATGCAGCTTGCTCATAACACCGCGGTCACAATAGAGCAGGTACTGCTGCTCCTGATCCAGCTCAGGGAAGCGCGTACTGAGCTGATAGAATGGAATATGCACCACCTCAGCATCCAGTGTCAGCGGAGACTTCTCCTGCTCCGTCGGATGGCGAATATCGATCACCACCGCATCTTCTTTTGCCTCGAACTGATCCAGTTCAGCCTGAGGTTTTAGATCCTTCAGCACCTGATCAATCTTTAGCACCTGAGAACGTTCGATTGCCCGGCGGATCACTTCCATATCCAGCTTGGCTTCTTCCTCCAGCACCTTGTCAGGACGCGCCTTAACAGTGGGCCGGTCAGAAATGACACCGCAGTACTCCGGCATGGAAGCTGCCATATCAAAGGTGCCAATAGCCTTGGCCTGATTGATGATATCCTGCTTGTCAGACACGATCAGCGGACGCACCACCAGACGCTCACTGGCATTGTCGATGATATTGAGGTTAGTTAGGGTCTGACTGGACACCTGCGCAATGCTCTCGCCAGTGACCAGCGTGTTAACGTGCAAACGAGAAGCCACACGGTTACCGGCCCGCATCATCATTCGCTTGAGAATAACCCCCATCAGCGAATGATTGACTTTGGTCAGAATCTCGGCCACCACCTCATCAAAGGGAACAGAGACAAAGTAAACCTTGGCCACGGAACCGTATTGCTTCCAGATATGATGCGCAATCTGCCGCACACCGATCTCATGTGCTGAGCCGCCAAGATTGAAGAAGCAGAAGTGCGTTTTGCAGCCACGCTTCATGGTCAGATAGGTTGCCACAGCAGAATCGAAGCCACCGGACATCAGCGACACCACATCTTCCTGTGACCCTAGTGGGTAGCCGCCCATGCCAGGCTCACGCTCGGTCTCGATAAAGACCTTCTGGTGGCGCACTTCCAGACGCACCTGTACGTCAGGACAGCGCAAATCAACAGAACGCGCCTCGGTTAACTGCATCAGCGCACCACCCAGATGCCGCTCCCAGTCCAGCGAGGAGAAATCATGCTGACCCACGCGACGCACTCGCATGGCGAAGCTCTTCCCTTTCAGACGCTCACTGTTTGCAGCCACCAGATGAGGAATAATCTCCTCGGCGGTGGTCAGCGGGAACTCCAGCACCTGCTGGAAATAGGCAATACCGGGATTACGACGCAGGATGTCCCGCGCGTCCTCAGCAGTGATGGCCGGGTTGTGAATCAGTATCTCAATATAGTCCCAGTGACTGAGCACTTCCGTCCCGGCACCTTGAGCGACCTGCTCGCCAAGATCCTTGAACTGAATACGCAGATTGGAAGCCAGACGCTTACAGAAACGCTGACGTACAGAGCGACTTTTGATGGTGATTTCAGGGAACAGCTTGACGATGAACTTCATGGTATCGAGGCAGTATCTGGTTAAAAAAGCGGCACATTGTATCAGGCTTGGACGTACCTGACAGCCCAAATTAACAAGTTCAAAGGATAACCAAAAAAACCTGCCAAGGCTTAACCGCACAACATCTAATACAGTTCAAAAACAAGAAAAATAAGGAGGGCACAAAAGAGGAGTGGCGCGCTCGAGAGGATTCGAACCTCTGACCGCCTGGTTCGTAGCCAGGTACTCTATCCAGCTGAGCTACGAGCGCGCAACGTATAACGATGTATAACAGACAGATCAAGATGATGAAGTGGCGCGCTCGAGAGGATTCGAACCTCTGACCGCCTGGTTCGTAGCCAGGTACTCTATCCAGCTGAGCTACGAGCGCACAACGATATCACATTGATGTAACACTACACATTCACACTGTTGGCGCGCTCGAGAGGATTCGAACCTCTGACCGCCTGGTTCGTAGCCAGGTACTCTATCCAGCTGAGCTACGAGCGCGCTGCAGTGTAAAACATTTTCAGTTATGGCGCGCTCGAGAGGATTCGAACCTCTGACCGCCTGGTTCGTAGCCAGGTACTCTATCCAGCTGAGCTACGAGCGCAACACGATAACTGAGACTTGCTTGAGATGGCGCGCTCGAGAGGATTCGAACCTCTGACCGCCTGGTTCGTAGCCAGGTACTCTATCCAGCTGAGCTACGAGCGCTTCAAACTCAAACAAAAAAGGTTTGCTTAACTTCTGCAAACCTTGCACATGGCGCGCCCGAGAGGATTCGAACCTCTGACCGCCTGGTTCGTAGCCAGGTACTCTATCCAGCTGAGCTACGGGCGCTTTGTGTGGCGGAGAGTGAGGGATTCGAACCCTCGATAGAGTTTCCCCTATACACCCTTAGCAGGGGTGCGCCTTCAGCCACTCGGCCAACTCTCCAAACAACGCGGCGAATATTACCGCATTGATTTTAAAAAGAAAAGAAATTTTTACGATTCAGAGGAGCCAGATTCCTGATCCTGTTTTTCTTTCTGAATACGTTGATAAATCTCTTCTCGATGAACAGACACATCCTTAGGTGCATTGACGCCAATGCGCACTTGGTTGCCTTTTACGCCCAAAACGGTAACGGTGACATCATCACCAACCATCAGGGTCTCACCTACGCGACGGGTAAGAATCAGCATCTCCGTTCTCCTTACTTGTTTCCTCTGCCATGCGGCTTAGCTCCAGCTCCCGCATTGATTAGACTTAGCTATCGATCCAGACAACTTCAAGCCTAGATGCGGGCATGGAATTGTATGCAGGCCACGCTGACACTGTGAAGTAAAAAACCCCACATTTTTGTAGTGCAGCGTTAACCTGCGTAACGAAAATGCTGACTCGTGATAACAAAAAGTATTATTCAGCGATGGTGTCGACTTTATCCAGCTCAAAGGCTGAGTGCAGTGCGCGAACCGCCAACTCCAGATACTTCTCGGCGATAACAACCGAGACCTTGATTTCAGAGGTGGAAATCATCTGGATATTGATCCCTTCATGAGCCAGTGCAGCAAACATCTTGCTGGCCACACCTGCATGAGAGCGCATACCTACGCCGACAATAGATACTTTAGCGATCTTGTTGTTACCGCTCACTTCTCGAGCACCCAATTCAGCACAAATACGCTGCAGGATGTCTTTGGTCTTGTCGAAGTCGTTGCGGTGAACAGTAAAGGTGAAATCGGTGGTCTGATCGGCAGCCACGTTCTGCACGATCATGTCGACTTCAATATTGGCATCGCTCACGGGCCCAAGAATCTTGTAGGCCACACCGGGGATATCAGGCACACCCAGAACAGTCAACTTGGCCTCATCACGGTTAAAGGCAATACCGGAAATGATAGGCTTTTCCACAGTGTCTTCTTCC
Organism: Pokkaliibacter sp. MBI-7; assembly: GCF_029846635.1. NCBI lineage: Bacteria > Pseudomonadati > Pseudomonadota > Gammaproteobacteria > Oceanospirillales > Balneatrichaceae > Pokkaliibacter > Pokkaliibacter sp. MBI-7. Next base: position 4,245,466 of record NZ_JARVTG010000001.1, on the reverse strand, counting down.
TCTAAGGTAATCAGGGTGCCAGGGCCATCCGCAAAACTGGAAAGCACACGTAGCGGTACATTGTATTTGCCGGCGAACTCAACGGAACGAATCTGCAGCACTTTCGAGCCGAGACTGGCCATTTCCAGCATTTCTTCGAAGGTAATCTTGTCCAGACGACGGGCCGTATCCACCACACGAGGGTCGGTTGTATATACACCGTCAACATCAGTATATATCTGACACTCATCAGCCTTGAGCGCAGCAGCCAGAGCAACACCGGTAGTATCTGAACCACCACGCCCAAGCGTGGTAATACTGCCGTTGTCGTCCACACCCTGAAAGCCAGCAACGATGACGACTCGACCTTCCGCCAGATCCTGACGAATGCGCTGATCATCAATATGCTGGATTCGCGCCTTGCCATAGGCACTGTCGGTGCGGATTGAAACCTGGGCGCCGGTGTAGGAGCGGGCAGGCACACCACGCTTCTCCAACGCAATAGCCAGCAAGCCAATAGTGACCTGCTCGCCGGTCGACATAATCACATCCATCTCGCGAGAACTGGGCTCGTCGGTAATCGACTTGGCCAGCTGAATCAGACGGTTGGTTTCACCAGACATGGCCGAGACAACGATAACCAGATCATGTCCCTGCTCACGGAATCCTTTTACCTTTTCGGCAACTGCCTCGATGCGCTCCACTGAGCCCACCGAAGTGCCGCCGTACTTCTGCACATACAATGCCATTTTTTTAGTTTTCCCCAACAGGAATGGCCGGAATAAATTCCGGCCTTTTCTTCACAGTTCTAGCAATCGCAACCTCAAAGCTGCGATTCAATCCATTGGGCCGCGTCAATCAGCGCCGCTGGCAAGGCATCAATCTGAGTACCACCACCCTGAGCCATGTCAGGACGGCCACCACCTTTACCTCCAACCTGCTCAGCAACGCGGCGAATCAGGTCGCCAGCTTTAACCTTTGCGGTCAACTCCTTGGTCACCCCAGCTACCAGACTGACCTTGTCATCTTCAACGACAGCCAGCAGCACCACTCCATTACCCAATTTATTTTTCAGCTGGTCCAGCAGATCGCGCAGGGATTTGGACTCGACGCCTTCAACCTGGGTAACCAGCACTTTGGCGCCCTTGATTTCACGTACACTGTCCAGCAGCTCATTCCCTGCGTTCGCAGCCAGACGACGTTTGAGTTGATCCAACTCACGCTCAAGCTGACGATTGCGCTCAACCAGGGCTTCAACCTTATCCAGCACAGCGTCACGGCTACCTTTCAGCATTGAACCCAGTCTGCGCAGAGTTTCTTCACCTTCCTCCACGTAACTAAGGGCTTCTTCACCAGTGACAGCTTCAATACGGCGTACACCTGCAGCAACACCGCCCTCCGACAGAATACGGAAAACAGCGATGTCACCTGTACGTTTGACGTGCGTACCGCCACATAGCTCAAGAGAGAATTGCTCCTCACCTTCACCCATGCTGACAACCCGAACCTCGTCATCGTATTTCTCACCAAACAAGGCCATCGCACCCGCGGCTTTTGCCTCATCGATGTTCATCAGGCGAGTCTGCACTTCTGCGTTGGCACGCACCTCAGCGTTAACCAAATCCTCGATACGACGCAGCTCTTCAGGCTTGACCGCTTCAAAGTGACTGAAGTCAAAGCGCAAGCGGTCAGGAGCAACCAGAGAACCTTTCTGCTGCACATGCTCACCCAGCACTTTGCGCAGAGCGGAGTGCATCAGGTGTGTCGCGGAGTGATTCAGCGCTACAGCCTGACGACGTGCTGCATTGACATGGGTAACAACCTTGCCGCCTACAGCCAGACGCCCTTCGACCAGCACACCATGATGAAGGAAGAGTTTGCCTTCCTTGGTCGTATCCTTGACCTCAAAACGGCCATTTGACCAGGCCAGATAGCCAGCATCACCTACTTGACCGCCGGACTCGGCGTAGAAAGCGGTGTTATCCAGCACCACAACGCCGGACATTCCTGGCTCCAGTGCATCAACGGTTTCGCCGACTGCCAGCAAGGTCACCACATTGCCTTCATCAACCAGCTGGGTATAACCATTGAAATGCGTTTCACCTTCCAGCTTCAGCGCCTGATTATAGTCAACACCAAACTGACTGGCGGCACGAGCGCGCTCACGCTGAGCCTCCATTTGCTGCTCGAAGCCATCCATATCCAGATCGTAACCACGCTCACGGGCAACATCCGCAGTCAGGTCAACAGGGAAACCATAGGTGTCATACAGACGGAAAATAGTTTCGCCCGGAATAACTGCGCCTTCCAGTCCCTCGATGGCCTGTTCAAGTAAGCGCATACCCTGGTCTAGCGTCTTGGCAAACTGCTGCTCTTCCTTGAAGATCAGCTGTTCAACATGAGCCTGCGCCTTGGCAAGCTCCGGATAGGCAGAGCCCATTTCCGCAACCAAAGGCGCAACCAGCTTATGGAAGAAAGGCTCAACGGCACCGAGCTTGTGTCCGTGACGGATAGCCCGTCGCATGATACGGCGCAACACATAACCGCGACCTTCGTTGGAGGGCACAACACCATCAACAATCAGGAAGGAACAAGATCGGATATGATCTGCAATCACTTTCAATGAGTGACTCTTGGTGTCCGTAGTACCTGTTACCTGCTCGACAGCAGCCAGAAGGTTCTGGAACAGGTCAATCTCGTAGTTTGAGTGAACATGCTGCATAACGGCAGAAACACGTTCCAGACCCATGCCAGTGTCTACGGATGGGCGAGGCAATGGATGCATCACCCCATCAGCAGTACGGTTGTACTGCATGAATACCACGTTCCAGATCTCAATGTAGCGATCACCATCTTCCTCGGGGCTGCCGGGAGGGCCGCCAGCCACATCAGGGCCATGATCATAGAAAATCTCAGTGCAAGGGCCGCATGGACCAGTGTCTCCCATCGCCCAGAAATTATCTGAAGCATAGGCAGCGCCCTTGTTGTCACCAATACGTACAATCCGCTCGACGGGAACACCGACCTGCTTGGACCAGATCTCATACGCCTCGTCGTCACTGGCATAGACTGTTACCCAAAGCTTTTCCTTGGGCAGATTCATCCATTCAGGGGCAGTCAGAAACTCCCAGGCAAAATGAATGGCGTCCTGTTTGAAATAGTCACCAAAGCTGAAGTTACCCAGCATCTCAAAGAAGGTATGGTGACGCGCGGTGTAGCCTACGTTTTCCAGATCATTGTGCTTTCCACCAGCACGTACGCAGCGTTGCGAAGTGGTGGCACGAGAGTATGAACGGGGATCAGTACCCAGGAACACGTCCTTAAACTGAACCATACCCGCGTTGGTAAACAACAAAGTAGGGTCATTAGCGGGAATAAGTGAACTGCTAGGGACAATTTCATGCCCCTTACTCTTGAAATACTCAAGAAATGCTTGGCGGATTTCTGCGCTCTTCATATATCTGCCTAAAAGAGAAACATCGGCTATCAGTGATCAGCCAGCATCATGACGGCGTTGAGGCCGCCTCACCATCCTGCTTTGGTTGGCCTAGTGCGCTGGGCGGTACTTAGCGGGTTAGTATATCGAGGTAGATCAGGATTAAAACAGCTGGAGCGGAAATAGGGGGAGTTTTTAAAAACGGTGCTAAACAGGGCCAGATATGAGCATAAGCATATTACTCACTCATCCCACTCGTTGATTTTTAGTGCCTGTAACGCTTGCTGCTGCGTAAAGCCACGATAGAGCAGAAAGCGTAACTGCCTGGCCTTTTCTTTAGGTGTATCAGGTAACGCGTCACCAAAGCGACGTGACCTTACTTGCCGGGCTTGAGCAAACCAGTCCAGCTCATCTTCCACTTCATGTAAGGCATCGGTAGAGAGCACTTTGTGCTTCAGATCGGCCTTGATACGTTGCGGCCCCTGGCCTTTGGCAATGCCCACCCTGACCGTCGATGCAGATACCCGGTCGTCATTGAGATAACCGAGCTCCTCTAGCCGAGTCAGCACCGCCGCAATCTGCTCCGCGTGTTTCTGAACATCTTCTTCATGGCCGAAGCTTTCTGAAGAAGTATCTTGATGTTCACGCAAGGGTTTACGGAGAAAACTCTGTAGCCGCCGCTGCAACTCGGCGCGACTATAGTCACGCCGAGACAGCAGAGAAACAGCTTTTTCCAGCAAAGAAGAGGATTGCACAATCACGCTTCGTCTTCAGCACTTACCTCAAAATCAGCAGCTGCATTATTAGGCACGTTCAGCAGACGCTCGCGCAACAGCGCTTCCAGTTCCTGTGCAATTTGAGGGTTGTCTTCCAGGTACTTGCACGCATTGGCCTTACCCTGCCCGATCTTATTGCCCTGGTAGGCATACCATGCGCCGGACTTCTCAACCAATCCCTGCTGCACACCAAGATCGACAACCTCACCCATACGATAAATGCCTTTGCCGTACAGAATCTGGAAATCTGCCTGGCGGAACGGTGGTGAAACTTTGTTCTTAACGATTTTTACCCGGGTTTCGTTGCCTACAACTTCATCGCCTTGCTTGATAGACCCCGTACGGCGAATATCCAGACGCACAGAGGCATAGAACTTCAAGGCGTTACCGCCTGTTGTAGTCTCAGGGTTACCGAACATAACACCAATTTTCATACGAATCTGGTTGATGAACACCACCAGGCAGTTAGCGTTCTTGATGTTTCCGGTGATTTTACGCAGCGCCTGAGACATCAGACGTGCCTGCAGCCCCATGTGAGAGTCACCCATTTCACCTTCAATCTCAGCCTTGGGCACCAAGGCTGCGACAGAGTCAATGATGATCACATCAACTGCGTTAGAGCGAACCAGCATGTCAGCAATTTCAAGTGCCTGCTCACCTGTATCAGGCTGGGAAACCAACAGATCATCAACGTTTACGCCAAGCTTTTCTGCATAGATAGGATCAAGCGCATGCTCAGCATCGATAAAAGCACAGGTCTTGCCCTGACGTTGAGCCTGAGCAATGACAGACAGCGTCAGCGTAGTCTTACCAGAGCTTTCAGGACCGTATATTTCGACAATACGACCATACGGCAAGCCACCAATCCCCAGTGCAATATCCAGCCCCAGCGATCCTGTGGAAACTGCAGGGATCGCCTCACGTGGCTGATCGCCCATACGCATAATGGCACCTTTGCCGAATTGGCGCTCGATCTGTCCCAACGCCGCCGTCAGTGCACGCTGCTTGTTCTCGTTCATTACGTTTTCACCCGGAAAGTACTGTATATATAGTCAGCATTATTCCACACTTTTCTCAAAGCGCAAGCCAGAATTCTCTTCCCTGACATCACTCCCCATCCAAATGCTCTACCAGAACACGTAACGCGATTTCTACCGTTTGCCGACGCACCTGCCGTCGATCACCAGGGAACATATAAACCTCAGCCCAGTGCTGCTCACCATCAGCCCATGCAATCCACACCGTACCCACAGGCTTTTCATCACTACCGCCATCAGGCCCTGCAACACCACTGACAGCAACAGCATAACGCGCACCACTGCGCACCTGCGCGCCTTTGACCATAGCCAACACGGTCTGTTCACTGACAGCTCCCTCATGCTCCAGTACCGCTGAAGGAACAGCCAGAAGCTGCTCCTTAGCCGCATTGGCATACGTTACCCACCCAAAGCCAAACCAGCGTGAACTACCGGGCAGCTCCGTCATGGCTTGAGCAATACCACCACCGGTACATGATTCTGCCGTAGCCACAAAAGCCCCCTGCGCTAAAAGCCGTAACGCTAACTGCTCAACCAATAGCTCGGTTGGTGAATGCTGAGAACATGACATAGCGCCTACTCCTGTCCTTACTTGGTTATGCCTGAACATGGCGTAATCTCGCTTAAAAACAAGGAGGAACAGACACTTACCCTGATTGCCTCAGGATCAAAGTAGAGGTCAGCAGTTCATTTAAGTAGAATCTCGCTGTTCGACATTTCCCTTTTTGGGTATCCACCAGAGACAACAGCCTGCTAAGACTATGACTGCACAGAACTCTACAGCTCAGCACACACCCATGATGCAGCAATATTTACGCATAAAAGCAGAGCACCCTAATGAACTGCTGTTTTATCGCATGGGTGACTTCTATGAGCTGTTTTACGATGATGCCCGCCGCGCAGCCAGGTTGTTGGACATCACGTTAACCGCTCGCGGCCAGTCCGCTGGCGAGCCTATTCCAATGGCAGGCATTCCCTACCATGCCGCTGAAGGCTACGTCGCACGCCTGGTACGTATGGGCCAATCCGTTGTGATCTGCGAACAGGTAGGCGACCCGGCCACCAGCAAAGGGCCTGTAGAGCGCCAGGTTGCTCGTATTGTTACCCCAGGCACTCTTTCCGACGAAGCCTTTCTGGAAGATCGCCGCGACAATTTATTGGTAGCAGTGTTCAGCCACGATGGCCGGTATGGTATCGCCGTGCTGGATGTGAGCAGTGGTCGTTTCAGTGTCATCGAGGTCACTGGAGAGGAGGCACTGCAAGGGGAAATGGAGCGCATCAATCCCGCAGAGCTACTCTTGTCTGAGGATCAAAGCTGGCCAGAGTGGCTGAGCAAAAGGCGTGGCGTGCGTAAAATGCCGCCATGGCACTTCGAGCTTGATACAGCTTTACGTCTGCTCAACACCCAGTTTGGCACTCGAAACCTGGAGGGCTTTGGCTGTGCTGACCTCACTCTGGCTCTCGCCGCAGCGGGTTGCCTGCTGCAGTACGCCCGGGACACCCAGCGAACCGCCCTCCCTCATATTCGCGCCATTTCCTCTGAAAACCGTGAAGACAGTGTCATTCTGGATGCATCGACGCGGAAAAATCTGGAGCTGGAGCGCAATCTTAACGGTGGCAACGAGAACACCTTAGCAAGCATTATTGATCAATGCTGCACACCGATGGGAAGCCGCATGCTACGGCGCTGGCTACATCGGCCATTACGGGACCTTGGCCGCCTGACAGCGAGACAAGAGTCTATCCAACTACTGTTGGATACTTGTTTATGGCAGGCAACCCAGGACACTCTGCGCCCGATTGGTGACATGGAGCGCATTCTGGCAAGGGTCGCATTACGCAGCGCCCGCCCACGCGATCTTGAAAAGCTCAAGATGAGCCTCGCGCAACTGCCGATATTGCAGCATGAACTTTCTCAGGTGGAGAGCGGACTGCTGCATCAACTGGCGTCCGCCATTGGCACCTTCCCTGATCTGGAGAAGCTGCTGCAGCAAGCCGTCATTGAAAATCCGCCAGTCGTCATCCGTGATGGCGGTGTCATAGCCCCGGGTTTTGACAGTGAGCTGGATGAGCTACGTGCACTGAGTGAACACGCCGGTGATTTTCTGCTCAAATTGGAACAGCAAGAGCGTGATCGCACCGGCATCAATACCTTAAAGGTGGGTTATAACCGAGTTCATGGATATTACATCGAGATTGGCCGTTCACAGTCGGATAATGTTCCAGCCAACTACATCCGTCGTCAGACGCTGAAAAACGCCGAGCGCTTTATCACACCCGAGCTAAAAGCATTTGAAGACAAGGCCCTCAGTGCCCGCAGCCGCGCGCTGGCCAGAGAGAAGGACCTCTACGACCAGCTGCTGGAGACGCTGAATGAGGATCTGGGCCAGCTGCAGGATGCGGCAATGTCACTGGCCGAGCTGGACACCCTGACCAATCTGGCTGAGCGCGCTGAAAGCCTGAATTACTGCCGCCCAAACCTCAGTCATGACAGTAGCCTGCACATCGTTGCTGGTCGTCATCCGGTAGTGGAGAGCGTGTCCTCAACGCCCTTTGTCGCCAATGATCTACGCTTGGATGAACAACGGCGAATGCTGATCATCACCGGCCCCAATATGGGCGGTAAGTCTACCTATATGCGCCAGACTGCCCTGATTGTACTTCTCTCCCACATTGGCAGTTTCGTTCCGGCGCAGCAGGCTGAGATTGGTCTTGTTGACCGGATATTCACCCGCATGGGTTCATCGGATGATCTGGCAGGTGGCCGTTCTACCTTCATGGTGGAAATGACAGAAACAGCGAACATTCTCCACAACGCAACTCGTTCCAGCCTGGTACTGATGGATGAGGTTGGCCGTGGCACAAGCACCTTCGATGGTTTGTCTCTGGCCTGGGCAGCAGCAGAGTGGCTGGCAAGCCGTCAGGTACTCACCCTCTTTGCCACGCACTATTTTGAGCTAACCGCCATGGCTGATGACTTCGAGCATGTTGCCAATGTGCACTTAACTGCAACCGAACACCATGACAGCATCATCTTTCTGCACAGCGTGCAGGAAGGTCCAGCTAGCCAGAGCTACGGCATTCAGGTCGCCAAACTGGCTGGGGTACCAGAGCCCGTCATTCGTCAGGCCAGAGAAAAGCTACTGGCTCTTGAAGGCTTGCAAAAACCGACATTGATCAGCATGACTCCAACGAAAGCTGCTAATCATCCGCTACAGGGCGACATGTTCGCAGCCCTGCCAAGCATAGTGGAAGATGCTATTTCCAAGCTGGATCCTGATGCCTTGACACCTCGTCAGGCACTGGAGCAGCTATACCAATTAAAGGCCCTACTAACCTCAGGTTAGCCACTAGAAGGCCAGATTACTGAACCGTTAGCGAGACTGACCATGACCTATGTCGTCACAGAGAACTGCATCAAGTGCAAATACACGGACTGCGTTGATGTCTGTCCAGTAGATTGTTTCTATGAAGGGCCCAACTTTCTGGTAATACATCCTGATGAATGTATTGACTGCGGCCTGTGTGAACCTGAGTGCCCTGCAGATGCTATTTTTTCTGAAGATGATCTGCCGAAAGACCAGCTCGCCTTTGTCGATCTCAATGCCGAGCTGGCAGAGGTCTGGCCAAATATCTCTGCTCAGAAAGAGCCCCTGGCAGATGCCGATGAATGGAAAGGGAAACCTGGAAAGCTTGACTTACTTGAACGCTGAGAATGTCGATAGCTGACAGTCAGCGATTAGCAATAAAGACGGTTGTCTGGCACAAAAATCTCGACAAGCATTCCTGCGCATTTAAGTAAAAAAGAAGGCCGCATAAGCGGCCTCCTGTTTACTCATATGGCTTCAGGCGAACAGATCGTCTCCGTGCAGCCCCTGACGCTCAACGATATCTCGTAGCCGTCGTAGTGCCTCAACTTGAATCTGGCGTACCCTCTCACGGGTAAGACCAATCTCTTTACCCACCTCTTCCAGAGTACTCATTTCATAGCCACGAAGCCCGAATCGACGTGCTAATACTTCACTTTGCTTTTCAGGCAACAGCGACAACCACGTTTCGATAGAACCATGCAGGTCTTTCTGCTGTAACCACGACTCAGGATCAGCAGCCTCCTGATCGGCCAGTGTATCCAACAGGGGCTTATCTGAGTCAGGCGCCATGGTAGAGTCTACTGACGTGACTTTCTCATTCCAGCCCAGCATACGCTCCACATCCTCAACAGGCTTGTCGAGATGCACCGCAATCTCTTCGGCTGTGGGTTCATGATCTAACTGATGAGCCAGTTCACGGGCAGTACGCAGATAGATGTTGAGTTCTTTCACGACGTGGATAGGCAGACGTATTGTGCGGGTCTGATTCATGATCGCCCGTTCTATCGTCTGGCGAATCCACCAGGTTGCATAGGTAGAGAAGCGGAATCCACGCTCTGGATCAAACTTTTCGACAGCCCTGATTAACCCCAGATTGCCCTCTTCAATAAGATCCAGCAATGTCAGGCCACGGTTCAGATAACGTCGGGCAATCTTCACGACAAGACGCAAGTTGCTCTCGATCATGCGCTTTCGCGAAGCTTCACACCCACGCAGTGCTTTGCGGGAGAAAAATACCTCCTGCTCAGCGGTCAGCAAGGGCGCAAAACCAATTTCGTTCAGGTATAGCTGAGTAGCATCGAGTTGCTTCTTGCTACTACGAGAAGTACTGAGCTCCGGGGGTAAACCCAACCCAGTGTACTCTTCTCCGCTATCCACATCGTCCGTCAGCGCTTCCAGCTCCATTTCCTGGACATCTAATATGTCCATTTCCAGATCTTTCTCGATCATCGGCTGCCACCTTGGAGTTGTTATTATTGGCCCCTGAGCATCAGGATGGATAGCGAAAGACTAACAGCTGTAGAAAAAATAGCCAGCCTAACGTTTGGGCAAGTAACTCAGTGGATTCACCGGTTGCCCATCCTGCCTGATTTCAAAATAAAGCATGCCTGACTTAGCTTCTGACTGCCCCATTTCAGCAATCACATCACCACGTTTGACCTTCTGCTGTTCACGCACAAGGATCTTCTGGTTATGTGCATACGCGCTCAGGAACTCCTGATTATGATTGATAATTACCAGATTGACGTACCCTCTGAGCCCGTTACCCGCGTACACAACCACCCCATCTGCAGCGGCACGCACCGGACTCCCCGCAATTCCTGCAATATTTATACCCTTGTCGCTATTACGATTTTGTGAAAAGGTGCTGACCACCTTACCAGACACAGGCCATTGCCACGTGAGACCGCTCTTGCTGGTCGCGGTTGGACGATCATCACCGGCAGCCACGCTGATGGCACGTGAGGGTGACGTTTTACTGCTACCGACCGTACTTCCCTTGCTACTTTTCTCCACATCTTTGCTACTACTGGTTGATCCTGAAATACCTGTGGAGGTTGAGGCTAGTGGCCGAACAGTAGTGCTTTGTACTCGACTGCCTGACTCTGCACTCACCAGCGTTGACCTGTTCAACTGTAACGTCTGTCCAGGATAGATAGTGTACGGTGCCGGTATGCTGTTCTGACGTGCCAGCTCCTTGTAATCACGACCATAGCGATAGGCGATTGAGTACAGAGTCTCGCCTGTCTTGACCACATGTTTACCGGCAACATCACCCGCATGAGCACGGGCAGAAAGATCGCTGACTGGTGCATATTTGCTGTTGCTAGAGCAGCCTGCAAGCAGCATCAACATCACCAGTACCAAACCTCTTATTGCTATGTTAGACATCAACCACGCGCCTCCTGAACAGAAGCGGCTCTGGACAATCCCAAAACAACCATCACTCCCAGCAACATCAGAGCCAGCACCGCAAACGTCATCGGGGCCTGGCCCGTCAACCCTTGATAAGAGTGAGGCAATACACTGTCTTGTAATAAAGGCACAGACTGACCATGACTATCGAGCCGATAGGCCCGGGTAATCTTCCATGGCCACACTTTCCCTAACGAACCCACCATAAAGCCCGTCAAAATCGCCAGAGTCATTGCACGATAATGTTGCAAGCACCAGCTGAGCACACGTGAAAAGCCCATTAATCCGGTAACGCAACCACAGACAAAGATTAAGAGCGTCGAGAACTGGAGCTGTTTAACCGCCGACAGGACGGGTTGATAGAGTCCTAAAATAAGCAATATGAAACTGCCAGAAATGCCGGGCAGGATCATCGCGCAGATGGCTATCGCACCACCAATAAACAAATTGAACGAGGTTGGAGGCATAGAAAATGCAAAACCCTGAGTTAATATCCAGCCCAGCAGTACACCCAGCACGAGACTCAAAAGTGTGTCAGTACGCCAACGCTCAACTTGACGCGCAATTAGCAGGCAAGATGCCATGACCAGACCAAAGAAAAAGCCCCAGATCAATAGAGGATAAAATTCGAGCAACCAGCTAATACCTTTGGCCAGAGTCAGAATACTGGTCAGTATTCCCGCTAGCAGTACTGCCAGAAATGAACCATTCGCTTCTCGCCAGGTGACCAGCACCCCTTTGCGAAATAGTGAGAAAAACAGACGCGGATGGATATTGCGAATGGTCAGCAGTAACTCTTCATAGATACCGGAAATAAAGGCAATCGTTCCACCAGAAACACCGGGAACAACATCTGCCGCCCCCATAGCCATGCCCTTGAGAAAAAGAAAAATACGTTCCATAAAAGGGATTCATTCCATTAGATCAATTAGCGTAGACGGCCCTTGAGCAGAGGCACAAATCGAACAGGTTCCAGCATTTCTTCATGATATTGGTCTTGCTGACGACGGATACGCCGCAGTGACTGCGCCTCCTGCCCTCCAACCGGAATAACCAGTACGCCACCTTCCGCCAGTTGAGCCAGAAGCTCGTACGGTACCTGCTCAGCGGCGGCAGTCACCAGAATTGCATCGTAGGGGCCTTTTTCTGGCCATCCGACTGTACCGTCCGAGTAACGAGGAAATACATTATAAACTTTCAACTGTTGCAGACGCTTGCGGGTCCGCTCATGCAAGGGGCGGATGCGCTCAAGAGTGTATACATGTTCTGCCAGAGCGGCCAACACGGCACTCTGATAGCCTGACCCGGTTCCGACTTCCAGCACCCTTTCCATTCTTCTGGCCCCCAGAATAAGCTCTGTCATTCTGGCGACCACATAAGGCTGGGATAAAGTCTGCTGATAGCCAATTGGCAGTGCGGTATCTTCATAGGCACGATGTGCCAAAGCCTCATCGACAAAAAGGTGCCGTGGGATGCGAAGCATCACATCTAACACCTCCTGGTCGCTTATCCCCTGCTCCAGCAAGCGAGCAATCATTCGCTCGCGAGTTCTGGCAGAGGTCATACCAATACCATCCAACTGGAAATCAGTCACTCCTACTCCTGAATACAGATCATTGGGCCCAACTACAGACATCTTTGACAGCATTCATACCGAGAACGCTAGTGAAAATTATCCAGCATCCGACTGAGCATGCACAACGCACAATTCACGTATCACCGAGGTAGCAAAACCACCACGGGGCAAGCTGAAAGACAGACTCAGGCGGTCATCCCTCAGATCAGACTGGACGTTAACCGGACGCAACTGTAGCGCTCGTCGCTCATGGTGAAGACCGAAAGACTCAAGACCGGTACACCAGGCTAGCCATGGCGATATGACGTCCTGCTCAAATGACTCACAGACACTGCGGCATCCGTATCCCTTACCCCATAGCGGCCCCGTCGGCCCCACTTGTCCCATTGCACACGCACTCAGCAACCCCTCACTGACCTGCTCGACAATAGAGACCGTATTGTTCGCCTGATCATAAACAGCCTCACCCGACAACAGCGTAGTCCAGGAGCCAGCAGCTATGCGCTCGCTCAGTACCTGATTAAAAATAAAACTCCGCGCTGTAGATAGAAACAACCCGCGCTTATAAGGTGATAATCGATCCAGCTCCCCCGCAAATAACCGCTCAACCATCTGCAGGTTATAGCCCTCTCGCCCAAAGCGCTGCTCACCAAAATAATTCGGAACACCTTCAAGGCCAATGCGTTGCAAGCGCTCTGCTAAGGAGCCCACCTCACCTCTCAACTGATGCAGGTGAATCTCAAAATGATTGCGTAGATGCATCCCACGTTTCAGCTTACGACTGTGACGCACACAGCGCAGGATACGCATGTTCTCGTGCTGAAAGCCTGCTATATCTGGCATGCTTTTGCCAGGCAGATGAAGACTGAACCACTGACTAGTCCGAGCATTACGATCCTTCATGCCTGAATAGCTGACAGCACGCAGCGGCAACTTGAGCCACTTGGCTAATACTCGTGCAGCATCATCTGTATTGAGTTCCCGTTTTTCAACCCAGACATAAAGGTGTTCGCCCTGCCCTTCAGGCTCAAACCCCAGCTCCTCAATAACTACAAAGTCCTCAGGAGAAACTTTAAGCTGCCCCTGCACTGCTGGCATCGATACGGCATAGCGCCAATCAGGTAACAAACTCATGGCTGCTTTTCTGGCTCCAACAACAAATAATAGGTCTCACCTTCCCGAATCATGCCCAACTCACTGCGTGCCCGCTCTTCAATGGCAGCCATACCTTGTTTGAGATCATCCACTTCAGCTTCGAGTAAATTGTTACGATGTTCCAAACGCTCGTTAAGTTGCCGCTGCTGCTGTATAGAGTCTTTCAGAGCCCAGAGGTCCGGCAAACTCCCCTCTCCCCACCAGAGTCGATATTGCAATCCTGCACAGAGCAGCAACAGGACAAGTACCAGACGCTTCATTTGTTTCGCTTCCCACTGTGTTCATTAGCGCTACGAACACCTCATGCTGCCCTTTATCCAAGCCTGAACAAAGAAGCAGGACAAAATAAAGCCTTATGCTAACCAACCCCCAACCTTCAGGGAAGTAAGTTCCCACTGTCAAGTTGCAGGTAACCGTTTTGAGAAAGCAAAAAAGGGGAGCTGAGCTCCCCTTTTTAATTCAATCAGGCTTATGCCTGACCTTTGATCTCTGAACGACCGCGATAAACAGCTTTGTCGCCCAGTTCTTCCTCGATACGCAGAAGACGGTTGTACTTGGATACACGATCAGAACGGCACAAAGAACCTGTCTTGATCTGCCCGGCAGCGGTACCCACTGCCAGATCAGCAATAGTGGTGTCTTCAGTCTCACCTGAACGGTGAGAGATTACTGCGGTATATCCAGCCTCTTTGGCCATTTTGATCGCATCAAGCGTTTCAGACAGCGAACCGATCTGGTTGAACTTGATCAGAATGGAGTTGCCGATACTCTTCTCAATGCCTTCTTTCAGGATCTTGGTATTGGTTACAAACAGGTCATCACCAACCAACTGAACGCGGGTACCAATCTGTTGGGTCAGAATCGCCCAACCTGCCCAGTCAGACTCATCCAGACCGTCTTCGATAGAAACGATAGGATATTTCTGCGACAGATCATCCAGATAGTTCACGAAGCCCGCAGAATCAAAGGTCTTACCTTCGCCAGAAAGCTGATACTGACCATCTTTATAGAACTCAGAAGAAGCACAGTCCAGCGCCAGGGTGATGTTGTCACCCAGCTGATACCCAGCGCGGGCCACCGCCTCCTGAATGACAACCAGCGCTTCTTCGTTGGAACCCAGATTAGGCGCAAATCCACCCTCATCACCGACCGCAGTATTCAGGCCGCGCTCAGACAAGACCTTTTTCAGGTTATGGAAAATCTCTGCACCGTAGCGCAGTGCTTCAGCAAAGCTTGGAGCGCCTACAGGCTGTACCATGAACTCCTGAATGTCCACGTTGTTGTCAGCATGTTCTCCACCATTGAGGATGTTCATCATAGGTACAGGCATGGAGTACACACCAGGGGTACCGTTAATATCGGCGATATGCTGATACAGCGGGATATTCCTGGCGGCAGCCGCTGCTTTGGCACATGCCAGAGAAACAGCCAGAATAGCATTGGCGCCAAGGCGGGCTTTGTTCTCGGTCCCATCAAGGGCCAGCATGATGTTATCGATTTCACGCTGATTCACCGCATCCTTGCCCAGCAAGGCTGCGCGAATTTCAGTGTTGATACCCTTCACTGCGGTAAGAACACCTTTGCCTAGATAACGGCTCTTATCGCCATCACGCAGCTCAAGCGCTTCGCGCGAACCAGTCGATGCGCCAGAAGGGGCACAGGCACTGCCAACAGTGCCACAGGACAGAATTACATCCGCTTCGACAGTGGGATTGCCGCGGGAATCCAAAACTTCACGTGCTTTGATATCGACGATTTGAGTCATACCAATCTCT
This sequence comes from Pokkaliibacter sp. MBI-7, assembly GCF_029846635.1. Classification (NCBI taxonomy): domain Bacteria; kingdom Pseudomonadati; phylum Pseudomonadota; class Gammaproteobacteria; order Oceanospirillales; family Balneatrichaceae; genus Pokkaliibacter; species Pokkaliibacter sp. MBI-7. The sequence goes on along the minus strand of NZ_JARVTG010000001.1, from coordinate 4,229,946 downwards.
GCTCCCTGTTAAAAGGTGGCTGATAAAATCCGGGGGATGCTCACTCTATGAGTTCCCGGCAAAGTTGTCGAACCAGTCCGATACAGCCTGCCCCAGAGGTTATACCTCTGGGGAGCCCGTTAGTATTTTATTGTTTGTCCGAATAGTCCACCGCGGCCTGGATGAAACCTGTAAACAGCGGATGACCATCGCGAGGAGTAGAGGTGAACTCAGGGTGGAATTGGCAGGCCACAAACCAGGGATGATCAGGCACTTCAACCACTTCGACCAACGCGCCATCCATTGAGCGACCGGAAATGGTCAGACCTGCATTGGTCAAACGACCCAGATAGTTATTGTTAAATTCGTAACGATGACGGTGACGTTCACTAATGACATCGCTACCGTAGCATTTGTAAGCCTGAGTACCTTCAAGTAGACGGCACTCCTGACCACCCAGGCGCATGGTGCCGCCCAGATCAGAGCCCTCGTCACGCATCTCGACTGAACCGTCTTCTGCGACCCATTCAGTAATCAAAGCAACAACGGGATGTGGCCCTTTGGGTTTGAATTCAGTGCTGTTGGCGCCTTCCAGCTTGGCAACGTTACGGGCAAACTCGATAACCGCTACCTGCATTCCCAGACAGATACCTAGGTAGGGTATACGGTTTTCGCGGGCAAACTGCACAGTACGAATCTTCCCTTCCACACCACGCTCACCGAAACCACCAGGAACCAGGATCGCAGATACGCCTTCCAGACAGGTGGTGCCTTCACGCTCCACCTGTTCAGAGTCGATATATTTGATGGTAACTTTAGTATTCGCATGCAATCCAGCGTGCTTGATCGCCTCGATCAGGGACTTGTATGCGTCCAGCAGATCCATGTACTTCCCAACCATAGCGATGGTGACCTGATGAGCTGGGTTTTGTTCACGATCCACCACCCAATCCCATTCACGCAGATCTGCTTCACCACAGCCCAGGCGGAACTTATCAACCACGATTTGATCAAGCTTCTGCTCATGCAGCATGCGCGGGATAGCATAAATACTGTTGGCATCAGGCAGACTGATAACAGCACGCTCTTCGACGTTGGTGAACAGAGCGATCTTGCGGCGCTCGGGTGCTTGAATAGTCACCTCAGAACGGCACACCAGAATATCCGGCTGAATACCGATTGAGCGCAATTCTTTCACCGAATGCTGAGTCGGTTTCGTCTTAGTTTCGCCTGCGGTGGCGATATAAGGCACTAGGGTCAGGTGCATGAAAAGTGCTCGTTCGCTACCCAGTTCCACACGCAGTTGGCGAACGGCTTCCAAAAATGGCAGAGACTCGATATCACCGACAGTGCCACCAATTTCCACCAGCGCTACGTCGGCACCTTCGGCACCATCAATAACCCGGCGTTTGATTTCATCGGTAATGTGAGGAATAACCTGAACGGTCCCCCCCAGATAGTCGCCGCGACGTTCCTTACGCAATACGTGCTCGTAAACACGCCCTGTCGTGAAGTTGTTCCGTTGCGTCATATGGGTACGGATAAAACGCTCATAGTGACCAAGATCCAAGTCAGTTTCCGCACCGTCGTCGGTGACAAATACTTCACCGTGCTGGAAGGGGCTCATGGTACCTGGATCCACGTTGATGTATGGGTCCAGTTTGAGCATGGTCACCTTGAGACCTCGAGCTTCTAGAATCGCGGCCAAAGAGGCAGAGGCAATGCCTTTCCCCAATGAGGACACGACGCCGCCCGTGACGAAAATATAGCGCGTCATTGAAAACCTGTACGTTTCTGCGTTGTGGGAATAGAGAGGTGACGATGATGTCATCAAGATGGGACGTCAGGATAACAGAACTGCCTCATCCCAACAATGGCAGAATCCCGTCAGACTGAAGCACAATCGAGATGGCCAGCATCTTTATGGTGCAAATATAGACTGCGACTCAGGTGTGTTCACGCTGCCACGTTAACCACCAGCCGCACTCGTCCGCCTGAGCGACCCACCCCTGAGCAGGATGCGTTGCCACTGCCACCAGCTCATCGTCACAATACAGCAAAGGTATCAGCGCTCTTTCCCAGGGAGGAATACCACGCCCCTGCATATAGTGCTTCAGGCTCACCTTGTGCGTGGCGCCTGACGGTTGCCACGACTCCCCCCCCTGACGAAAACGAACTTCCCAGCTCGCCTGAGGATCAGCACGTACACCACGGCCCTTTACATCACTCACAATCAACTCGCCGTAGGGTAAAGGTGTTCTTGCTTGCAGCACACAACTTTGCGGAAGAGACAGATTTTCCAGCCACTCGGGAACGAAATACAGCCGCTGCCGATATCGACGCAATTGCCAGCCTTCCCAGCTCAGCTGCGGCTGTCGATCATCAGCGGCATCAACAAACTGTGACAACTTCGCTTTGACAGAGACAGGGGGCGGCAAAGCACCACGGTCCAAAAACCAACAGCGCAGCACATTAAACTGTCTGGACTGACTCAACTCAGCCCATGCAGGCAGCGCCAACGACAAATCAGCCGCTAGCCAGCCACACTGACGCATATCCAACTCCGCCAGTTCCTGCAGTAAGGATGAAGCCTCATCACAGGCTTCTATCGATCGCCGTAAACGAGCATTCAAAGATGGCCAGCGCTGCGTCAAACGAGGCATAACCTGATGACGCAGATAATTACGGTCATATACTTCTGAAGCATTGCTCGGATCTTCTATGGGCTCCAGTTGCCACTGACAGGCATACTCTTCAAGCTGCCGGCGCTCAATATGCAACATCGGCCGCACCCAATACACCCCATCACTAGCACGTACCTCAGCCATCGCAGCCAACCCCGTCGGGCCACTACCACGCATCAGTCTCAGCATAAGGGTTTCACTTTGGTCATCGGCATGCTGCCCTAACAACAGCACGTCACCCGAGTTGGCGTGAGCACTAAAAGCAGCATAGCGTGCATGACGAGCACCGGCCTCAACGTTTGCTGTGGGCAAAACAGCTATGCGAAAAGCGCGATAGATAAAACCATAGCTAGCGGCCAAGCGAGCCACCTGAGCCTGCCAAGCGTTAGCCCCTGCCTGCAGACCGTGATTAACATGCCAGACCTCGACCGGGCAAGGTAGGCCACCACTGCTGGCAAGGCGCCAGGTTAGATGCAGCAACACCTGTGAATCCAGGCCACCGCTAACTGCTATGACCAACCTGCGAGGGGCCAGATGCTTTAGCCCCACCAGAAGCCCTTGAGGTTCCACAGTCTGCCAAGATGAAAAAAGCCGGGCAGACCCGGCTTTTTTCATGGAGATAAGAAGATTATTCGAAAGAGCCAAAATTCATCAGCCGCTCATAGCGCTGCTCCAGCAGCTCTTCCTGCGTCAGCCCCCGCAGCTCGCCCAAGGTTTCCTGCAAGGCCAGCTTGAGATTAGCTGCCATCAGACGAGGATTACGGTGACTGCCACCCAGTGGCTCATCAATCAAGCGGTCAACGAAACCCAACTCCTGAAGACGACCCGCAGTCATCCCCATTGCCTTAGCGGCTTCCGACGCCTTCTCTGCACTTTTCCACAGGATAGAAGCACAGCCTTCAGGAGAAATAACTGAATAGACAGAATATTCCAGCATCAGCAGGCGGTCACACACACCAATAGCCAGAGCGCCACCAGAGCCCCCCTCACCAATAACAGTAGAAATGATTGGGGTATTGAGACGCGACATCACCGCAAGATTGAAGGCGATGGCCTCACTCTGCCCACGCTCTTCTGCGTCAATACCAGGCCAGGCTCCGGGAGTGTCGATAAAGGTCAGGATGGGCAGATTAAACCGTTCAGCCATTTCCATCAGACGCAATGCTTTGCGGTATCCTTCAGGGCGAGGCATACCGAAGTTGCGACGTACTTTCTCACGAACGTCACGACCTTTCTGTTGGCCAATAATCATAACCGGCTCATCGTCCAATCGTGCAATGCCACCAACAATCGCAGCATCGTCAGCGAAGTGACGGTCACCATGCAGCTCATCAAAATCAGTAAAAATGTTCTTGATGTAGTCCAGCGTGTAAGGACGTAGAGGATGCCGTGATAACTGGGTTATCTGCCAGTCACTCAGGTTGGAAAATACCTGCTCTGTCAGGCTGGCGCTCTTTTCTTCCAGCTTGGCAATCTCTTCTGTGATGTTGAAGTCATTGCTGCTGCTCACCAGACGCAGTTCGTCGATTTTAGCCTGAAGATCAGCAATAGGCTGTTCAAAATCCAGATAGTTTGGGTTCATTACTCGTTTCCGCTAATGCAGCCAGCCCCTTGGGGCGTCAATAATGGCTGCCTACCATACGCTTTTCTTGCCTGGGAGTCGAGACACCCCGACCCGTTCAAAATTTTCAACGATAGACCAGTTTTACTGACTGTTTACCCAGCTGAGACGTCAGGGATAACAGCAGTTCATCCGCTACTTTTACTCGCCAGCTCTCACCACAAACCACAAAGGCCTCAGCTTCCTGCTGCTTGTAATGGATACGAATCTGGTTGCCTTCCTGATCCCGATAGGGAGCAAGCATGGCTTGAATCGCTTGTATCTCACGAGCCTGCAGTCCTTCACAGGACAGCTTGAGCTCAAGATGCTTGGCATGTCGGGCCCGTGCCTCCTCGATAGAGAGCAAACGCTTGGCACGAACACGCAAACCGCCACTGAAGTCATCCTGACTGACATCACCTTCAATCAGAATGACAGCATCCTTACCTAACACTTCACGATGCTGATGATAGAGTTCACCAAACACCGATACCTCTACCCTGCCAGTACGGTCATCCAATGTAACAAACGCAAGGGTTTCCCCCTTTTTGCTTTTCATTGTTCGAACCCCTACCACCAGCCCGGCAAGCAACTGACTTTCACGACTGGGTTTCAGGTCTGCCAGGCGCACTTTGACCATGCCTTTGAGTTCATGCTCATAAGCATCAATAGGATGTCCTGTTACGAATAGCCCCAACGTATCTTTTTCACCATTCAGGCGTTCCTTGTCGGGCCACTCCTCCAATGACAAATAGCTGGAGTACAGGGTGTTGTGATCATTGGCAGCAATCACATCACCAAAAAGATCAAACACACCACTGTCAGAGTTACGTGCCTGCTGATCAGCAGCCTGCAGAGCATCACCAATGGCAGCCCACAATACCGCTCTGCTCGGACCAAGTTTGTCCAGCGCGCCAGAGCGAATCAACGCCTCAAGTACTCGCTTATTAAGTTTCTTCGCGCCGACCCGCTCACAGAAATCAAACAGGTCAGTGAAAGCCCCGCCACTCCGGCGCGCCTCCACAATAGCTTCGATAGGTCCTTCCCCCACCCCTTTTATCGCACCCAATCCGTAGACGACCTCACCCTTGTCATTCACGGTAAACATGAAGTCGGAAGCATTCACGTCGGGCAACACCAACGCCAGCTTCATGTTGCGGCATTCCTCTATGAGAATGACGACCTTATCCAGGTTATGCATATCCGCAGACAACACTGCGGCCATGAAAGGTGCGGGGTAATGACGCTTTAACCAGGCAGTCTGGTAGGACACCAGAGCGTATGCTGCAGAGTGAGATTTGTTAAAGCCGTAGCCAGCAAACTTTTCTACAAGATCGAAGATGTTACCCGCCAGATCCAGGCTTATATTATTGCTGGCACAACCATCAAGAAATACCGAGCGCTGCTTGGCCATTTCTTCCGGCTTTTTCTTACCCATCGCACGACGCAGAAGATCCGCACCACCCAGCGTGTACCCCGCCATCACCTGCGGGATCTGCATCACCTGCTCCTGATAGAGGATGATGCCGTACGTAGGCTCAAGTACGGGTTTGAGCGACTCCAGCTGGTAGTCCGGATGGGGCCAGGCCAGCTCTGCCCGCCCATGCTTACGGTTGATGAAGTCATCCACCATGCCAGACTGCAGAGGACCCGGGCGGAACAACGCCACCAGGGCGATGATATCTTCAAAGCAGCTGGGGAGCAGACGCTTGATCAGCTCCTTCATCCCTCGCGACTCCAGCTGGAATACTGCCGTGGTATCACCTCGCTGCATCAGCTTGTAGGTTTCGCCGTCTTCTAGATCGATACGGGCAATATCCAGAGGTGCCTTGCCCTGCTTGGCATGGATGGCATTGATTGTCTCCAATGCCCAGTTGATGATGGTCAGCGTACGCAGACCAAGAAAGTCAAACTTGACCAGTCCCGCCTCCTCAACATCGCCTTTGTCATATTGAGTGACGAGCCCAGAACCATCAGCTTCACAGTAAAGCGGGGCAAAATCCGACAACTTGGTGGGCGCTATAACCACCCCACCCGCATGCTTACCAACATTTCGGGTAATACCTTCCAGTTTGTAAGCCATTTCCATGATTTCTTGCGCTTCTTCGTCACCATTAACAAAGTCACGCAGCGCTTCCTCTTGCTCCCAAGCCTTTTTCAGGGTCATCCCCACCTCGAAAGGAATGAGCTTGGACAGCTTATCGCCAAGGCTAAAAGGCCGCCCCTGCACACGAGCAACATCTCGCACCACCGCTTTGGCTGCCATTGTACCGAAGGTAATAATCTGCGATACCGCGTTACGCCCATAACGGTTAGCAACGTAGTCGATAACCCGGTCTCGATTATCCATACAGAAATCGATATCGAAGTCAGGCATGGAGACACGTTCGGGATTGAGAAAACGTTCGAACAGCAGATCATATTTCAAAGGATCAAGATCGGTAATTTTCAATGCATAGGCAACCAGCGACCCTGCACCCGAACCACGACCTGGCCCAACCGGAATACCGTTGTCCTTACCCCATTGAATAAAGTCCATAACAATCAGAAAGTAACCGGGAAAGCCCATCTGATTGATGGTATTAAGCTCAAAATCCAGCCGTTCGACGTAAAGCTGCTTTTTCTGTGCATACTCTGGGTCATTGGCATCCAACAGACTCTGAAGACGCCATTCCAGACCTTCGTGAGAAATACGCGAGAAAAAGGAGTTAATGGTCTCCCCTTCAGGAATCGGGTAGTCCGGCAGGAAGTAAGTGCCGAGTTGAATATCGATATTACATCGACGAGCAATGGCCACACTGTTCTCCAACGCCTCAGGCAAATCAGCGAACAACTCGGCCATTTCATCTGCACTGCGCAGATATTGTTGTTGTGAATACAACTTTGGTCGCCGCGGGTCGGCCAGCGTCATACTCTGGTTGATACTGACGCGCGCTTCATGCGCCTCAAAGTCATCTTCCTTGATAAATACCACATCATTGGTCGCCACTAACGGCACCTGGAATTTCTCAGCCAGCGCCACACAGGCGTGCAAGCAATTTTCCTCGCCCTTACGTCCGGTACGCTGCACTTCGAGATAAAAACGGTCAGCAAATACACCTAACCAGAACTGCAACATGCGCTCCGCATCAGCCTGCTTGCCAGCATTCAAGGCGATACCGATTTCGCCGTATGCACCTGCCGATAACGCAATCAGACCCGCATTCTTCTCTGCCAGCCATTCGCGCTTGACTATGGCAATCCCATTCTGCTGATTAAGCTGGAAGCTCTGAGAAATCAACTCCAACAGATTGGCGTAACCCTGCTTATTCTGGATCAATAACAGCATACGAGCAGGAGGTTCACCCGCTACCTCAGCCTCAAGCCAAATATCACAACCACAAATCGGCTTGATTCCCGCCCCTTTGGCAGCTTTGTAGAATTTGACGAAAGCGCAGCCATTGGAGCGATCAGTCAAGGCAACAGCAGGCATCCCCTTGTCCCTGGAGGCATTGACCAGATCCTTGACCCTGACCAAACCATCAACAAGGGAAAATTCTGAGTGAACACGCAGATGCACAAATGCCGGTGTAGTCATGACTAGCCTTGATTATGTTCTGAGTAAAAGAAAGAGAGTATATCGCTGAAACAGTGCGGCAGGCCTAAATGGCCTCTACGGCAGCGTATCCGACAAGAGTTTTTTCACGGGAGCAAAGCTGCGCCGATGTAAAGCCGTAGGGCCGAGGGCTCTTAACGCTTGCAAATGACTGACTGTGGGGTAGCCTTTATGCTGTTCTAGCCCATAGCCAGGGTAGGTTACTGCCCACTCTTTCATAGCTCGGTCACGACTGACTTTTGCCAGAATAGAGGCAGCACTGATCGCTTCGACCTTAGCATCACCACCGACGACAGCCTCACAGGGAATATTCAGTTGAGGGCAGCGATTACCATCAACTATGACATAGTCAGGCTTGATGTGCAGAGCGGCAATTGCACGCTGCATGGCAAGCATAGTGGCATTGAGAATATTCAGCTCATCAATTTCTGCAACCGATGCAGAAGCGATAGCGTAGCTTAACGCGTCGGCACAAATCTGCTCATAAAGCCGCTCACGTCGCCCTTCACTCAGTTTCTTTGAGTCCGCCAGACCGGCAATTGGCTTGTTGGGATCAAGAATAACGGCGGCGGTCACTACATCACCAAATAAAGGACCACGCCCCACCTCATCAACACCAGCCACTAAACCACCAGCAAAGATCATGCTCATCTGCATAGCGTGCCTCTCTCGATCATTAACCTCTCGATCGTGTCTGCAGCGGTCTCCCCCCCGCCTGCTCGCAGCAGATGATGCAAGGCGGTGAACTCCTCTCTCAGCGGGCCAGAGGAAGGCTCTCTGAGCATGGGCAAAAGCTGTTGAGCGATGCGATCAGGCGTTACTTCATCCTGAATCAACTCAGGCACCAGACGTTTACCGGCCAGCAGATTAGGCAAACCGATGTGTGCAACCTTGACCATTCTGCGCGCAATACAATAAGTCAGAGCAGCCAGACGGTAGGCAATGACCATAGGTCGTTTATAAAGGGCAGCCTCCAGAGTCACTGTCCCGGATGCCACCAGAAGGGCATTGGATGCAGCCATGCACTGAGAGGCCTGCGCCGTCGCACAGATCCACTCGTCAGGGAAGCCAATGGCGCGCAGCTCTGCCTCGCGTTTCTCATTGGCAGGCACCAATACCACTTGCAACTCCGGCAGTTGTTCCTGGCAGAGCCTGGCAGCTTGAATAAAGGTCTCACCCAAACGCTTGACTTCACCACCACGGCTGCCTGGCAATACACCTAATACAGGTCGTTCAACACTCAACCCAAGCAAAGCACGAGACGATGCCTGATCCACAGTCAAGGGAATCTGCTCTGCCAAAGGATGGCCCACATAGGTAACGGGAATATCTGAACGCTTGTAAAAATCAGCCTCGAAAGGCAGAAGTGTCAGCATGTGATCAACAGCCTTGGCAATTTTCTTCAGCCGCCACTGTTTCCATGCCCACACTGAAGGGCTTACATAATGAACAGTGAGAATTCCTGCCTGACGCAGCACAACCTCTAAACCGAGATTAAAGTCAGGTGCATCGATACCCACAAAGACGTCTGGCGGATTTGCCTGCCAATGGTCGCGTAAGCGATTGCGCGCCCGAATCAGACTAAAAAGATGTGGCAAAACCTCAATCAGCCCCATGACACTCAGAGCTTCCTGAGGATAGAGGCTTTTAAGACCCGCACTGAGCATTCGCGGACCACCGATACCTTCGAACTCGGCATCAGGAAAGCGCTTGATAAGAGCTGACATCAAGTCAGCTCCGAGAATATCACCCGATAACTCGCCCGCCAGAATTGCAACGCGCAAAGGTCGAGAAACCGACATCAACGGGCAATGCCACGACTTGCTTGTTGCAATGAATCCAGCAGTAGCTGTATTTCAGGACAGTCAGCTGTCATTGACTGCAACTCGTCCATGGCCTTATCGAGTGTATTACCTTGACGATAGATAATTTTGTAAGCCTTGCGCAGAGTCTTCAGCGCTTCGTCCGAAAACTTACGCCGCTTCAAGCCTTCCACATTTATGCCATGAGGCTGCAACGGATTTCCGCTCGCCATGACATAAGCAGGCACATCTTTCAGTACCAGTGAGCAACCACCAATCATGGCATGGGCGCCAATGCTACAGAACTGATGCACTCCCGCCATTCCGCCCAGGATCGCCCAGTCACCGACCTTCACATGCCCCGCAAGCCCCACCGTGTTAGCCAGGATAATATTGCTTCCTAACCGACAATCATGAGCTACATGCACGTAAGCCATCAAAAGATTGTCATTTCCCAGCTCGGTCAGGCCTTCATCCTGAACGGTACCACGATGCAGCGTGCATCCCTCGCGGATGACATTGCGGTCACCGATGATCAATCGAGTTGGTTCACCCCGATACTTCTTGTCCTGGCACTCCTCACCAACGGACGAGAATTGAAAGATCTTGTTATCCTTACCGATGTGACACGGCCCCTTGATAACAACATGTGAGTGAATAACTGTACCTGAGTCTATGGTGACATCAGGTCCGATATAAGACCAAGGACCGACCTCCACATCGGAAGCCAGCTGTGCCTTTGGATCAACGATGGCTTGAGGGTGAATCAAAATCAGACTTCCCTTACCGCGCAAGTAATAACAGTAGAAGCAACTTCTTTGCCTTCTACCAGTGCAAAACACTCAAACTTCCAGATATTACGCTTCACCGATAACACTGAAGCATTGAGTTCCAGACGATCCCCTGGCACCACCGGTCTCTTCAAACGCAGCTTTTCGGTTCCGACAAAATAATAGATCGCACCATCCTCAGGCCGTTTATCAATCATTTTGAAACCGAGAATACCGGCCGCCTGAGCCATCGCTTCAATAATCAGCACCCCAGGCATGATGGGATGATCTGGAAAATGGCCATTAAAGAAAGGCTCATTGATGGTTACATTCTTATAGGCGCTAATGCGGCTACCAACAAGTTCACCATCTTCAGAGGGAATAATTTCAACCACTCTATCCACCAAAAGGAAGGGATAGCGATGGGGGAGAAACTCCCGAATCTCGTTAATTTCCATCATCGAGTGAACCTTTATCTTCAGAATTAGAATGCAGCTTTTTTTCCAGCTGCTTAACCCGCTTGGCAATATCATCCAGATTACGGAACCGCGCTACGTTCTTGCGCCATTGCGCATTTGTAGTCAATGCAGTACCGGAGGAATACACGCCAGGCTCACGTATCGATGCACTGACAAGGCTCATCCCGGTGATATGAACGTTATCACCAATTTCCAGATGCCCTGCGACACCCACTCCACCACCCAGGGTACAGTGCTTTCCAATAATGGCACTGCCTGCTATGCCAACACATCCGGCGATGGCAGTGAAGTCACCAATCTGAACGTTGTGCGCAACCTGGACCTGATTGTCAACCTTGACACCATTACCCAACCGCGTCGGCTCGAGAGCACCGCTATCAATAGTGGTATTGGCGCCAATTTCTACATCATCGCCAATTTCAACACCGCCCAGTTGAGCAATCTTGATCCAACGTCCCTGATGGGGTGCAAAGCCAAAACCATCAGAACCGATGACTGCACCACTGTGAACGAGAACTCCATTACCCAGTCTTACATTGGAATAAAGAGTGACTCGTGCCATCAGATGGCACCCATCACCAATGATGCTGGCAGTCCCCACGAAGCATCCTGCCCCGATGATGGTGTTCGCACCAACCACCACAGCTTCACCAATAACAACGTTAGCGCCTATCGATGTGCTAGGGTCAATACTTGCACTGCTAGCAATCACCGCACTGGGATGAATACCGGCAGGAGGATTAACATCCGTGACAAACCAGTGAGAAATACGTGCATAACCAAGGTAAGGATTGGCCAGAACCAGTGCATTAGTTGGACATTTTCCTAACAAATCCTGTCCAATAATGACGGCACCAGCATGAGTATCCTGCAAATCTTTGGCGTATTTGGAGTTAGCTAGAAAGCTGAGCTGGTCGGCTTTAGCGTTACGGAGAGTAGCCAGCCCCCGAATAGGGAGCTGGCTGTCACCATGAAGATCAGCCCCAAGATGGCTGGCGATCTCACCAAGAGTGAATGTTTTTGAAATCAAACGCAGGTCCCGTTATTTGGACTTATTCAGCAGATCAACCAAGGTCTTAGTCATGTCTGCATCAGGCGCAACATAGACAGTGCCCTGCTTGTTAAGAATGACCTTGATATTCTTCTGATCAATCATCTGACGAATGAGTTTATCCAGCAAAGCCCGGTTATTATCCAAAAACTCCTGCTGGCGATCTGCTCGGCCGGACTGAACCTTTTGCTGCAGAAAGCGATACTCAGAGACCTTATCCTGCAACGACTGCTCCGTTTTGCGGCGGTCAGTGTCTTTCATCACTGAACCATCCTTCTGCAGCTGCTGCTGACCAGACTGAATATCACGAGCCAATCTTTCCAAGCGTCCTTCGCTATCAGAAAACTCTTTATCCAACCCTTTCATGAATGTCTTGGCGCGCTCGGAACTGAACAATGCCTGAGGCACGTCCAGTACAACCACATCAATTGCATGCGCAACAGATGCCAGAGACAGACCCATACCTACGAGCATGGCACTCGCCCAGGTCTTCATCATTTCACTCCTTTAAAAAATCAGAATGTTTGCCCCAGAGAGAACTGGAAGCTTTGCTTACGGTCACCGTCTTGCGCATTCAATGGCTGGGCAATGACAAATGACAGAGGTGCAAATCGCGTGAGCCACACAACCCCAACACCTGTTGAGTAACGAATATCGCCCAGATCAATATTCCTGCTGCAGCTGGAATCAATGCTGCGATCGCACTTCGTATCGTAGACGTTACCTGCATCAAGGAAGAACAGACTACGGATAGAGCTCTTATCTTCAAAGTAAGGAACAGGGAAAATGAACTCTGCGGTACCAGCCACTTTCACGTTACCGCCTACAGCATTACTGCTGGTATCGGAGCCATCACATGGAGAATCCGTTCCCTCGATACATGGGGTACCCTTGGGTCCAACAGATCCGGTCTTGAAACCACGCAATGAGCTGATACCGCCTAGATAGTAGTTCTCATAGAATGGCAGCTTGGTCTCTCCACCATAACCATCACCGTAGCCCAAGTTGGTGCCCAAGTGTACGGCATAGCCTTTCTGACCGATGGGCCAATAAATGTCGCCCTTGTAGCCAAGTTTGTAATAGTCGAGCGTACTACCCGGCAAAGCCACATCGAGACCAGCACGCTGGTAAGTACCATCTGTAGGCATCAGGGTGTTGTTCAGGCGGTTACGATTCCAGGCGACGCTGCCCAAGAATTCGTTATAGCTGTCACCGTAATTATCCACGTACTTGATAATTTCACGGATCGGAGAAGAGCCAAGATCAATACCTACTTTTTCATAGCCAATGGTGCCAGAAATATTGGAGTCTTCATCCAGAGGATAACCCAGTGTCATATTGGCACCGATCTTACTCATCTGGTAGTCACTGACATCTTCTTGGTCATAATCAGTTTTACGATAGTAAACACTGAAGCCTCGCGACACGCCATCGACCGTATAGTAGGGATCCAGATAGTCGATACTGTAGTCAGTGCGCACAGAAGAACGGGTCAAAGAGAAGCTTACTTGATTACCTGAGCCCAGGAAATTTTTCTGTGATACGTCAAAGCCAAAGATAAGCCCTTCACCCTGCGCAAAACCAACAGAGGCTGACAGAGATCCTGATGCCTGTTCTACCACAGAATAGTTCAGGTCAACCTGATCTGAAGTATTGGGCACGGGCGCCATATCAAGGTTAACTTCAGAGAAGTAACCAAGGCGTTCCAGGCGCTTCTTCGACTTATCAACCAGATCAGTATTGACCGGGGCCGCTTCCATTTGCCGCATTTCACGACGCAGCACTTCGTCAGCCGTCACGGTGTTACCTGTGAAGTTGATACGTCTTACATAAGTGCGAGTTTGTGGATCAATGAAATAAGTGACATCGACCGTTTTGCTATCGTCATGAACTACCGGCACAGGGTTAACGTTTGCGAATGCAAAACCATCATGCCCCAAACGGCCCTTCAAACGATCCACATCTTCAGTAATGGTTTTCCGGGAGAACAACTCACCGGACTTAACCTCTACCTGCTGCTCCAGCTCAGCCTGCCCCAGGCTCAGGTCCCCCTCGAGTGACACCTTGCCAATGTTGTACTGCTCACCTTCACTGACATTAATTGTGATAAACACACTCTTTTTGTCAGGACTAATAGAGACCTGTGTAGATTCGATATTGAAATTTACAAAGCCACGATCCTGATAGTAGGAACGTAAGCGCTCCAGGTCGCCTGAAAGCTTCTCCCTTGAGTACTTATCATCATCAGTAAAAAAGGACAGCCAGTTACTGGTGCTCAACTGAAACTGCTTAAACAGTTCATCCTTACTAAAGTGTTTGTTTCCCACGATATTGATGTGAGAAATCTTCGAGACGCTACCTTCCTTGATCTTGATATTAATTTTGACACGGTTATTGGGAGCATCTTCAACGGAAGCGGTTACCTTCGCCCCATATCGACCTTGAGCAAGATACTGCCGCTCTAATTCAGCCTGAATTCTGTCCAGCGTTGCACGCTGAAAAATTTCACCTTCTGCCAGGCCCTGTTTCTTCAGACCATCCTTCAATGCATCTGTCTTGAGGACCTTGTTACCTTCTATATCGAGCAAACTGATGGCTGGACGCTCTTTGACGGATACGAAAAGAACGTTGTTTTGACGTGATATATCAACATCCTGATAGTTGCCAGTAGCAAAGAGACTGCGGATCGCAGAAGCCACCCGGCTATCATCTATCGTGTCACCGATGCTGATGCCCATAGCAGAAAAAACGTTGCCCGGGGCGAGGCGCTGCAGCCCTTCGAGCTTGATGTCTTGAACTTTGAATGTGTCAGCCCACAACGCTGTAGACACCCCTAAACAGGCGCCGAAAACCAAAGTGTGTACTAGTCGCTTCATGCTAATCCAGGGCTTCATTGCTCAATTAAATGAGCGCCATATTACAAACGCATCAAATCATTGTACAGAGCCAGCAACATGACGCCGCCGAGCACCACCATACCAAAGCGTAAAGAAATCATCTGCACGGTGTCAGATACAGGCTTACCCTTAACCATTTCTGCCAGAAAAAACAGCAGATGACCGCCATCCAGCATAGGAATTGGCAACAGGTTTAGTACACCAAGACTAATACTCAGATAGGCGAGGAAGGAAACAAAACTCTCCAGCCCTGACGATGCAGATGCACCCGCAACCTTAGCGATAGTAATCGGCCCACCAAGACTTTCTACGGACATCAAGCCTGAAACCAGCTTTCCTACTGATGCAACCATCAGACTGACCATTTCTGACGTTTTGTGAAACGCTTCAGTAAATGCATCCACGACACCGTAATGAATGGTTCGCTTTATCGCATCAGGCCAGACAGGAACCTGTGGAGCAGCTCCAATGTAACCAATCACCCTACCATCGACGTCACTGTTCTTGCTATGAGGTGTCAATATCAAACCGAGCTGCTGTACACCTCTCATCAGGGCGACTTGCATCGACTGGTCAGGATGCCTCTGCACGATATCCACCCATTGGCTCCAGCTGGACACAGCCTCACCATCAACACTCAGAATTTTGTCTCCTACCTTCAGGCCTGCTAACTCAGCAGCTTGCCCCGGCACCACTTCGCCAATAACAGAGTCCCAATGTGGTCGCCAAGGTAACATACCGATACCATTTAACAGATCCGGCTCAGCCTCTTTTGCCAGCCATTGTTCAATAGGCAGCTGATAGTGAATACTCTTGCCATCGTTCGTTTTCACATCCAGAGCTACGCTGGTAGTTTCCCCTATCAGCGCAGCTAACCGGGTATTTACCTCTTCCCAGCTTCTGACAGCATGCCCATCAATAGCAGTTATTTCTGCATTTACTGGCACCTGTACCAACGCTGCAGGCGAACCCGAAACCACCTCTCCAATCACTGGCACAATGGTCTGAACACCGACAACGAACAGCCACCAATACACCAGTACCGCAAAGATGATATTGATCAATGGACCGGCAGCCACAATGGCGAAGCGCTGATAAACACTCTTGGTGTTGAAGGCTAGCGAACGCTCGGACTCCGCAACCTCTCCTTCACGCTCATCCAGCATACGCACATAACCACCCAGAGGAATGGCAGCGATACAGAACTCAGTACCATGACGATCATGCCAGCTAAACAAAGGCTTTCCGAACCCGACTGAAAAGCGCAGCACTCTGACTCCGCAGCGACGAGCAACCCAGAAGTGTCCATATTCGTGAATTGTCACCAGGATACCCAAGGTGACTATCAGGGCGATCAGATTCGTCATCGCTCAACCTCTAAGAACCATTACCTACCAGACAGATTTGAGCACCCAATACTGCAACTGGGCGAAAACCGACGAAAAACATCAAAAAACCATCCACCGGACTACATTGAGGTGAGAAAAGCTTCAAGCTTACCTGTGCAGTAAAAGATCAAACCCACCCAAGTGTCCAGATGGCAAAGACATAGCATGGCAAAGCAGCACACAAACTATCAATGCGATCCAGAATACCGCCATGACCAGGCAGCAACTTGCCGCTGTCTTTCACTCCCGCTGCTCGTTTGCACATGCTTTCAAGCAGATCGCCCAGTATAGATACCAGCACAATCGGCATACTCAGCACCCACAATGAAGCAAAAGACAGAGGCAATACAGACAAGGAAGAAAATACGGCAGCTAGCAGACTAACTGTCAGAAAAGCACCGGCAGCGCCCTCAAGGGTCTTACCGGGGCTAACCTGAGGTGCGAGCTTGGTCTTCCCGAAACGTTTCCCGGCAAGATAAGCGCCGGTATCAGCCCCCCAAACCAAAAACAACAAATAGACCAGCCAGGAAGCAAAATTGGCTACCGCATTAAGCCAGACCATAGCCACCCATAGAGGAACAAGCACCCACCAACCGATCAAGGCCATGGATCGCCTGGTATGCCAGCTTTGGGCTTGCGGATAACGAACAACCCAGTAAGCCGCAATCAACCAGAACAATACACCGGGGAGCAACAACCATACTTGTACACTCGACAACAGACTGAGCAGAACAAGGCTCCCGCCAATCGCCGCTATGTAAACACAACGGTCGCGCAAATCGCGCATACCCGCCAAAGAACTCCACTCCCAGGCACCGAGCACAACAACCAAACCGGTGAATAACTGAAAGCTCAAGCCATGTAGAAAAAACAATCCCCAGAAGACGATTGGGATCAGACACAACGCAGTAATTAAACGAGTCTTAAACACCTTTCATGGCCTCTACTTGCTCAGTAGTATGGCCAAAGCGTCGCTGGCGCCCAGAGAAGTCAGCAACCGCTTCCAGCAGTTGTTTCTCACGAAAGTCAGGCCAGAGCGTTGGTGTAAAGTAGAATTCCGTATAAGCCATTTGCCACAACAAAAAGTTGCTGATGCGCTTTTCACCACCCGTACGAATGCACAGATCCGGGGCTGGCAGATCCCCCAAGCTCACAGCTGAGTTAAAAATATCTTCTGATATATCGTCACACGCCAACTCGCCAGCCTGAACCTGAGCGACTAACTTCTTGCATGCATTAACGACATCCCATTGACCGCCATAGTTGGCAGCCACAGCAAGAACCAGCCCAGTGTTATTGCAGGTTAATGCTTCTGCGCTATCAATTAGCTTGTTAAGCTGCACACCCAAGCGCTCACGCTCACCTACAACTCTGAGCCTGACATTACTCTTGTGTAACTTTTTAACCTCACGCTCAAGCACATACACAAAGAGTGACATTAACGCATTGACTTCATCTTCTGGCCGTCGCCAGTTTTCACTGCTAAAAGCAAACAGCGTCAGCACTTCGATGCCATGCTTGATGCAGGTATCAATGACTGCACGGACTGACTTTACTCCTGCCTTATGACCTGCCACTCCCGGCAGAAAGCGTTTTTTTGCCCAACGATTGTTTCCATCCATGATTATGGCTACATGACGAGGGACTGTACTCAGGGCAACTTCCTTAGACATAGAGAATACGACACTCATGCACTGCATCGTTTGCAGCGTTATGGGTTTGGGGCCAAGCGAACTCGGCCCTCACCATCAGATCGCCATCAGATCCGCTTCTTTCGACTCGAGATGCTTATCAACATCAGCAATGTATTTGTCGGTCACTTTCTGGATAGCTTCCTCAGCACGACGCTGATCGTCTTCGGAGATTTCTTTCTCCTTGAGCAGATCCTTGATCATACCATTGGCATCACGACGCACATTACGTATGGCGACACGTGCATTCTCTGCTTCCTGACGCGCCTGCTTGATGTAAGTCTTGCGCGTCTCTTCAGTCAATGGAGGCATAGGCACACGAATAACGTCACCCGAAGTATTCGGATTGAGCCCCAAATCAGAACGATAGATCGCCTTCTCGATTTCCGGGACCAGCTTTTTCTCCCATGGGGAAATCAGAAGGGTACGGGCATCTTCAACAATGACGTTAGCCACCTGGCTCAACGGGGTATCAACACCGTAGTAACTTACTCGTACCACATCCAGAATCGCTGGCGTTGCACGGCCAGTACGAATCTTGTTGAACTGGCCTTCTAACGACTCGATGCTTTTCTGCATGCGCTGCTCAGCATCGCGCTTGATATCTTCAATCATTATGGTCTCCCGACTTGGTTAACGCGCCACACTGATAAGGGTACCCTCAGGCCCCCCAGTCACAATGCCAGCCAACGCTCCAGGCTTGTTCATGTTAAATACCCGAACAGGCATGTTGTGATCGCGCGTCAAACAGATAGCTGTAAGATCCATCACGCCTAACTGACGTTCAAGAACTTCATCATAGGTGAGAAAATCGTATTTGGTAGCGGCTGGGTCTTTTACCGGGTCAGCTGTATAGACACCATCAACCTTGGTTGCCTTTAGTACCACATCTGCTTCAATTTCAATACCACGCAAACAGGCGGCAGAGTCGGTGGTAAAAAACGGATTGCCTGTGCCCGCAGCAAAGATAACCACATCCCCCTGCTTGAGAGCACGAATAGCACCACGGCGATCATAATGATCGACCACACCGCTCATAGGAATAGCAGACATGACTCGGGTAGCTATATTTGAACGCTCCAGAGCGTCGCGCAGAGCCAGAGCATTCATCACTGTTGCCAGCATCCCCATATGATCACCGGTCACACGATCCATTCCGGCAGCATCTAATGCCGCACCACGGAACAAGTTCCCGCCACCTACCACTAATCCTACCTGAACGCCGATCCCGATTAACTGGCCCACTTCCAGCGCCATGCGATTAAGCACTTTAGGATCAATACCAAAGCTCTCATCCCCCATCAGGGCTTCTCCGGAAAGCTTCAGCAGAATACGTTTATATTTGGCTTGATTCTTTTCGGTGGCCATAAGGTCGAGCTCCAGAATACAGATATGTGGTATACACCATATAGACAAAACCGCCGACAACAGTCGGCGGTTTAAACAGAAGCTGAATTACTTCTTCAGCTGTTCAGCAACTTCCTGAGCGAAGTCTTTCTTTTCGACCTCGATACCGTCGCCTACTTCGAAACGCACAAAAGACACCACTTCAGCGCCAGCCTGTTTGGCCAGATCACCCACGGTGACTTCTGGGTTCTTAACGAAAGGCTGGTTGATCAGACTGCTTTCAGCCAAGAACTTCTGAATACGGCCCTGCACCATTTTCTCAATGATTTCTGCAGGTTTGCCAGACTCCTGAGCCTGAGCGGTAAAGATTTCTTTCTCTTTCTCGATCAGCTCTTGAGGCATATCAGCAGGTTTGACGACCTGAGGGTTGGAAGCAGCAACATGCATTGCTACGTCTTTTGCCAGCTCAGAGTTACCGCCTTTCAGTGCAACCAGAACAGCGATACGGTTGTTGCTGTGAACATAGCTGCCAACCACATCAGATGCTACCTGTGCTGCGCGGCGCACACTGATGTTTTCGCCAATTTTCTGAACCAGAGCAGAACGATCGCTTTCCAGTTCACCTTCCATCAGCGCAGCCACATCAATCTGCTTGTCACTGAAGGCTTTGCCCACAACCTTGGCTGCGAAGGCAGCGAAGTTGTCATCGCGAGCAACAAAGTCAGTCTCAGAGTTAACTTCAACCACTACAGCGTAAGTGTTGTCATCAGACTGTTTAACTACAACCACACCGTCAGCAGCAGTACGACCGGCTTTCTTGGCCGCTTTCAGGGAGCTGGACTTGCGCAGGTTGTCGATTGCCAGATCGATGTCGCCATTGGCCTCTACCAGTGCAGCCTTGCACTCCATCATGCCCAGGCCAGTGCGCTCACGCAGTTCTTTCACCAGAGAAGCAGAAATAGCTGCCATGTCGGATATCCTCTTAAAATGATCTTGAACGGGTATCAGCTTTCAAAAAAGGGGAGCACTGCTCCCCTTCTTTAACGTCAACTCAGTGAATTACTTACTGAGCTGCCGCTTCTGCGTCTTCGCTGACTTCAACGAATTCGCCTTTGTCGCCATCGGCGTTCTGCGCTACAGCTTCCAGTACGCTATCAGCCATTGACTTAGCGTAGATTTCAATTGCACGCAGGGCGTCATCGTTACCCGGAATTACGTAGTCAACGCCAGCAGGATCACTGTTGGTATCAACAACACCAATTACAGGGATACCCAGCTTGTTAGCTTCCAGAACGGCATTGCGCTCGTGCTCAACGTCGATAACGAACAGGGCATCAGGCAGACCACCCATATCCTTGATACCACCGATAGACAGCTCAAGCTTGTCCATCTCACGGGTACGCATCAGGACTTCTTTCTTGGTCAGCTTGTCGAAAGTACCGTCCTGTTTCTGTGCTTCAAGTTCACGGAAACGACGAATGGACTGACGGATGGTCTTGTAGTTGGTGAGCATGCCGCCCAACCAACGATGGTTTACGTAAGGCATACCGGCGCGGGTAGCTTCCTGCTTGATAACTTCAGCAGCTGCACGCTTGGTACCAACGAACAGGATCTTGTTCTTTTTACCAGCCATTTTGGCAACAACATCCAGCGCATCATTCAGCATGGGCAAAGTATGCTCCAGGTTGATGATATGGATCTTGTTGCGAGCCCCGTAGATGTATTTGCCCATCTTGGGGTTCCAGTAGCGAGTCTGGTGACCGAAGTGTACACCTGCTTTCAGCAGGTCGCGCATGGTAACTTTTGCCATGATTTTTCCTTTAGATGTTAGGGTTAGGCCTCCATGTACCCCAGTCTCCGACCCTTTTCAGGGCACCCTCGGATGCTGTGTCGGCACATGTGTGATTTAACACTGTTGATGTTTAAAATTGCTCCCGCAACATATGCATATCGGGGGTAGCCACTTTAAGCGCCGGTGTTATACCACAAAACCCTGTCCAGCAAAAGTTACACGGCAATTTTTCCCGTTGCTGCAATCTGTGTACAATGGCCAACGTCCTTAACTCCCTGCCCGATAGCCGCAGAATGCCATCGACACTGGGGAGTCTTTCGCTATGGAGCCAGACCCAGCCTCATGACTGTCAAGATTAAAACCCCGGAAGAAATCACCAAGATGCGTGTTGCCGGCCGCCTGGCCGCAGAAGTTCTGGAAATGATAGAACCCCACGTTCAGCCCGGAGTAACGACGGATGAATTAAACCGTATCTGTCATGACTATATTGTGAATGAGCAACAGGCAATTCCGGCTCCACTGAATTACCATGGCTTCCCCAAATCCATCTGCACCTCTGTGAACCATGTTGTGTGCCATGGCATCCCCAATGACAAACCCTTGAAGCAGGGTGACATCATTAATATCGATATTACTGTCATTAAAGATGGATACCACGGCGATACCAGTGCGATGTTTCACGTCGGCAAACCTATACCACACGCTCAGCGCCTGACTGATATCACCAAGGAATGTCTGTATATCGGCATTCGTTTGGTCAAACCCGGCGCACGTCTGGGCGATATTGGCCATGCCATTCAGCAGTACGCTGAAAGCAATCATTATTCCGTGGTACGAGAATACTGTGGCCACGGCATCGGGGCTGAATTCCACGAAGACCCACAGGTACTGCATTACGGCAAGCAAGGCACCGGGGTCGAGCTCAAGCCCGGGATGATCTTTACCATTGAGCCAATGATTAATGCTGGAAAGCGTCATGTGAAGCTGTCAAAAAAGGACGGCTGGACGGTAGAAACCGTTGACCGCCGTTTGTCTGCACAGTGGGAGCACACCCTGCTGGTGACAGATACTGGCGTGGAAATTCTGACCCTGCGCAAGGATGAAACCGGCATCTAAGCCTTTTTGGGAGACAACTATGGCTCTGCCTGTGGACAGTTATCCAGACGATACTGAGCTTTTCGATGTCGCTGCTTTCCGTGAGGATCTGGGACGTACCCGTCACAGTATTCCTCTGTTTAAGAAAGCCATTGAGCACGCTAAATCAACGCTGGACCACCGTTTTCGCGAACACCACAACATTCGTCGCCTGATCAACGGCAGAGCCTGGTTCATGGATCAGTTGTTACGCCAGGCATGGGCCTGGCATCAACTGCCTGAAGACGATGATATCAGCCTGGTGGCTGTCGGTGGTTACGGTCGGGGCGAATTACACCCCTGCTCCGATATTGACCTGCTGGTGCTGATGGACGATGAGCTGGATGCCAGCAAGTATGAAGAGTCCCTTGCCGCCTTTCTGACCTTTCTATGGGATATCAAGCTGGCAGTAGGAAGTAGCGTGCGCACCGTGTCCGAATGCTACAAACAGGCCAGAGATGATCTGACCATTGCGACCAACCTGCTTGAAGCCCGCACACTGATTGGCCCTGCAAGTCTCAGGGTAGAAATGCAGGAGAAGGTTACCTCTGAGGATGCATGGTCATCGCGAGCCTTTTTCAAGGCCAAGTGCGAAGAGCAACGGGCTCGCTACGAAAAGACCCAGCAAACTGGCTACAATCTGGAGCCGAATATCAAAAACTCCCCCGGTGGTTTGAGAGATATCCAGACTATTGGCTGGGTAGTCAAGCGACACTACGGCGCCGAGTCCCTGAGTGAGCTGGTCAGCCATGGCTTTCTGACGGTGAAGGAGCTTGAGAGCATCAACCAGGGCCTGGAGTATTTGTGGACTGTTCGCTATGCCCTGCACATGTTTACCGGTCGGGAGGAAGACCGCCTGCTGTTCGACTATCAACAGACGCTGGCGACCTTTTTCGGTTATGAGAATGCACCCGGCTCACTGGCCATTGAGCAGTTCATGTGCAAGTACTATCGAGTTGCAGGCTACTTCGCCGAACTGAATGACCTGTTGTTACAGCATTTTGAAGAAACTATCCTCACGCAGGAAGCAGAAGATACCGTCATCCCCCTCAACAACCGCTTCCAGATTCGTAATCAGTACCTCGAAGTTACCCACGACAAGATATTCCAGTATTACCCCTTTGCCATGATGGAGCTGTTTGTCTTGCGCGCCCAGCATCCGGAAGTGCAGGGAGTGCGAGCAGCGACCATTCGTCTACTGCGCCAGCACCGTCATCTCATCGATGACAAGTTCCGTGCCGACATCCGCAATACCAGCCTGTTCATGGAGCTATTACGCAGTCAGGAAGGCGTCTCCACGGAACTCAATCGCATGCGCCGCTATGGTATACTGGGCCGCTATATTCCCTCCTTTAACGATATTATCGGACGCATGCAGCACGACCTGTTCCATGTCTACACGGTCGATGCTCACACCATGAAAGTGCTACTGATGATGCGGCAGTTCCGCCATCCAGAGGTAGCAGACCGCTTCCCCATCGTATCCAGCCTGATTCACAAACTACCCAAGATTGAATTGCTCTATCTGGCCGGACTTTTTCACGACATAGGCAAAGGCCGGGGCGGCGATCACTCGGAACTGGGAGCACAGGATGCACTGGCCTTCTGTCGTCGCCACAAGCTGCCCAAGTGGGACACCGCTCTGGTTGTCTGGCTGGTCCGCCATCACCTGCTGATGTCGATGACTGCACAGCGTCGCGACATTTCCGACCCGGAAGTGATCAAGCATTTCGCCATGCAGGTACGCGACCCCATCTATCTGGACTACCTTTTTGTACTGACCGTGGCTGACATTAATGCCACCAACCCTAATCTCTGGAATTCCTGGCGGGCCGCGTTACTACGCCAGCTGTTCTCCGATGCCAAGCACATGCTGCGCAAGGGGCTGGATGAGCCGATCAATATTTCTGAGCTGATTGAAGACATCCAGAAAGATGCAATGGAGGGACTGCAACAGCAGGGGCTGGATGAAGTCGCCGTCAATCGTCTGTGGCGTTTACTGCCCAATGAGTACTTCGTAAGGGAAAGTGTACGCGACATCATCTGGCACACAGAGGCCATCCTCAATCATCTGGACCAGACCCGGCCACTGATCCTCATTCGCGAAACCACCAGCCGTGCCCATGAAGGCGGCACGCAGATATTTATCTACACCCTGGATCAGGATGACCTCTTTGCTGCGACCACTGCAGCACTATCGCAACTGAATCTCAACATTCACGATGCACGCATCATCACTTCGCGCGATGGCTTCAGTCTGGATACCTTTATTGTCCTGAATGAGGACAACCAGTCTCTGGGCCATGCTCCCCAGCGTATCAGCCAGATCAGAAGCTATCTGGAAGAAGTACTGTCAGCACCTGATGAGTTCCCTGACATCGTCCGCAAGCGTGTGCCACGGCAGTTCAAACATTTCACCATGCCGACCCAGGTGCACATCAGCGATGATGCCAACAACAAGCGGACGGTGCTGGAGGTCATATCTCCTGACCGCCCAGGCCTGCTGGCTACCCTCGGTAAAATTTTCTACGACTTCGACGTATTTGTGCAGACCGCTAAGATCGCCAGCATGGGCGAACGTGTAGAAGACGTATTTTTTATTACCACGCAGGAAGGCAAGCCGCTGGAAGACCCCACACAGCGCGATGCCCTGCGCGCAGCCATCTGTCAACAACTCGATGAACTGGCCCAGATCTGAACATGATGAATCCCCATCTCCAAGACCTTCAGCCTTATCCCTTTGAGCGCCTGGCAGCGCTCAAGGCCGGAACGACACCGCCCACTCACCTGCGTCATATCGCACTGTCCATCGGTGAGCCCAAACACGCCGCACCGGCGATGGTTGAGCAGGCCATGATTGATGCCATTAGCGGGCTGTCTGTCTACCCTACTACCAAGGGGCTTCCAGAACTGCGCCAGGCCATTGCCAGCTGGCTGCAACGTCGCTTCAAGCTGACTGAAGGCAGTCTGGACGCTGAACGTCATATTCTGCCCGTCAACGGCACGCGGGAAGCGCTGTTTGCCTTTGCCCAGGCATGCATTGACAGCAGCCAGCCTGAGCCACTGGTACTCAGTCCCAATCCTTTCTACCAAATCTATGAAGGTGCAGCGTTCCTGGCTGGGGCAAAACCTTACTTCCTTAACTGCACCGCAAAAAACCAGTATAACCCCGATTACGACGCCATTCCTGCAGAAATCTGGCAGCGTTGTCAGCTGCTGTTTCTCTGCACACCAGGCAACCCCACTGGCGCAGTAATGAAGCTGGAAGACTTCGCCCGCGTGCTGGAGCTGGCTGATCAGTATGATTTTGTCATCGCCTCGGATGAGTGCTATTCGGAAATTTACTTCGATGAGCAGCAGCCTCCGATGGGGTTACTGGAAGCCTGCGCCAAACTGGGCCGTCACGACTACAGCCGCTGTGCCGTTTTTCACAGTTTGTCCAAACGCTCCAATCTGCCAGGACTACGCTCCGGTTTCGTCGCCGGAGATGCCGAACTGATGACAGCTTTCCTTCGATACCGCACCTATCACGGCTGTGCAATGCCGGTGCAAGTGCAGCAGGCCAGCATCGCTGCCTGGGATGATGAGCTGCATGTCGAACAGAATCGCGACCTCTACCGCCACAAATTTGACGCAGTGCTGGATATTCTCGGCGACGTGATAACAGTCAGTCGCCCAGACGCAGGATTCTACCTGTGGCCGCAGGTAGCCGGTGGGGATGATGAAGCTTTTGCACGCGACCTGTTCAACGAGCAGCATGTCACTGTCCTGCCTGGCCGCTATCTGTCTCGCGAAGCAGATGGTATACCCGGCGCAGGCCACGTACGTATGGCACTGGTGGCTACACTGGAAGAATGCGTGGAAGCGGCGCAGCGTATCCGCCGTTTTGTTGAGTCACGCATCTAAAAAAATAGCCAGCCACTGACCAAATGTCATGACACAGGACTTACCGATGATCACCCTGTACGGGATCAAAAACTGCGACACCATCAAGAAGGCTCGCAAATGGCTGGAAGCCCGGCAGCTGGACTATCGCTTTCATGATTACCGGGTGGATGGCCTGACCCAGGAACAACTGACAAGCTGGTGTGATGAGCTGGGATGGCAAGCGCTGCTAAACACTCGTGGCACGACCTGGCGTGGACTCAGTGACGAACAGAAAAGCGATATGGATAGCCAACGGGCGATTGCACTGATGCTGGAACAGCCTGCATTAATCAAACGCCCTCTGCTGGATACGGGCAGCAGCCGTCACCTCGGATTCAAAGAAGCAGACTACGCTCAGTGGCTGGGCTGAGTCAGCCCTCACTGAAGCCTTACCGTTTTTAATCACAATGACAGATATAGGAGATACACCATGAGCACATCCCACCTCGCCCTTGGGATTGGTATCGGCAGCCAGTCTCAGGCAGGAGCCTGGCTGGAAGTGTTCTACCCCTATCCCCTGCTGAATCCCACCGCTGCACTGGTGGATGTATTCAAGCACCAGCTGGGATACGAGGGTGGCAATCAGGTGATTGCTCTGGATAAGGACAGCATTCCAGCCCTGGCGACTGCCCTGACCCAGGCAGAATATGAGCAGATGGCGGAACTGCTGGCCATCAGCCAGGACTCAGAACAGCCACTGGTAGTCACTATTCTGGAAAGCGATACAGCCCCTGCCAGCCTGGCTGAGGTGTACCTGAAGCTGCATTTACTGTCGAACCGTCTGGTCAAACCACACCAGCTGAATCTGACTGGCATGTTTGGCCTGCTGCCCAACGTTGCCTGGACCAACCAGGGTCCGATCGCTCTGGACGAGCTGAATGCTCGTCGCTTGCAGGCGCGTCTGAAAGGTGAATGGCTGACGGTAGTCTCCGTCGACAAATTCCCGCGCATGGCAGATTACGTCGTCCCTGCTGGCGTTCGTATCGGTGATGCAGACCGTATTCGTCTGGGCGCACATCTGGGCGAGGGTACGACCGTGATGCATGAAGGCTTTGTCAATTTCAATGCAGGCACTCTCGGCACCAGCATGGTCGAAGGCCGTATTTCTGCAGGGGTGGTCGTTGGCAAAGGCTCAGATCTGGGTGGCGGCTGCTCCACCATGGGCACCCTGTCCGGTGGTAACAATGTGGTGATCTCTGTCGGTGAAAACTGCCTGCTGGGCGCCAATGCCGGCCTGGGCATCCCACTGGGTGATCGCTGCACTCTGGAAGCCGGCCTGTATCTGACCGGTGGCTCGAAAGTCACTCTGCTGGATGACCAGGGCCAGGAAGTCAAAACCATCAAGGCGTCTGAGCTGGCAGGGCAATCTGACCTGCTGTTCCGTCGCAACTCACAAACCGGCCGCATCGAGTGCAAGACCAACAAGTCAGCCATTGAGCTGAATGAAGCGCTGCACGCACACAACTGATCGGTATAACAGACGCACGAAACGGGGCCAGACGGCCTAATGCCAGTCAGTTAAGCTGACTGGCATTTTTATTTCTGGTCGGATACTTGGACGGCTTGGGCTTGACCACCCGTGGATAACTGCGATCCTCACGCCGATGAGGCAGGACGTAGTGCATGACCAAAGCCTGTAGTTCAGCCAGATGGCGAGGGATGCTGCCTGGATGCTTCAAAGAGACCCGTTCAAGAAGCCCAGGATCGCCCAGGCGCAAGCGGTGAAACTCATTTCGCAGGGGTAGATGCCAGGGCAGTGGCGACTCATTTCCAGCATGTGATAACGCAGCAGGTTGTACCCCAGCAGTACGCCCCACAGTTCTTGTTCAATCATCTCCGGCGTCTTACTGCGCAGTGTGTAGTGACCCGCGAGCATGCCTTGCTTCATTTCTCGATAGCCCAATTCGATTTCCCAACGCTGGCTGTACAGATCCACGATGTCGTCGGGCGGGAAGCGCAGAGGATCGATCATCGAGGTCAGTACCTGCCGCATTTTGCCCTTGATGGTCTTGCCCTATAGCGTGTCTGGCAGCTCGGGCCATTGTTTGCGCGCCTGCGGCGTGATCTTTAGCGAGACGATGGCATCTTGACGGCCTAACTTGCGCAGCACCTCGTATTGAGCCCCTCCTTGCGCAGCAGCAGGAGCCAATGGCGCTGGCATGCCAGCGTTGTTGAGTCAGGAAAAAGACTTCTCGCACCGCAGCTGTCCAAGCGCTGGCGACCTTGCACGATGGCACTGGGCGCTACCCATGGCCTCTTGCCCAGGCAGCATGATGTCCATGCGACTCGCGGCATCCCAGGCTGTCATCCGGCGAAACAACGCCATGGCGATCACGCACCCGATCATGGTTTCAAGAGGGAGGCGTCGTTTACGCAAAGTCGCCACTCCCGCCGTTTCCAGTGCGGTGCTGATCCGCTCTGGATCAAGCAGCGCCCCAGCTCGTCAAGGAAGTGAGTAGCAGAAGCCGCTTCGTGAGTCAGTGCCAGGGCGCAGGAAAGTCGCATAAAAAATCCGATGCTCAAAACAAGCATCGGATTTTCGCTTCAGGGCGCAGGAGGTCAAGCTGTAGGGCTTAACTGACTGGCATTAGCCAGACGGCCCCGTTTTTCTTTTCTCTTCAACTCAACACTTACCCGGCATCACAATGCCCGCCCTAGGTCTACTTTACAGTTTCTGCCATCTCTTTTAAGTTCACCCCTTAGTGAACTCCATTCACAAAAACAACAATGAGATCGCTCTAGATGAAACTGGCACATAAGGTAGGTATTAGTTACTTGCTCATCGGTCTGGCCCTGCTCACTGCCTGCGGTATCGGCATTTGGGTAGGCAAATCACTCAGTCAGGCGCTGGATTACGTTACTGGCCCTGCTCGCGACCATGCTGACCACCTCACTCAGGGCAGCCTCTCCATTCAACGGCAGACAATTGCTCTCTATCGACTGCTGCTCGAACCTGATGACCCCGACGCACTGCAACAGCTGAAGGAGGCCAGCGACAGTGCAGAGCAGGCATTGAATGCGGTCTTTGCCAACGGCTTTCTCAGTCCGGATAAGGCCAAGCAACTGGATACGCTGCTGACCACTTACCGCCACTCCCGAGATAGCTGGCTTGATCAGCGCTTTATGGGCGCCGTGGCTGATGGATTATTCAACGATCTGAGCGACCAGTCCCTGCATCTGCTAGGCGCACTCAATGCACTGCAACAGGACAGCCAGGCAAAGGTAAATACCTACACATCCACCCTGCCGGGCATCAAAACTCTCAGCCAATCGATTCTCTGGGGTAGCCTTCTGGCAGGTATCGCCATCATCCTGCTGAGTTACTGGTTTGTCACCTCCTCGGTAGTAAGACCGGTATTACTGACCACCAGGGAGCTACAAAAGCTCAATACTGACGATGCCGACCTCACCATTGCCCTGGCGCCCAAGAGTAAGGATGAGATCGGTCAGCTGGCCCTGGCTTTCAATGGCTTCGTCAGCCGCATACACCAGCTGGTGAGCCATATGCAGACCACCATGGCCGAGGTGATAAGCGCGAACAGTGAAGTCAACGAGCACAGCGTACAGACTCAGCAGCGGCTACATGAACAACATGCCTCCATCGCCGATACGGCCCATGCCGTCGTTGAAATGAGTCAGGGTATCGAGCAGATCGCTAACAATACCGGTCAGGCTTCCGCAGCCGCAGACAGTGTCCGCACTGCGGCACGTCACGCCGAAAACCTCACGCGACAGACGATTGTCACGATGCGCGAACTCGAAGGCGAAATCGAGACTGGCGAAAGTGTCAGTCAGCAGCTATCCAGGGAAGGAGACAGCATCCGCTCCGTCCTTGATGTCATTCGTGGTATTGCCGAACAAACCAATCTGCTGGCACTGAATGCAGCCATTGAAGCGGCCAGAGCCGGAGAGTCCGGACGAGGCTTTGCGGTCGTGGCCGATGAAGTACGCACCCTTGCCAGCCGGACTGGGGATTCAACACAAGAGATCGAAGACATCATTCAGCGTTTGATAAAAGGTATGGAGGATACTCGTACCGCCATGGAACGCAGCCGCAGCTGGGCACAAAAGGGTGTTAACAACGTGGATGATGGTGCTGGTGGATTAGGTGACATTTTGTCCAATGTGGAAAGCATTCATAGTATGAATGTGCAAATTGCCAGTGCGACCGACCAGCAGAATCAGGTCAGTCAGGCCATCAGCCAACGCCTGAGCCATATCCGTCAGTTATCAGAGCAAACTCAGGTCATGATGGAAGCCGCGCGCCATAAAGAGCAGACCGTCACCCAGAAACTGCGAGCGCTGGGAAGTGAACTCAATCAGTTTGTGACCTAGGACGCTGCATTCAAACCGACTGGTAGGCCAAGCGGCTGGCCTACCTCGGTTCAGCTCAGTATGATGGGGCACTGAAGGAGAGCCCCATGTCATTCGTCAACTGGAAAACTACCTACGCGGCTGTATGGCGCGTCCATACTCATCAGTTGCGGCCCATCAGTCGGCTCGATCCTGTTCGTCTGACGTCCTTGCTTGGTGTGGAACGTCAGAAGCAGGCACTTCTGAGCAATACTCAGCACTTTCTGCAAGGAAAGCCCAGTAACCATACGCTGCTATGGGGTTCCAGAGGGACCGGAAAATCTTCACTTATCAAAGCGTTACTTAACGAACTGGCCCCACAGGGGCTCAGAGTCGTGCAGGTCGACAAAGAGGACTTACTGTGGCTGCCGGAAATTCTTGATCTGCTGGAAGCCGAACCCTATCGCTTCATCATTTTCTGCGACGACATGTCATTTGAAGAAGGTGAAGTGGGCTACAAGCCACTGAAATCCATATTGGAAGGCGGACTGGAACTCCCTCCTGAGCACGTGCGCATCTATGCCACCTCCAACCGACGTCACTTGTTACCTGAACACATGTCAGACAATCAACAGACTCAGGTCGTGGATGGAGAGATCCACTACGCCGATGCGGTTGAAGACAAGATGGCCCTTTCAGACCGATTTGGCTTGTGGCTGTCCTTTTACCCAGCCAGCTGGGACACCTACTTCACCATGGTTGATCAGCTGTTTGGGGACGTTAACGCTGACCGATCAGCGCTGCACCAGACAGCCCGCCTGTTTGCAATGGGGCGAGCCAGCCACAGTGGACGCACCGCCAAGCAGTTCTATCAACATTACCTCGCCACTCTGCAAGATAGTTGAGCAATGACCACACTCTCCCCCACTTTAACCCTGGCTGCCGAGCTGATTCGCCGCCCCTCCGTGACACCTGAAGACTTTGGCTGTCAGGAGCTGATGATTGAGCGCCTGCAGGCGCTGGGCTTTCAGATCGAACGTCTGCGTTTTGAAGATACCGATAACTTCTGGGCCCGCCGTGGCACGGAAGGCCCTCTACTGTGCTTTGCTGGCCATACCGATGTTGTTCCTACCGGCCCACTGGAAAAGTGGGACAGCCCACCTTTCGAGCCCAGCTTCCGGGATGGCTATCTGTATGGCCGTGGTGCTGCCGATATGAAAGGCAGCCTGGCAGCCATGATCACGGCTGTTGAACGCTTTATCGATCACCATCCTGACCACAAAGGCTCTATTGCATTCCTGATCACCAGCGATGAGGAAGGCCCCTTTATCAATGGCACGGTGCGAGTGATAGAAACCCTCGAAGCACGTCAGGAAAAGATCACCTGGTGTATAGTCGGAGAGCCATCCAGTACAGAGAAGGTGGGTGACATCATTAAGAATGGCCGTCGCGGCTCTATCAGTGGCCATCTCCAGGTCAAGGGGATTCAGGGGCATGTTGCCTACCCGCACTTGGTGGACAATCCCATTCACAAAGCCGCGCCTGCACTAGCTGAACTGGCACAGACCCAATGGGATAATGGCAATGCCTTCTTCCCTCCCACCAGTTTCCAGATTTCCAACATTCATGCTGGTACAGGCGCTACCAACGTGGTGCCCGGTGAAGTAGACGCCCAGTTTAACTTTCGCTTTTCCACTGAGAGCACAGCAGAACAGCTGCAACAGCGCACCGAGGCAGTGCTGAACAAACACGGTCTGGATTACCAGTTAAAGTGGACCTTGAGTGGCCACCCCTTCCTGACAGCCGAGGGTGATCTGGTTGCCGCCTGTGTCGAAAGCATCAAAGCCGTTGCAGGCTATGACACTGAGCTATCCACTTCAGGCGGTACCTCTGACGGCCGTTTCATAGCACCAACAGGCGCTCAGGTTGTCGAGCTCGGCCCGGTCAATGCCACCATTCACAAGATCAATGAATGTGTTCGCAGCAAGGACCTCGATACGCTGTCTGACCTGTATGAGAATATTATGGCGCGGCTTTTAAGCTGATATGACCATACTGGCTTCCTGGCTCGACACCATCAGGGCACGCAGTGAACAGCCATTGCGCTACCTGATCAGAATGCTGGTCGGAGCCCTGCTATTCTTTCCCGGGGTCGCAATTCATATCGTGGCCCCCTGGTTCCACCTGCCACCTCAGACAGAGTACTGGGTGGGCACGGTGGGCATTGCCGCTGCAGTCATCGGAGGGCTGATCGCTTTGAGTGGCTACCTGATGATTTTGCTGATTTGGCTAGTACGTTTTCTGGACACCTGATATGCCCCGACATCCTGACATAGAAATCTATGTAAAAAATGCCTCCGTTGAGAGCATCCGCTCCTGGCTGGAACAGTGCTTTGGCGAGCTGCCACCGTTTAAGAAACGTGGTGACAGTCAGCACACCAAGGTTCAGGGCATTCCGATCACTGTTGTAGAGCGGGCAGCCGGCAAGGAGTTCACCAGCATTTGGTTTGACTCGGCAGCCACTCCCTGGGAAACCGACCTGGATTGCGCCAAAGAAGCCAGCAAGGTGCTGTCTTGCCAGGTGCGCTGTATTCGCAGTGGCTGGGAAGAGCAGCAAGATCCAGATGAATGGTGGAAGGTGGATGATGATGAAGTCACAGCCATCCTCTGGAAAGGCTGATCGACGAGTTATCCCCACTTAGGGTTGATAGTCTTGTGGAAAAGCTCAGGAAAAAGCCTGAAAGCCACGTGGCATCAGGCTTTCCACTGCTGACCGAGAAATACTCAATGTATTACTCGGTACCTGCCAGCTGCTTATTCAGCCAGGTATAGGCAGCAAGAAATGCTTCTTTTTGAAAGCGCTTGACCCCAATATCCTGTTCATTTACCGGAAAGCGACTTAAAACACTCTTGATGTCGCTGGGTTCTAACAGCGTTGAGTTCAAATTTTCAATCAGCTGAATAGCCGTTTCCATTTTAAAGGTCGCCCCCTCTCCAGCAAAACGCCCCTTGTGTGGACGACTGATCATGGCGACATGATCGACCTTGTAATCCTCAATCAGCTTGGCAAAGGTGAACTGGAAATGACGGATCCCCTCAGCGTTGGCATCATCTTTGAGCGTGATCCGATTGGTACGGCAGGGCAACCAGTGAAACAGTCCACGATCACGCTCCAGCAGTGCCACAATGGCCTCACCACCTTTAAACTCAACTCCACAAACGCGCATAAGCACCTCTTCCAGAATAAGGCGTTCATTCTACTGATATCCGCCTCAGACCTCACCTGCACTGCCATCTTATCCACAGAAAATCTGGACAACTCTGTGCACAAGACAGTAATAGCGAGCAGAACATCTAGATTCCGGTTGTTCTGCAAGGCAGGAATACTTTAGTCTAAGCCGCGCAAAATCGGGCTAATGCAGCACCCTGAGCAGCATCTGTACAGACACGTTGTCTGAGTGCTGCTTTTTCAACCATCTTCAAGCCTGACAATACGATGCATCACTACCACCCCGAATCGTCCTATAAACATAAGGTAAGAATGATGGTTACGCCTCACTACATGATCACCACAAGCGTACGCGACTATGAATGTGACATGCAGGGCATAGTGAACAACGCCGTTTATCAGAACTATATGGAGCACTGCCGCCATGAGTTCATCAAACAAATAGGTTTAGACTTCGCAGAACTGACCCGAGCTGGTATTCATGTTGTTGTTGCTCGTGCCGAGCTGGACTATCTGGCCCCGCTTAGCAGTGGAGACGAGTTCACGGTTGCACTCAGGGTTGCGCGCCAGGGCAGGATTCGAGTCATCTTCGAGCAAGCAATTCATCGTACGTCTGACAATAAACTAATGGTAAAAGGCCGCTTCACCTGTGCAGCCATGACAGCCAATGGACGCCCCTGCAGAGACACCACGCTGCTGACTCCTCTGCTAGCCATCGCGGACGATGCAACTGATGCCAGCTAGTCTCCCGCACAGCAAAAAGGGCGCATGAGCGCCCCTTTTTTCTTAGTCCGGCTTACTGAACGCAGATCTCAAACAACTACATCAGGACATCGCTTCCATCACATCAACCTGCTGTCCACGAGCAGGAGTCCATTTGCGTCTTAACTCCCGCGGACTCATATCCATCCATGCCCGCGTAAAGCGGCTCAGACCATTCTGACTTTGAAATCCTAACTGGCTGCTCACCTTGATAAGAGGGATGTCCGGATTGGTGAATAACACTCTGGCACGATGGCGGCGCACGTTTTCCAGCAAATCCTGAAACAACAGGTCTTCTTCTGACAACTTGCGCTGCAATGAACGGGGACTCATGTACAGCTGCGCTGCTACATACTCCAGAGTCACTTTCTTCTGCCCCAAGCCTTTGGCAATGATTAGCTTAACCTTCTGCCCCAGCGCCACGGGTGAGGAGTCAGAAATGAACCGCCGGAGCTCTTCACCCTGCCCTTCAATGTAGGAATACAGTGGCTTGGTCGCCTCCTCCACGCTGTAGCGCAGCGCAATCCGAAAACCATCGGCGACAACAGGAGCTGCAAAAAACTCCTCATAGCGAGGGAACATGGCCTTATTGTAATGGACGACCTGAACAGGCTTGATGGGTGAAGCAGTTACAAACCGGCTCAGGGTTACGATGGTAGACAGATTAGCGTCCACCAACGCGGTGGATATGCTGTCAAAGTCCTGATTAGGCACCAAGCCAATTTCTACATAGTCGGCGGTCTGCTCGATCGCAACCTCACCCAGATTACAAATACGATGAAAATTATCACCATAGGCCTGTAATGCCTTGAGCAGGTTGGACTGAGATAACACTTCCAATGACAGACTATTGAAGCTCATGGGGTGAAGATGGAGCCCCACCAACAGGCCGAAGTCAGGATGAGTCTTTTCTACTTCCTTGCATAACAGCCTCAACCGTTCAGCATCCATCACTGCGGTTGGGCAACTGAGATCCTCTTCTTTCAGTTGGAAACGAGCAAAGAGTTCACTGGCATTTATTCCCAGGCTTAACAGTGTTCTGAATACACATGCAACCCAGGCTGAATTCACATATTCACGCATAGTTATTTGCCTAACTGTAAAATTCATCTTAGGCCAAATGTTGAGCCTTTCCTGGCGACCAGCCTCGTTACTTGATATCCCATTGTTCATCCCTGAACGCTGTCTAACACCGCAACATTGGCGTTAACTGTTACCCCCTGGCTGAATACACCTTGAACTTCGTTGTTTCAGCCACAACGGCAACACGCTTGAACTGCTCCTGCAACCATCCTTCATAGGGAAGATGCGCGTTGGCGACCACTTCAAGCCAGCCGTCATACACGATCTTTTTTCGAGCCTGCGCAATCAGCTCGGTCACTGCACGATAATCCGTCTTGATTCCCGTGTGAAACGGCGGATTACTCAGTACCACCTTGAATCGCCCTTCGATATCCGACCACGCATTACTCGGATACACCAGCGCTTCTATGCCATTTTGAGCCAGTGTGCGCCTGGCGCTTTCCAATGCCAAGGCACTCACATCAATTAATTCGATGTCCAGCTGCGGATTTCGTCGTTTTGCAACTGCCCCAATAATGCCTGCTCCGCAGCCAAAGTCCAGAACACGACCTTGCTCTGGCAACTTCATATTCGGCAGTAATAACGCTGTACCCTCGTCTAATTCACCAAGACTGAATACGCCCGGTAGACTTACAACCTGCAATTCGGTGTCGTCCAGGACAACACTTGAATAATGCAACCAACTCTCGATATCAAAAACAGGAAACGCCCGATCCACTGTTACTCTGTATAGAGTACAGCGTCGCGCGTTGTCCAGTTTACTTAGTTCGATTTCATGGTCCTCAAGGAGAATCTTGGCCGCACTTTTCACGCCTTCCTGATGTTCTCCCACGATCCAGAGCTGCCGTCCGGCATCCATGTGACTTAACAGCATGCTCAATAGCATACGTGCCAGCTCTTTTGACTTGGGCCAGTACAACAAAACATCAGCATTGTCTGGCAGCTCATTAGCAACAGCAGCAAAATGGCTTTGAAAGCCTGCCTGCTGCAATTCGCTATGAACGCGAAAATCCTGCGAGAAAAAATGCAGAACCGTATCTGCGCTCCATGGTTGCCATACTCCTATCTCTGGAGCATTGACCACCAGCAGTGATGATGACGCTTCGAATACAGAAAGATTGCGAGAGATAACCTGGCTCACGGGCAACCAGGTACTTGCAGCTGAGTTCATTCAGTTTCCTGTCAACGGGGATAGCTTAATTGACAGCTGGTGACGTCCATCAAAATAACCTCACCCGCTGCCTGAGCAGTATAACGGCGATACCTTGCATGTGCTGAATTTATGACTAGTCGCTTTTAGCTGCGTGTCGCCAATTAATGACACTTTAAATGGCTGAAACTACTGGTCGTCGCAAATCAGCAACAACGGCAAAACCTTGTCGTTGTTGCTACGGACTGAAATCATCAGCATCCCTCAGTTAAAGATGTCTCTATTTAGCGACACTTTCATACCTATCCAGGGGGAAAATTTCCCTCTTCTCTTAACTCACACGAAAAAAATCAACTAAACCATTGTTTTTAAATGATTTTTAAAAAGATGGCACGGGGTTTGATATATACTCTGTGACGCAACCGCAAATGCGGTGCTGGGCAAGAAGGCTTCATCCTAAACCGACTGCCACAGCCACCCCGGAAGTCTTCTTGTCCAGCAGCGTCACACATTCTGCGATCATGCCTGTTGTCGAGCACTTATACGAAAGTAGCTCCAGCTCTGAGCGAGCTGGCAAGAGCGTGACAAGCAATGAACATTTGAAAGAACGTGAGAACCGCGCCATGACACGCACAGGTATTTATACAGGTGTTGGTATCCATTTGGTGGTCTTGGTCGCACTGCTGCTTCTGTTAATACCGTTTCGTCAGTCAGATGCCAGCACTGTGATTGAGGATCTCTTTGACCAGCTGGATAGCAATTATGATGAACAGTTACAACCTGCAGAGGCTGCACAGCTGCCGGGTCTGAAAGCAGCGTTCTCACAACTGGACAAAAACAACAGTAAAACGCTGGACCTTAGTGAGTTTAAGCAACTCAAGCAGCTTCGGTCTTGAGCACATAAGTGTTTTGACAATTCATCCAGCCAGGGTTGGCTGGAGAGTCAAATGATCCCACAGGATTGTGGGACCAGGCAGGAAGCTCAACAAGGATGATACCTGACCTACGATTGTTGAGGACGCCAACAGGGAGAGACAAGCTCATCGTAGTGCTAACGTATTTGCTACGTCTGGATGCAGGATGCAGAGCCTCTGCATGAGGTGAGGAAAAGGACAGGCATTTCCAATAAAGGAGCTCAAAGCAATGGATTGCCGGCACTGGTTTTTGTCAGGGAAGCAAAGCCAGTTGCAAGCAGGAGGTGATAGTCATCCAACATCACCAGCAGTTCACGGACGAACAGGTCAGGATGACCGCGTCAAGGATGTAGAGATCCAAGAAGGATCAGACCAGCCGCTATGGACAGAGGCTGGTTGGCATCTCCAGCAAGGTGTCCGGCCGCAATGCGTATTGCTTTCCCCTTCAGGATGAAAATGCATTACGTATGGCCGGGTTGCCTTTTTGTCATGTATTACGACTCCTGAAGGTCGTGACAGAAAGCAGTAGAACCTCAGCGAAAGGACCCTGCACAGATGAAGAAAATCAGTCTGCTAGCCTTGTGTCTGGTGGTTTCCGGTACGGCTAATGCCCTTGGAAACGAGGCATTCAATCAGGTCGATGAAGACCAGAACGGAACCATCAGTGTCAGCGAGGCCCAAATCAACGAAGCCCTCAGCCTCCAATTCGCCGAGCTGGATGTGAATCAAGACGGTGTTTTGAGTGCTGAAGAGTTTGCAAATTTTCAAAGTTAAGACCGCTTCGTACTCCTTACGGGTATGAGCCACGATCTTAACTGAACATTGTTATTTTCATCATGCTGACTAAGCTAAGGCATCCTCCCCGCCTCCTCACAGTGAGCTTTCGCCCCTCGATGCCTGCCACGTCCACTGTTAGCCGTCACTGGCGCCCGAGAACACTACTCCAGCTCGTGTTGCTGGGTTTTGTACTGGTTACAGCACCTCTCCTGTACCTGATCTATGAAACCACCCACTCATTAGACACTGTTGCCAGTCGGATGCAGCAGTACAGTCAGGAAGCACTGTCGACGACTCAAAGGGGTCAACAACTGGTCAGCCTCTCCATCGAACTGGAGCGCACGGCACGACAGTTCCAGGTCGTCCGAGCCGACAGCCTGCACACCTTGTTTTCACAACAACTGGACCGTTTCAGAAACTTGCTGGAGCTACAACATCAGCAGGCAGATATTGGTGGCTTGTACCAGGAGCTGGAACAACTGCTTGTCCCATTGCCTGACCTTGTGAGTGGCCAGGATACTGCCAACGAGCTTGATACTGTCTTGACCCAGATTGATAACAAGACTGAACAGCTACGCGACAGCGTGGATAAACTGGTTAATCAGCGTCTCGATGAGCTTAACCACTTTAATGAAGACACCCGGACTCACCTGTTGCTTTCCTCAACCCTTCTGCTCGCTCTCAGTCTGGTGCTGATGATCATGAGTGGTCTGGTCATTACCCGCCCCGTTCGCCGTCTGGAGAAAATGATCACACTGCTGGGAGAAGGTAAGGCCCTTCCTTCCAATCGGATTGGAGGCCCGGCAGAGCTGGCTAATCTTGGCGGCAAACTGCACTGGCTGGATCAACAACTTGCATCCCTCGAACAGCAGAAAAAGCAATTTCTGCGGCACATGTCACACGAACTCAAAACGCCGCTTGCCAGCCTGCGTGAAGGCGCTGATCTATTGGGGGAAGGTGTACTGGGAGAGCTCAACACCTCGCAGCAAGAGGTTGTGGAGCTGATGCAATATAACAGCCAGCAACTACAGCGTCTGATAGAGCAACTGCTGGACTACAACATGCTCCATCAGAATTTGCCAATGGCAGTGAGTGCGTGTGAACTGCCCACTCTCATCAAGGAAGTAGTCACACTGCATCAGCTGAGCGTGCAACAGAAGCAGATCCACCTGCAAACCCAGGGCGATGCTCTGAGCTGGCCAGCCGACCGGCAC
The DNA here is from genome assembly GCF_029846635.1 of Pokkaliibacter sp. MBI-7. NCBI lineage: Bacteria > Pseudomonadati > Pseudomonadota > Gammaproteobacteria > Oceanospirillales > Balneatrichaceae > Pokkaliibacter > Pokkaliibacter sp. MBI-7. The sequence continues at coordinate 4,190,388 of NZ_JARVTG010000001.1, read as the reverse complement.
AAGTTGCAACGCTGCCTCGACAATCTGATTTCCAATGCCATCAACTATGGCGCACGGGAAGGTCAGATATTGGTTGCCTGGCAAACAATCAACAACCGGCTGATCATTGACGTCGCCAATACCGGTCAGGCCATAGTTGCTGCGGAACGAGCTCGTATCTTTGAACCCTTCTATCAGGGACAGTCTCAACGTCTGGGGCCGTTGAAAGGCTCTGGAATCGGTTTGAGTGTCGCCAGAGACTGCATAGAAGCCCATGGCGGCAGTCTTACCTTGCACGACCTCCATGGCTTTGATGTATGCTTCCGTATCGAACTGCCAGAGTCTGAACACCTCGCGGTGTAATCTTCCTGACCGGCCCTGCGGCCGCTCCTCTCGGACTCAGCCCAGCAATGGACTAGACCATGATTAACAAAGCCATCCCTCTGGTACTGAGCATACTTGTGCTTGGTGGGTGCCAGACCATGCAACAAAAAACGGCCAGTAGTGGTAGTGGCTGTCGATTAAGCGGCGCTGGGAGCAGCTGTGCAGCACAGGAAGTACAGCAACTGCTGCACATTCAGCGCCAGCTCAATGTAATGACATATGTCGAAAGAGAGCGCTGGTTAAAGAAACAGGGCCAGAAACAGCCCTGGCCAGCGCCTGTACTGGCGGTTGTTGCCTACACGTCAACGGATGCTACGCTGGAACAGCGGCAAAAGGTCGCTGGTCTGATGCAAAAGCTGCCCCCGAATCTGAGCTATGACAGCCGCAGCCTGCTGAATCTGATGAGCGAGAGTAATCAGCAGCAGCTTGCATTGATCAGAATGCTGCAAAAGAGCCAGAAAAATAATGATCAGCTGCAAAGCCAGATATCGGACCTTGAAGGCAAGATCAAAGCCCTTACTGCAATCGAGGAAAAACTGGCTCCCAATGAAGCCGTTGGCAGTGGCAATACCAAGCCCTGACAGCCCGCGCCATAACCCTACTTAATTTCGACACTTAACTCATGAGCCTGAACGGACCAATACTTCTCGTCGACGACGACCCCAGCCTGCTTAAGCTGCTCACAATGCGCCTTAATGCCAGTGGCTACGAGGTGATCAGCACCGAGCACCCTACGGAGGTCATGGGGCTGATTGAAAGCCGCCATCCACAGGTGGTAATTTCCGATCTGAAGATGGATGAGATGGATGGCCTGACCCTGTTTGGCCATATTCAAAAACGCCACCCCACGCTTCCCGTAATATTATTGACCGCCCATGGTTCCATTCCAGAGGCTGTCAGTGCAACCCAGCAAGGCGTATTCAGCTTCCTGACCAAACCCATTGATAAGAACGCCCTGCTGGAAACCCTTGAGAAAGCCTGCTCCCATTACAGCACCCCCGACGCCAGCGAAACCTGGCGCGCAGCCATCATCACACAAAGTCCACTGATGGAAACACTGCTGGAGCAGGCAAAACGGGTAGCAGAGGCAGATGTCAGTATTTTGGTCAGTGGCGCCAGCGGCACCGGAAAGGAGTTGATGGCGCAAGCCATTCATCTGGCCAGCCCCCGCAACAAGAAACCCTTCATCGCGATCAACTGCGGTGCCTTACCTGAACAATTGCTGGAGTCGGAGCTCTTCGGCCACGTGAAGGGCGCCTTTACTGGTGCCGTTACCCATCATGAAGGGCTGTTTCAGGCCGCTCATGGTGGCACGCTTTTTCTGGATGAAATAGGCGACATGCCCTATCCGCTGCAGGTCAAACTGCTTCGCGCCCTGCAGGAACGGCAAATCCGCCCGCTGGGCAGCACCAAGGCCGTCGATATAGACGTCCGCATAGTGTCTGCCACTCATCGCAACCTCAAGGCAGCCATTGAAGCCAAGGAGTTTCGCGAAGACCTGTTCTATCGGCTCAATGTCGTCAATCTGCGTCTGCCATCACTACGTGAGCGAGCAGAGGACATCCCGTTACTTGCACGCTACCTGCTGCAACGAGCAGCCAGCGGCCACAGAAGTTACGTCAAAGGCTTCTCTCCCGACGCCCTGGCCCTGTTGAGCTGTGCCTCCTGGCCCGGCAACGTACGGCAGCTGGTCAATGTCGTTGAACAGTGCGTCGCCCTGACCTCTACACCGATGATTACCGAGGGGCTGGTTTCTCAGGCGTTAGCCGAACAGGCCGAGAGTTTTCCTTCATTCATTGAGGCAAGAAATCAGTTCGAGCGTAACTATCTCATCAAAGTGCTGAAGCTGACCGAAGGCTCGGCCAGCCAGGCTGCCAAAATTGCACAACGCAATCGCACGGACTTCTACAAACTACTGGCACGTCATGATCTGGAGCCTGCCGACTTCAAGCCGGGCGGAAGCCAGCATCAGCCATTGCCGGACTAGTCAGGGAAGCAGAAAACAAGGAACATCAGCCCTTGCGGTTACCAAGGGCTGAGAGCAGGAGGAATTAGTCTTCGCTGGGATAGCGAGTATCTTTCAAACTGTCTTTGATCTTCTTCAGATGGGCATGGAAATCAACACCACGGCGGAGTATCACCCCTGTAGAAAGTACGTCCAGCATCGCCAGATGCACGATGCGAGAACTCATCGGCATATAGATATCGGTGTTCTCATCCGGTGAAACCGGTAACGACAGGGTACACTGCTTGGCCAAGGGAGAGTCAGGCGTGGTAATCCCCAGCACCGTTGCACCTGTTTCACGCGCAATCTGGGCGATCTCTACCAGCTCACGAGTACGCCCTGTATAGGAAATGATGACGATCATATCCCCACGATGAGCCGCAGAAGACACCATGCGCATCATCAGAACATCGTCATAGGCGGAAACAGGAATGTTGAAACGGAAGAATTTATGCTGTGCATCATATGCCACAGGACCAGATGCTCCCAGACCAAAGAACATGATCTGCTTGGCCTGGATCAGGTAATCCACCGCCTTATTGATCATGGTTGGGTCCAGCCGCTGTCGGGTATGCTCAAGCGCCTGTACGGTGGCTGCGAAGATTTTGTTGACATACTCTTCCGGCCCGTCTTCCGATTCTACATTCTGCCCGACATAAGGCGTGCCACTGGCCAGGCTTTGCGCCAGTTGCAACTTGAAATCGGGGAATCCTTTGGCGCTGAAACTACGACAGAAGCGGTTTACCGTTGGCTCGCTGACACCCGCCGCCTGTGCCAGTGTGGCAATGCTGGCACGCGTCGCTGACTGCGGATCTTTGAGTATGACTTCAGCTACCTTACGCTCGGAGCGATTCAGAGACTCCAATCTGGATCGGATGGCTTCCAGCAGATTGGAAAAGTACGGGGAGTGCATGCTTGGCTTTACCTGCAGACAAGTGTTGAACGGCCTGTACCACTAACTCTGTACCACGAAGGAACTTGATACACAGCAATTCAAACCTATTCAGTAAAGTTGATGAGTTGAAACCCCGCAATTGCTGAATCGATTCTTCTTGCTGACAAGTACCCGCAGAGGACAACGAAATGACACAAAACTGCAAGGATAATACTCGCTGAAACAGTTTTTGACCACTTGGGGCAAGCGTCAAGTCTGGCTTTCAAATGTTTTTTTAGTAAAATTACTAAACTATTTTTGAAATACAGGCTTGGAAAGCGCTATCAGCCCGTTTATAAGCTAAAAATTACTACTTGGTGCCATATGACAGTGAACAGCCAACACGCCTGCAACCTAGCCCTTTTTGGTGCCATGGGAGATCTTTCCCGGCGCAAACTTCTCAAAGCACTTTATTATCTGGATCGCGCGAACCTGCTTCACGCCGATACCCGCATCATTGGCCTGGCCCGCAATCCACTGGATGATCAGGGCTTCAAAGAGGTCGCCATAGAAAACCTCCAGCGCTTCATCCCTACCAGTGAACTGGACGATACCATCCTGCAGCGCTTTGTCGCCCGCCTCAGCTACATAGCGTTAGATATGACCGAAATTACCGGCTATCAGCTGCTGGCTGACCACATTGCCGCTGACAGCAAGCCCATGGTTGCCTATATGGCCACACCACCCAGTGTGTTTGGTGATATCTGTGCCAACCTGGACAAGGTCGGCCTTGGTCAGCTCCCCAATCGTATCGTTCTGGAGAAGCCGCTGGGCAAGGATCTCGCATCCTCACAGGAAATCAATGACAAGGTTGCTGAGCACTTCAAAGAGCAGCAGATCTACCGCATCGATCATTACCTGGGCAAAGAAACCGTACAGAACCTGATTGCCCTGCGCTTTGCCAACAACCTGTTTGGCTCGCAGTGGAACCAGAATCATATCGACCATGTACAAATCACCGTGGCGGAAGAGGTCGGGGTTGAAGGTCGCTGGAGCTACTACGACAAATCCGGCCAGATGCGCGATATGATCCAGAACCATCTGCTTCAGCTGCTCTGCCTGATTGCCATGGATCCGCCCTACGATCTGTCAGCTGACAGCATCCGCGACGAAAAACTGAAAGTACTACGCGCACTCAAACCCATGACTGGCGAGCGACTGTCGCAAAACTCCGTGCGCGGCCAATACGTAGCAGGCACCCAGCATGGCAAAGCCGTTCCTGGCTATCTGGAAGAAGAAGGCGCCAATCTGCAGTCCACCACCGAGACCTTCGTTGCCCTGAAAGCCGAAATAGGCAACTGGCGCTGGGCTGGCGTCCCCTTCTACCTGCGTACGGGCAAGCGCATGCCCTCCAAGGTATCGGAAATCATCATCCAATTCCGCCAGCAGCCGCACTATATCTTTGCCCCCGACCAACGCAACATCGCCAGCAACAAACTGATCATCCGCCTGCAACCGGATGAAGGCATGACACTGCAGATTGCCACCAAGGATCAGGGCCTCGACAAAGGCATGCGCTTACGCAGTGGCCCACTGGAACTGAACTTCTCTGAAGCCTTCAAGCAGGATCGTATCCCTGATGCCTATGAACGCTTGCTACTGGAAGTCATGCTGGGCAACCAGTCCCTGTTCGTGCGACGCGATGAAGTTGAATACGCCTGGCGCTGGGTTGATCAGATCATTCAGGGTTGGGAAAACTCCAACGAGCCGCCGAAAAAATATCAGGCAGGCACCTGGGGGCCCGTGTCTTCCATTGCCCTGATCAGCCGTGATGGCCGGAGCTGGAACGAAGATGCGTAATTACTTTGCCAACCGTTTTCATGAGTTCAATGATGGCGAAGCGCTGGCAACAACCCTGAGCCATCGCATAGCTCAGGAACTCAGCAACAGCAGCACTCCAAGCCTGGCAGTCTCAGGCGGGCGTACTCCCACCAGAATGTTTCAGGCATTGGCAGAACAAGAATGCTGCTGGCCTGACACACTGGTGACTCTGGTGGATGAGCGCTGGGTCAACGAACAGCATGCTGATAGCAATGGTGCGCTGGTACGTCGCCATCTACTGCAACAGCAGGCTGCTGCAACCACCTTTCTTCCGCTGTATCAGAGTGGTGAACAGGTCAGCGCTCAGGCCGCTATTGAAGAAACGCTCAAGCAACTGCCCGCGACACTGGATGTAGCAGTACTCGGCATGGGCAATGACGGACATACCGCCTCGTTGTTTCCCGAGGCAGAGCAGCTGGCAGCAGCGATGGATATGCAACAATCTGCCCGCAGCCTGTTTGTTCAGCCCCCCACAGCCCCTCATTTGCGACTAACCCTGAGCCGGGCCTACCTGAGTGCCAGCAAGACACTGATATTGCACATCCAGGGTGAAGACAAGCTTGCCACGCTACAACAGGCTCTGGCAGAAGGTGACGAGATGGCCATGCCCATTCGCGCCTTTTTGCCCCTCCCCCAATTGGAAATCTACTGGTGTCCCTGAGGACCCCTCGTAGCCACCCTAACAAACACAGGAAGCCATGATGACCACTCAGACTACCAGTACCATCAGCCAGCAGATCGACTCGCTGTGCGCGCGCAACCCTATCATCCCGGTAATTGTCGTTGAACAGGCTGAGCAGATTCTGCCCCTGGCTCGCGCCCTTCAGGCGGGAGGCATTACAATTCTTGAGATCACACTGCGCTCAGATGCAGCGCTGGACGCCATTGCACTAGCCAAGAGCGAACTGGAAGGAATTACTGTCGGGGCAGGCACCGTCGTCAATGAAAAGCAGATGGATCAGGTTCTGGCAGCAGGAGCTGAGTTTATTGTGACACCTGGCCTATCCGTGGACCTGCTGAAAAGCGCCAAAAGCCGCAATGTGCCCTTCCTGCCCGGCGTAGCCACCGTGTCGGAAATCATCATGGGTCTGGATGCAGGCTTTGACCGCTTCAAGTTCTTCCCTGCTGAAGCAGCCGGTGGCCTGCCCTTTATCAAATCCCTGCATGGCCCATTTTCACAAGTGCGCTTCTGCCCGACCGGCGGCATTGGCCTGCACAACTACCTGGACTACCTCAAGCAGCCCAACATCATGGCAGTAGGTGGCAGCTGGGTTGTACCGAATGACGCCGTCAAACATGGCAACTGGGAACGTATTACTGAAATCACTCGTTCGTCACTAGTACCACTGCAGAAGTAAGAACCTTACTACTGCCTCACAACACTCAGGCCCTGCATATGGGTCTGAGTGCTTTTCAGCGAACCTGAAAATAACGCCCCTCCCTGACCCAGCAACTATTCCTTTGGCAACAGGAAATTCCTGTTTACAGAGGTCAGTATTTGAGCAGGCTCCACCTCGCTCTCGTCTTTCAATTGCACTCCCGACAATCCGCGACGATTCGCTTCCAGCAACAAATACATCAATTTCCCACAAGCCTGCTCATAGCTCAGACCCGCAGGACGAATATTAGAAATGCAGTTACGCGCAGCATCTGTCAGCCCGACCTTTGGCGCATAGGTAAAGTAGATACCCAGACTATCTGGCGAGCTCAGACCAGGGCGCTCACCAACCAAAAGCACCACCGTTCTGGCTCGCAGCACTTCCGCCACCTCATCCCCAACAGCCACTCTGCCCTGTTGCACCAGAACAACCGGCGCCAGGGTCAATCCGGATTGATCAAAGGCCGCAGCCAGACGGGAAACCATGGCAGCACTGTGCGCCTGAACAGCCTGAGACGACAGACCATCAACAATCACGATAGCCACATCCCATAGCCGCTCATCAGCCCCCAATACACCCTCATCGACACCTTCAGCGATCAGGGCGGCCGCAACTCGCTGCTCCAGCACACTGACCGATTCAGCATTCAACCTTCTTCCCCAGTCAGGCCGTTGCAGATACACCAGACGATTGTGAGCCCTGCTCTGCACCTGCAGCGATTCAAGCCCTGCTGAGGCTAACTGCCTCTGAAGTAACGCCATATCTAACGGCAGATGCACCGCATCTCGCGCTCGCGCATGATCAAGCTGAAACGCCAGTAATGCAGCGGTCGGCACACTGGTTCCAGCACGCCCAAGCGCAATGCGCGCATCAGTAAACTGACGCAAGTTAGACCACGCATTAACCACGACGGATGATTCCTGCTCACTCATTCAAGCCACTACCCTTTATAACCAATGCATTCCATCAAAACTGACCGTTATTGAACCTGGAGATGAGCAAAGGCAGCAGGTAACTGCACCCCACTCAACAGGCGGCCACGGTCATCAAAAATGCCGTTTCGCATCAACCAGGACTCGAACTCAGGAGCCGGACGCAACCCCAGCACTTGCCGTACGTAGAGGGCATCATGAAAAGAGGTAGTCTGATAGTTCAGCATGATGTCATCAGAGCCAGGTATGCCCATGATGTAGTTGATACCTGCCACTCCCAGCTGAGTCAGCAACATGTCCATGTCGTCCTGATCCGCTTCTGCATGATTGGTGTAGCAAATATCACACCCCATCGGCAGCCCCAGCAGCTTGCCGCAAAAATGGTCTTCCAACCCGGCGCGTATAATCTGCTTGCCGTTGTACAGATATTCAGGACCAATAAATCCAACCACAGTATTGACCAGTAATGGCCTGAACTGACGTGCCACAGCATAAGCACGCACCTCGCAGGTTTGCTGATCAACGCCGTGATAAGCATTGGCAGACAGTGCACTCCCCTGACCGGTCTCGAAATACATCAGGTTGTCGCCAATCGCACCTCTCTTCAATGACAACCCGGCTTCGTAAGCCTCCTGCAAAATACTCAGGCTCACACCAAAGCTGGCATTCGCCGCCTCGGTACCAGCGATGGATTGAAATATCAGATCTACTGGGGCTCCTCGGTTTATCGCTTCAATGTGAGTGGTTACATGGGTCAACACACAGGATTGTGTGGGAATGCGGTAGTGCTGAATGACCTCATCCAGCATGCACATAAGGCGCGTCACAGCCTGATAGTTATCCGTGGCAGGATTGATACCGATGACCGCATCACCATTGCCATACAACAGGCCATCCAGCAGCGTAGCAGCCACACCAGAGGGATCATCAGTCGGGTGATTCGGCTGCAGCCGGGTGGACATACGCCCTTTAAGACCAATCGTGTTGCGAAACCGAGTTACCACTTCACACTTGCGCGCGACCAGAATCAAATCCTGTACACGCATGATCTTGCTAACTGCCGCCACCATCTCAGGTGTTAAACCTGGCGCCAGCGCATTCAAAACATGAGAATCTGCGGCATCGGATAGCAACCAGTCACGGAAGCCACCGACGGTAAGGTGCGCCACCCTGGCAAAAGCCCCCGCATCATGACTATCGATAATGAGCCGCGTGACCTCATCTTCTTCATAGCCAATCACCGTTTCATGCAGAAAGGTTTTCAGCGGCACATCCGCCAGCGCCCATTGCGCAGCTGCTCGCTCCTGAGCATTCTCTGCAGCCAGCCCTGCCAGGACGTCACCAGAGCGCAGCGGAGTTGCCTTTGCCAGCAGAGTTCTGAGATCCGCAAAACGATATCTCATTGAACCTAAATCCAGCTGATACGCCATACCCCTGCCTCGACTTAGTTTGAAAACCAGGTACAAAACGCACCTGATAGCGACTGAAGCCTTTCAATCTCTATGCCATAGGGGAATAAAACACGCAGTGACAGGAAAACACTCTCAGCAAACTACACGGAGGAAATAACAGGAGGTACAAATCACGATTCTGTAGATGCGTGAGCACAATAGGGACACCAAACAGGCCGGTAGCGGAGACATAACAGAAGAGAGCAGGCATTCAATACAGGAGAATGCCCCATTTAGCCCAACAAAACGTTTTAAGCAATGCACAGAGAAGAAACGGCGCAGACTGTGATGCACCATAAAGACTCAATTGCGAGCATGCGAAAAAATTCAGATGGCAGTAGAGGAGAATATATAAGAGATGAAATACAGCTTGGTGAGTAGCAAATGGTGGGTCGTGCAGGACTCGAACCTGCGACCAATTGGTTAAAAGCCAACTGCTCTACCAACTGAGCTAACGACCCATCTAAGAAACACCTGAAGGTGCTATTTGGTGCTGGCGGAGGAAGTGAGATTCGAACTCACGGAGCTGTTACACTCGGCGGTTTTCAAGACCGCTGCCTTAAACCACTCGGCCATCCCTCCCCGTCCACTGATCGAGTTTTCACTAAGGCAAACGGCCTTGTTACTTGCTCTTGCATGGTGGGTCGTGCAGGACTCGAACCTGCGACCAATTGGTTAAAAGCCAACTGCTCTACCAACTGAGCTAACGACCCTAAACGAGGGTTCATGATGGTGGGTCGTGCAGGACTCGAACCTGCGACCAATTGGTTAAAAGCCAACTGCTCTACCAACTGAGCTAACGACCCATGCATGCATGAGAAAAAATAAAAAATGGTGGGTCGTGCAGGACTCGAACCTGCGACCAATTGGTTAAAAGCCAACTGCTCTACCAACTGAGCTAACGACCCATGGCTCCCCGAGCTGGACTCGAACCAGCGACCAACGGATTAACAGTCCGCTGCTCTACCGACTGAGCTATCAGGGAACATCGGTGGCGGAGGAAGTGAGATTCGAACTCACGGTGGGTCTCCCCACGGCGGTTTTCAAGACCGCTGCCTTAAACCACTCGGCCATCCCTCCGTTTCGACGGCGCACATAATAATGATTTGACCGGCTGAGTCAATACTAAATATATGTTTTTGCGAATCTTTGAGACTCACAGCCACACACTTCAGATACCGCACCGCAATAAGTGCAGGGACTTCAACAGCCATCACATCTCATGTGACATCTCAAGCGAGTAGGAAAATCTAGCTGATTCATCACCAAGTGCAAGTCTTTTCTTCCCGGCAGCACCCACTCGACAATAGTCGTCTTTCCGCTACGGCAGATCACTCACTAATGTGTATAAACAATAACGGCGTAAGCAGCCCACTCTATGAGTGCTGAACACTCGCAATAACAATAAATGGAAATCACATCATGCTGCACTGGGCATCTGCTGAAGAGCTGAACCAATACTTACTGGCTTTATTCGATCATCCGTATGGCGACGTTATAGCACTCACGCATCACCACGCCACGATGAAAATGCGGACAGATCATCGCCACACACGTCCTGGTAACACTGTTTCAGGACCAACCCTGATGGGACTGGCGGATGTTGCTTTTTATGCCGCATTACTGGGCGCTATTGGACCCGCTCCATTAGCAGTAACCACCAGTCTGAATATCAACTTCATGCGCAAGGCTGATGCAGGCAGCGCTATCATTGCTGACGCAAAGTTGTTCAAGCTGGGCAAGCGTCTGGCCGTAGGTGAAGTACTTCTGCGCAATGAAGATCAACAGGAGTTGATCGCCCATGTCACGACCACCTATGCAATCCCTCCAAACCGCTGAGACACACAACACACGACAACCACCAACTTTTTTACCTGAACCTTTTGTGGTAGAAAACAGCACCACATTATTAGTGCTGAAAATGGGTCAGCACGCACCAGTTGGCATAAGCCGGATCCAATAAGGGATGCCCCATGACAAGGATGACTAACTAAATGATGAACATATCAACTTCACTCAGCACTGCGCTCAGCCAAAGTATCGTGGAGCACATGAACAAGGATCACAAACAAGCGCTGGCTGACTATGTGAGGGCATATAGTGAATATCAGACCTTTGATGATGTAGAGATGGTGGCGATACACACCCGCCATATTGATCTTGAGATAGTCACGGGAGAAGGCAAAGTAGCAGTGGCCATTCCCCTCCCCGAAAGTGCCAATGATGTGAGCAACGCCCGGCAGGCGTTGGTCATTCTGGCTCACGAGTCACGACGCACTCTCGCTAAACGTGCACAGACCAAGCAAGAAGCTGACGTCTCATCCTCTGCACTTGAGCAGGATAACAACAGTTAAAAGCCGCCCAACACACATGCCGGGAGCAACGCTCTCGGCTGCACAACCTCCTGCCATGCATTTAAAACGCCCAATCGATACAAAACCCTCTCTCAAAAAGCTGCACAGCGCTACGCGCTTCGATTATTCTTTCGCTCTAGCTCCATCGTCTCAGTGCAGTAGAGATCGAGCACAGCGCTCGAATAATGATCTATAGTTGTTACCCCATCTCAAGCTCAGGATCTCACCTTGGCCGTACGTCACCTGACATTACACGCATTCCAAAAACCCGAAGAGGGCGAAACCCAGCTCATGCCGCGTCAGGATGCAATAGCCTCCTCACCCTCGGTAGAAACACTGGTGACAGAACTTAATCGCCAGTTACTTGCCAAGGCTGGCCGGCACTATGGTTGTTTTCAGAAGGACAGCGAACTTTACCCTTTTTCGCGCTGGCTCAAAGAACACCAGCAGGGTGGTCTGGAGTTTATGAAGCTGACCTATCAGGCGCTCAGCTTGTTCAAACGGGAGCTGGATCAGTCTGACCTCAGCGTACAAGGCTATCTGCTATTTGCTTTTTATGAGCAACCTACCTCTGAACACTTTCTAATCGCCCTGCTTCACAATGCAGATGCAATGGCCATTAATGATGAACTGGAGATCACTCCAGCTCATTATTTAGACCTGTCCAAGGTTCATCTGGCAGCCAGCATTGACCTCACCGCCTGGAATGAAGACTCCCAGCGTTATATCTGCTTCACTCAAGGAAAGTCACAACGCCGACTGGCAGAGCATTTTGGCCATTTTGTTGGCTGCCTTCCGTCAGTTGACCGCTCAGAACAAACCGAAACCCTGCTGGAGCAGGTAGCACAGTTCAGCCAGCAATTACCCGCAGAGCAGCAACTGGCCTGCAGAGAGGCCGTATATGAATACTGCATTGAGCAGGAAAAACTGGCAGAACCGGTACGCCTGAACGAACTGGCTAAGGTCATCAAACCAGAAGCACCAGATAGCTTCACTGACTTTGCCCAAAGTCAACCCCTGCCCCTGCCGGATGAAATTCTGCCGGAGAAGTCGACCCTGAAGCAGCTAGTGCGCTTTCATGGCCGCAGCATGGATTTGCAACTCAGCTTTTCAGCGTCGCGACTGGGCAAAGACATTGAGTACAAGGCCGATACCGACACCCTGATCATTCAGGGGCTGCCCGAATCTATCAAAGCGCAACTGCGACGTTATGCGTTAAATGAGTCAGCACCCGCAGGCGACAACGACTGAGACGGTGGTGGATGATACAGGAGGCTCCACATTGCCTTCCTGTATCACTCCTATTCACTTTGCCATATCCATCCATTTCTAAGCATCAGCAAGAGGCAGCACCATGAAGTTGTTGACCCTAATGCGTCACGCCAAATCCAGTTGGGATGAAGCTGGTTTACCAGATCACCTGCGCCCACTGAATAAACGTGGTCGACGTGATGCACCAACGATGGCGGCTCGACTATCAAGCTATGGCATCCGGCCCGATCTGCTGTTGAGCAGCGACGCCGTGCGCTGCCAGATGACGCTGGAATCACTGCTGGACCATTTGCCATGGGCGGGCATTGCACTGACTCAGGAGCACCGCCTTTATGAATGCAGTGGTGAAGATATTCTCGATGTGCTGAGTGAACAGAGTGACGAAGCAAAACATATTTTCGTGCTTGGCCATAACCCCGGCCTGCAACAGGCCTTTGAACAACTTAGCGAACATCGAGCTGAGAAGTTCCCTACCAGTGCTGTCATCAGCCTGACCTTGTATATCGAGCAATGGCACAAAATCCGCACCGGGTGTGGAGAGGTCACCCTCTATGACGCCCCCAAATTAGCGCTGCCTACGATCATTCAATAAAAGATGCAAACCCGAACACTGTCTTAACCAGAGCCTGGGCTCGCACTTATTCTTTGACCAAACAAGTTGTCGGCGGGCTCTTATATTCATGATCAATCAAGTGCTTACAGATCCGTTCTTTTACTATTGCGCCGTTCCCGCCGTCATCATTTTTGGCATTGCCAAGGGAGGGTTTGGTGGCACGTTGTCTATTATTGCCGTACCACTGATATCCATCGCAGTAACGCCCGCTCAGGCTGCCGCCATAATGCTGCCCATCCTCTGTGTGATGGATCTGATGGCAGTGAAGGCCTACTGGCGCGAATGGCATACGGCCAACCTGCGTATACTCCTACCCGCCTCTCTGGCAGGAATCCTGTTGGGCACTGTTACATTCAGCTATCTGAGCGAAGCACACATACGTATTCTGATTGGCACTATTGCACTCAGCTTTGTTGCACACCACTGGCTGAAACAACAAAACAAAGATGCACTGCCAGTCAATGCCTGGAAGGGGCGCCTGTGGGGATGTATTGCAGGATTCACCAGCTTTGGCATTCATGCAGGAGGACCACCACTGAGCGTTTATCTGCTACCGCAACGCCTGCCTCCCCGTCAGTACATGAGTACATCATCCATCTTTTTTATTTTTACCAACTATATCAAGGTACTGGCGTTTCTCTGGCTAGGTCAGCTCAATGCCACTAACCTTGCGACCTCCCTGATACTCTTACCCTTGGCCCCCGTTGGCATCTGGCTTGGCTACTGGCTGCTCAACAAAATCAGTCAGGCAGTGTTCTACCGAATCATCTTCTATTTTCTTTTTGCTACGGGTATCAAGCTAATCTACGAAGGAATGCTGCATTGGCCATAATTCCCGCTTCAGCCAACGGCGACTCTCTGTATTGGAGCACCCTGCTGTTTACCGGCAAGATGGTCGCCCCTATTTTCATTCTGGTGTTTATTGGCGCCCTGCTAAAGCGTATCCGCGTCATTGATGAGAGCTTTATCAATACCGCATCCAGACTGGTATTTATGCTGTGTCTGCCCATTCTAGTCTTTTTCAGCATCAGCCAGACTGACATCAAAGCGGTTTTCAACCCCGCCACACTCGCCTTCTCTGGCATATCAGTCACACTTACATTTCTCGCTCTCACAGGATGGAGTCGCTGGAAAAACTATCCGCCAGAAGACCACGGCGCCTTTGTACAAGGTGGCTTTCGTAGTAACTACGGCATTATCGGCTTGGCCATGAGCCACAATCTCTTTGGCCAGTCGGGGCTGGGACAGGCATCCGTTGTTCTGGCTCTGGTTATCCCACTGTTTAACATTCTTTCCATCGTAGCCTTGTCGTCATCACAGAATGGCGTACAGCAATGGCGGCATACTGCACTCCACATCCTGAAGAACCCATTAATCATTGCCACCTTACTCGCCCTACCCTGTTCGGCTATGGGGTGGAGCCCTCCAGAGGTAATCAGCCAGACAGGCCACGCGCTGGGCAGCATGACACTCCCACTTGCACTACTGACGATTGGCGCCTCGCTGAATCTCAGGGATCTTCGCTCCTCATCGCGCCTGACCCTGTACGCTTCTGCAGCGAAGTTAATCTGGATGCCACTGGTGTTTACACCTTTAGCCTGGGCTGCAGGTTTCGATGGAGAGGCAGTGGCTATACTGTTCATCATGCTGGGATGCCCAACTGCAGCAGCAAGCTTTGTTATGGCGAAAAGCATGGGGGCCAATGCCAAGATGGCAGCCAGTATCATCCTGGTCACCACACTGGGCTCGATTATTAGCCTGAGTAGTGGAATCTATCTACTGAGATTGTGGGGACTTATCTAGCGGATCTGAATACAAGACTGATACAGGCGGGAGATCAAGGAGAGAGGGGATTAACACCTGCTCGCTGAACTGGCGCTCAGGCGGCCAGTTCAGAAAGAGACTTATCGAGAGCTTCGACTGCTTTTAACTCAAGAGCGTTGAGACGCAGGGTATCGTTACACTTGCTGATCTTGTAACGGCGCTCCAGGCGTTCGATGACTCCCAGATAATCACGATCCTGGTCGCCCAGACGAGACTCCAGATGAAGCAGACGAACACGGTGGCTAATTTCCATCGCATGATGGAGAGGGGATTTCAATTCTTGCAACATAAACACCTCCAAGTGTCTGTAGTTTTACTGTCCCTGGTCCCATTTCAAACCAAAGGGACGAAATCGACTATATCATAGGCTTTCAGGCTGTCGACAACATTTATGAGATTGACCCATTAGAAAAACTGTACGCTCAGACCACGTTCCACAGTTAACGTAACGTTATCCGATGAAGCTAATGTGACAGGACGCACCGTTCTATTTGATCCGGCAGACCCACATTGCAGCGTCTCTTATAGTAGTCCGTACGTGCACATCCTCCCTTGTAAGGCCAGCGCCTCTCAACAACGAGACCAACATGAATAATGACCTACGCCAGGGCCACCTGTTTGCTTTAGCTGCCTTTGGTATCTGGGGCACCTTTCCCATTTTTTTCAAACATATGAGCACCGTCCCGGCGTGGGAGATACTGGCTTATCGCATTAGCTGGTCCATGGTACTGCTGGTCGCATTTTTAGGTCTTACCCGACAGCTCAGCTCCGTCTTCGGCATCGTATTTAACTTGTCGCAGAGTCGCTGGCTGTTCTGTTCTGCATCTTTGATAGCCGTCAACTGGGTAACATTCATCTGGGCAGTCAACGATGCCCGTATTCTCGAAACCAGTCTGGGGTATTTCTTTACCCCTATCGTTAACATTCTTATCGGGCTGATTTTTTTCAAAGAAAAACTACGGGCCTTGCAGTGGTTAGCCGTACTACTTGCTACCTTGGGGGTGGGGTATCAGGTCGCCATGCTCGGCCACTTACCATGGATATCCTTGACGCTGGCACTGAGCTTTGGATTTTATGGCGCCATTCGCAAGCAGACGACGGTGAGTGCGATAAATGGTCTGACCATTGAAACACTACTCCTCTGCCCTTTTGCCCTTGCCTATCTGGGCTGGTTAGCGCTGGAAGACAACCTCAGCTTCAGCATGAGCACACCTGCGCTAGACCTGCTGCTGATCTCGACCGGCCTGGTCACCATACTGCCGCTCATTTGGTTTGCGGCAGCCGCCCGCAGACTTCCTATGACAACCATTGGCTTCTGGCAATACACAACTCCGACGATCACCATGCAACTGGCTATATGGCTGTACGATGAGCCTTTTGATCAGCACAAGCTGATACCATTTCTGTTTATCTGGACTGGCCTGGTGATCTTTTCTTTTGATTCTGTGAGCTTTAGCCGTAAGCAGCGTCAATGGCAAGCTCAAACAGCGCGCTGATCATTCTTCGTAATACACAGTGATTAACACCCAATGAAATGGCCCTGGCAGAAAAACTTTGAACTGTCCCCGTTTATTCAGGCGCTTGTGGAGGACAACACAGAGCATGCCAGCAAGCAGTGGCAGCGCTTACCTTCCCCATTCGAGCTGGTAACGGATGATCAAAGTGCAGCAGAACTGATTTTTGTAGAGGGAGCCCTCCAGTGTGCAGCGTTATTGCTACACAGCCACGTTCCCAACGTGGATCAAGGCAATCAACTGGCGACCTCTGCTCTGTGTGCGAAGCGACACCGTGTCGAACTGGTTACGCTATTACTAAAGCACACGTTTGACCTGGAGCTGACCCCTGATGGCCAGCCATGGCCATTAGCCTGCCTGACAATGGCTCCTGCAACTGATCATATGTTGCTGCTAAATCGTCTGCAGCAATATGGAATTGACTTGAATGTTCGTACCAAGGCAGGCGACACCCTGCTGGACCTCGCTATCAAGTCGGCACGCCCCGAACTGGTCAGGCACCTGATTGATAGTGGTATGACTGCCGATGCCATTGGTAAATGGGTAGATAGAGAGTCACTGACATCTGAACAGCAGTCGACACTACAATTGGCGCGTCGCTGCCTGGAGGACTTGCGTATTCGCAAACTGATGCTGGGAAGGTAAAGAGCGAGGCTCGCTGACGACAAGCACACAGACAAGATGCGCCTGCAGGCTCCTGCCTGGCATTACTCCACACCATGCCAGTCAGGAGTCTGTAACATCAGCACAGAAAACTAGTAGACACCCAAGCGCAGGCGCTCATATTCAATCTTGGGGCAGCGATCCATGATGACACGCAACCCCTCTTCCTCAGCCCGGGATGCTGCCCCCTGATTGACCACGCCGAGCTGCATCCACACGACGCGGGCATTCGCTGCGATAGCTTCATCTACCACCTCAGCTACCGCCTCCGAACGACGGAACACATCCACCATATCAATAGGCTCTGTAATATCCTGCAAAGAAGCGACGACTGGCTCACCAAGAATAGATCTGCCCGCCTCATTGGGATTCACCGGGATCACCCTGTAACCTTTGTGCAGCAGATATTTCATCACTTGATGGCTTGGTCGCTCGGGATTAGAACTGGCTCCCACCACTGCAACGACGTTTACTTCTTCCAGAATGTCGCGAATAAAATCGTCGTCGTATTTCAGGTCGTTAAGCGCGCCCGTCATGGGGTCTCTCTCCTGTGATCACACGCTTGGTTAAAATTATCAGGCGCCAGCTTCAGCGCAGACGGGGCAATGTGGATCCCGCCTTAATGCCAAAGAACGCCATTGCATGGTAAACGCATCAAGAACGAGCAGACGCCCCCTCAAAGAGGTCCCGCCCCCAACAATAAGCTTCAGAGCCTCCATGGCCTGAGTACAACCTATCATTCCCACCAGTGGTGCTGCGACACCGCTGTCAGAACAGGTGAGTTGCTCATCATCACCTGCCTTGTACAAACATTGATAGCAAGGACTTCCCGCTTTTGCCAGGAAAACGCTAACCTGCCCTTCCCAGCGGATCGCTGCACCCGAAACAAGCGGTTTTCCTGCAGCAACACAAGCCCGATTGAGCGCAAAACGAGTCGTAAAGTTATCCGAGCAGTCAATCACCACATCCACCTTATCAACCCACTGTGCCATCTCCGCCGGCTCCAGACGCTGCTGCAGCGCTGTAACTACTACTTCAGGATTCAGCCGGAGCAATGCCCGGCGGGCGGATGCCACCTTGGCCAAACCAAGACTGTCCTCACCATGCAGCACCTGTCGCTGTAAATTACTGGCCTCGACAACGTCATCATCTACCAGCACCAGCTCACCAACACCCGCTGCCGCCAGATATTGCGCTGCGGGGCATCCAAGCCCCCCCAACCCTACTATCAGCACCTTGGAAGATAGCAGCCGCTCCTGCCCTTCCAGATCAATACCTGGCAGCATGATATGCCGGCTATAACGCAGTAGTTGCTTATCAGACAATTCCATCAGCTCTTTTCCCACATCAGCTGGAGCCTGTGCTGACCACCACAGATTGCTCGCCACACCAGCGACCACCGGTCACCCGGTCATTGCCGCCCAGATCCTGCCAGCTTTGCACCGAAGAAAAACCTTTCTGCCGTAACAGAATCTGCACAGATTCAGCTTGCTGCCAGCCATGCTCCAGCAGTATCCAGCCGCCATCGGTCAAATAACCGGGCGCACGATCAACAATACAGGTTATATCAGCAAGCCCCCGATCAGCCGCTACCAACGCCGAATGTGGCTCAAAACGTACATCGCCTTGCAACAGGTGAGGGTCATTACTATCGATATAAGGAGGATTACTGACGATAAGATCAAAGGCGCCACTCACTTGGGCATACCAGTGGCTGAGCAGAAAGGCCACGTTCAGCTGTAAGCTCATGGCATTTTTCCGTGCCAGGGCCACCGCTTCAGGAAGCCGATCAACACCCGTCACCTGCCAGCCCGGCCGTTCCGAAGCCAGAGCCAGAGCAATAGCGCCAGTGCCTGTTCCCAGATCAAGAACCCGAGCTTGCGTGGCTGACAGTTGCGACAGAGCAACCTCCACCAGCGTCTCGGTATCAGGACGTGGAATCAAGGTCGAAGGCTCAACGCTGAGAGGCAGTGACCAGAACTCCCTTACTCCCATGATATACGCCACAGGCTCGCCGTACTGGCGGCGTTCGACAGCCCTCTGGTACTGCGACCACTGCGTATCCGACAACTGCAGATCATCAAACGCACGCAAATAAGCACGATTGCGTCCCAACACCCAGGCCAACAGCACCTCAGCATCGGCCTGAGGGCTTTCACCTTCGCTCAGAGCCACTCTGGCCCACCTGAGTGCATCAGCAATGTTCAACGTACTGTTCAACTCTGCTCAGCCAGACTGGCTAACAGTTCCGCCTGATACTCATGCAGCAAAGGCTCAATAACGGAATCCATTTGCCCTCCCACAATCTCATCCAGACGATAGAGCGTGAGGTTGATGCGATGATCTGTAACCCGCCCCTGCGGGTAGTTGTAGGTACGGATACGTTCCGAACGATCACCGCTACCTACCAGACTTTTACGCTGATCAGCCTGCTCGCTGGCCTGCTTGTCGACCGCCGACTGTTTAAGGCGGGCCGCCAGCAAGGCCATCGCTTTGGCACGGTTTTTATGCTGTGAGCGCTCATCCTGACATTCGACTACCACGCCCGAAGGGATGTGGGTTATACGTATAGCAGATTCCGTCTTGTTAACGTGCTGCCCACCCGCTCCGGACGCGCGGTAGGTATCAACACGCAGGTCGGCAGGGTTAATCTCGATATCCCCTACCGCATCCACTTCTGGAAGAATCGCAACCGTGCAGGCAGAGGTGTGAATACGTCCTTGTGATTCTGTAGCAGGTACACGCTGTACGCGGTGGGCCCCAGACTCAAACTTCAGACGTCCATAGACATTCTGGCCAGCAATTCGAGAGATGACCTCTTTGTAACCACCATGCTCACCATCGCTGGCACTAACGATTTCAATCTGCCAGCCCTGCGTTTCCGCATAACGGGAATACATGCGAAAAAGATCGCCCGCAAAAATTGCCGCCTCGTCGCCACCGGTTCCTGCACGTACTTCAAGGAAGATGTTATGTGTATCGTTCGGGTCCTTGGGCAACAGCAACGTTTGCAGCTCACCTTCCAGACCTTCGATATTGGCTTTGGCGCCTTTCAGCTCTTCCTCTGCCAACTCACGCATGTCAGCATCCGCATCCTTGAGCATCGCCTCGGCTTCGCGAGCATCGCTCTGCACCTGCTGGTAGCGACCAAAGGCCTGGGCCAACTCTTCCAGTTCAGCATATTCACGCGAGTAGTTACGAAACTTCTGCTGGTCAGCAATGACACTGGCTTCACTGAGCAGTGCAGCAAGCTCTTCATAACGTTCAACCAGACCTTCCAATCTGGCCAAAATAGAGGGTTTCAACATAGGAGGGATCAATCATCCGCTTGAGAGTTGGACAGGCCGTAAAGTCGACGAGCCTGCACCAGTAAATCGGTTCGGCCTTCAGCGCTGGCTTTTTTCAGCTCAACGCTAGGCGTATGGATAAGTTTATTTGTCAGCCCGCGTGCCAGATGCCGCAAAACATCTTCTGCATTCTGTCCGCGCTGCAGCTGGCGCAGCGCCTTCTCTATTTCCTGATCACGCACCACTTCAGCCTGCTGACGGATATCCATCAACGTCTGCACAGCATCACGTGCGCGCAACTGCTCGATAAAATGCTCAATACCCTGAGCGATCAGCAGCTCCGCCTCTTCTGCAGCGCTCTGACGTGCTTTTACTCCTTCATCAATGACTTGCTGCAAATCATCGACGGTATACAGATAGACATCTTCCAGCTCGCCGACCTCGGGTTCAATGTCCCGAGGGACAGCAATGTCCACCATAAACATCGGATTGTAACGGCGCTTCTTCAATGCACGCTCTACCGCCCCCTTCCCAAGAACAGGTAAAGGACTGGCCGTTGAGGCAATCACAATATCAGCTTCGTGCAGGTACTCGGCCAGCTCCGCGAGGGGGATAGCACGACCATCCAGCTCTGCGGCAAGAGCCTGACCACGACTTAAGGTTCGATTGGCGACGGTAAGTTGAGTCACTCCGGCCTCACGCAGGTGCCGACCAACCAGTTCGATGGTTTCTCCGGCACCGATGAGCAGTGCCCGGGTATCAGCCAGATCAGCAAAAATGCGCTGAGCGAGGCTAACAGCGGCATAGGCAACCGAGACGGGATTTTTACCGATATCCGTCTGAGTACGTACCTGCTTGGCCATGTTGAAGGAGTGCTGGAACCAGCGGTTCATCTGCGCACCAAGACAACCGGTACGCTGGGCAGCAGAGAACGCGTCTTTCAGCTGTCCGAGAATTTGTGGCTCGCCCAAAATAAGCGAATCCAATCCACAGGCTACTCGCATCATGTGACGAACAGCTTCTCGATCCCAGTGAATGTATGCATTCTTCATCAGCTGTTCGACGCTGACGTCGTGATAGCGGGCCAGCCACTCAAGCACTGTCCGCCCTTCATGCAGCGGCGCCACACCATAGACTTCAGTGCGGTTGCAGGTAGACAAAATGGCTACTTCACTGAGCGCACCGTCTTTGCGTGCGCGTACCAGCGCCTCATCCAGCTCATCAGGAGAGAATGCCAGTTTTTCACGGACGTCTACCGGGGCAGTTTTGTGATTAATGCCGAGAGCCAATAACGCCATAGATTGCTGCATAACGAAGGTACGCCACTCAGAATGCTTCGTGATCCGGATCGATGACTGCACCAGAATCAACTACAACTTGCTCACCCACAGTGAGCGTTTGTGCCAAGTTGTGCCGCCGGTGAGCCGGTTTCACAAGTATGGCGCAATAGCACAGCGGTTGCCGTGAATTAAATCAACGATATGAATAGATACTTTCTATCTATCTGCCGGATACTGACCTGACAGATCAGCCCTCGTCCGTCACCAAGACACATAAAGAAACAGACCGGTAACAGCCGACGCGTGATTTCCCTTGTGAGCCTGCCAGCGATAACGCAATATACAGGAAACCTCGCCCGCCAAGGGCTGCCTATTGTAACCAACCCGCCTTATTCACAACAGACTCCATGCCAAGATCAGCTTATTTAATAGCCTGCCTGCTGAGTATTCTAAGTGGCTGTGCAGTGAAAACCAGCGCGCCTCAGTCGGCAGCTCCGGCAAATAAAGCAGATGATATCGCTGCGACCTCCCCTATATATCCGCTCTTGCTAGCTGAATTTGCGGTGCAACGCGACCAGCCCGACCTGGCATACCGGCAATATCAACTACTGGCAGAAAAGTATCGCACCCCGGAACTCGCTGAGCAGGCCAGCTACCTCGCTCAATATCTGGGAAACGCAGAAGATCTTTCCAAGTCGGCGCAGCTTTGGCACGACATAAACCCCGACTCTCGCGTTGCCAGTAATTTACTGCTAGATAGCCTGTTCCAGACCAAACAGTACGCTGAAGTATTCTCCACACTCAACAAGTTCGACTGGCGCAGCAACAATGCAATGTACTCATTGTTACTTGGCCGTGTCGAACAGCTGGACCAAGGGGACATTGAAGCCTTTGCTCAGGCCTTGCGCCCACAACTGCAACAGCACCCGCGCAACCCGTTCTACCACCTGAGTACCGCCCTGATTGCCCGGTATCAGTTGCGCTGGCAAGGTGCAGAGGATGAAGTCAATGAAGCCCTGCATCTAGCTCCCTCGCTACAACAAGCGATCGTACTCAAGGCAGACTTACTGTTTCGCCAGCGAAAGTTCACTGAAACCACCCGTTTTCTGAGCCAGGCCAATAAGGCACATCCTTCACCTCAACTACAGGACATGCTGGCTCGCGCCTACCTTGCCGACAACAAGGCCAAGAAGGCATTGCCTGTACTGCAATCCCTGATCAAGGAGCAGCCAGACAATCTCGAGGCACGGTTCACGCTTGGCCGTACCCAGATTCAGCTGGCGCGCTATAAAGACGCCCAGAACAGTTTTCTGGAGCTATGGGACATGGCACCTAACCGTTCGCCTGTGGCCTTCTATCTTGGCTACCTCGCCGAACTGCAAAAGGATCAGGACAGCGCCATCGATTACTACCAGCAGGTGACGCGTGGCGATGAACTCATTACCGCCCAGAGTCGACTGATTGTGCTGCTGAGTGGCAATGGGCAGGATGATCAGATTCCTGCCATGTTGAAGCAGGCACGCAAGAACAATCCTGATCAGGCAGCCCAGCTGTTCGAGTTAGAGGCTGAGTGGCAATCTAAAAAGCTGGATTATGCAGCTGCACGCCAGGCGTATGACGAAGCACTCAAGCTTGACCCAAACAATCCACAGCTGCTGTATAACCGTGCAATGCTCGGGGACAAAGATGGCAATCTGGAGGCAATGATTGCTGACCTCGAGGCGCTGATTGCCCTTGAGCCAGACAATGCACAAATCCTGAATGCACTGGGCTACACCCTTACCGACCGCACCGCACGCCATAATGAAGCTTTACAGCTACTGTTGAAGGCTCATACCTTGCAACCCGATGACCCAGCCATTCTCGACAGTCTGGGGTGGGTCTATTACAACCTGCAACGCTACGATGAAGCCGAAGATTACCTGACCAAAGCCTACGGAGCCTTCCCCGACCCCGAAGTGGCCTACCACTATGGTGCTGCACTGTGGCAACAGAGCAAGCCCGATCAGGCACTGCGCATCTGGCGCAAGGCACTGCGCAGCAAGCCTGACTACTCCCCGATCCGCGACATCATGGAGCAATACGGTGTCCAGCCTTAATCCCAACGCTGTCAAATATCTCGGCATTGTTACTCTGGCGCTACTCCTCAGCGCCTGTGCCAGCACCAGCCGACTGAGCTTTCAGCCAGAACCCAGTACCGCCTGGCGCCAATCTCTCAATCAGATGGACAGCTGGCAACTGGAAGGCAAGGCAGGATTAAAAAGCAAGGAAAGCTACAACACCCTGACCGTCAACTGGACGGAACAGGGTGACTCCTATCAGGTCAAAATGACAGGCCCCATGGGTCAGGGCCAACTGAGTCTGGAAGGCACCCCTCAACAGATACTGCTAACCACCCCGCAAGGACGCTATGTGTCGGATGATCCCCAGGCGCTACTACGCCAGCATACAGGCTGGCCGATCCCGCTGACTCAGCTGACTTACTGGATCAAGGGCACCCCTGCACCAGGCAAAGTCAAAGGTTCACTGTACGATGAACAAGGTCGCCTGCTCAGCCTTGAACAAGCCGGATGGCGGCTTGACTATCTGGAGTTCCAGCAACAGGGGCAGGCTTGGCTGCCACGCAAGCTCACCGTCAAACGGGATGATCTGGAACTTAAACTGGTTATCAAACAATGGCAGGTAAACTGAATAATTCCGGCTGATCAATTGACAATCACACCCCCTTTATGGACAATTTCCGCGCCTTTTTATAGGGGGTATGGCCACGCGACGTTCAACACAGAACGGTCGAGAGCAGCCAGACTGCTGTGGACAGGGGTGAAGTGAACTCCAGCTGCTTGCGGCTAGTTAATCAAAGAGTGCGCCTCACGGTCAGACATTTCTTGTCGAGCAGCACTGCTCACAAAGATAACGTACTGACAGTAAGTTCAGTCAATTATGAGAACCACTCCACCCATGAACGGGCCAAGGTATCCAACATCCTGCCAGCGTGAAGGTATCAGCGTGTCAAAACTAATGGTCTTTACCGGGAACGCCCATCCGGAACTTGCCCGCAAGGTCGTCGATCAGTTGTGCTTGCCTCTGGGCGATGCCGATGTCGGCCAATTCAGTGACGGCGAAATAGCGGTCCAGATCAACGAGAACGTTCGCGGCAAGGATTGCTTTATCATCCAGCCCACCTGCGCCCCTACCAACGATAACTTGATGGAACTGGTGATGATGACTGACGCACTGCGTCGTGCATCAGCTCAGCGTATCACTGCTGTTGTTCCTTATTTCGGCTATGCCCGTCAGGATCGTCGCCCTCGCTCAGCTCGTGTACCTATCAGTGCTAAAGCCGTTGCAGACATTCTCTCCGGCGTGGGTGTAGATCGCGTTCTGACCGTTGACCTGCATGCCGAGCAGATTCAGGGCTTCTTCGATATTCCTGTTGATAACGTATTCGGCTCTCCCGTACTGATTGAACACATCCAGCGTCAAAATTACGAAAACGCTATTGTCGTTTCTCCTGACGTAGGTGGCGTAGTGCGTGCCCGTGCAGTTGCCAAACAGCTGGATTGTGATCTGGCCATCATCGACAAACGCCGCGAGAAGGCTAACGTTTCACAGGTCATGCACATCATCGGTGACGTAAAAGACCGTACCTGCATCCTTGTTGATGACATGTGCGACACAGCAGGCACCCTTTGCAAGGCAGCTGCGGCCCTTAAAGAGCACGGCGCGCACAAGGTCATTGCTTACGCTACTCACCCTGTGCTGTCTGGCCCGGCCATCGATAACATCAACAACTCTGTACTGGACAAACTGGTTGTCACCGACACCATTCCTCTGACTAAAGCCGCGTCCAGCAGCAAAAAAATTGAACAGCTGACGCTGTCGCACATCCTTGCCGAGGCAGTGCGCCGCGTTTGCAATGAAGAATCCATCAGCGCCATGTTTCGTTGATTCAACCAACAGGCGCTGATTTCGCCCGCAAGGGCAAACAACAGCCAGGCACTGGTCGCGGTCGTCTGGCTGTTTAATTTTATGTTGAGGTAAAAATGAGCAACTACGTACTGAATGCAAAAGCACGCGAAGTAGCAGGAAAGGGTGCGAGCCGCCGCCTGCGTCGCCTGGACGACACTGTTCCTGCCATCGTTTACGGCGGTTCAGCTGAGCCCACCAGCCTGACCATCGACCATGATGAGCTGCTGCACCTGACCGAAGACAACCAGTTCTTCAGCAGCATCATCAACCTGAACGTTGATGGCAAGGAAGAGCGCGTGATCATCAAGGATCTGCAACGTCACCCTGCCAAGCCTGTACTGCTGCACGCTGACTTCCAGCGCGTTACCAACGGCCGTACCATCACCATCAAAGTACCTGTTCGCTTCGAAAACGAAGCTGCCAGCCCAGCTTCCAAAGTAGGCGGCAAGGTATTCACTCTGGTGAGCGAAGTTAAGGTTGTTTGCAAACCTGAAAACCTGCCCGAGTTCGTAACTGTTGACCTGAGCAACGTTGAACTGGGTCAGAACCTGTACCTGTCTGACATCACCTGCCCTGAAGGTGTTGAAGTGGCTGCCCTGCGTCTGGGTAAAGACCACAACCAGGCTGTTGCTCGTGTTGTTGCCAAGCGTAAGTAAGCGCTGAATCAGCAATGAGTGACAAGGTTCAACTTATTGTCGGGCTGGGTAATCCCGGTGCGCAGTATGACAGAACCAGGCACAATGCTGGCGCCGACCTTGTGTCGGCGCTTGCGTCTTTATGCCATGCAGAAATGCGCCACGAATCCCGCTTTCACGGCCAATACGCCAAAGCCAACTGGCAGGGGCAGTCCCTACACCTGTTGATCCCAACCACTTTCATGAACTTGAGTGGACAAGCCGTACAGGCGCTCTGCTCTTTTTATAAGCTACCGCCAGAAGCGGTACTGGTTGTTCATGATGAGCTGGATATACCACCCGGTCAGGCGCGCTTCAAAAAAGGTGGCGGCCACGGTGGTCATAATGGTCTGAAAGATATTATTAGCCGCTTCGGTGGCAATCGGGAATTTCATCGTTTACGCATCGGCATTGGCCACCCCGGCCATGCAGGCATGGTTGCCGGTTTCGTACTGACCAAAGCCCCCCAAGCAGAGCAACAGCTGATAGAGCAGGCCAGCGATGCTGCCCTCTCTGCCTTGCCATTGGCCCTTAGCGGCGACTGGTCTAAGGCCATGAATCAGCTTCACGCATTCAAACCCTAGGGGCATCCCCGAATCAGCTAGCTATCTGGCTGGCCCATTCTGGGATACTCCTGATGTAAATGAGATAACAGGAACGCATTATGGGATTTAACTGTGGCATCGTCGGCCTGCCCAATGTCGGCAAGTCAACCCTGTTCAACGCCCTGACCAAATCAGGCATCGCAGCGGAAAACTTCCCGTTCTGCACCATTGAACCGAACTCAGGCATTGTCCCCATGCCTGACCCCCGCCTCGATGCGCTGGCCGCCATTGTCAATCCACAACGCATTCTGCCTACCACCATGGAGTTTGTAGACATTGCGGGCCTCGTTGCGGGCGCGTCCAAAGGTGAAGGCCTGGGTAACAAGTTTCTGGCCAACATTCGCGAAACCGATGCCATCGCCCACGTAGTACGCTGCTTTGAAGATGACAACGTGATCCACGTTGCCAACAGCGTTGACCCCAAGCGCGATATCGAGATTATCGACCTTGAGCTGATCTTGGCCGACCTCGACAGCTGTGAAAAACAGCTACAGCGCGTAGTGCGCGCTGCCAAGGGCAATGACAAAGAGGCTCTGGCCCAGAAGGCTCTGCTGGAAAAGCTGATCCCTCACTTCAACGAGGGCAAACCTGCCCGCAGCCTGCTGAAAAATTTGAGCGATGACGAAAAGCGTCTGGCAAAAACCTTTCATCTGCTGACGACCAAGCCGGTGATGTACATCGCCAACGTTGCCGAAGATGGCTTTGAAGATAACCCGCTGCTTGACGTGGTACGCGCCATTGCAGAAGAGGAAGGCGCTGTCGTGGTCCCGGTCTGCAACAAAATCGAAGCCGAAATTGCTGAGCTGGATGACATCGAAGAAATGCAGATGTTCCTTGAGAGCATGGGCATGGAAGAGCCGGGGCTGAACCGCGTCATTCGTGCAGGTTATGCTCTTCTCAACCTGCAGACTTACTTCACTGCCGGCGTTAAGGAAGTACGCGCCTGGACCGTCAAAGTAGGTGCGACCGCCCCGCAGGCGGCTGGCGTCATTCATACTGACTTCGAAAAAGGCTTTATCCGTGCCGAAGTCGTGGGCTATGACGACTTTGTCCAGTTTAAAGGCGAGCAGGGGGCCAAAGAGGCCGGCAAATGGCGCCTTGAAGGCAAGGAATACATCGTCAAAGATGGCGATGTAATGCATTTCCGCTTCAACGTCTGATCCTTCCCAGAGCCATACCTTTCTTACAAAGCCGCGAATTTCGCGGCTTTGTAGCATCCAGACTTCCCGCAAGCCTCCCCTTCTCCCTTTACGTCCACCAGGCCAACCCCACAAACTTTTTTGTGTGACAGCCAGTGTCATATTGCCGTCACATTTCCGCGTTAACTTAAGCGCACTCCAGAGAGAGATGAACTTCCAGTTCGCTTTAAACCCAATCCAACCAAGGTGACGGCAGATGAACAAACTCCTCAATGGCTTACTGCTGGCTAGCACTGTAGTAATCGCCCCGATGTCCTACGCTAAAGTAGATACCATCAACGGTGCAGGCGCTACTTTCCCCTATCCGGTATATGCCAAGTGGGCTGAGGCTTACAACAAGGCCGAGGGAGTCAAACTGAACTACCAGTCCATCGGTTCTGGTGGCGGTATCAAACAGATCAAAGCTAAAACCGTAGATTTCGGCGCTAGCGATGCTCCTCTGACCAAAGAAGAACTGGATCAAGCTGGTCTGGCTCAGTTCCCTGCAGTAATGGGCGCCATCGTTGCTGTAATCAACGTTAAAGGCATCGAAGCTGGTCAACTGAAGCTGAGCGGTCAGCTACTAGCTGATATCTACTCCGGCAAAGTCAAAATGTGGGACGACGCTGCTATCGCCTCTCTGAACGAAGGCGTCAAGCTTCCTCACATGCCTATCTACACCGTGCACCGCTCTGACGGTTCAGGTACCACTTTCAACTTCACCGACTATCTGGCTCGCGTAAGCCCTGAGTGGCAGAAAAACGTTGGCGTAGGTAAAGAAGTAGCCTGGCCGAAAGAAGCTCAGCAACTGGGCGGCAAAGGTAACGAAGGTGTTGCCAACTTCGTAAGCCGTACTCCTGGCTCAATCGGTTACGTTGAATTTGCCTATGCAAAATCCAACAACCTGACTTACACCCAGATGGAAAACAAAGCTGGCAAATTTGTTAAGCCTGAAATGGCTGCGTTCCAGGCCGCTGCTGCTAACGCTGACTGGACCAACGCTCCTGGCTTCCACCTGATCCTGAACGATCAGCCTGGTGATGCTTCCTGGCCAATGACTGCTGCCACTTTCATTCTGGTTTACAAGCAGCAGGATGATGCAGCCAAAGGCGACGCAGTACTGAAGTTCTTCGACTGGAGCTTCGCTAACGGTGACCAGGCTGCTGAAGCGCTGGACTACATCCCCATGCCTGACAGCGTCGTCAAGATGATCGAAGACATGTGGAGAAACGACGTCAAGGACACCCAGGGAATGGCTGTTTACAAGTAATGACGTTGAGACGGCTGGGTAGCACGGCTTGACCTTGCCACCCAGCAACTATCGGGAACAGCTGTCAGCACCCTGAAAAGTGCCTGGTGGCGTTCCCTTTACGCGTTTAACTGACAGCAAGAAGTGCCCCAGGCAACGGAGCTGTAAAGACTACAGGTGAACTATCCAATGTCTACGCTGGTAATGAAATCGAGATGGCACAGCGATACGCTGTTTCAACGTGCCTGCTGGTCCAGCGCGATACTGATCGGCGTCCTGCTGGTATCCATCCTGATATCCCTGCTGCATGGTGCCTGGCCTGCACTGGAAAAATTTGGCTTCGGTTTTTTGCTCAGTACTGAGTGGAACCCTATTACCAGCGAATACGGCGCCGCTAATGCCCTGTACGGCACTCTGGTTTCTTCCTTTATTGCTATTCTTCTGGCTCTGCCTTTGAGCCTGGCCATTGGCGTATTCCTCACTGAACTGGCTCCTGCGTGGATGTCACACTCAGTCGCTGCCGCTATTGAATTGCTCGCAGCAGTACCCAGTATCATTTACGGTATGTGGGGCCTGTTTGTCTTCGCCCCCTGGTTTTCAGAACATTTCCAGTTGTGGGCACTCGATGCCTTTTCAGAGGTTCCTGTACTGGGCCTGCTTTTCAGTGGTCCTCCCATGGGTGTAGGTCTGCTGACCTCCGGCATCATTCTGGCTTTCATGATTCTGCCTATTCTTACCGCATTGATTAAAGAAGCCCTCTCCACCATCCCTAACGTCATGCGCGAAGCCAGCTACGGCATTGGTGCCAACCGTTGGGAAGTCACCTTCTTCGTACTACTTCCTGCCGTCCGCAGCGCCATCTTTGGTGCAGTTATTCTGGCTCTCGGCCGCGCCCTGGGCGAAACCATGGCAGTTACCTTTGTGATTGGTGGCGCCCAGGATATGAACACCTCACTGTTTATGCCTGCCACATCGGTATCCGCCACCATTGCCGAACAGTTCAACGAAGCCACCAATGACATGCATATCTCTTCACTGCTGGCACTCGGTCTGCTGTTGTTTGTTATCACTTTCGCAGTCATGGCGGTCGCCCGCATCCTGATGCGCAAGAGGAAGCTGTCATGAGACTAAGACGTAAAATCACCAACATGGTGTTTCAGCTGGCATGCATGTTCGCCACCATCATTGGCCTCAGCGTACTGGTTGCGATCCTTTACACTCTGGTCAGCAAAGGGCTGGCCGGAATGCAGTGGTCTCTCTTTACCGAAATCACTCCCGGACCCGGTAGTGAAGGTGGCCTGGCCAACGCCATGCTGGGCAGTCTGATCATGACCGGTATGGGCATTCTGATTGCGGCCCCTATCGGTGTCATGGGCGGCACCTGGCTGGCAGAGTACGGTGCCAACAGCAAGGTTGCCTCCACCATTCGCTTCCTCAACGGCATGCTGATGAGCGCTCCCTCCATCCTGATCGGCTTGTTTGTCTATGAGATGGTTGTGATCAATATGGGCCACTTTTCCGGCTGGGCCGGTGCCATCGCACTAGCCATCATTGCCTTGCCCGTCATTATCAGCACCACAGAAGAAATGCTGAAGCTGGTACCCACCAGCCTGCGTGAAGCGGGCAGCGGCCTGGGTGCCCCGAAATGGAAAGTCGTTACTCTACTGGGCTATCGCGCTATCAGCACCGGTCTTGTAACCGGCATTCTGCTGGCCATCGCCCGCATCAGCGGCGAGACTGCCCCGCTGCTGTTCACCTCAATGAATAACAGCTTTATGAGCCTTGATCCCAACCAACCAATGGCAAACCTGCCGGTGACGATTTACCAGTTTGCCATGAGCCCGGACGAGACGTGGA
Source organism: Pokkaliibacter sp. MBI-7 (assembly GCF_029846635.1). NCBI lineage: Bacteria > Pseudomonadati > Pseudomonadota > Gammaproteobacteria > Oceanospirillales > Balneatrichaceae > Pokkaliibacter > Pokkaliibacter sp. MBI-7. The sequence goes on along the minus strand of NZ_JARVTG010000001.1, from coordinate 4,159,164 downwards.
ACCAGCTTGCCTGGTCAGGTGCTCTGTTAATCACCCTGACCATACTCGCCCTGAACCTCTCTTCCCGTCTGCTGCCCCGCCTGGCAAAAAGGAGATAACAATGAGCCACGTTGCTTACATGAACCCTGCTGAAGTTGTTGAGACCGATTCACTGACTCGCCGTATGGACGTTCAGGGTCTGAACTTTTATTACAACCGCGGCGCTCAGGCATTGCGTGATGTAAACCTGCCCATCTACAAGAATCGTGTTACCGCCATGATCGGACCATCAGGCTGCGGCAAGTCCACCCTGCTGCGCTGCATGAATCGCATCTATCAGCTGTACTCCGGCCAGTTCGCCGAAGGCAAGATCATGCTGGACACAACCAACATTCTTGATGGCTCCATGGATATCAACGAACTGCGTTCCAAGGTCGGGATGGTGTTCCAGAAGCCCACGCCTTTCCCCATGAGCATCTATGACAATATCGCCTTCGGTGTGAAGCTGTATGACAAATTGTCTAAGCGCCAGATGGATGAGCGGGTAGAGAAAGCCCTGCGCCAGGCACACCTATGGGAAGAGGTGAAAGAAAAGCTGCATCAGGACGCCAGCAGCCTGTCAGGTGGCCAGCAGCAGCGCCTGTGCATCGCCCGCACCGTGGCCCTGCAACCTGAAGTTATCCTGATGGATGAACCCACCTCAGCACTGGACCCCATTGCGACTCAGGCTATTGAACAGCTGATCGAGCAGCTGCGAAATGACTATACGATCGTTATCGTCACTCACAACATGCAGCAGGCTGCACGCATCTCCGACTACACCGCCTTTATGTATCTGGGTGAGCTGGTGGAGTTTGATGAAACCCACAACATTTTCAGCAACGCCCGTGAGCAACGTACCCGTGACTACATTGCCGGATCATTCGGCTAAGTTGCACTGACGCACTCACTCCCCTCAATGGCCGCATCAGAGTCCTTCTATGCGGCCATGTTATTTTTGGACTGGCCTCTTTGGTGCACGCCAAATTTTATCAGCGTCTCTCAGCCCTGTTTTGAGAGCGCATGTCCGTTATAAGTTCATGCTGTAGAACCTCTCCGACACAAAACCACCGCCATCCTTCACCCACTCAAACCATCAGGTATACACCGACCCGATGAACAACAGCTCGGGGCAATCTATTGAATTACTTGCCATTTCTCTCTGGCGAGAGGTTGACAACAGATAAAGGAACAGGAATAATTCGCGACCTCGAAACACGAGACAGCAACAACAAGCATCATCATTGAAGTAGATTCTTGTTCCAGCAGTCACGAGTGATGCAGAAAACAGATAAATCCTAGACTTTGATTTTTCTAAACTTTCTGTATAATGCGAGTCGCTTTTGAAGGGGTGTCGCCAAGTGGTAAGGCAACGGGTTTTGATCCCGTCATTCGTAGGTTCGAGTCCTTCCACCCCTGCCATGATGGCTATGTAGCTCAGTTGGTTAGAGCGGAGCATTCATAATGCTTAGGTCGTTGGTTCGAATCCGACCATAGCTACCATTACAAAAGCAGTATTGTATTAGAGATGTCCAAGTAGGGGTGTCGCCAAGCGGTAAGGCAACGGGTTTTGATCCCGTCATTCGTAGGTTCGAGTCCTTCCACCCCTGCCATAAATGGCTATGTAGCTCAGTAGGTTAGAGCGGAGCATTCATAATGCTTAGGTCGTTGGTTCGAATCCGACCATAGCTACCATGGACAGCAATATAATACGTCACTATAGTAAAGGCCCTGTTGCAGGGGTGTCGCCAAGTGGTAAGGCAACGGATTCTGATTCCGTCATCCGTAGGTTCGAGTCCTTCCACCCCTGCCAACCTTTATCCCATCTGATAGAACTCTTCTTTGCCTTCCTGAATTACCTACCTATCCATCCAAGCCCTTAGCCAAGTTTCCTAATTTATTAGAATAACGAATAACTGCGTCATGCAGCAAAGGGCAGCAAGTCTTTACCGCCCAATCCACGCTTTAACATCAATCTGATTTACTGGGAAAAGGCATGCCGGGAAACGCTGTAACACTGCCCTTGCTATCACGCATTTTGGCCACTCCCTCTTTTTGCACTTCATCGATCCGAATAATGGAATGCATGGGAATGTAGCTTCGCTTTACCTCACCAAACTCTGCCTTGAGCTTCTCCTCTGCCGGATCTACAAGCATCTGGCTTCGCTCTCCAAAGATAAAGCTCTCAATCTCGATAAATCCCCAAAGATCACTCTGCCCGACACTGCGAGCAAAGACTTCGTATATCTTGTCCTGATTCTGAAAGATAACCTTGTAGATCCTGTCTTTTGTCATACCTGCCACAAGCAATCAAAGGGCTGAAGAGGAAAGCTGCCTGATACCAGGCCAGCCCCGCATTATAGCCAGACAGATCCGGCAAAACAGCCAAGCTACACCTGCCTGTCTGGCTGAGGTATAATCTGCCGATTTTCGGAGCCGCCCCACCCCGCTATTACAGTACGATACGTGCTGACCTGGGTGCTGCTTAATCCCGGCCCAAGGCTGCTCTTAAACCGTATTACCCTGTCGAGGGTTTCAGGTAATCCATGTCCAAAAAGGTTTTTATCCAGACACACGGCTGTCAGATGAATGAGTACGACTCTTCCCGCATGCTAGACCTGCTGCGAGAGAGTCATCAGATGGAAGTCACCGACAATCCCGAAGAAGCGGACCTGTTGCTTCTCAATACCTGCTCCATTCGCGAAAAGGCGCAGGATAAGGTTTTCCATCAACTGGGTCGCTGGCGCAAGCTGAAAGAAAAGAACCCCGAATTGCGTATTGGTGTTGGTGGCTGTGTCGCCAGTCAGGAAGGCCAGGCTATTCGCGATCGCGCGCCTTTCGTCGATATCGTCTTTGGCCCCCAAACCCTGCACCGCTTGCCGGAAATGGTAGATGCCACTGTGCAGTACCATATGCCACAGGTAGATATCAGCTTCCCCGAGATTGAAAAATTCGACCGTCTGCCCGCCCCCAAAGTGGAAGGTGCCGAAGCGTTTGTTTCCATCATGGAAGGCTGCAGCAAATACTGCACATTCTGCGTCGTCCCCTACACCCGTGGTGAAGAGGTCAGTCGCCCGGTACAGGACGTACTGGCTGAGATCATTCATCTGGCCGAACAGGGTGTGCGCGAGGTCAACTTGCTGGGTCAGAACGTTAATGCCTATCGCGGTGCAACTGCGGATGGCGACACTGCCGATCTGGCCGAGCTGCTGCATTACGTCGCTGCCATTGATGGAATTGACCGCATACGCTACACCACCTCCCATCCAGTGGAGTTTTCCGAGTCCCTGATCGAGGCTTACGAAACCATCCCCGAGCTGGTCAGCCATCTGCATCTGCCCGTTCAGAGCGGTTCTGATCGCATTCTGGCATTGATGAAACGTGGCCACACTGCACTGGAGTACAAATCCAAGCTGCGTCGCCTGAAAAAGATTCGCCCGGACATCAGCTTCTCCTCAGACTTTATTGTTGGCTTCCCCGGTGAAACAGAAGCTGACTTTGAAGCCACCATGAAGCTGATCCAGGATATCGGCTTTGACCTGTCATACAGCTTCGTTTATAGCCGCCGTCCCGGCACACCGGCATCTGACTATGCCGACGATGTCCCTGAAGAAGTAAAGAAACAGCGCCTGCTTATTTTGCAGCAACGCATCATCCAGCAGACCATGGACATTTCCCGCAAGATGGTGGGCAGTGTGCAGCGTATTCTGGTCAACGGCTACAGCAGAAAAGACCCAGGCCAGATGCAGGGCCGCACCGAGAACAACCGGGTGGTCAACTTTAACTGCACTAACCCTGACCAGATTGGCAAGTTTGCTAACATACGTATCGAACAGGCCCTGCCTAACTCTCTACGCGGAGTCCTGGTTGATTCAGAGCTCGATACGCTTCATTAAACGGTCATACTGCATCTCACTGAACCGGCTGCAATCATGATTGCAGCCCCCTCAATCGCCATCGAGGACTACCCCTTTTGACTACTGAGCTACGCGCCACTATCGCCTTCGACCTCAGTCCTGAACATCCCGAATACCTGGCTAACTTCAGCGGCCAATTCGATGAGCACCTCAAGCTGATCGAAAAACGCCTGGGGATCTCCATCCACAATCGCGCCTATCACTTCGAGCTGAGCGGTGAACCTCGTGCTCTCCATGCTGCAGAAAAAATGATGCAGCAGATGTATCGCGAAGCGGCCAACGATATCGTCATCACCCCTGATATGGTTCATCTGTTCCTGCAGGAAAGCGGCATTGAAACAGCGAGTTACTCCGACAAGGATGCTGCTGACGACGAAGGTGAAGTCTTCATCCGCCTGCGCAAAATGCTGATCAAGCCCCGTGGTATCAATCAGCAGGAATACGTGCGCTGCATTCGCCGCAATGACATCAACTTTGGCATTGGCCCTGCGGGTACCGGCAAAACCTATCTGGCCGTAGCCTGTGCGGTTGATGCACTGGAACGAGAAGAAATCAGCCGTATCCTGCTGGTACGTCCTGCCGTCGAAGCAGGCGAAAAGCTCGGCTTCCTGCCCGGTGATCTGTCACAGAAAATCGACCCTTATCTGCGCCCGCTGTATGACGCGCTGTACGAAATGCTGGGTTTTGAGAAAGTAGCCAAGCTGATCGAGCGCAACGTCATTGAAGTGGCACCTCTGGCCTATATGCGTGGTCGTACCCTGAACCACTCATTCGTCATTCTGGACGAAAGTCAGAACACCACCCGTGAGCAGATGAAGATGTTCCTGACCCGTATTGGTTTTGGCTCCACCGCGGTCATCACCGGTGACATCACCCAGGTTGACCTGCCCAAGGGCACACCTTCAGGTCTGCGCCATGTACTGGATGTACTGGATGAGGTGGACGGTATTTCCATCACCCGCTTCGTCTCCAAAGACGTAGTGCGCCACCCGCTGGTACAACGCATCGTCGAAGCCTACGACAAGTGGGAAAAGAACAATGTCACCGAAAATAAATGGCCAGCCAGCGAGAGCAAACGGGTATGAACGCCATTCTCGATATCCAGCGCGAAACCACCAGCCTGCAGCTGCCTGCCGATGACGACCTCCAGCTCTGGGCAGACAATGTACTGGCCTCGCAGCCTGAGCCCCTTGAGCTGACCATTCGTATTGTTGATGACGAAGAGAGTCGTAATCTGAACTTCACCTATCGGGGGAAAGATAAGCCCACTAATGTCTTATCTTTCCCGTTTGAAGCACCGCCAGAAGTTGAGTTATCTTTACTCGGCGATTTGGTGATCTGTGCTCAGGTAGTGGCTGATGAAGCGGAGGAACAGCACAAGCCGCTGTTCCACCACTGGGCACATATGGTCACCCACGGGATTCTGCATCTGCTGGGATATGACCACATTGAAGATGACGATGCAGAAGAAATGGAAGGGCTGGAGCGCACCCTGCTGGCCAAGCTGGGCATTCCTGATCCCTATGCCGATGACCATGGCATTTTGGATAACTGACGAGAACCTCTATGCAAGAAGATCGATCGGAGAGTAGTAAGTCCTGGCTGGAACGTCTGGCGCAAGCCTTTTCAGATGACGGTCCCCAGGACAGAAAAGAACTCCTCGAAGTGTTACGCAACGCCTGCCGTGAACAGATTCTTGATCACGATGCGTTGCAGATTATTGAAGGCGCCATGCGCGTAGGCGACCTTCAGGTGCGGGAAATCATGATTCCCCGCTCGCAGATCTCTTTCGTCGAAATCGACGAGCATTGGCGCAGCTTCCTCCCGCGTATTATTGAGACGGCCCACTCCCGCTACCCGGTGATTGGCGAAAGCGTCAACGACATCAAAGGCATTCTGCTGGCGAAAGATTTGCTCAAATGTCTGCTGGAAGATGGCGGTCTGGATGGGCTGGACATGAACAGCATCCTGCGCCCGGTTACCGTTATTCCCGAAAGCAAGCGTCTGAATGTGCTGCTCAAAGAGTTTCAGGATAGCCATCACCACATGGTCATCATCGTTGACGAATACGGTGGTACGGCAGGTCTGGTGACCATTGAAGACGTACTGGAGCAGATCGTCGGTGACATCGAAGACGAACACGACGCCGATGACCCCGAAGAGGTCCATATCAAGTCGATGGGCAACTCGCAGTTTCTGGTGCGCGCCCTGACACCAATCGAAGACTTCAACGACTTTTTCAAGACCGAACTGGAAGACGATGAGTACGATACCATCGGTGGCATCATCACCCAGCTGTTTGGTCGTCTGCCACGCCGGGATGAAGCGGTGGAAATGGCAGGTTTCAACTTCAAGGTCTTGAGCGCAGATAATCGCCGTATCCGATTGCTACAGGTCACCCCTGTTCGCTGACAGACAGGCGCTTTATCATACGCTGCTCAACCAGAGGCCGGAATTCCGGCCTTTCGACTGTCTGACACATCCACTTTATTTCTTTTCAACCACAGAGTGCCCCGGCGATGTCGCTCCATCAGTCTCCATCAGAAACTCGCTCCGCCAGCCCTGATCTGTCCAGTTTCTGGGGCAGCCTACTGGCCCTGATTGCTGGCGCCGTCTATCCGCTGGCATTTGCGCCATTAAACTGGTGGCCAATCGCCCCTTTGGCTGTGGCCGCATTTTACCTGTGCATGCAGCACAGCCAGACAGCCAGACAGGCTATGTGGCGCGGCTGGTTATTCGGCTTTGGCCTGTTCGGCGTTGGCACCTCCTGGGTCTGGATCAGCATGCACCGCTACGGAGATACCTCCGTTGCCTTAGCCACCCTGCTGACGGCCCTGTTTTGTGCTGCACTGGCCCTGTTCTTTGTTATTCAGGCGGCGCTGCATCACCGTATCGCCAGGAACCCACTATGGGCCTATCTGGGCTTTCCTGCCGTCTGGGTGGTGGGTGAGCTGATACGCACTTATCTGCTGACCGGTTTCCCCTGGCTGCTGCTGGGTTACAGCGGCCTGGATACGCTCTGGCAGGGCTGGTCTCCGGTGCTTGGCGTCTATGGCATAAGCGCCCTCTTTGCACTGGCTGGTGTCGGTCTTGCCAAGCTGATTCAGCCTGAAGACAGCGATCGTCGCCTGCCAGCCATTCTGGTCATCGTTATTCCCGCTCTGCTTGGGCTGCTGCTGTTTACCCTGCAATGGACCCAACCCACCACTCAGGCGCCACTCAAGGTGATGCTGGTGCAGGGCAATATTGAGCAGAACGCCAAGTGGCACCCTGACTCGGCCATGCCGACCATCGAACGCTATGAAACCATGACCCAGAAAGCCTGGTCTGGTCCGGCACTGGTGGTGTGGCCAGAGACGGCGATCCCTGCCCTGCTGAATGATGCCTACAGCGTGATGACACCTTTCGCCGATGATCTCTATCAACGTCAGTCGGCCCTGATCTCCGGAGTCATGACCCGTGTCGAGAAAGAAGGCACGCGCAGCTATCACAACAGTCTGGTGGTACTGGGCGATGGCCTTGGGCTCTATCACAAGCGACATCTGGTGCCTTTCGGTGAATATGTGCCTCTTGAATCAGTATTACGTGGCCTGATCGCCTTCTTTGACCTGCCCATGTCACAATTTAGCAAAGGCGATCTGAACCAGCCGGAACTGACGGCCATGGGCCACAAGATCAGTGCCAGCATCTGCTATGAGGTGGCCTACCCAGATCTGATGCGCCGCAGTGTAGGCGATGCGGATATGTTACTGACGGTCAGCAATGACACCTGGTTTGGTGGTTCGTTTGCCCGTTACCAGCATTTGCAGATGGTACAGATGCGTGCGCTGGAGGTTGGCCGTCCCATGGTGCGAGCCACTAACGATGGGATGACGGCCGTTATCGATCATCAGGGACGCATTACTCAGCAGCTGGAGCCTTTCCGTGCTGGCGTGCTGACCGAAGAGGTACAGGGTTATGAAGGTCAGACCCCCTATATGCGTTGGGGTGACTGGCCACTGATCATACTGTCGGTACTGCTGACACTGGCAGGTATGCTGGTGCGCCGTCGGCAGGCGTAATAGGCGGTCACACTGAGTGACCCGCCAAGAAAATCATGGGACCGTTGTGGTCCCTTTTTATATCCCGTCGCAGCAGGCCTGCACTGGATAACAGCGGAGGACTCCGAAGTACTGTCGCTTCATCGCAGCAGCCGCAACCATTCCCACCACATCGCCACTCAGCAGTGTATAGTGTGACCACTCCCTGACTTTGCACCGACAGCCTGCATCGAGATTATTTGCGTGCCCGCTCCCCGTTCCGCTTCTTCCCCTGCTACCGTCATTCGCAGGTTGCGACCGACCCTGCTTTTCCTGCTATGTCTGTTGTCCTGGTTGCCTGCCAACAGTAATGCTGCCCGCAACGATACCCAGATCATCGTCATCGGCGGTGACTACGACTACCCACCCTATGAGTTCCTGAACGATCAGGGCGAACCTGATGGCTATAATGTCGAACTGGCTCACGCCATTGCCGATGTGATGGGCATTCGTGTCCGTATTGAGCTGGGGGAATGGGACAAAATGCGTGACGCCCTGCTGGATGGTCGCATTGATGCGCTGGAAGGAATCTCGATCTCGCCTCAGCGCGAGCAGCGTTTCAGCTTTGCCCCACCCCATGCCATCATTCATCAGTCCATCTTTGCCCGCAAAGGGGCACCCGATATCGACAGCATCGAAGAGCTACGCGGCAAGGAAGTCATAGTACAAAAAGGGGGGGTTATGGATGACTACCTCCATACCCACAACATCGGTGCGTTTATCATCCCGGTTGCCACCCATGCCGGCGCCCTGCGTATGCTGGCTTCAGGCAAAGGTGACTACGCGCTGGTAGCCAATGTCCCCGCGCTGTACCTCAGCAAGCAACTGGGCTTAAGCAACATCGTCCAGGTAGCACGCCCCTTTCAGGCTCAGCAGTACGGCTTTGCTGTGCGCAAGGGCAATGAGGAAATGCTGGCTGTCTTCAGTGAAGGACTGGCTATCCTGAAGAACACCGGAAGACAGCAGGAAATCTACAACCGCTGGCTGGGGCCTCTGGAGGCTCCCGGTATTGCCTGGAAACGCTGGGGCCAGGGGGCAGCCATCGTTTCATGCGTGCTGCTGCTGATTCTCGGCGGCACCGTCATCTGGAACCGCATGCTGCGCAGGCAAGTGGATAAGCGCAGTGCCGAACTGCGGCAACACCAGCAGCAACTGATTCAGGCGGATAAGCTCAAGTCACTGGGTGTACTGGTTTCGGGTGTAGCCCATGAAATCAACAACCCCAGTGCCCTGCTGTTACTCAATATCCCCATTCTGCGTGACGCCTGGCAGGATGCCGAAGAGCTACTGGAACAGCACTACGCTGAACACGGCGACTATCTGCTGGCAGGTTTGCCGTATTCACGCATGCGCGACGAAGTTCCGCTGCTGCTGAAAAACATGGCCGACAGCGCCGAGCGTATCAAACGCATCGTCGATGATCTCAAGGACTTTGCCCGTCTAGATCCTCAGCAGTTACAACCGGTGGATATTAATACCATGGTAGCGACTGCCATCCGGCTGGCCGATACGACTCTGCGCCGTTCTACTCAGGTATTTGAGGTTCAGTACGATCCTGATCTTCCCTCCATTCAGGGCAGTGAACAACGACTGGAGCAAGTAGTTATCAACCTGATTCTCAACGCCTGTCAGGCCCTGACTGATCGCCATCAGGCAGTCAGCGTCAGTACCCGACTCGCCAGCGATGGTCAGCAGGTACAGATCTGGATCAACGATCAGGGCCGCGGTATCGCCGCCGAGCATCTGCCGCAGCTGACTGATCCCTTTTTCACCACCAAACGAGAACAGGGTGGCACTGGCCTTGGCCTGTCGGTATCCAGCGGTATTGTTCAGGCCCATGGCGGCAGCCTGAGTTTTACTTCCACTCCGGGTCAGGGCACACAGGTGTGCCTGAGCCTGCCGATTCCCACTCACGCAACGGAGGCCGCCGCATGACTGCAACACCCCACCCAGGCTTCAGCATTTTGCTGGTTGATGACGAGCCGGCCTTTTTGCACAGTCTGAGCCTGACACTGGAACGCCAGGGCATCACCAACCTGTTGCGCTGTGACGACAGCCGTCAGGTCAGCACTCTGATGCAGCACCAGCACATCGGGCTGGTCATTCTCGACCTGACCATGCCACATCTGTCTGGGCGCGAGGTGCTGAGCTGGTTACGGGAAGAGTATCCGGAGGTCAATGTCATCATCCTCAGCGGCCTCAATCAGGTGGAAACCGCCGTGGATTGCCTGCGTATGGGTGCCTTTGACTATTTCGTCAAAACCGCCGAGCAGGACCGTCTGCTGGAAGGCATCAAGCGCGCCATCCAGATGCAGGAACTACGGCAGGAAAATCAGGCCCTGCGGCAAGTGGTCTTGCACGACACCCTGCAGCAACCTGAGTGCTTTGAGTCCATTATCACTACCCATCCCAGTATGTGGGCGGTGTTTCAATATCTGGAATCGGTCGCACGCAGTCGTCAGCCCATTCTGATCAGTGGCGAAAGCGGTGTCGGCAAGGAGCTGATCGCACGTGCCGCCCATGCCGTCAGCCAGCGTCGTGGGCCACTGGTAACGGTCAATGTGGCAGGTCTGGATGACAACGTGTTTGCTGACACACTCTTTGGTCATCAGCGTGGTGCCTTTACCGGGGCAGACAAGGCCCGTCCCGGACTGGTGGAACAGGCGGCAGAAGGCACGTTGTTTCTTGACGAAATTGGTGATCTCAGCCCCGCCTCACAGGTCAAGCTGCTGCGCCTGCTGCAGGAAGGAGAATACTATCCGCTCGGTAGCGACCGTGCCAAACAGTGCCGGGCGCGGGTGATCGTCGCCACCCATCAGGATCTGTCCGCCCGTCAGTCTGAAGGACGTTTCCGTAAGGATCTGTACTATCGACTGCGCACCCATCAGGTTCATATTCCGCCGCTGCGGGAGCGGCGCGAAGACATCCCGCTGTTACTGGAACACTTCCTCACTCTGGCGGCCGATGACCTGGGCCGCAATGCACCAGCGCTGCCGCAGACGCTGGCGACCCTGCTGCAGGGCTACAGTTTCCCGGGAAATATCCGTGAACTGCGCGCCATGGTCTATGACGCCATCAGTCAGAATCGCAATGCGACGCTGGAGCTGGATACCTTCCTGCAGGCCATGGGCGTCGAACCTTCACCGCTGATCGCCCCCGTCACACTACGCAAGACCGCGGTGTATTTCGACCCGGATCAGCCATTGCCATCACTACAGGGAATTACTGACCTGCTGGTAGAGGAGGCAATGCAACGGGCCAACCGCAACCAGTCTCTCGCCGCAAGGCTGATTGGCGTCTCCCAGCCCGCCCTCAGTAAACGGCTGAAAAAGCAGCGGGACGGTGACGGTGACGCCTGAACTCCCCCACTTTCACAACCTATAACCAGCGTTATAGCTATAACGCTGGTTATAACCCCGCACATTCCCGTGATAACAGGGGTTATGACCCGCCGCCACTACCTACCTGAACACGCCCCCCTTTATTGGCTATAACCAAAGTTATATTTCCAGCTTAAAGAAATAAAAATAAATTCAATAAATTCAATAAGTTATATAAATACAACCTTGGCATTGGCCTTGCTCTAAGAGATCACCTGCTGTTCGCCAGTGGCTGCGGTTCGTCCGCACTGACAAACCCATCGGCGGACCGTCAAGATGCCCATCTGATAACAATTAAGAGAGATGAGACCTCATGAGTGATGTGATGCACGCCTCTGCCCTGGTGGACAAACCCTCCATGGCGCTCTGGAAAAAAATCGTCATCGGCATGGTGGCCGGTATGATCCTCGGTGTATTCCTGGGCCCTCAGGCTGAATACCTCAAACCCATTGGCACCCTGTTCATTTCAGCTATCAAGATGCTGATTGTGCCGCTGGTGTTCTGCTCTCTGGTGGTTGGCGTCACCTCCATGAAAGACAGCCGCAAAATGGGCCGTGTCAGCCTCAAGGCTTTCACCATTTATCTGCTGACCACCGCCGTCGCTGTTGCGATAGGTCTGGTACTGGGTGCAGTATTTGAGCCCGGAAGCGGTATCCATATGACCGCCAGTGCCGCCGCACAGGAAGCCAAAGCTGCACCAAAACTGGTGGATATCGTGCTTGGTCTGATTCCCACCAATCCGGTGGAATCACTGTCTTCAGGCAATATTTTGCAGATCATCGTATTTGCCATTGGTCTGGGTTTCTCTCTCAACCTGATCGGCGAACACGGTGAACCCGTCGTCAAGGTATTCAATGGTTTCGCTGAAGCCATGTATAAGCTCACCGAGCTGGTGATGAAGTTTGCTCCCTACGGCGTATTCGCCCTGATGGCCTGGGTAGCTGGAAAATACGGCATCGACGTACTGCTGCCTCTGATCAAGGTGATCGCCGTGGTCTATGTTGGCTGTCTGCTGCAGATGCTGCTGGTATACACCGGTGCCATCACCTTTATTGCCCGCCTGAATCCACTGCCTTTCCTGAAAGGCATTCTGGATGCCCAGACCATCGCCTTCACCAGCACCAGTAGCTCAGGCACCCTACCAGTCAGCATGCGTGCCGCCGAGGAGAAGCTGGGTGTGTCCAAGGGAATTGCCGGTTTTGTATTGCCCATGGGCGCCACCATCAACATGGACGGCACAGCAATCTATCAGGGCGTAACAGCACTATTTATTGCTCAGGCCTATGGTATCGACCTGTCCATGAGTGACTACATCACCATCATTCTGACCGCCACGCTGGCTTCCATCGGCACCGCCGGTGTGCCAGGTGCAGGCCTGATCATGCTGTCACTGGTGCTGTCTACTGTAGGTCTGCCACTGGAAGGTCTGGCTATCGTTGCCGGTATCGATCGTATTCTGGATATGGCACGTACGCTGGTAAACGTCACTGGCGACCTGATGGTGTCAGTGCTGGTCGGCAAGAGTGAAAAAGAGCTGGACGAAACCGTCTACTACGGTCAGTCAGAAAACCAGGCTCAACGCACCAGCCGCTAGTCTCCTGTGCACAAGGCAGTGACCTTAAACCACTGCCACAGTTTTTCGGCCCCGATTCGCCCATCCCTCTCCGATGGCGTGGATCGGGGCCGAATCTATTTCTACAAATAGCTTGCTCAAACTACGGATGTGATCGTTACGCTTTGCACTCTGTTTCTGGGCAACATGCAAAGAGTTTGTCTCCGAACCCACCGAGCCGCTAAGCTGCTGGCTCCAGAGTGGCTATTAAAGCCAGCCACGCGAGAATGGATCTTGTACAAGTCATGACAGGCAGATTTACTTGGTCACTGATGCTACTAGCCAAATACGTCATAATTTTTCGCTGATCACTCAAGTACGTTCCAGCTTGTGGACTAAAGCAGTTGTGAACAACACATTGTGATCTGAAGACCTTGATATCAGCCATCACCTATAGAGATTTTTCTATGATTATTCCCGTCGTTATGGCTGGGGGCTCCGGAACTCGCTTATGGCCACTTTCGCGAGCACTCCATCCCAAGCAATTTCTAGCTCTTCATGAGCAGGAAACGATGCTTCAGGCAACCATAAAGCGCTCAGAGCCTCTTTCCAGCTGCTCGCCTATTGTCATTTGCAATGAAAACCACCGTTTCATCGTCGCGGAGCAACTGAGACAGCTAGGTAAGCAGGGCGTAATTCTGCTGGAACCAGCAGGACGAAATACCGCACCAGCTATTGCCATTGCCGCTATACATGCAGTCAAAAACCAGAAAGATACCGATCCATTGCTTCTGGTTCTGGCAGCCGACCACGTTATTCAGGATGAAAAAGCCTATACCGAAGCAATACTGTCAGCGCTGCCGTTAGCCAATAACGATCAGCTGGTCACCTTTGGTATCGTGCCCACCGAGCCACATACTGGCTACGGATATATCAAGGGCGGACAAGCCACCGAGCTGAATACTGGCTATAAGGTTGATCGCTTTGTCGAGAAACCCGACGCAGAAACTGCTCAAGCGTACCTTGCCTCTGGTGAGTATTACTGGAATAGCGGTATGTTTCTGTTCAAGGCCAGTATCTATCTGGCAGAGCTCCAGCGTCACCGCCCGGATATTTATCAGGCCTGTATCAATGCCTGTTCAGCGACGACTACGGATCTGGACTTTATTCGCTTGGACAATGAGGCTTTTATGGCTTGTCCGGATGACTCCGTCGACTACGCCGTAATGGAAAGGACAGACAAAGCCGTTGTAGTCCCGATGAATGCTGGATGGAGTGATGTCGGCTCCTGGTCTGCACTGTGGGATATAGGTAACAAGGATCCTCAAGGCAATGTCGTACGTGGTGATGTACTAACTGAAGCCTGTCACAACAGCTTTCTCTTCAGTGAAGATAAACTGATTGCCGCCATCGGCATTGAAGACATTGTAGTGGTGGATACCCCTGATGCCGTCATGGTTGCCCACAAGTCCCAGGTTCAGGACGTGAAGAAAGTCGTCGCAAAGCTGCAGAAGCAGCAGCGTTCCGAAGGCACCATTCATCGAAAGGTATACCGCCCCTGGGGAAGCTACGACTCCATTGATACGGGTGCACGGTTTCAGGTTAAACGGATCGTGGTCAAACCTTCCGCCAAACTGTCTGTGCAGATGCATCACCATCGTGCAGAACATTGGATTGTCGTCTCTGGCACTGCCAAAGTGACAATAAACAGCCACGAGACGTTACTCACAGAAAACCAATCCATATACATCCCCCTCGGGGCTGTGCATGCACTGGAGAACCCCGGCAAGATTCCGCTGGAGCTAATCGAAGTTCAGTCAGGCAGCTACCTTGGCGAAGACGATATTGTTCGTTTTGAAGATAAATATGGCAGGGCATAACGGCCATCATCCCTCTATGGGCACAGTCAATGTGCCCATATTCCTTCTCGCTCCATAACCGAGAGCAGTCGACAGCGGTTTTACCCGGCTATGAGCAGCAACTTGCCGGGGAGTCCACCCCACTGCTCCGCGATATCAGCTTTGCGCCAATAATGGCCACAATTGCTCTGGGTATTCACTCCACAGTGGATTTCAACTTACAAATCCCAGCCAATGCAGCTACATTCCTTACTATTCTTGCGTTGTCCTGGGTGGCGTTGTACACCCGGGCGGGAGATAGTCGGTTGGCAACCCGCACTGCCGAAGAACAGTCTCGCTGACGGCCTGGGAGCCTGTATTCGCTCACCACTGCCACAGCAGAGATGCAGTGAATCAAGAGTAGAGAACGTGCCCCCTCATTTGTCCAAGATTACTCTGAGTAATGACGCCGCTGAGATTGATCACCTGCGTCGTGCCTACACCCTGATGTTTGTCAGCTACATCGCGGCAGCCATTATTTTTGTCTACGGCGTCCGTCATATCTATGACCAGCAGATGCTGCTGGCAGGCATCCTGATTTGCAGTGCGCTGGCCTTCCTGCTCAACATCGTCGTGTTTCACCTTAGCCGCCGCATAGACCGTGCCTGTCTGGTACAGAGCGTGCTGGTGTCAGTCTTCGTACTGGTACTGGTATATCAGGGCGGCTTTCGCAATACCGCGCTGTACTGGGTCTATCCGTTCCCGATCATTCAGTTTGCATTACTGGGTGCGCGCCGCGGCGCCTTACTCAATCTCGGCCTGACGCTGGTACTCGCACTGTTTCTCAAATTTCCGGAATGGACTATCGCCAAATATCGACCGGAAGAGACCAGTCGCTTTATCTCCTCCATGCTGACCGTGATCTGTGTCGGCTGGATCAGCGAATACTTCCGCGCCCGCAGCCATCACAAGATGACCGCGTTACAACGCGATCAGCAAACGCTGGCCTATACCGATTCGCTTACTGGCTTGCTGAATCGCCGCTATATCGATGTCGACCTGCCTGCACAACTGCAGGACAATCCGGATAATTACTTCCCGATGACGGTAGTGATGCTGGATATCGACCACTTCAAAGAGGTCAATGACAGCTTTGGCCATGATGCTGGCGACGGTGTGCTCCGTACGGTCAGTCAGCTGTTACGGACCGGTACACGGTCGGAAGATATGGTTGCCCGTTATGGAGGCGAAGAGTTTATTTTCTTTATGCCTCATACCCAGCTTAATGACGGGCTCAAGCGTGCCGAGTTTCTGCGTCAGCAGCTGGCTCAGCAAGCCTTCGCCCTTGGCTCTGTAGCACGCCACATCACAGCCAGTTTCGGCGTGGCAACCTGCCACTCCCCATCCAATCTCAAGTCCACCATTCAGATGGCAGACAAGAATCTCTACGAAGCCAAGCGAGCCGGGCGCAACTGTGTTCGATGAGTGGCCAGCTTCTTTTCCTGGCAGGCAGCAGCACTTGCTTGTTGTGATGGGTGCGGCTGCCCTGAAGGCATAACCAGACCGCCTCCTGTTAAGCTACTTTTCGCTGCATTTCCTTACTGACCTGAAAACTGCCAGACAGCTGATGCAATCGTGAAGCCGTGACCTTCACCTGATCTGAACTGGCATGCAGTGAGCGAATGGCCTTGCCCATGGACTGCGTCGCCTGTGCTACCTGCTGCGCCTGACGTCCATGTTCCTTACTGTTGACGCTCATCTGCTGAATGATGACGAACATCTGCTCGACGGACTGATACAGATGGCAGTTATCCGCCGACCCTGTCTCCGCCAGTTGCAGCTGCCGGTCAACGTCTTCCACGTCCGTGCTCGCCGGCACGCGCCGCCTCAATGGCGGCGTTTAGCGCCAGCAGATTGGTCTGGCTGGTGATATCACTGATCAGAGACACCATCCCGGCAATTTCCGCCGCCCGGCTGTTCAGCGCCTGCACGCTATTGGCGGAGTTTTGCACGATGTCGCGAATCTGCTGGGTGCCGTTGCTGACGGTATCGAACTGCTGACGTGCCTGTTTCACCACTTCTTCCATGCTCTGCTTCATTTGCGTGGCGGTCACTGCAGCGGTATCGATTGCGTTCATCACGACAGCGGAGATAGCACCATTCAAGTACGGTGACTGATGAGAAAATCACAACCGTAGCGAGACTACCTGAGGGGCTCAGGAAACATGGCTCCACTTGTCGGAACCGCGCTCATAGGCTTCCCGCCGGTAATCTGACGGGGTCATGCCCTTGCTGGCGAAGAAGCGCCGGTTGAAGTTGGAGATATTGTTGAAGCCAGCTTCAAAACAGATATCCGTGATCGCCGTATCACTGCGACTCAACAGCTCACAGGCTTTGCTGATGCGCAGGCTGGTGACGAACTCGATAAAGCGCCGCCCGGTCGCCTGACGGAAGAACTTGGAAAAGTAGGTAGGCTTCATGCTGACATGGTCGGCAACCTCTTCTAGGGTCACATTGCGCATGTAGTGATCAAAGATATAGTTCACCGCCAGATTCAGCCGCTGAATGTTCTTCTCCCCGGTGACCAGCAGATAGTCGTTACTCGACAGCAGGTGGTATTCCCCGGTGTCCGCCAGCAGCTCCAGCAGAATGAAAAACAGTGAAAGCCGCGTCACGCCCTGACTTTCAGCTATCCGATAAATCAGTTGTTTGGCCTCGCTGACCGTGTTCTTGCCGTAAAACTCGATACCGTACTGCGCTCTTTCCAGAAGCGGAGTAAAGCTGTGCATTTCCGGGAAGGCACCTTGCGCGGTGGCAATCAGCTCATCGGTAAAATTCACCACCCGGTCGCGCCTGTCGACCTGTTCGCCCTCTTCCACCTGACTGATCCAGTTATGGGGCAAATTCGGCCCAGTGAGGATCAGATTGCCGGGGTAAAAGTTACCGATGTAGTCACCGACAAATACCTTGCCGGAACTGGCGGTAATCAGGTGCAGCTCATATTCCCTGTGGTAATGCCAGCGCACCAGGGGATGAGGAAAGCCATGTTCACGATACAGCACCCGGCTGGCTCGCTGCTCATCGATCAGCTCATAGGAGGGATCAGCTGCACGGAGGGGATGGGGCATAGATTCAACCTCAGCAATACCGCAGTGGTACATGCTCTTCATGTTGTTCTTGTTGTCGCTCCACACTACCGCTGAGCCTTCATCACAACCAATACTTTTGTGCCTCTGACCTCTACTTTTTTGCAGAAGCAAAAAACGGTGATATGACCACTTTTATCCCACAGGTTTCAACACATAGCCGATAACCTGTTGTTATTCATAAAAATTAACCCGAAAACTGCAGAAACGCCTGCAACCATCAGTGCAAAAAAGTATCAATAATTGGTGGATTAGTTATTTGTTTTCGTACAGGTCAACGGCTGTAATACACAGGCCAACACTCTCCTGGCACTCGCTGACAGCGCAACACTGCGGCGACACCAACAGGTAAAACAACGATAAAAACAACACTGGCTCAGAGCACTGCTCTCAGGGTCGGTTGAGGAGTGAAACTCGTATGAAAGCTAACAGCCTGAAACTGCATCCGCTTTTTGCTGCCCTGATTTCCGGCGGCATGCTGATGGCCGCGCAACATGCATCTGCCGCCACCACCATTACCATCGGCACCGTCAACAACGGTGACATGGTGCGTATGCAGGGTCTGTCAAAGGAATTTGAAACGGCTCATCCAGACATCAAGCTGGACTGGGTCGTTCTGGAAGAAAACGTACTGCGCCAGCGTCTGACCACCGACATTGCCACCAAGGGTGGTCAGTTCGACGTGGTGACCATCGGTATGTACGAAACCGGTCTGTGGGGTAAGAAAGGCTGGCTGACGCCCATCACTGATCTGCCCAAAGACTATGACGTCGACGATATCTTCCCGTCCGTACGCGATGGTCTGTCAGTCGACAACAACCTCTATGCCCTGCCCTTCTATGCGGAAAGCTCCATGACCTATTACCGCGCTGACCTGTTCAAGGAAGCTGGCCTGAGCATGCCCGAGCAGCCCACCTGGGATCAGATCAAGGGCTTTGCCGAGAAACTCAGCCACCCGGATAAAGAGCAGTACGGCATCTGTCTGCGTGGCAAGGCAGGCTGGGGTGAGAACATGGCGCTGTTCACCACCATGGTCAACAGCTTCGGTGGTCGCTGGTTCGATGAGCAGTGGAAGCCCGAGTTCACCACCGCGCCCGAGTGGAAAGAAGCCCTGAGCTTCTATGTTGATCTGCTGGGCAAATACGGCCCACCCGGTGCTTCAACCAACGGTTTCAACGAAAACCTGGCACTGTTCAACAGTGGCAAATGCGCCATGTGGGTTGATGCGACCGTCGCTGGCTCCTTCGTGACCGATAAGTCTCAGAGCAAGGTATCTGACAACGTGGGCTTTGCCTTTGCCCCTCATCAGACCACCGATAAAGGTTCACACTGGCTGTGGGCCTGGTCGCTGGGTATCCCTGCCTCCTCGAAGAAAGTCGATGCGGCCAAAACCTTTATTGAGTGGGCAACCTCCAAAGGCTACAGCAGTCTGGTCGCTAGCAAGGAAGGTATTGCCAATATTCCTCCCGGCACCCGCTTCTCCACCTACAGTGCAGAATACAAAGCCGCTGCGCCTTTTGCCCAGCTGACCCTGGACTCCATGCAGAGCGCCGACCCCATGGACTCCTCTGCCAAGCCGATTCCCTATGTCGGTGTTCAGTACGTCACCATTCCTGAGTTCCAGGCCATTGGTACCCAGGTTGGCAAGCTGGTCTCCGGTGCGTTGGCAGGTCAGATGAGCATTGACAAGGTACTGGAAGATGCCCAGACCTCGGTCAGCCGTGACATGAAACGCGCAGGTTACATCAAGGACTGATGCGGGCCAGCCCCGGGTGAATACCGGTAGCCGCCATCCATCAGCAGGCAACGCGAAGCGGTGAGCAGACCCCTCACCTAGCCCGTGATCAATCACTGACAGCCATGCATTCGTCAGGCTGACCGCTTCGCCAACACCGGCTGCCCTGCTGCCGGTTTCACGTGGCCGGGGGAGGTAACTCCCCCAGGCTTTCAGACAATAAAAGACGCCCCTGCCATCCTGCCCGACGCGCCATCACCGACCTCCGCGCCATGCGCCCAGTCAGCGATGACACCGTCACAGCCCCGGCAGCCAGACGTCAGAATAATGATAAGAGTCAGGTCTATGAATACTACCAGTCTGGACTCCAGAACGACGCAGCAGCCCGAAGACAAGGCCCGTCAGGGCGGTGTCTCCCGCTACGAAAACCGGCTGCGCCTGGCTACGGTCTCTCCTTCGGTACTCTTGCTGCTGGTCTGGATGATCGTGCCGCTGGCGATGACCATCTACTTCTCCACCATTCGCTACAACTTGCTCTATCCCGGTGAAAACGACTTTGTCGGCCTGGAAAACTTCTATTACTTCATCACCGACGCGGGCTTTCTCGCCGGTGCCGCCAACACCCTGATTCTGGTCGGCAGCGTATTGCTGATCAGCGTGGTGCTGGGCGTACTGATTTCAGTTCTGGTGGATATTGACTTCTGGGGGCGCGGCCTGGTCCGCGTCATGTTGATATCCCCGTTTTTTATCATGCCAACCGTCAGCGCGCTGGTCTGGAAGAACCTGCTGCTGCACCCGGTGTCCGGTATTTTCGCGGCGATCTGGCGCTTCTTCGGTGCCACGCCGGTGGACTGGTTCACTCACTATCCGATGCTCTCCATCATCATGATCGTGTCGTGGCAGTGGCTGCCCTTCGCCATCCTGATCCTGATGACTGCCATGCAGTCACTGGATCAGGAACAGAAAGATGCCGCCCGTCTGGACGGTGCCGGCCCGCTGGCGATCTTCTGGCACATCACGCTGCCTCACCTGTCACGGCCTATCGCCGTCGTGGTGATGATCGAGACCATCTTCCTGCTGTCGGTATTTGCCGAAATCTACACCACCACCAGCGGTGGCCCGGGCTATGAAACCACTAACCTGGCCTACCTGATCTACAACCAGGCGCTGCTGCAGTTTGACGTCGGTATGGCCTCTGCCGGTGGTCTGATTGCCGTGGTGATTGCCAATATCGCTGCCTTCGTGCTGATCCGACTGATCGGCAAGAACCTGACCGACAAAGCCAGCTAAAGGAGGGACGATCATGATGCTGACGCTGAAACAAACCCGTCAATTACGTACCTTCCTGCTCGGCCTGCTGGCCTGGGCAGTAGGTCTGATGATGTTCTTCCCGATTTTCTGGATGATCCTCACCAGCTTCAAAACCGAACTGGCCGCTTTCGCCTCGCCACCTGAGCTGATCTTCACTCCGACGCTGGAGAACTACGTCGAGATCCAGCAGCGCAGTGGCTACTTCAGCTTTGCCTGGAACTCCGTTGTGGTGTCGTTCGGCTCAACCATTATCGGCATGCTGATCGCGGTGCCTGCCGCTTACTCTATGGCCTTCTATGAGAGCAAGCGCACCAAGAGCACCCTGCTGTGGATGCTGTCGACCAAGATGCTGCCGCCGGTCGGGGTACTGATGCCCATTTACCTGCTGTGCAAGAACACCGGCCTGCTCGATACCCGCACCGCGCTGGTGATCATCTATACCCTGATCAACCTGCCAATCATGGTGTGGATGGTGTACTCCTTCTTCAAGGAGATTCCCAAGGACATTCTTGAAGCAGCTCGTCTGGACGGTGCCACACCGCTGCAGGAAATCAGCCGCGTACTGCTGCCCATCAGCAAAGGCGGTCTGGCCTCCACCATGCTGCTGTCGCTGATCCTCAGCTGGAACGAAGCTTTCTGGTCACTCAATCTCACCGCCTCCAAGGCTGCACCCCTGACAGCACTGATTGCCTCGTACTCCAGCCCCGAAGGGTTGTTCTGGGCCAAGCTGTCCGCCGTCTCCACCCTGGCCTGCGCACCGATCCTGATCATCGGCTGGCTGAGTCAGAAACAACTTGTCCGCGGCCTGTCTTTCGGCGCAGTGAAGTAAGGAATTCATCATGGCAGATCTGAAAATAAGAAAACTGAGAAAAGTCTTCGACGGCCTGGAAATCATCAAAGGCGTCGATCTGGACATCAACGATCACGAATTTGTGGTGTTTGTCGGCCCGTCCGGCTGCGGCAAATCGACCCTGCTGCGGTTGATCGCCGGGCTGGAAGAGGTCACCAGCGGCACTATCTCCCTTGATGGTCGCGACATTACCGACGTCACCCCGGCCAAGCGTGATCTGGCCATGGTGTTCCAGACCTACGCGCTCTACCCCCACATGTCAGTGCGCAAGAACATGTCGTTTGCGCTGGATCTGGCGGGCATCGACAAGAGTGAAGTGGAAGCCAAGGTACAGGATGCCGCCCGCATTCTCGAGCTGGGCCATCTGCTGGAACGCAAGCCCAAGGCGTTGTCTGGCGGTCAGCGTCAGCGCGTCGCCATTGGCCGCGCCATTGTGCGCAACCCCAAGGTGTTCCTGTTTGACGAGCCACTGTCCAACCTGGATGCCGCCCTGCGTGTGCAGATGCGTCTGGAGCTGGCACGTCTGCACCATGACCTCAATGCCACCATGATTTACGTCACCCATGACCAGGTCGAAGCCATGACCCTGGCCGACAAGGTGGTGGTACTCAACGGCGGTCGTATTGAGCAGGTCGGCTCCCCCATGGAGCTGTATCACAACCCGGTCAACCAGTTCGTCGCAGGCTTTATTGGCACACCAAAGATGGGCTTCCTCGACGCCCGGGTGATGAGCACAGACAGCCAGTCAGTCACCATCGAGCTGGCTGCAGGCACGCGCTTGCAGCTGCCCATCAGCGGTGCTCGCGTCAGCGCTGGCAACAAGGTGACGCTGGGTATTCGCCCTGAGCATATCGAAGTGGTCAAAGCCAGCGACAGCGCCTTCCAGGTTGAGATGGATGTCACCGAGCATCTGGGCAGCGACACATTCTGCTACGTGCGCACCAGCTCAGGTGAAACGCTCACCGTGCGCGCTCCCGGCGACTTCACCGGTGAGTTCGGCCAGCGCGTCGGTCTGGCACTGGATCTCAACCACTGTCATCTGTTTGACGAAAGTGGCCTGACCATCCCGAAACTGAATCAGCGCGCCGCCTGACCTGAAGGCGGCTGGCCACCCCAACCGCCGGTACCTAACCCGTTTCCAGCAGCCACCTCCTGACCGGCATAACGGCAGGGGTGGCAGCCGCTCGTATTCAGATTCAACGCAGCACTGCTGCATGAACCGCTATGACAGGATTTGCATCATGAAACTCAACGCAGCCAATCTGCAGCAACTGCCCGCCAGCGTCGGCCAGCCTGGCTATGTACGCGATGACATTCGTCAGGGAATCGTTCACGTCGGCGTCGGCGGCTTCCACCGCGCCCATCAGGCCGTCTATACCGACCTGCTGCTGAAGCAGGGTAAAGCCCGTGACTGGGGCATCTGCGGTGTCGGCCTGCGTCCGGAAGACCGGGGTATGCGCGATGCGCTGGCCAGTCAGGACTACCTTTACACCATGGTCGAACTGGGTGACAGCGATGACACCGAGATCAAGGTGATCGGTGCCATTCAGGACTTCATTCTGGCCCCGGAACAGCCTGAACAGCTGCACGCCAGACTGGTGGATGCCGACACCCGTATTGTCTCCCTGACCATTACCGAAGGCGGTTACTGCGTTGATGACAGCACCGGCGAGTTCAATGCCGGACTGCCGCAGATTCAGCATGATCTGGCTAACCCAGACACCCCCGCCACTATCTTCGGCTATCTGGCCAAAGCCCTGCGCCAGCGTCGTGATCAGGGCATTCCCCCCTTTACCATCATGAGCTGCGACAACCTGCCACATAATGGCGATGTCACCCGCAAGGCCGTGATTACCTTTACCCGCCTGCTGGATGCCGAGCTGGCTGACTGGATCAATGCCAATGTGGCTTTCCCCAATGCCATGGTTGACCGCATCACGCCGATGACCAGTGCAGAACACCGCCAGCAGCTGCAGGATAAAACCGGTGTCGACGATGCCTGGCCCGTAGTCTGCGAACCCTTTATTCAGTGGGTACTGGAAGACAGCTTCTGCAATGGCCGGCCGCAGTGGGAGGAAGTCGGAGTGCAGTTCACTGATGACGTAACGCCCTATGAGCACATGAAACTGAAACTGCTCAACGGCAGCCATCTGGCGCTGACCTACCTCGGCTATGTGCAGGGCTATCAGTTTGTGCATGAAGCCATGCTTGACCCGCTGATCGAAAAGTTTGTCCGTGACTTCATGGATATCGACGTGACCCCTCAACTGGCGCCTGTTCCCGGCATCAATCTGACGGACTACAAACAAACCCTGATCGACCGTTTCTCTAACCGCGCCATCTGCGACCAGCTGGCACGTACCTGTTCCGACGGCTCGGCCAAATTCCCCAAATACATCATGCTGACCGTCAATCAGCTGCTGCAGGAAGGTAAACCGCTGGACCGTGTGGCACTGATCATCGCCAGCTGGGCGTGGTATCTGAAAGGAGTCAATGAGCGTGGCGAAAGCTATCGTATCCCTGATCCCCGTGCTGACTTTATGCAACAGCAGGTGCAGGACGACGCCAGCCTGACCCAGCGTTTTCTCGGTGTGGAAGATATCTTTGGCAAGGCACCGCTGGCTTCAGCGGAGTTTGTCGCCGCGTTTGAGCGGGCACTGAACAGCCTGCGTGAAAAAGGCGTACAGGCCACCCTGCGCGACTATGTCGCCTGATAAAACCACATCCTTCAGGGTGCAGGTTAGCAGCACTTCGCTGCTCATCTGCCCCCTGAGCGGTTATCCATTTTCACTTTGGCGTTATCAATTTCGCTCTCACCGGCACACTGGATACACTCCGACAACAGCCTGATCAGCCCGTT
Organism: Pokkaliibacter sp. MBI-7; assembly: GCF_029846635.1. NCBI lineage: Bacteria > Pseudomonadati > Pseudomonadota > Gammaproteobacteria > Oceanospirillales > Balneatrichaceae > Pokkaliibacter > Pokkaliibacter sp. MBI-7. Next base: position 4,134,478 of record NZ_JARVTG010000001.1, on the reverse strand, counting down.
CCCGGATATTTTCATGTAGCATAGGCACCTTAAACTTTAGTCTTGCAGACTGTCTGACAGCCTGCGGATGCCTGCTGGCAACGCCAAGCCACTTGGTGATGCCAGTCAGAGCCTAGCTGCACGCCCATCTGGAACATAAAGGATCTGAGGATGTTTGCGATTTTTGATATGGACGGCCTGCTTATCGACTCCGAGCCACACTGGCTGGCGGTCGAGCAGTCAGTGGTGAAGCGTCACTACGGGCTGAACATAGACGACGATACCTTTCGCTCCATGCAGGGCATGAGCACCCTCAATATCGGCCAGCGCCTGAGTGAGCTCTACCCCACCGCCTTTATCGAGCCGGAAGTATTCGTCAAACAGATTCTCGACAATATGCGCCCTCGTCTGCCGCAAGTGCAGCTGATGCGCGGTGCCCGCGAGATGATGAACTATGTGGCAGATCGTGGCTTCTCCATCGCCATCGCCTCGTCATCACCGCTGGAGTTTATTCAGGAAATTGTGCGCCAGAACCGATTTGCCGTTGATGTACTGGTTTCAGGTTATGAAGTTCCTCACTCCAAGCCCGATCCCGCCGTATTCCTGCTGGCTGCCGAGCGCCTGCGCGCTAAGCCCGAGCAGTGCCTGGTCTGGGAAGATTCGGTCAATGGCGTGAAGGCAGGTAAAGCGGCAGGAATGACCGTGGTTGCCATTCCCGACCCCCATACCCCCTGGCCAGAGGCATTCAGTATTGCTGATTACAAACACGACTCGCTGTACGCCAGCCTGACTGCGCTGAAAAGCAACGCCTATACTCTCGGCTGAGAAACCTTATTACTCAGCCGGGACGGGCCACTCTGAGAGCCGGATAACCCTCAGGCTCTCAGATCGTCAACACGCGTTCATGTCAGCAGTTGTCGTACGGTGAATCCCCTTCTCCGACCTGTTGAGGACATGCCGCCCCATGACATCTCTGCTTGCACAATTGAAAGCCCACACCGTAGTGGTGGCCGATACCGGCGAACTCAGTGCCATCCAGCGTTTCCAGCCCGAAGATGCCACCACCAACCCCTCCCTGATTCTCAAAGCCATTGCCGCCGGTCAGTACCCGGAATTGCTGAGCGCTGCCATCGCGCAGGCCAGACAGTTGAGCGATGACCTACACCAGCAGCTCCAGCTGGCCAGCGACCGGCTGGTGGTTGCCATGGGTGTTGAGATTCTCAGGCACGTCCCCGGCCGGGTCTCCACCGAAGTCCCCGCACGGCTGTCTTTTGATACCGCCGCCACCCTGAGCAAAGCCCGTGAACTGTGTCAGCTGTATCAGCAGGCTGGCATCCCCCGCGAGCGCATCCTGATCAAGATCGCCTCCACCTGGGAAGGCATTCAGGCCGCGCGGGTGCTGGAGCAGGAAGGCATCCAGTGCAACCTGACGCTGATCTTCAACTTTGCTCAGGCCCGCGCCTGCGCCGAAGCCGGGGTATTCCTTATTTCTCCTTTTGTCGGCCGCATTCTGGACTGGCACGTTAAGCAGCAGCCACACCAGCACTTCCCCCCCACCACCGAGCCAGGTGTCGAGTCCGTCAAAGCCATCTACCAGTTCTTCAAAAAACATGACTATCGCACCGTGGTAATGGGCGCCAGCTTCCGCAATGCAGGTGAGATCCTCGCCCTGAGTGGCTGCGACCGTCTGACCATCAGTCCGACACTGCTGGAAGAACTGGCCGCACAACAGGGTCAGGTGCCGCGGGCACTGCAGGACAGCGGTGAACGCGCGCCGCGTCCGGTGGCACTGGATGAGGCCAGCTTCCGCTGGCAGATGAATGAAGATGCCATGGCCACCGAAAAACTGGCCGAAGGTATCCGCGTGTTCCATCAGGATCAGTGCAAGCTCGACGCCCTGTTGCGTCAGGCCCTGCTGAACTAGCAGTCGCCGGGACAGGCAGTATTGGCCCCTGTCGGCTCTGCCGCGGGGGCTCGGCATACACAGACAGAATAAGAAGGCAGGCTATGTATCTCGGAATTGATTGCGGTACTCAGGGTACCAAGGTAGTGGTGCTGGACGCCGAACAGGGCGTATTGCTAGGCGAAGGCTACAGCCCCCATGAGCTGATCAGCCTCAATAATGGCCGGCGCGAACAGCACCCCCAGTGGTGGACTGAGGCACTGGTCAGGGCCTACGGGCAGGCCATCGCTCAGGCAGGTATCAACCCACGGCAGATTGCCGGTATCGGTGTCTCCGGCCAGCAGCATGGGCTGGTCACCCTCGACAGCCACGGCGAGATACTGCGCCCGGCCAAACTCTGGTGCGATACCGAAAGTACCGCAGAGAACAACGAGCTGCTGGACTATCTGGGCGGTGCCGACGCCGCTCTGCAACGCCTGGGGCTGGTGATCGCGCCCGGCTATACCGTCTCTAAGCTGCTGTGGATGAAACGTCACTTCGCCGATGAGTTCAGCCGTATCGCTCATATCCTGCTCCCCCATGACTACCTCAACTACTGGCTGACAGGCACGTTTTGTGCGGAATACGGCGACGCCTCAGGCTCGGGTTACTTCGATATCCGTCAGCGTAACTGGGATACGGCGATCCTCGATCACATCGACGGTGACGGCCACCTGCGCGCCGCTCTGCCAGCGCTGATTGAATCCCATCAACCGGCGGGCGTGGTCAGAGCGGAAGTCGCCGAACTGCTGGGGCTTGGCACAGGCGTGGTGGTATCCAGTGGTGGCGGTGACAACATGATGGGCGCCATCGGTACCGGCAATATCCGTCAGGGCATCATCACCATGAGTCTGGGGACGTCCGGCACCGTCTATGCCCATAGCGACAAGGCACTGGTCAGCCCCAATGCGGGCGTGGCGGCGTTCTGCTCATCAGCCGGTGGCTGGCTGCCGCTGATCTGCACCATGAACCTGACCAGTGCCAGCAGTGCAGTACAGAAGCTGTTCCAGCTGGATATTGCCGGCTTCAACGATTGCCTGCAGCAGGCGCCTGTCGGCGCTGAGGGCATCATCATGCTGCCCTTCCTCAATGGCGAGCGCGTCCCCGCCCTGCCGCAGGCCAGCGCCAGCCTCCTTGGCCTCAACAGCCTCAATCTGACGCAGGCCAACCTGTGCCGGGCGGTGGTAGAAGGCACCACCTTCGGTCTGCGCTACGGGCTGGACCTGCTGCGTGATGCCGGCCTGCAGGGCGATACCATTCGTCTGATTGGTGGCGGAGCCAAAAGTGCACTGTGGCGCCAGATCGTCGCCGATACCATGAATGCCCGTGTGGTCTGTCCGGTGATTGGTGAAGCCGCAGCACTGGGCGGCGCCATTCAGGCGGCCTGGTGTGTCAGCGGTGAAAGCCTGACGGCCCTGACCGAGCGTTGCGTACAGGTGGATGACAGCAGTGAGAAGCTGCCCGTTGCCACCGATGTCGCAGCCAGCGAAGAGGTCTATCAGCGCTATCGACAGGCCTTACAGCAATTGCACGGCGTGTAATCGGGACGGCTTGATTGCGTGATGGAAAGGTGTGGTGCAGAAGGTGCAGTTCGTATCTCACCACACCCTACGGCAGGCCGATATATACCGGGAAAAGCACCATGCACCCGATCAACAACGTAGGGTGCGCTGAACGAAGTGAACCGCACCTGAACCACACCTTTGCCCCCCCTCCCCCTCGAAAAGCCCCTTATCACACGCTACCTAGCAGACCTCACGCCGTTAGCAAGCACTGACTGCAACCAGAATTTGCAGAGCCTTTCGGATCTTTTTCCATGTTTTACAGCTCAGGGGGCTACGCTTGTGTTTTCCCCATCACAGACCGAAATACAGAGTTAACGATGCGTGTCGTGCTGGCGTTTCTCCCGCTGTCAGCTTCTCCCATAGTCATTGCGCCGTGAGGACGATCACCAAGCGATGACAGCGAGCCGCAGGACAGGCATCACACCAAGAATCCTCTTGGCCGGTGGCTAACCGCTAACAGCCACCTTAGCAAGAGCACACTAACGAACAAGGAACAGTACGATGAAAAAACTAATGGCTCTGATGATGACTCTGATGCTGGGTTTTGGCCTGGCGGGTTGTAACACCATCTCTGGTGCCGGCAAGGACATAGAGAAAGGCGGCGAAGCGATTCATAACTCCGCCGAAGATAATAAAACCTACTAAACGGTCATTGAGCGGTGGCCTGACCACCGCCACAAGGTCGCCTCCTGAACGCATCGCCCGGCTTGTGCCGGGCGTTGTTGTTTCTGCCCGCTTTAACAATCTCGCCGCCGGTCCTGAGCAACTAAATCCCTGCACAAAGGTCATATTCAAGTAAGCCGCGGTGGCAGAGTTGTTCTGTTTCATCCGCCCTGCCTATAATCGGCCATCACCCGATACAACGGCAGACGGCGCTACCGTCTGGTTGTTTAGCACCAAGAAATAGGAATCTGCACCGATGATGAGAAAAGGCCTGCTGGTAATGATGACGCTGTTGCTAGGTTTAAGCCTGTCCGGTTGTAACACCATGAGCGGGATCGGCAAGGATATTCAGAAAGGCGGTCAGGCCATCGAGAAAGCAGCAAAAAGCTGATCGGCCAGAACGTAGAAACAAAAATGCCAGTGTGAGTTCACACTGGCATTTTTTATTGCTGACCCATCCCGCACTCAGCGCGGGCTGGTCGCCTGTACATCGGCGCGCTGATAGGCCTGCTCCACAAAGCCCAGCAGGGCCGGGTAAGGGCTGAGATCAGCCACTTCGCGGAACAACGTCCAGTCCAGCATGCACAGCAGGCAGATCGCCGGGTAATTCCACTGAGCAAACTGACCAGCGATCACCTGCCGCTCAAGCTCGGTCAGGGTCGAGGCAATGCGCTCATGCTGCAGATTGAACACCAGCACATCCTGATGGGTATCCAGCCCGGAGCGGTTACCGGCCTGGAACAGCAGAATCAGCGAATCATTAACCGTTTCCACCAGCGTAATCTGGTTTTCTTCATCCCAGCTCAGTGCAGGCAGCCCCAGCTTGCTGCTGATATAGCGGGAAATAATGCGTGAATCATAGATGGTCTGCTCGCCATCCTGCAGCAGCGGGATTTTCAGCGCCGGATTAGCCCTGCGCAGGGCGTCACGCCCTTCGGCATAGATATTCAGGTCGACGAACTCAAACAGGGTATCCGCCAGCAGTAAACGTGAACGACGCACATAGGGGGAAGTCGAAGAACCGATCAGTTTCATTACCATGCTCCGCAGCAGGATTGACCAACCTCAGGCCCTGCTCACCATGCTCGCTCCCGGACAGGCGGGAGCAGGCACTTTCTGAGCAGGCAGAGCATACCCTTTGTACGCCCTCAGGCCGTCGATTTAGCCTTCCCCTTCTGCCGGCTGTCAACGCTTGCCTTCTTCGCTTTATTCGCTGCGGCTACCCGCTTGGCCTCTTCCTCTTCGGCACGCAGCTTGTTGCGGCGCTGGGTTGACCAGTTGTCGTCGGTCACTTTGAAGCGTTTGATCAAATCCATCAGCTTGTCGCCGAGCTTCTTCACGTCCTGACCAACGGTGCTGGCCTGTGCACTTCGCAGCTGCGAGCTTTCGAAGCTGGCATTCATCTGCTCGTATCGGTCGGTCACCTGCACAAAATTGTGCTGCTGCTGCTCGATGGCCTGGCCGATGCGATCCACCCGCTCGGAGATCAGATACATCGCCTCCGTCACCGAGCGCAGCTTGGCGGTGGCTTCATCCACCTGCGCGTTGGATTTGTCGGCGTTGGCCTTACCGCTCTCCATCAGCGTGACCACCGAGCGGGTACCGGTCTGAATCGCCGTTACCATCTCCGTGACCTCGTTGGTGGACTGACGGGTTTTCGAGGCCAGTGAGCGTACTTCGTCCGCCACCACAGCGAAGCCGCGGCCTGCTTCACCTGCCCGTGCAGCCTCAATGGCCGCGTTGAGTGCCAGCAGGTTGGTCTGCTCGGCGATGCCGTTAATCACGTCGATCACCGTGGCAATGCGGTCGGTATCACCTTTCAGACTGGCGATGGCCTGCACCGCCTGCTCGATATTGCCGGACAGACTGGCCATGGCGCGCGAGACGTCGCCCACCACCTTCTGACTGGCCTCTACCACCTGATTACCCGCTGACGTCGCCTCACTGATACCGCTCAGTTCAGTATCTACTGTGCGGGTGGACTCATTGGTCTCCAGCAGGCAGTGATTTACCGCTTCAGCCTGCTGTTTCTGCTCATGGGTCGCGTCAACCAGATGGGTGTTCACATCGGCCAGATCCTGAGAAATCGGCACCAGACGCACCACCGATTTGAGTACAGAGGAAAAGGTATTGTCGATGTGGGTGATAAAGTCATTGATCCCCTGCGAAAGCTGCGCAATTTCATCACGGCCTTTAACTGGCAGACGCTGGGTCAGATCGCCCTCGCCCTGCGCAATGTCGTTGACAGTATCAATCATCAGCTTCAGCGGACGGGTCATGACGCCGGCAAACAGCCAGCCCATAAGAGTGCCGGCCGCCAGTGCACAGAGGCAGGCAATCACAGCATCCAGCAGAATGGTGTGGCGCAGCGCTGCGATGGGTGCAAAAGCCTCACTTTCATCAATCTCACTCATGATGACCCAGTTCAGCCCATTCAGGTTCAGGGATTTGTAGGCTGACAAGACCGGCACACCGCGATAGTCAGGGAAGATATCAAAGCCGCTGTTACCGCCGAGAGCCTCGTTAACACCTTTGGTATTCACCGTCTGCAAACCGATGGTTGTGTTTTTCTGATCCAGCTCATCGAGGGTCGAGGCCGCGGTGCCCAGACTGCGCATGGTGTTGAGATAGCCCGATTTGTCTTCAATGAGGAAACGTCCGTCACTGCGCATCAGTTTGTCCGGGCCGACCAGATAGGTTTCGCCTGAATCGCCAAGGCCAGTGGTTTTCCACTCATGGTTGTGGGTCATAACCGCATTGATACGGTCAACCGGCAGCTGGAAAATCAGCACGCCTACCAGCGTCTTGCCGTCATAAATGGGAGAGGAGGCAAAGGCGGCAGGCGCATTGTAGGAAGGCAGATAAGGCTTGAAGTCAGACATGTAGAACTTGTCTTTGTCACCCAGCGCCATCGCGCCCTTGAACGCCTCGCCCAGCCCGGTACTGGCGTAGGGGCCGGTTTTCAGGTTAGTGGTGAAGTCCAGCTCCTTGAAAACGGTGTAAACCACATCACCCGCCGGGTTAACCAGAAAAATGTCGTAATAGCCAAAATGCTGCTGATAGGCGTGAATAGCGGGGTGGTATTTGCTGTGCAGCTGAGCATAGGGGTTGTCTTCAGCAGGCTTGTCCATGCCGTCTTTCTGCCCCAGAGGCGCAGGGTTATTGCTGATAAAGAGGTACTGCAGCGGCACACTCTGCTGGGCGGTTTGCTGCAGAATGGCATCCGGATTGGCACTGTGGCCCTCGTTCATGCCTTTGAATTTGGCATCAAACTGCTGCTGGTAGTACTGCTGCACACTGTTGGTGCGCTTGCTCATTTCATCGGCAGACAAGGATTTATTGTAGTCAGTGAAGGCAGCACTCAGCTCCTTCATGGCCTCAACGATCATCAGATTGCCTGAATAGGTGACCACCTGATCATCAATATTCCTGAAGTAGTTCTCGATGGACTGTGCCGTGGCATCACGCACCGCGGTCAGTTTCTGCTGAGCAGCGTCTCGCAGCGCTCTGGCCCCCTGATCGAGAGCAATGCTGCTGAGTACGATACTGACGATCAGAGTGGGTACAAAAGCGAGAAAGGTGCCCAGTAACCCGACCTTGCCGCGAATAGAGAGTCTCATCCAAACGTTCCCCATAGATGTCCACCGACGCCTGGAGCCGAAGGCTTGCAAATTCATGGCCAACACGCCATTGCCTCCAGCATCTGAATCCACACTATAGCCATGATGTTGAACAAAAAAACCATCGCCCGGGAGTGGTGGTTCAGAGGTTCGACGATCTGACGCCTTCTGTCGTTAGACGTTGGTATATCACACCCGCATCACCCGCCCGGCTGCCTCCAGCCATAGCTCGGCGAACGCTGGCACAGGATGGGGGAGACTGCCTTTCACAGTGCACCAGGCGCTGCATTCAAACCGCTCTCAGTTCGTACAACGCAATGAGATTCGTGCCGCATTAAAGGTATAGACGCAGCCTGCTGGAAGCTCCACTTTTTACCATCAATTCAGCCGCCGGATAGTGATCTGCACCGGCCCGATAGCAGTTAGCCATGCAGCCCGGCAACATCAGCGGCTTCACCTCATCGCTGCAAAGGCAGTACAGTCTGCTAACAGATCAACCATGAGACAGTACCGCGATGAACTTCAAACGGCTGGAAACCTTTGTCTGGGTTGCCACTCTGGGCAGCTTCCGCAAAGCGGCAGAACGTCAGTACACCACCCAGCCTGCGATTTCCTCCCGTATTCAGGCGCTGGAAGAAGAGCTGGGGGTAAAACTGTTCGAGCGCGACGGCGGCCCGGGTCCGGTCGCGCTGACAGCCAAGGGCAAGGAGCTGCTGCCCTACGCGGAAAAGCTGATCTTCATGGCCGACCAGTTCCAGCAGCGTGCCAATCAGTCAGCGGCCTTCAGCGGCAATCTGCGTCTGGGGGTATCGGAGACCATCGTCCACACCTGGCTGCCAGACTTCCTCAAACAGTTGCATCAGGAGTTCCCCGAGCTGGATGTGGAAATCACCGTCGATGTCACCAGCACCCTGCGCGGCGCTCTCCTCGACCATTCCCTTGATCTGGCCTTTCTGATGGGGCCTATTTCCGCGCCGGGCATCAGCAATCACGATCTCAGCACCTTTCCGCTGGAATGGGTTGCCAGCCCTGTCCTTGAGCTGCCCGACCGTACCCTGCAACTGGAGGAGCTGGTGCGCTGGCCGATCATCACCTACGCCCGCAATACCAGACCCTATGCCGAGATCAATCAGAAGTTCCGTGAGCTGGATGATCAGCCCGCGCGCTTCTTTTCCTCCTCATCCCTCGCTGCCTGCCGTCGCCTGACGCTGGATGGTGTCGGCATTTCCACCCTGCCGCAGGTGCTGGTGGCCGATGAGCTGCAGTCAGGCAGTCTAAAACGCCTGTCTGCCGTGTGGACGCCCAGCGCCCTGCATTTCACCGCCTCTTACCGCAGTGACCCGTACAATCCGATTGCCGAAGTCGCCACTGAACGCGCCGTTGCCCAGGCCACCCAGTTCGCCCTGCAGGCTGCCCTGCCCGTCCCCGCTGCCAGCCAGACAGGCCGATAAAAAAATTTTATCGGCTTAGGAAAAAAATGGTGATTAGACAATTTTTGCCACGACGCTAATTTATAGAAAACGCAATAAGCCGCAAAAGCCCAATGCGAATAGCCATAAAAACCCCATAACATGAACAATACAAAGAAATAAAAAACAGAATAAAAAGCTGATCAAACTCATATCGATTCAATATCGATAATAAATAAGCGCAGCAATAACATTGACTGCCGGCCATTATAATTGATCAGCCATCATGCCCACCCGAAGGGGAAAAATAACAATTTACAAATAACAGCAAGGTTATCTGCCATCTTGCCTGCACTATCACCGCTGTATCTGCACCCACCGGCTGCCTCTGCCATGCCCGGTGCCGCTACTGCATGCTGATACTCAGGCATAAGCAGGCCATTGCGCCCCACACCACCCATTACAGGTGGTGACGTCACCAATAAAAAACCGGTCGGTATTGGCGTTGCATCAATACCGGCAAATAAAACATCGAGGGCAAGACATGAATCACTCCAATCCATTGGTCCGTATTTTTATCCATTGCAAAAGCCGTTTTATAAAAAATAAAAGCCCTTCTCTCAATAGTGCCTGACAACCTATGCCATTTCGCCTTGTGCAAAAAATTCCACAAAACGAAAAAAAACCTGCCCGATTTTTCACATATCGCGGCACAGGTGGTTTTGCCACCGCAGTATTGAGGAAAGAGCAAAATGAAACACGCATTGGTAAACGTACTGGGTAAGCACCTGCTGGCGTTGTCTGTCGCCGCCACCCTGAGCTACAGCGTCAGCAGTCAGGCTGCTGACAGCTGGGATATGGCCCTGGCTTACCCGGCCTCCAGCTATCAGACGCAGATGGCCGAAAGCTTCGCTAAAGAAGTCGGTGATAAAACCTCAGGTCAGCTCACCATTGCCACCCATCCCAACGGCTCCCTGTTCGGCGGTGGCGAAATCTTCAGTGCCGTGCGACGCGGTCTGGCTCCCATCGGCGAACGCATCATCTCCGCCCTCGGCAATGAAGACCCACTGTTTGAAGTGGATGCCCTGCCGTTCGTCGCCAGCAGTTTCGACGCCTCATGGAAGCTGTATCAGGCCTCCAAACCCCGCCTTGAACAAGTGCTCGATAACAAAGGTCTGAAGCTGCTGTACTGCATCCCCTGGCCACCTCAGGGTCTGTACATGAAAAAGCCCATCAACAGCATCGATGACATGAAGGGCGTGCGCTTTCGTACCTACAACCCGATGACCAACAAGCTGGCCGCGATGATGGGAGCCGCACCCACTCAGGTGGAAGTGGCGGAAGTGGCGCAGGCCTTCGCCACCGGCGTGGCCGACAGCATGCTGTCGTCTGCGGCAACCGGCATCGACACCAAACTGTGGGAATACGTGGGCTACTGGTATGACGTCAAAGCCTGGCTGCCCAAAAACATGGTGTTCGTGAACAAGAAGGTCTGGGACAAGCTGCCTGCTGACACTCAGTCTGCGGTGCTGCAGGCCGCTGCTGACACCGAAAAAGCCGGCTGGGACAAGGCCCGTCAGCTGACCGCGCAGTATCAGCAGGAGCTGCAGACCAACGGGATGCAGGTAGTTACCCCATCCCCCGAGCTGGAACAGGGCTTTGAGCACATCGGTAAGGAGCTGCTGGATGACTGGCTGAAACGCTCCGGGCCGGATGGTCAGGCCGTGATCGACGCTTATCAGAAGATGTAGACCCCACCGTCACGGCAGACATCACCACCGTGACGGCCGCCGTACCGCTGTCATATTGACGGGCGTCGTAACTGTCTGAGAACGGGTGTGGCCACAGGCCACCCCGTGCATAGCAACGTCAGGAGAAACAGACCATGCGCTGGCTGTGTCGGGTTCAGTCCCTTCTTGAATATCTTTATCGTGGCAGCGGTGTCCTCGCTGCCCTTTGTCTGGTGGCCATGGCCCTGTGCGTCGTCGCCAGCATCACTGCCCGCCTGCTTAATCTCTACATCGGTGGCATCACCGAGTATTCCTCTTATCTGATGGGCGCCTGTAACTGTCTGGGGCTGGCGTACGCCTTCCGTAACAACGCCCATATTCGCGTCACGCTGGTGGTGGAGCGCTGCCCCGCCCATCTGCGCCATCTGATCGAAAGCGGCTGTCTGCTGTTTGCCAGTGCAGCCGCCAGCTATCTGGCCTGGTACATGGCGGAGCTGTCTTATATGTCATGGGAGTTTGGCGAAGTCAGTGAAGGCGGTGATCAGCTGCCCCTGTGGATACCGCAGGCGGTGACTGCCGTCGGCGCCCTGATGCTGGCCATCAGCGTCATTCACAGCACCGTGGAACAGCTGCTTGAGCAATGGCTCGGCCTGCGTCTGCCCGGTCACGACACCCGACAAGACGGCGAGCTGTCGCTCGCGCACGGAGGCTGACATGAACGAAGCCCTGCTGACCGGCGTGTTTCTGCTGGCCCTGTTCTTCCTGCTCGGCTCCAGTGTCTGGGTTGCCTTCAGCCTGCTCGGCTGCGCCGTGGTGGGTATGGAGATGTTCACTCATCGCCCGGTGGGCGAATCCATGGCCATGACCATCTGGGGGGTGAACTCTTCCTGGACCCTGACCTCGCTGCCGCTGTTTGTGTGGATGGGCGAAATCCTGTTCCGCTCCAAACTGTCAGAATCCCTGTTCAAGGGCCTGACGCCACTGATGAGTCGTCTACCCGGCGGGCTGCTGCACGTCAACGTCGCCGGGTCGGCCATTTTTGCAGCAATCTGTGGTTCATCCGCCGCCACCGCCGTCACAGTGGGCAAGATGTCGATCCCCGAGCTGCGCCGCCGCAATTATCCCGAGCACATGATCGTCGGCACGCTGGCCGGCGCGGGGACGCTGGGCCTGCTGATTCCACCGTCGATCACCCTGATCATCTATGGCGTGACCGTTAACGAGTCCATCGCCAAGCTGTTTATGGCCGGCGTGCTGCCGGGGCTGATGCTGGCGGCGCTGTTCATGGGCTATGTGGCCCTGGTGGCATGGCTCAAGGGTGATCAGAGTGAACGTGAGCAGAGGGTCTACAGCCTGAAAGACAAGCTTAAGGGCGGCGTCCAGCTGCTGCCGGTGTTCAGCCTGATTCTGGTGGTCATCGGTTCGATCTACAGCGGTGTGGCCACCGCCACCGAATCGGCGGTGCTGGGGGTAGCCGGTTCCCTGCTGATGGCCGGGCTGCAGGGCAGCCTCAGCTGGGACAGTTTCCGTCAGTCGCTGATGGGGGCAGTGCGTACCAGCTGCATGATCGCCTTTATCCTGATGGGCTCAAGTTTTCTGTCGCTGGCCATGGGCTTTACCGGCCTGCCGAAAAATCTGGCGGAAATCATCGCCAGCTGGCACCTGTCGCCGCTGATGCTGATCGTCATTCTGACTCTGTTCTATATCGTCATGGGCTGCTTTCTGGACGGTATTTCGTCCATCGTCCTGACCATGGCGGTGATTGAGCCGCTGGTACGTCAGGCCGGTTTTGACATGATCTGGTTTGGTGTCTATCTGATGCTGGTAGTGGAAATGGCACAGATCACCCCGCCAGTGGGCTTCAACCTTTTTGTACTGCAGGGCATGACCGGCCACGACATGGGATTTATCGCCCGTGCGGCCTTCCCCATGTTTTTGCTGATGATTCTGGCCGTCGTTCTGCTGGTCTGGTTTCCGGGCATCGCCACCGTGCTGCCTGCGGCCATGTAGCGGCCTGCTGCCCGATTAACATCACCATTGAGTAAACACCATGAGCCATCTCAACGACTCCGCTGCTGCCCCCGCCGCCCTGCTCAGTTCACAGCAACTGCGCCAGCGCTGCCGCAGCGGTGAACACCAGATCACCACCAGCGGTTATGCGCTGGGCTATGCGCAGGCCAATCTGGTGATCCTGCCGCAGCAGTACGCCAGTGACTTCCTGCGCTTTTGCCAGCTCAACCAGAAAGCCTGTCCGCTGCTGTACGTCAGTGAACCGGGGCAAACCGATGCACCACCGCTGGGCCGTGATATCGATATCCGTCGTGACACCCCGCGCTACCGCCTGTATGAACAGGGCGAATGCCGGCGCGAGCTGACCGACATCAGTGAACTGTGGCGCGATGATCTGGTGACCTTCTACATCGGCTGTTCCTTCTCCTTCGAGGAAGAGCTGATCAGCGCCGGTGTACCGGTGCGCCATATCGATCATCAGCGCAATGTGCCGATGTACCTGACCAACCGGCCGCTGCAGGGGGCAGGCCCGTTTCAGGGCAACATGGTGGTGTCGATGCGCGGTTTCAGCCCGGCCAATGCCATCCGTGCCGTACAGATCACCAGCCAGATGCCCAAAGTCCACGGTGCGCCGGTGCATCTCAGCGCCCCAGAGCAGCTGGGCATTGCCAACCTGCAGCAGCCCGAATTCGGCGATGCACCGGTGCTGGAAGACGGCGACATCCCGGTGTTCTGGGCCTGCGGTGTCAGCCCGCAGGCCGCACTGATGAATGCCCGCCTGCCCTTCGCCATCACCCACAGCCCGGGGCACATGCTGGTGACGGATCTGCCCAACAGCCAGCTGCGTTTTGGCTGAACGTTGCACGCGCAACGTTGAAAGACTGAAGCGCATCGCAGACGGGTAATCACCGTCTGCGACCCGATTGTTAACATGCCAGATACACAAGACACAAAAACGAAACACAAAACTGAAATAGCGTTCCGGTGATTTACAAGTCGCTTAGGAAGTCTACTTGGCTTACCTCCTGTGTTCGTGTATCACCTGATGGATTATTCGTCGCTTCATTTCCCGCTGATGCACTACCTGATGATCTCATTGAGGAGCTAACGTGTTCGCTTTGTCCTGGAAGCAGAAATTCTGGCTGCTGATAACCATTACACTGACCGGGCTGGTACTGATTTCCGCCTCCGGTTTCTGGGGCCTGAGCAAGGTGTCCAGTTCCTATGAAGAGCGTTACAAGGCCAAGGGCTACGCCAGCGATGCCCAGCAGCTGTCGAACCAGTGGATGCATCTGGTCAATCAGGCCACCGCGCTGACCAGCGACAACATGGCCGACTACCAGAGCCGCCTCAACAGCCTGAAAGACACCGCCGTGGCACTCGCCAGCCATGCCAGCGACCTCAATGATCAGGCTGTCGCCAGACAGGCCAGCGATATTGCCAGCAGCGTCAGTGACTATGCCGATCTGCGCTCACAGTGGCTGAGCACCCGCCAGCAACTGGGGATGACCCCCTTCGAAGGCCAGCGTAAGGCACTGGATCAGGCCGCGGGCGGACTGCAGCAAATGTCACTGAGTATCATCAAGCCCTACATCGATGAAGCGGTCTCCAACCAGCGTGACTATATCTCGACCATGAGCCCGGCCTATGCCGAGAAAGTCGAGAAGGCACTCAACGACCTGCACGATCAGATCAAGAAGCTGAGCTGGGAAGACACCAAGATCGGAGAAGGCTACAACGCCTACAAAAGTGCGTTCGACCAGGCCGATACCACCATCAAGGCCATTGTCGTTCTGGAAGAGCAGCTGACGGCCAGGGGTGACAAACTGCTGGCCGACATCGAGCAGCAGAACAACGATCTGGAACAGGGCATCATCAACCGCACCTCCACTCAGGCCGTTAACGCCCGTCAGTCGGCGTACTGGCAGATGGGTATCATCTCAGCGGTGGTGGGTCTGATCATTCTGCTCGCCCTCAGCCAGATTTCCCGCACGCTGGTGCGCCAGCTGAACAACGTCATTACCCAGCTCAGCGAGGTGGCCGCCGGTAACCTGACGGCCAACCTCAAGCTCAGCAGCAACAACCGTGATGAGTTCACCCAGCTTGGCAGCGCGTCCAACCGCATGACGCAAGATATCGCCGGGGTGATCCGTCAGGTGATTGATGGCAATGAGGAGCTGATGCGCCTGCATGATCACCTGAGCCATGCCATGCAGCAACTGGCGGAAAACAGCCAGCAGGTTGAAGCCCAGACCGAACAGGCCGCCTCGGCCACCCAGCAGATTTCTGCCACCGTCAACGAAGTGGCACAACGCACCTCTGACGTCAGTCAGGCTACCCAGCAGGCCACCCAGTCGGCCCGCTCCGGCTCTGAAGTCATCGTCAGCAGCGTTGATTCCATGCGCCAGCTGTCGCAGCTGATTCAGCACACCAACCAGCAGGTCGGTCTGCTCGGCCAGTCCAGCGGCAAGGTCATCGGTATTGTCGACGTGATCAACAGTCTGGCGGACCAGACCAACCTGCTGGCACTCAATGCGGCCATTGAAGCCGCACGGGCCGGTGAGGCCGGGCGCGGTTTCTCGGTGGTAGCCGATGAAGTGCGTTCGCTGGCGCAGAAGACCATGGATGCCACCAGCAACATCGACAGCATCATCAAGGAGTTCAACAGCCAGACCAAAGAAATGGCACGGCTGATGGAAAACGGCCTGACGCTGGCGGCAGAGGGTGAGCAGAATGCCGGACAGGTGGCACAGGCCATCGGTGACATCACCCGCTCCATTGAAACCCTGGCGACCGAAATGGATCAGGTGGTCGTCGCGGTTGAAGAAATCTCCGCCACTACCGAAGACATCGCGGGCAAGATGGAACACATCCATATCCATACCAGTGAAACCAAGACCCTGCGCACTAATCTGGATGAACACACCCGCAATCTGGAGCGTCAGGCCAGTACCATGCAGGCCACGTCGCAACGCTTCCGTCTGGCCTGATCCGCCTCCGTGCAGGTCATACCGTCCCCGTCGCCTCCCGGCGGGGATGTTCGATACAGCCCAGCCCCTCCAGGGTGACTGCCATCGCCTGTTGCAACGGTGTATGGGGCTCAGCCCCCAGCTCCGCCAGCAGCCGGTCATTAGGCATCCGCACCGCCTGCTGCCACAAATGCCGCATCTCATACAGATCGCGCATACGCCTGACAAAAGGCGATGCCAGCCGCAGCACCCACCAGGGGAACGCCTGCACCGGTAACGCAGGCTGACCACTGACCGCTCTGACCGCGTTAAGCAGTTGCATACCGTCCTGATCCCAGTGGCCCTGCATATGAAAGCAGGCAAACGGCGGCAGCACCGCTTCTCGCTCCAGCAATGCCGTCATAGTGGCCGCAACATCCGGCAGATAGGCCCACTGATGGCCCACTCCCGGGTCAGTCAGACGCCACAGTCGCCGGACAGGTTTACCAGCCTGCAGAATCCCCTGAGCAAACCAGCTGCTGTGGCTGCGGGCGCCAAAGAAATCACCCGCTCTGACAATCAGCACCCGACAGTCACCGCGTTCGGCAGCGGCCTGCAGACGCCGCTCCATTTCCACCCGGATAGCCCCCTTGGCAGTGCGCGGTGCCACGGGCGTCCCTTCATCCAGCACACGGCACCCCTCTGCCTGCTGCAGCGGCAGGCCGAAGTTGTAGATAGTGCCGGGCAACAGCACGCGGGCGTTAACTGCGCGGGCCGCCTGCAGGGTGCTGTCCAGCATCGGCAGCACCCATTTGTCCCAGTCGCGGTAGCCCGGCGGATTGACCATGTGAGCAATCACCTGCACCTGAGCCGCTGCTGCCAGCACGGCGTTGCTATCCATGGCATCGCCGGCAATCCATTCCACTGCACTGGCATCCGCCACGGTCGCCAGCCACTGCGGCGCGTGCCGGCTGAAGGCACGTACCCGCCAGCCGGCCTGCAGCAGCGCCAGACACAGCTCACTGCCTACCCCGCCGGCGGCACCGATCACCAGTGCGGTTCGGCGGCTCTGGCCGAGCGTCGCGTCACGCTGAACAGGGTTGGCGGCCCGCTGCGGCGGGATGAAAGGAGAAGAATCGCTGGCAGTGATCATGGGATAGCCCTCGCGCTGGTTACTCTGGGCCACCACTGTAAGACGGCAGATGCACATTAAAAATTGCCGAAAAACCTTCATCTGCTATACAGAAATGTTTAATCAACCCAGATGTGGCTGTGCCACACTTCAGCCTGCCCGTGATCCTTGTTGTGTTTTATCCGGATAGCCATGACCGAACCCGACCCCGACTGGAACCATTACCGCAGCTTTCTCAGTGTGCTGGAGCACGGCTCGCTGTCGGCGTCGGCCCGTGCGCTGGGGCTGACCCAGCCGACACTGGGCCGGCATATCGATGAACTGCAAAAACGCCTCGGGCTGGTGCTGTTTACCCGCTCCAGCAGTGGCCTGATCCCCACCGCGGCGGCACTGACGCTGCGCCCCCATGCCGAAGCGCTGCGCTCGGCCACGGCAGCCATCGCCCGCGCAGCCACCGGCATAGGTGATGGCATACGCGGCGTGGTGAGGATTACCGCCAGTGAAGTCATCGGCGTAGAAGTGCTGCCGCCGATCCTGACCCGCCTGCGTCAGCAGCACCCTGACCTGCAACTGGAACTGGTTCTGAGCAATCAGTTGCAGAACCTGCTGCAACGGGATGCCGATATTGCCGTGAGAATGGTGGCCCCGACGCAGGAAGCGCTGATCGCCCGGCGTATCGGCCAGATTTCGCTGGGCCTGCATGCCCATCGCGACTATCTGCACCGCATGGGCACGCCCGCCTCAATCAGTGAGATGAAGCCACCCCATGTGCTGATTGGCTTCGATACCCTGACGGAATATTTGCGCGGGCTGCTCAGGCAGTATCCGCAGATTGATCCGCAGCAGTTCAGCTTTCGCTGCGACAGTGACGTGGCTCAGCTGGCGATGATTCGGGCCGGGTTTGGTATCGGCTTCTGTCAGATCGGCATTGCCCGCCGTGATCCGTTGTTACAGCGGCTGGATGCCGGGTTTGAGGTGCCGCTGGACACCTGGGTGGCGATGCATGAAAACCTGCGCGACAACCTCGCCTGCCGCCTGACCTTTGAGGCGCTGGCGGCAGGGTTGCATCAGTACATCAGTCAGACCGCGCCATAGCCGCCACCTCCCGGCGTCTCGATCACAAAGACATCACCGGCCTGCAGCTCCACTGAGTCGGCGTGACGCAACCGCGTCACCCGGCCATCCGCACGCTCCACCCAGTTACGCCCGGACGCCCCTGCCGCTCCGCCGGCCATCCCGAAGGGCTGGGTGCTGCGGTTGTTGGACAGAATCGAGGCGGTCATTGGCTGCAGAAAGCGGATGCGCCGGGTTCCGCCGTCACCACCGCACCAGCGCCCCTTACCGCCGGAGTTTGGCCGGATGGCAAAGCTCTCCAGCCGTACCGGATAACGCCACTCCAGAATTTCCGGATCGGTCAGCCGTGAGTTGGTCATATGGGCCTGCACCACGCTGCAGCCGCTGAAACCCTCACCCGCACCCGTGCCCCCGGCGAGGGTTTCATAGTACTGATACTGGCTGTTGCCGAAGGTGAAGTTATTCATGGTGATCTGGCTGGCGGCCATAATCCCCAGCGCACCGTAGAGTGCATTGGTGACACACATGGAGGTTTCGACATTGCCGGCCACCACGGCTGCCGGATAGCAGGGGTTGAGCATTGATCCTGCAGGGATGATAACCTCCAGCGGCTTCATGCAGCCGGCATTGAGCGGGATGTCGTCTTTCACCAGAGTGCGGAACACGTACAGCACCGCCGCCATGGCAATGGCCCGCGGCGCATTGTAGTTGCTCGGCAGCTGTGCCGAGGTGCCGGTGAAGTCGATCACCGCACTGCGGGCTGTCTGATCAACACGAATGGCCACCTGAATCTGCGCACCGTTATCCAGCGTCAGGGTGTAACTGCCGTCCTTCAGCGCACTGATGACCCGGCGTACCGCTTCTTCGGCGTTGTTCTGTACGTGGTCCATATAGGCCCGCACCACCGCCAGCCCGAACTCCTCGACCATGCGCCCCAGCTCCTGCACGCCCTTTTCATTGGCGGCAATCTGTGCGCGCAAATCCGCCATGTTCTGCGCCGGGTTACGTGACGGATACGGGCCGGACTGCAACAGTTCGACCGTTTCCTGCTCGCGCAGGCGCCCGGCTTCCACCAGTTTCCAGTTACTGATGCGCACCCCTTCCTCATCAATGCTGACCGAGGTCGGCGGCACCGAACCGGGGGTGATCCCGCCGACATCAGCATGATGGCCACGGGAACCGACATAGAACAGGATCTCGTCGCCATGGCGGTCAAACACCGGGGTGACGACCGTAATGTCCGGCAGGTGGGTACCGCCCTGATAAGGATCATTGAGGGCGTAGACATCACCTGCACGCATCAGCCCGTGATTCTCGCGAATGATGGTCTTGATCGATTCGCCCATGGAGCCCAGATGCACCGGCATATGCGGCGCATTAGCAATGAGGTTGCCAGCGGCATCAAAGATGGCACAGGAGAAGTCCAGCCGTTCCTTGATATTGACCGAGAAGGCGGTGTTCTGCAGGCGCAGCCCCATCTGTTCGGCGATGCTCATGAACAGGTTATTGAAGATCTCCAGCATCACCGGATCCGCATCCGTGCCCATCGCCTGACGTTTGGGCAGCGGCTGCACACGCCGCAGCAGCAGATGGTTGTGCTTCGTCACTTCGGCCTGCCAGCCCGCCTCGACAATGGTGGTCGTCACCGGCTCGGCGATAATGGCCGGGCCGTCGATCCGATCACCGGGGCGCATGTCCTCCCGTCGATACAGCCCGGTGCTGTGCCAGGCTCCGGCACTGAACATCTGCACCTGATCATGGGCCTGTAATCCCCCTGCCCGCTCAGGCAGCTGGTCAAAGTGCTCCACCGGCGCATCAGACAGCCCCAGCACTTCGACAGAAAGCGCCTCGGCAATCAGCGCTTTGTCGGGCATCAGGAAGGCATAACGCTGACGATAGGCCTGCTCGAACTGTGCAGTCATCTGTTCCAACGTGCCGAAACTGACCTGCAGCGCATTGTCAGTGCCGGCGTAGCGCAAGTGCACATGGCGGACTTCTTCCAGCCGCCCGGCACTGACTCCCTGCCGCTGCAACTCGCTGCGACCATCGGCAGCCAGCCGGTCAAGCTGATGGGCCATATCCTCCAGCGCCGCTGCGGTCAGCGCCACCTCCAGCGCCTGCTCGCGGATCACACTCTGGTTCGCCAGCCCCATGCCATAGGCTGACAGCACCCCGGCCAGCGGATGGGCAAACACACGGCTCATACCGAGGGTATCTGCCACCAGACAGGCGTGCTGGCCACCGGCGCCACCAAAGGTCGTGAGCACATAGCGCGTGACATCATGGCCACGCTGCACGGATATCTGCTTGATGGCGTTGGCCATGCTGCCAACCGCAATCTGCAGGAAGCCTTCGGCCACCTGCTCAGCACTCTGGCGTTTGCCTGTCGCACGAAAAACCTCATCAGCCAGCGCACTGAAACGCTCCACCACCACCTCACGGTCCAGCGGCAGATCAGCCTGCGGGCCAAACACCCTGGGGAAGTACGCCGGCTGAATCTTGCCCAGCATGACGTTGCAGTCCGTCACTGCCAGTGGCCCGCCACGACGATAGCTGGCCGGCCCCGGATTGGCCCCGGCCGACTCCGGGCCCACACGATAACGGGCACCATCAAACTGCAGCACCGAGCCACCACCGGCAGCCACCGTATGGATGCTCATCATCGGCGCCCGCATGCGCACCCCGGCCACCTGCGTTTCAAACTCGCGCTCATATTCACCGGCATAGTGCGACACATCGGTCGAGGTACCGCCCATATCAAAGCCGATGATGCGCTCGAAGCCGGCCAGTTCGCCGGTTCGCACCATGCCCACGATGCCCCCGGCTGGGCCGGACAGAATGGCATCCTTGCCCTGAAAACGATGGGCATCGGTCAGGCCGCCACTGGACTGCATAAACTGCAGATTGACGCCCGGCATCTCCGCCGCCACCTGCTCCACATAGCGACGCAGAATCGGCGACAGATAGGCATCCACTACCGTGGTGTCACCACGCGATACCAGCTTCATCAGCGGGCTGGCCTGATGCGAGGTGCTGATCTGGGTAAAGCCCACTTCCCGCGCCAGATCAGCGATCAGCTGCTCATGATCGGCATAGCGATAGCCATGCATCAGCACGATGGCGATGGCCCGGTAGCCCTCGGCATAGGCGGCATGCAGATCGGCCAGCGTTCGCTCGCTGTTGAGCGGGGTGACAGGTTCACCGTGGGCGCCCACCCGCTCCTGCACTTCGACCACCTTGTGATACAGCCGCTCGGGCAGCAGTACCTCCAGATCAAACAGCCGGGGCCGGTTCTGATAGGCAATGCGCAGCGCATCGGCAAAGCCTTCGGTGATAAACAGCACGGTCTTCTCGCCCTTACGCTCAAGCAGCGCGTTGGTGGCCACCGTAGTGCCCATCTTCACCGCTTCCACCTGCTCAGGGGTGATCGGCTGGCCGGGTTGCAGCCCCAGCAGATAGCGGATGCCCGCCACCGCCGCATCACGGTACTGCTCGGGGTTTTCCGACAACAGCTTGTGCGTCACCAGCGTGTTATCCGGGCGGCGGGCGACGATATCGGTAAAGGTGCCACCGCGGTCGATCCAGAACTGCCAGCGGCCTGAGCCCACGGCACCAGCGGGTTGTTGAGATGCAGCGGCAACAGCGGAAATATCAGCCTGCAGAGTCGTCATCACGGTTCACCTGTTCGCAATCAGGAAGGGGTGCCCTGCCAGCGATCAGGCGCTGTAGCGGCACGGTCACTGACACCCTATTACGAATAAAAAATGAACGTTAACGAGATTTTATAGCCACCCTTGTTTATATTTCCTTAACACAAATTACCCGCTGGTTGCGTCATGAATACCCGCTTTCTGGAAACCTTTGTCACCCTGGCCGAGCTGCGCAACTATCGCGCCACCGCCCGCGCCCTGCATGCCACGGCAGCGGCCATTTCACAGCGGATCAGGGGGCTGGAAGACGAACTGCGCACTGAGCTGATTGACCGCAGCAGCAAGGAGTTCCGCCTGACTGCACAGGGTGAATACCTGCTGGGCCATGCCCGTACCGTGCTCCATGCAGTGGCCTCACTGAAAGCCGCCGCCCAGCAGGACAACCCGGTACAGGGGCAGCTGCGGCTGGGGGTAATCGAGACGGTCGTTCACAGCTGGCTGGCGGGGGCGATGAGTCTGCTGGCGGAGCGCTATCCGGCACTGGAGGTGGCGCTGACGGTGGATGTCAGCCGCGTACTGCATCAGCGCCTGCTGGAGGGCGACGTGGATATGATTGTGCGGGTCGACAGCGTCGAGCACAGTGATTTGCAGACCACCGCGCTGGCACTCTACCCGGTACGCTGGATTGCCCGTCACGATCTGTTCGACAGTCGCGATGGCCTGATCCGGCAGGTACTGGCACGCCCCATTCTGACCTTTGAACGCGGTACCGCTCCCCAGCGCGCACTGGAAGACACCCTGCTACGACTGAGCCAGCAGGAAAACCTGCCCTTCAGTCAGGTGCGGATGACCTGCTCACCCTCGGTGGCAGCCATGGTACAGCTGGTGAGGGATGGTTACGGCGTCGCGGCCATTCCCGCTCTGTTTGTGCAGCAGGCGCTCAGCAGCGGCGAGTTTGTCGAGCTGGCGCTGGCGGCACCACTGCCCCCCATTATTGTCAGCCTGTGCCATCGCCATGATGCCGACCTCCGGGTGATTTCCGCCGTACAGACCCTGCGTGACAGCTGCCGCGCCTATGCCGAACGGGTGAATCCACAGTGGATGGAGTGGTTGGGGTGAGCTGCAAATACAACATCAATCTTACCTGCCAGGTATAAGCGCCACTGCCTGCCTGATACGCGCCTTTTAGCCGATGTGTTAAGGGAACAGGAAACAGGGTGAAGACTCTCCAGCCCGCTAAAGCCAGCTTGCAGCAACAAGCATGATGGGGCTTTTCTAACAGGCTGTTGAAAAACGTTATCGAGGCAGCCGAGACAAGGAAATACCCCGAGGGCACAAGAAACAGGCGAAAAAGCGGAGTTTAGTGGACTAAATGAGCATTTTGAGCCTGTTTTTGACGCGGTATTCGGCAACGCAGATAGATTTTCAACGACCTGCTAAGAGGTGACAACATTACCTGTACCACCGAATTCAGGCTTAATATCAAATCACCTTATTTCACAGGCAGCTGTATCAATATGCAAATTAGAAAAGCCACCACGTCAGATATAAAACTTCTTGCCGAGTTGATGATGCAGTTCAATGCTGAAGAATCCATCATCAATAGTCCCAGCCAGGTATCAGCAGCCATTTCAAGCGCTTTCCTTCACCCGGAATTGGTGAGCTCGTATATCGCGCACAGTGCCGGCACAACGATTGGTTATATTAATGTTACTTACACCTATAGCTTTGAATTTATGGGCATTGAGGTAGCTATTGATGAGATTTTTATTCTGCCACAACACCGCAGATCAGGAGCCGCTTCCAGATTAATATCTCAAATCGAGTCCGAGGCTAAAAAGCTGGGTGCAGTCGTTATAAGCGGTGATATTGCAGATAACAAACCATGGCTAAAAAGCTTCTATGTACGAAACGGCTTTTCGATGGCTGCTTATCGTCCCTATTACAAAGCGTTGTAAAAACCATGTACCTTTCTGGTCTTCTTTTTCCTCGCTAAATAGCGACTACTGCTCAATTGGATGCAACAGATATTCAAATTCCTGGAGGTTGATAGCTCTTTTACTCCAATAATTAAGCATTTAAATGCCAGAGAATGCACACCTATGCTTGCAGAGACTAAACAGCGTCTGGACAATCATTTCGAAGCAACCGTCGCCGCCACTAATGCGCTTGCAGGAAGAGACCTTGGGTTGGACTAAGCCTGTTGAGACAACGCTCTGTCCGTGAGGCTCGTTCCCGATACTGAACAGGAACGAGCATCTCTGTGAACCGTGATGTCAGTGGCTGACATCCACCGTCGGAAAATGCCCGAACAGGCGCTGCCTGACCCGGCCCATCTGCCGGGCTTCGTAGGCATCGTGGGTGGCTGCCCCCTGCCCGGTGGCCTCCAGTGAATTAGCATCCAAAACCTGAATTTCATAGGGATAGATACACCGCCGACCGCTGGGCATACGCAAGATCAACCGCTCAACGAATTTGAACATGCGGAAAGTGCGGTCACTGAAAGGATTATCCCGGCTACCCTCCTGCCCCAACGACTCGCTGGCGGATTCGACGATATAGGATGAGCTGATGCCGTACAGACGGTGGATTTCATCCAGCTCCGCCAGTGAGTTGCGGGTGCGCTCCGGCAGCTGGTTGGCGAGCATGATGATGGCACGGCTGCGCAGAAACTGGATCAGCAGCACGGCAGAGAAAATATCGTGCGTCACCAGCCGCACTCCCAGCCGGTCAAACACTTCCGAGGCCAGATTGCCCGGCTTGTGCAGCAGTTTGGTCATGATCCGCTCAAAGGACTTTTCCTCCTTGATGCGAAACTCCACCAGCGGAATCTTGCAGCGTTCGTCACCAATCCATTGCTGCCCCTGTTGCTCAAACAGGAACGGCAGATAGCGTGAACGTATGCTGTCCAGAGCAAACCGATGGGCTTCCTGATCTTCACTGAACAAGGCATGGGTGGCACAGTGCATCACCTTGAGCAGTACACAAGGCCAGTTTGGCCAGGGGTGATTGCCCGGACGGGAAGCCTCCACCAGCAGGGTTTCGATCGGCATGGAACGATAGGGCTCCGGCACCCGCTCAAGGTGATGCCAGGGTAATACCCATTCATCAAGGTAATTAATGGCGCGCTCATGGATCAGCATCATCCATTGACGGTCTTCCTGCGTGTCGCTGTTAAAGCCATAAGCAGACAGAAAACGCACAGCAGCATCGGTATCCGCCAGCTGCAGCTGACGCAGATCCACCACTGAACGGCCACCTATCAGGGGCTCAAGCATTTCCCAGGGAATTTCCAGCTCCGCTGCACTGCTCAAGCGCGGAACCCATTCGGGTCCTGAATCCCGTTTTGCCATCTGAACTGTCCATTGTGATGAGTTTGCTGGTGGCAGTATCGATACCCCTACTTTCCACCAGTCCATTGCTAACCATGGTAGCCCGCCTCTGATCAGTCAAGCATTTGTCGGCTTGAACCCTCCGGCAAAGCTCGTCATAGTGCTCGGGCCCGTTCTCAGTTACGCCACATTTATCCCCTGTTTCAGGGTCGACATTGACGGGCTGGCGTATTTTTCGAGCAACCAATTGAGCAACACGTCTTCAGGGTCCGTTATGCCTTTCAGCCTGCCCGGCATCGTTATGGGTCTTGTTCAACTGTTTATCGCCCCCAGTGCCCATAGCCTGCCTTCCACACTGCCCGGTATCAGCCGGGACAACCTGCCTCTGGCGGTGCAAACCTATCTGCACAGCTGCGATAAATACCGCGAACGTGGCAATGGCAAACCTCTGGGCGTTGCAGGTGACCGCCAGTTTTCCGGTCAGCAGTTCCAGCTGTATCAGCAGTCCTGCCAGCGCGCCCATGAGCTGATGAACAAACGGGCCAGCCACAAGGAGTGGCTGACCTGGCTGGATCAGTACTTCGTGGCCATCCCCATGCAGTCGAGCCAGCGCCATCCGATGCTGACGGCGTATTACGAGCCCAGCCTTCCCATCAGCAAGAAGCCAACCAGCACCCTGAACTGGCCTATTTACGCCCTGCCTGCCCAATGGTCGTCTGGGCAGAGCCCTGACCGTCAGGCCATTGAAAGTGGCAAGGTGGCGCAACTGCGCAGTCAGGTGCTGTATTACACCGACCGCTGGTCAGCCTTTGTGCTGCAGGTACAGGGTAGCGGTACCGGCGTACTGGCCAACGGTGACGAAGTGCGTTTTGTCTACGCGGGCACCAACAACATGCCCTATACCTCCATCGGCAAGGTACTGGTGGATCGTGGCGAGATCAGTAAGGAAGAGATTTCCATGCAGACCATCAAGGCCTGGATGGCAACGCACACCCAGCCTGAGCAGGACGATGTGTACTGGCGCAACAAGCGCATGGTGTTTTTCTCTGTCGGCAAAGACCCGCAAGGAGTAAAGCGGGTCGGCCCTCCCGGCGCCATGAACCTGACGGCAGGCCTGACGCCCTATCGCAGCGCCGCCCTCGACTGGCAGCACTTTATCCCCGGTCTGCCAGTGTTTGTCAGCGGCACGCTGGGCAATGGCAAGAAGGTGCAGCAACTGGTGATCGGCCAGGACCGTGGTGCCGCCATCACCTCTAATGTGCGCATGGATCTGTTTATCGGTGCAGGCAATGATGCCGAGGAAATCGCCGGGCTGACTCAGGATGATCAGGTACAGCTGTGGCGACTGGAACTGCGCACGGACTATCCCAGCAAGAGCAAGCGCTAACGGGGTAAGAGCATGGCCTCGCAGGCTACTGGTCGAGGCGTATCAACGATGAACATCGCCTTGTCTACAAGGTGACAGAAGATAGCCTGCTTATTGCTCAGCTGCGTTATCACTACTGACAACAAGGGCCACCGCTGTACCGTGGGCCCTTTCCCATCTCATGCGGCCTTCTGCCGGAACTGAATAATATTGCCCTCCGGGTCCCAGCCATCCAGCACCCGAAAGTCTCCAAATCGCCATTCGGCCTGAACTGGCTTAGCTCCGCCTCCTGTTGCTACCGCTGCCTCTCTGACCCGTTGCAGGTCATCAACAATAAATATCGGTTTGATGGCCACATCCTGTCGCGGCAGCGGCTCATGAACAACGGGCAGCGCCCGGGTTAGCGGGGTGGAAAGCACCACCACCTCCATGCCGGGGGCAATGACTATCCAATAGTCGTCGTGCTGCTCGCTGATCTGTCCTGCCAGTACCGCCTGATAGAAGCGGCTCACGCCTGACAGGTCTCGCGCATAAACCACCAGTGCATTTATCAAGCTCACAGGGACTCCCTCCGGTTACCATCGTGTTGCCCTGACAAAGACGAACAGCAAAGGCGGATCTTTGGTTACCCCCCTGAATGCCCCGCTACCCTGAAACAATCCACTTCGACAAGACCGGATTTGACCTTATGGCAGCTGGCACTTTTCTGTCTGGGGCGCAGGCTTTTCCATGGGGCATGCTCCAGTGCGGCACGCATATCACGCAGCCCGGCAGCCCGGCGATCTGCAATGGAGGTACGGCTGAATTCGGCATCACTGCTGGCAATCTCATCGGCCCCCGGACAGTAGGTGATATGGACGATATCCAGTGAGTGACCAAACTTCAGATAGCGCGCCAGATGCACCGGGACCTCATGAGGGACACCCGCCTGTTGCAGGCTCCTGCACATATTCAGCTCGTGAGTGACGCGTGTAATTTCCGCCGCACTGCGGCTGGCGTACTGAATCTGTTTCTGCCGCCAGCTGACCTCATCCATGGTGGTCGGTGCCGCGCCTTCTGCACTCCACAGATCAACCATAAAAACCAGCAACGGCCGGTCTGGCAGATTTTTCAGGATGGCCTCCAGTGGTGTGTTGGAAACACAACCGCCATCCCAGTACCACTGGCCCTCGATCTCTACCGCCGGGAAGCCAGGTGGCAGGGAACCACTGGCCAGCACATGCTGCGGGGTGATCTCCTGCTGCCAGTTATTGAAGAACGTCAGCTCCCCGGTGGTGACATTGGTCGCCCCCAGACTGAGCAGCACGCCTTCTTCCAGCGCACAGGCAGGTGTGGCGTCATCGCTGTCAGTCAGCGCTGGCTCGGGCGTCAGAAAGTGCTGATTGATCAATTCAAAATTGCTGAGGGCCTGCAGGGTTTCCAGCAACGGTGCCGTATCGTAAAACCCGGCCTGACTGGCTGTCAGATCATTCAGGAGCCAGGGGTTGGGAAAGCGTGGCGTGAAGAAGTTAGGCTGGCCGAAACAGATGGCCTGCAAAGCACTCAGGGTATTGAAATAACGTTGTACAGCCAGCGGCGCATGACGCATCTGCCCGGCAGAATAGATGTCCGGACGCGAAATGGCCTCCCACAGCGCGTCCAGCTGGCGTAACCGCAACTCAGGAGGATTACCCGCAAGAATGGCCGCATTCACTGCGCCAATGGAAATGCCACTGATCCAGTCCGGCTGGATGCCGGCCTCCTCCAGCGCCTGAAAGGCACCAATATGATAGGCACCCAGCGCCCCACCACCCTGCAGCACCAGCGCCACCATGGGTTTTTCCCCAAAACAGGTCGCTGTAATCTGCTGCAGAGCGCTGGGCTCAGCCGTACCGGGCGACGCTACCGGCGGGGCTGGATGGCCTGCATTGTTATCAGCCACGCTTGTAGCAGGAGCACTTGGCTTAGCTCGGGCGGTGGTTTTCCTGCTGCGGCGCGTAGGTGCCAGCGGTGCAGATCCAGAGGCATCAGGAGCAGCGGCTTCATTCACCGGAATTGCGGAGGAAAGGAGGTATTGGGGTGCTGCGGCATTACTGTCGGCTGTGGCCATGGCGCTCTCCCATGAGGGTATGAACTCTTTAGCTTGGTCAGGGCGAGCCGTATTTCAAGCGCCTGCCAGACACAATTTTTCGCAGTGCAGCATTATTGTTTCTGTATCAAGGCTCTAGCGCGCTAGAACGTTATGCTCTAAAACGGGCAGCAAGACGCTGCTTTCACCTTCCGCTTTACCCCCTCGTGTGACCACTTATACACCTGCCGTTAACAGCCACAGCCTGCGGCAGCTGGTGCCTGAACCAGTCATCACTCATCGCTGTGCTTCCTGCGCCCGCCGGCTAAAACAGGGCGTGCAATGAAGGCAAAGAGCTAACAGCTGGCACTATCATTTTTTCTAATAGTAACGTTTTACCCAAAACGAAACTGTTTGCGCCATGGAAAAGCCCGGCGGTATACCTTGACCTCGCTTTACTCACCACCCGACAGACTGACTTCTGTCATTGCAGCAAGAGAGACGATAACCAACAAAAAAGAGGCTCTGGCTACCCACCTGCTGGTTGCTATCGCCGGGCCAATACTATTGAGAGAGGGGACATTGATGAGCGTGCAACAGCTAAAGCCCACCCTGGGTACTCTGCACCTCTGGGGGATTGCCGTCGGTCTGGTCATATCCGGCGAATATTTCGGCTGGAGTTATGGTTGGGGCGTCGCGGGCACCCTGGGCTTTCTGGTCACCGCGGTGCTGGTGGCTGTCATGTACACCTGCTTTATCTTCAGTTTCACCGAACTGACCACAGCCATTCCCCATGCGGGTGGCCCCTTTGCCTACAGCCGCCGTGCCTACGGTGAGAAAGGCGGGCTGATTGCCGGTCTTGCCACTCTGATCGAATTTGTCTTCGCTCCACCCGCTATCGCACTGGCTATCGGTGCCTATCTAAATGTGCAGTTTCCCGGCCTTGATCCCAAAACCGCCGCAGTGGGCGCCTATGTCGTCTTTATGACGCTGAATATCCTCGGTGTGCAGCTGGCCGCAACGTTTGAACTACTGGTCACCATTCTGGCGGTACTGGAACTGCTGGTTTTTATGGGCGTCGTAGCGCCCGGCTTCAGTTTCAGTAATTTTGTACTGAATGGCTGGGCCGGCTCAGAAAGCTTCGGCATGCCTGCCGTCTCCGGCATCTTCGCTGCGATCCCCTTTGCCATCTGGTTCTTCCTTGCCATTGAAGGGGCCGCCATGGCTGCCGAAGAGGCTAAAGACCCCAAACGCACCATTCCCAAAGCCTATGTCACCGGCATCCTGACGCTGGTGGTGCTGGCCATGGGCGTCATGATCATGGCAGGCGGTGCCGGTGACTGGAGCGCGCTGTCCAACATCAACGACCCGTTGCCGCAGGCGATGAAAATGGTGGTAGGTGAAAACTCCGGCTGGCTGCATATGCTGGTCTGGATCGGCCTGTTCGGTCTGGTGGCGTCTTTCCACG
Organism: Pokkaliibacter sp. MBI-7; assembly: GCF_029846635.1. Lineage (NCBI taxonomy): Bacteria > Pseudomonadati > Pseudomonadota > Gammaproteobacteria > Oceanospirillales > Balneatrichaceae > Pokkaliibacter > Pokkaliibacter sp. MBI-7. The sequence continues at coordinate 4,104,543 of NZ_JARVTG010000001.1, read as the reverse complement.
GCATCATCCTTGGCTATTCCCGCCAGTTCTTCGCGCTGGCCCGTGCCGGTTACCTGCCTGCCAGTCTGGCCAAACTGTCACGCTTTCAGACGCCGCACCGCGCCATTATCGCTGGTGGCATCATTGGTATCGCGGCCATCTACAGTGATGGTCTGATCAACCTGCAGGGCATGAGCCTGACCGCCGCGATGATCACCATGGCCGTGTTCGGCGCCATCGTCATGTACATCATGAGCATGCTGAGCCTGTTCAAGCTGCGCCGTACCGAACCGCATCTGGAGCGCACCTTCATGGCGCCCGGTTTCCCGGTCGTGCCGGGTATCGCGCTGGTGCTGTCGGTCATCTGTCTGATCGCCATGGCCTGGTTCAACGCCATCATCGGATTGATCTTCCTGGTGTTCATGGCCGTCGGTTACTGCTACTTCCAGCTGACCGCCCATCATCGCGCCAATGCCGAAGAAGACGCGCTGCTGACAGGCTCTAACTGAACATGAATTCTTTGCGATACAGCTTTACACCACGCAAAGGTGAACCCCTGCTACACTGACGTCGCAGTACCCGCTCGCTGCGTACATCCTTCCCGGAGATGTACGCAGCGAGCACCCTCCTCCCAGCCCCCCTTAACACCCGCACCCCTTTTCGCCCCGCTACCGGCAAACGGCATCTACCGGGGTTGTGATAAAGTCTCTCCCTTCTTGATACCGACCCATAAGGAAGGACGCCGTGTCTCAATCGCAGCCACTCACAGGCCTGGAACAACAACTACAGCAGTATTTTGGGTTTGCTGAGTTTCGTCAGGGCCAGCGCGAGGTGATCAGCGCCGTTGCCGAAGGGCATTCCGCCATGGCGATCTTCCCGACCGGCTCCGGAAAATCCCTGTGCTATCAGCTGGCGGCACTGCAGCTCCCTCATCTGACCCTGGTGGTATCTCCCCTGCTGGCGCTGATTCAGGACCAGCTGGAATTCCTGCAGCAGAAAGGCATTGCGGCGGCCTCCATCGATTCCAGCCAGAGCCGGGACGCCACGTCACACACCATGGAGGAGGTACGTCAGGGCAAGATCAAAATCCTGATGATCTCGGTTGAACGCCTGAAGAATGAACGCTTCCGTCGCTTTATCAGTCAGGTGCCGCTGTCACTGCTGGTGGTGGATGAGGCGCACTGTATTTCCGAATGGGGCCATAATTTCCGCCCGGATTATCTCAAGCTGCCGGAGTATCAGCGCCAGCTGGCTATTCCTCAGGCTCTGCTGCTGACGGCCACTGCCACGCCTGCCGTGATCGAAGACATGGCCAGTAAATTTGCCATTCGCCCTGAGCATATCCAGGTGACCGGCTTCTACCGCGCCAATCTGCACCTGCATATCCGCCCGGTCAACAGCGCTCAGCGTGATCAGGCCCTGCTGGCGGTGCTGCACAAGACGCCTGAGTCCGCTGCCGTGGTCTACGTCACCCTGCAGCAGACGGCTGAACGGGTCGCCGGCTTTTTGCAGGCGCAGGGTCTCGCTGCCGAGGCGTATCACGCCGGGCTCGGTAATGAGTTACGCCAGCTGATTCAGCAGCGTTTTATGGATGGGCGCAGCCGTATCATCGTCGCCACCATCGCCTTTGGGATGGGGATCGACAAGGGCGATATTCGTCAGGTGGTGCACTACGATTTGCCCAAATCGGTGGAAAACTACAGTCAGGAAATCGGCCGTGCCGGGCGTGATGGTCAGCCTTCACTCTGTACGCTGCTGGGCAGCCGCGAAGAGCTGCAGGTGCTGGAAAACTTCGTCTATGGCGATACTCCACAGGTCGACGGCATCCGCTCGGTATTGCAGACCATCGCCACCGAAGCGGAGCAGCAGGTGTGGGAAACCACCCTCTACCGTTTGTCCGAGCGCAGCAATATTCGCCAGCTGCCGCTGAAAACGCTGTTGGTTTATCTCGAACTGCGTGGCGTGATCCAGCCGCTGTACAGCTACTTTGCGGATTACCGCTTCCAGTTGCAGGAAGACAAGGACCGCCTGCTGGCCCGCTTCAACCCTGAACGCCAGCAATTCATCCAGACACTGTTTGAGCACGCGAAGCTGGGGCGCAGCTGGTACAGCCTGGATTTCGACAGTTTCAATCAGGCTCATCCCGGCCAGCGGCAGCGGCTGGTTGCCGCACTGGAATATATGGATGAGAGAGGCTGGCTGACACTGGAAGCCAAGCAGATGACCGAAGCCTATCGCGTGCTGCCCCACCCCGGTCTGGCCCATGACGACGCCATAACGACGCTGGCGCAACAACTGTCAGAACAGTTTCAGCTCAAAGAAAACAAGGAAATTGACCGGATAACCGGGATGATCGGGCTGTTTGAAAGCGACCATTGCATCAGTCAGCGTCTGGCCAGTTACTTTGGTGACCAGCAGGCACCGCAGCACTGTGGCCACTGCTCCGTGTGCCATGGTCGTGTGGCACAACTGCCCGAGCCTGTGGCGCTGCCGCCCTTGCAGCCTGAACAGCTGAGCAGCGCCCTGACCGATCTGCAGAGCAAGATGAACACCACTGCAGACCGCCACACGCTGGCCTGTTTTCTCTGTGGCATCAGCCTGCCAGCCCTGACCAAACTGCGGGCCAACCGCCTGATGGGCTATGGCAGCCTGCAGGAGTACGGCTTCGCCGCCGTGCGCCAGCAGCTGGCCAGTCTGGAAAAGGGCGAATAAGGCCAAGCGACCGAATGCAGTGTCAGATTGCGATGGCGTAATACAGCTCGGTCCGGGTCAGCGCGGCTATCTCCTGCAGATAGTCGCGCACCTGCTGGGGGATCTGCAGATCCTGCACCAGCGTGAGATTACGCAGAGTGGGGTAAATCATCACATCGTCCCAGCCCAGGGTGTCACCGTTCTCCGAAGGCAGTGACAGATGCGGCAGGCTGGCCAGCATGGTTTCCACTCGCTGCTTATGCAATGCGGTATCGGCCATCGCGGTGGCAAAGGACTGCTCGATCATCGGCTCTTTATTGCGCTGAAAATAATCGCGGGCAGACTGCGTAGCAAACTCCGGCAGACCAGCCTGAATATTGCGAGGGAACAGCAGGCAGCTGATGGAACGCTGCACACTGCTGATCACGGCGGTGATGCTCTGATAGTCAGTAGGGGCTCGCATCAGCTTCACACCGGATCCAATTTCATCCAGCTTCTTGGCAATATCCAGGCTTTCCCCCATCGCCTGATCATCCCACGCCAGAATAGGTACCATCTTCTTGCCAATCAGCTGATGGCAGCTCGCCTCATCATCATTGAGCAAGGGCACGATCTGCAGATCGACATCCTTATAGCCTGCCACCATGGCTGCACGAACACAGAACGGACAGTGGTCGTAGACATATAACTTCATCAAAACAGCGCTCCCCAGTATTTATCCCTTTGCAGCACAACAAAGACCTTATTCACGCTCTTAGAAGCGGTGGTCAGACAAGACAAACAGGTTTCCGATATTGCACTGCAAAATAGCCGACGTTCAAGGTTATGTCGTTGTGCCGGGCAAAATACAACAGCCACGGCGGGAAACAAAATCACTCAGGCCTCGCAACACCGGCTGACTGCGCACCGCCTCACCTCTGTATTAATTTTCTTCACTTTAAAACTGAAGAGAAGGCATTGGATCCAAACACAAACATTCCCTTACTATGCGCCCAGCATTCTACTAATCAGCATGCAGTCGACCCGTCGACCTGCTGCATGCCACTCATAAGGATCCGTGTCATGGCCAAGTTCACCCTGCCCTACCGTGCCGAGCAAGTCGGCAGTCTGTTACGTCCGCAGGCACTGCAGGATGCCCGTCAGGCTTTCGCGCAAGGCAAGCTGGATATCGCCGCCCTGCGCAGCGTAGAGAATCTGGAGATCGCCAAGATTGTCAGAAAGCAGGAAGAGATCGGCCTGAAGAGCATCAGCGATGGCGAGTTCCGCCGTACCTACTTCCATCTGGATTTTCTGCAGCAGCTGGACGGTGTCAGCGTGACCGGCAACATCGCCGCCAACCCCAGTGCCAAACGCAGTGATGACGGCTTCACCCCGCCAAAACTGAGCGTGACCGGCAAGTTACGCCATGCGCGCAACATCGAAGTGGACAACTTTACTTTCCTGCAGAGCCAAATCCGGCAGGGCACCGCCAAGGTCGCCATGCCCTCCCCCACCATGGTGCATTTCCGCGGTGGTCGGGCAGCCATCGACATCGCCTCCTACCCTGACCTTGATCCCTTCTTTGAGGATCTGGCGCAGTGCTATCGCGATGAGCTGAATGCGCTGTATCAGGCAGGTTGCCGCTATGTGCAGCTGGATGACACCAACCTGGCCTATCTGTGCGACCCCAAGATGCGCGCTGCTGCTGAACAACGGGGTGAAGACCTGAGCCAGCTGCCGCACCGTTACGCCGAACTGATCAACGCCGCCATCAGCCAGCGCCCCGCCGACATGGTGGTAGGCATTCATCTGTGCCGCGGTAACTTCCGCAGCACCTGGTTTGCCGAAGGCGGCTACGATGCCGTTGCCGAAGTGCTGTTCAATGAGCTGGACGTCAACACCTACTTCCTGGAGTACGACGACGAACGCTCAGGCGATTTCTCACCACTGCGCTTCGTCCCCGACAACAAGTCGGTGGTACTCGGCGTGGTGTCCAGCAAGATTGCCCAGCTGGAAGATCAGGGCTTTATCATCAACCGCATTCAGGATGCCGCCCGCTACATGCCGCTGGACAACCTGTGCCTGAGCCCACAGTGCGGCTTCTCAAGCACCTGCCACGGCAATGATCTGAGCGAACAGCAGCAATGGGACAAACTCAGGCTGGTGGTGGATGTCGCCCGCGAAGTCTGGGGTGACCGCTAGGAGTGTGTGCAGGGTTTTGCGTTATCCGTCGCGGTCTGACTGAGCGCGCGACACCGCAATCCGTTCAGAATGCAAAAAGGCCAGCATGGTAATGCTGGCCTTTTTACTGGCGGCGACTTATCCGCTACGCGCTATTTGGCCACCATTCCCGCAGCCATGGCTTCAGCCTCTGCGCTGGTGCTGTCCTCTGCGGCCTTCTGCAAGCGACGGCTGACCCAGATCGATGTCAGCAGGCTGAGTATCCCGGCACCGATCATCACCGGACGGTTGCCCAGATGCTCCATCAGCGTACCCAGCATCAGGCTGCCTACCGAGGCACCGCCCATCACAATGGCTCCCCACAGGCTGACTACCCGGCCACGAAAGGCACGGTCAACGGTCATCTGAATCAGGGTCTGGGAGCCAATACCGGCCATGGTGCTGAAAAACGCCAGGCCGGCAATGACCAGCAAACCGTAGTGAAAGTTCTGATAGCTGCCCATCAGGATCACCACGATGGCGGTGATGATCGAACCCCAGCGGGTCGCGGCCAGCATGGTATTGCGCTGCTTCAGACCAGACAGCCACACACCGGAGATAACCGCAGCAATACCAGCTGATGAGGTCAGCATCGCCAGCTCGGATACTCCCTGATTGAACCAGCTCTGTACCAGTGCTGGCAGCAGCTCCAGAAACGCACGGGCAAACACGGTAGTAAATAATGTGACCAGCAACAGGCACAGGATGAACTCGTTGCTGCGGGCATAGTTCAGGCCGGAGCGGAACTCGCTGAGCACCCCTTCCTTCTTCTTGCTCTTGCGGCTGTCATCGGAGGCTCGGGCAGAGGCGTTCAGTTTGGCCCGCATCAACAGCAGCGGCATCGGCAGATAGAACGCTGCCGTCACCGCAAAGGCAGTAGCGTTACCCCAGTGGTTGATGATGATTCCGGCCAGCGCCGGGCCGATAAAGCGCGAGGTATTGAAGATGATGGAGTTGGATGCGACGGCCCGTTGCAGGTATTTGGGGTTGAACACCAGATCAGAGACCAGCGCCAGCCGCATCGGCTGATAAACGCTGGTGGTCAGGCCCAGCAACAGGGCAAACCCCAACAGCAGATAGGGATCATGCCAGCCGCGGGCGATCATCAGCGCCATGGCGGCAGACAAAAGCGAATTCCAGAAATTGAGACTGATGACGCCTGCACGCAGGTTGATGCGATCCGCCAGCACCCCGAAGAAAGGCCCGAAGATCACCGTGGGGAAGAACATGAAGAAGGCAATCATGCCTACCCAGGTTTCAGAGTGAGTGGATGACCACGCCATCCACCCCAGTGTCAGCCGCTGAATCCATACCCCCTGGGTAGAGAACAGCGACCCCAGCATATAGCGCAGCAGGGTGCGTTCGCGGAAAAACTCGTTGGATTTAAACAAGATAGCCACCTGAAAGAAAAGCTCCCCGCCCGCAGTGTCAAACGATAGAAAACTCGGCATGGATGGTGGTGGAATCAGCAGCCCGCTCCGGAATCTGCTCACCTGATTGTGAACTCGCTCCAGAAAGCCACCTTACACCGCCAGTGACCGAACACCATTGCGACAGGGGTACAGCACATGGATCAGGACATTGTGAGCAGCTATTTTCATTCGATTATCGTGCACTACTCACCCATTAATCTATCAATCGATTGATTAAATGGCATTAAACTGTAAAAACGCCGCCAATGCCAGTGAGAATAATTAACAAATTATGTAAGGAGGATTAGGGACTGGCCCGAGCAAACGCAAGCAGACACCAGACGAGAGAAGGATGGCGGTACACCGCATCAGGATACTGGCAGGAATAAACGGAACATTGAAAACAGAACATTGAAAACAGAACATTGAAAACAGAACATTGAAAACAGAACATTGAAAACAGAACATTGAGAAAAGAGCATTGAGAACGGCTCAGGCGTCCGTTCTCTGCCTGATCATAGACTCAGGGCTGTCGGCAGATATCGCCAAACGCCCGCACCAGCGCCATGCTGTGCAGATCATCGAAATCACTGTCGTTAGCCTGAAAGGCAATGGCTTCATGCAGCTTCACCGCGCAATCCCCCTGCTTCAGCTCCGCCTCTGCCGCACCGAAGATGCTCAGAATCTGCTGGTTGATACGGGTGATGTCCTGTCGGATGGTCTCCAGATCATCCGCTGGGCCGACCAGATCCGGCGTCACAGCATACGTATCGAGCAGGTTGTACTGCACCAGCTGGTTGGCTTCTATCTGCGCACTGAAAAACGCCTTCACCTTTTGCGGCTCAAGGGCATACTGCTTTGACTCTTCAACCAGCGCCTGCAACTGCTGCTGAATACGCTGCGGGTCTTCCACCGCCTTCCCCGTATGAAACTTGCTCACGGCCACGGCATCAGCCAGTGCCAGCCGCTCACTGCTCAGCCGCACCAGATTGGCCAGCCCGCTATTGCTAGAAACAGGACGAGAGCTGCCGGACGCTGCCGGAGTGGCCGCATCGGTACTGCCCGCAAGTGCCCTGTGGCCTCCACCGAGGCAAATCAGCATGGTCAGCAACACCATGCTCAACCGGCTTTTTGTTGCGGCCTGCCGACCGCCGATGACGTTCACTTTATCCATGCTTACCTTCTCGCCAGCCCGAATTTGTCAGTCTGCTATCTGTGCTGAGGCTTGTAGCTGACCTCAAGCACTGCACAAAGATTCCGTCTTCACCCACGTTGCTGCTGCAGTATTACTGCTTCCTGCGAACGTGTTCACGATCTGCTGACAGATGCTCCCGCCTTCTGCCCGGGTTGTGCCAGCCAGTCGAACAGCTTCGGGCAGTTATAGGCCACATTGAGCCGAATCCACGGGCTGACATCGCGTGTGACAAAGGCTTTGCCGGGGGCCACCCACAGCCCGGCCCGGGCGGCATGCTGCGCCAGCTCAAGGGAATCCGACCAGTCCGGGTGGCGGGTCCAGATAAACATGCCGTCACCGCTGTCGCTGCTGTCCTCATCACTGCCCCAGCATTGCCAGCCATGGCGCAGTAGCACCTCGCGCAGCTCCCGCCGCCCGTCAAACAGGCGGGTACGCAGGCGATCAATGTGCTTCTTGTAATTGCCTCGCGACAGGCTGTGATAGACCACCTTCTCGACAAACTCGGAACCGGTAATGGACTCCAGCAGCTTGATCTTGCTCAGCCGCGCCATGATGTCAGCAGAGGCGGCAATAAAGCCGACACGCAAATCCGCCGACACCGTCTTGCTGAAGCCACTGACGTAAATCACCTTGTCGAGCTGATCCAGCGTCGCCAGACGAATCAGTGCCGGATCGGCAAGATCGCCGTAGATATCGTCTTCAATCAGGAACATACCGGCCTTCTCGGCAGCCGACACCAGCCGAAAGGCCTTGCCGGGGCTGATACTGCTGCCGGTGGGATTATGCAGGATGGACTGCAGGAAGAACGCCTTGGGGTGATGCTGCTCAATGGCCTCCTGCAACTGCTGCAGGTCCGGTCCGTCAGGCTGCCGTTCGATGGCGATCACCTGCATGCCGGCCAGCCGCAGCAAACCGATCAGGTTGTAGTAACTGGGCGCCTCCACCAGGACGGTATCGCCGGGCGACAACAAGGCCCGGATCAGGTAGTTGAGTGCTTCAGTAACACCGCGGGTCAGCACCAGCTGTTCCTGACGCACACTGATCTGCATGGCTTCCAGCTTCAGCTGCACCAGTTCAAGCAGCGGCTGAAAGCCACGTTCGAGGCCATAGCTGTAGACATTGGTGGCGGGCAGTGAGGCGACCGTCTTGATGTGCTGACTGAGCTCCAGCTCCTCCAGCCAGTCAGGCGGCAGGGTGCCACTGCCGCATTTGACCAGATCATTGCGATCCAGCAGACCGCGGATCAGCAGGGCGACATCCAGTACATCATCGGTGGGGAAACTGCTGCTGTTACGCACCGTCTGCGGTGTGCGACAGACATAGAAGCCCGATCCCTGACGGGCTTCCAGCACGCCCATGGCCTCCAGCCGCTCGTAGACGGCCGTCATGGCATAACGACTGAGACCACAGCGATCAGCTGCAGCGCGAATAGATTCCATACGATAACCACGAGGCAGATTGCGCTGCTCAATCTGCTGGCGAAAGACCTCTACCCATTTGTCGATATCTGCCATGGCCAGCTCTGCCATTGTCCTCTCCTGTCAGCACGTGCCCGGCTCCGCCTTGCTGCACGCTGGTGCGTTCCTCTGCTGGCAGACAGTCACCCGCCCGCCTTCAGACAGTTATCACCGCAAAACAGACACCCTGTCTGCAATTTCAGACAGTTCTGCAAGGTAGGTGCCAGATTGTCCTGAGCAGAAAGTCCGCGTGGGGATATTGTCTAGCAGGTCGTTGAAAATCTATCTGCGTTGCCGAATACCGCGTCAAAAACAGGCTCAAAATGCTCATTTAGTTCACTAAACTCCGCTTTTTCGCCTGTTTTTTCCTTGTCTCGGCTGCCTCGATGACGTTTTTCAACAGCCTGCTAGGAGACTTTCGGACTTAACTGATCGTAGCGAGGGGAAGCCCGTTTTGAGGCAGTTTATGGCGCGCTCTTGAGGGCAATAGTGGTTCTATTGGCCGAAAGAGAGCGTAAAAAATGACCAAAATCGGCTTTCCCGCAGTAGATCATAGTTAAGTCCGGCAGGCTCCAATCATCGGCCAGTGACGCGCGGCACTGGGAGAAGCACTTGAAGCTAATAACGCTGCCTCCGGCAGTCTGAAGGATGACATCATGAATCTGAGCAAATTCGAACGTTTCCCCCTGATGCACGGCAAGTCACCCATTCACCCGCTGAAGCGTCTGACTCAGCATCTGGGTGGCGCTGAAATCTGGGCCAAACGTGAAGACGTCAACAGCGGCCTGGCCTACGGCGGTAACAAGACCCGCAAACTGGAATACTTTCTGCCGGAAGCCATCCGTCAGGGTTGCGATACGCTGGTATCCATCGGCGGCGTGCAGTCCAACCATACCCGTCAGGTCGCTGCGGCCGCCGCTCTTGCCGGTCTGAAGTGTGTGGTGGTGCAGGAGCGCTGGGTCGACTGGCCTGACAGCGTCTACGACCGGGTCGGCAACATCCTGCTGAGCCGCATCATGGGTGCAGAAGTGATCCTCGATCAGTCCGGTTTCGATATCGGTATCCGTGACAGCTGGAAACGCGCTCTGGAGCTGGTGGAATCACGCGGCGGCAAACCTTACGCCATTCCTGCCGGTGGCTCTGACCATCCCTTCGGTGGGTTAGGTTTCGCCAACTTCGCCGAAGAAGTGGCCGAACAGGAAAAAGAACTGGGCATTTTCTTTGACCATATCGTCGTCTGCAGCGTCACCGGTAGCACTCAGGGCGGCATGATCGCCGGTTTCGCCGGTCAGGATCGCCCCCGCAGGGTGATTGGTATTGATGCCTCTGCCAAGCCCGATGCCACACGTGCTGCCATTCTGAAAATCGCCCGTATGACGGCCGAGCAGATCGAGCTGGGCCGTGACCTGACCGACGCCGATGTCATTCTGGAAACCGCCTACGGTGGCCCGGTCTATGGTCAGCCTAACGAAGGCACACTGGAGGCCATCAAGCTGGCAGGCCGTCTGGAAGGCATGCTGACTGACCCCGTGTATGAAGGTAAGTCCATGCACGGCATGATCGACATGGTACAGAGCGGTGCCATTCCGAAAGATGCCAAAGTGCTGTACGTCCACCTTGGCGGTGCTCCCGCGCTGAACGCCTACAGCTCCCTGTTTTCCTGAGCGGCACTCATTCTGAGTGGCGTCTCTTCTCAGTGGCAAAGCAGATGCCGTGAGAAGTGAAACAATGCGAGAAGCCTGAGGGCTTCTCGCCATTTGCCTTTCCCTCGACCACAACAGGAACACAGCATGGCATCACATCGACAGGACGCGAGCCTGCGCATGGGTCTGCGCTTTGACCCCTTCCTTCTCTGGCTGCAACAGGATGTACTGCGACCGCATCAGCTGAAAGAAATGCTGGATCAGGCACGACAGCAGCAGGTCGCCTATCTCAGTTGCGACAGCCACTTTCTGCCCGTGCTCAGGCAGCTGTATGAGCAAGACCCGGACCTCTTCACCCACCTGCCACTGCAACTACGCTATCTCTCCACCAGCCTGCCCGCTGCAGACAGTGCCTCCCTCGCGGAAGCCAGCTTCCACCCCGACACCCTGCCTGTGACCGCCGTTGTCAGCCCTGCACTGCAGACACTCCCCATCTCACCTGAGTTACCCCGCGACATAGCCTGGATTCAGCCGCTGACTTCAATCGATGCCGTGCTGCATCCTGCCGCGCAGGGCGGGCTATATACACTGGCCGCCATCAGCACCATGAGCAGTGAACAGCAGACACGCTACAGCCAGCAGCTCAACCGCCTGGGCGAACGCTGCCACGCCCTGCAGCAAAGCCTGACGGTACTGGTGAACGGTCTCAATCATGACAGCCTGCCCAGCCTGTTCAGCCCCTATATCGATCAGGTCGAACTGGACGAGCATGCGGCTTTTGATCTGCTGGAAAAGGGCTTCGCCGAACAGCTCAAACAGTGCCGCTACATGCTCAATGAAGTGGCCTACTGCCGGCCATCACGACCAGAACAGCAAGCGCTGGAGCCGCTGATCATGTACTTCTGACACGTCAGCAATGCCCTGATCAATAACAAGAAAACGCAAAGACTGTCAGGCCCGCACAAGCGAACCTGACTGGAAAGACAGCACCTCAGAACGAGCGTGCCGGTGAAAAAGGCTGCATATCGATCGCTGCAGGCTCCCCGCTCATCATCGCCGCCAGTAACATGCCCGTGGCAGGGCCCAGGGTAAAACCCTGATGGCCATGACCAAATGCACACCACATGCCGTCAACACCCGGTACCGCACCGATCACTGGCTTCATATCCGGCATACAGGGCCGCGCGCCCTTCCAGGGTTGTGGGTCCACCCGCTCGCCGATGGCAAACGTCTGCCGCGCTACGGCCTCTGCCGCTTCCAGCTGCGCATAGGACGCCGGCTCATCCAGCAGCGCCAGTTCAGCCCCCGTTGTCAGCCGTATCCCCTGTTTCATCGGTGCCATCAGATAGCCACGCTCGGCATCCAGTACCCAGTGCGTTTGCTGTGGCCCGCTTTCACGATAACGATAATGCATGTGGTAACCGCGTTTGACGAACAGCGGTGGCGCGTAGCCAAACCGCGACGTCAGCCGGGTCGACCAGGGGCCAAGACAGACCACCACTTCAGTAGCAAGATGATCATCAAGCTGCTCGTCACGAATATGCCAGTGCGGCCCCTGCCGGGTCAGGGTCGCCGCATCACCACGCAGAATACGGCCGCCCAGCTGCTCGAATAATGCCGCATAGGCTTTCACCAGATCACCGGGGCTGCGGATAGTCCACGGATCCGTCCAGTGAATGCCGCCCGCGTGACTGTCTGCCAGTGTCGGCTCCAGCTGCGCCAGCTCCTTGCCTGTCAGCTTGCGATGACTGACGCCTTCTGCCCGCACCGCCTCGGCGGTCGCAAACGCCTCGTCCCGTGCCTGTTCAGTCCGGTAAAGAAACACCAGCCCCTGCTCACCCAGCAGTCCATCTGCACCGGCCGCCTCAATAAGGTCACCGTGACTGTCCAGTGACAGCGCAATGATGGAGGCATAGTCACGGGCAATTTTCTGATACCGGGCCGGTGCCGAGTGGCGGTAGTACTGCAGTAGCGGGCCCATGCTTTGCAGCACCGACAGGGGGCGATAGCGAATATCCAGACGCTGGTTGCCCATAGCGCTGAACAGGGTCGGCCAGTCTCGGGGGAAAGCATACGGCCGGACGGCCTCGCGCTGAATCACCCCGGCGTTGCCGTAGGAGGTTTCCTCACCCGGCGCTTTGCGATCAATCACTACGACAGACCTGCCCCGACGCTGCAAATGGATGGCGGTACAGATACCGACCATCCCGGCGCCCAGCACGATGACATCACTATTCACCATCCACTGCTCCTTGCTGCACTGCCTGACCGCGCGCCGCCCCATGCTGCGCCGATCCTCATCAGATCACCATACTTAACAGTGACACCTGAACGCCACTGTCATTCAGAAGTCAAACCGGCAGTCGGGCGATAACGGTAATCTCCATCTTCACCTTATCCACCATCAGCCCGGCGCATACGGTGGTGCGCACCGGCAACGGATCACTGAACCACGGTGCATAAGCCTGATTGAACTCGGCGAAATAGCTGCGGTCCGTCAGGTAGACCGTGCAGGACACCACATCCGTCATCGACAGCCCCTGCGTCTGCAGGGTGTCACGTACCCGGCCAAGCATCACGTTCACCTGTTCGGTCACGCTCTCAGGCACCTCACCGTCAGGCAGAAAAGGCAGCTCACCAGCAAGCAGGGCAAAACCGTTCTCAATACGCACTTTGGAAAAAGGCAGTTTAGCGGGCACAGACATAGGCTATTCCTTGATCAGTCAGGAGTGAAATACCACCTCGGCACTGCATCAGCAGCCCACAGGCAAATAGAAATCTGCCATGGAAGCGATGGCAGGTGCCTGTTTCAACGCGTCAATATCCGCACACGGGCGCGCCGTTGCCGGATCAGCGGCCAGATGTTGCTCCAGTGCATTAGCCATGCGCAGCAGTGCCACATCACCGCCACGCGGGCCGATGATCTGCAAGCCAAAGGGCATCCCGCGCGCGTCACAGCCAACCGGCAGGGAGATGGAGGGCAGCCCTGCCAGGGTTGAAGCATAGGCCATGGCCAGCCAGTGGTAGTAGGTACGGGTAGGCTGGCCGTTGATTTCTTTGGGATAGAGCTCCGTCCAGCGGCGCGGGCTGATGGTCACGGCCGGTGCAATGACGAAATCATACTGGAGAAAGAACTGCTGCCAGCGACGAAACAGCTGGGTCTGCAGTTCCAGCCCCTCGGCGATGTCCTGAGCGCTGTATTGCAGCCCTTCTTCGACGTTGAGGCGGACGTTTTCTCCGACCTGCCGTGGATCCTGCTCATAGAGTTTGCGGGTAGCGGTGAGGAACATCAGCGAGCGCAGCTTTTCAAAAGCCTCATCGGAGCCGGTACAGTCGGGCGTAGCGTCATCGGCCTGCCGGAATACGGAGCGAAAACGCGCCGTCTTGGCGGTGAAGGTATCTCGCACCAGATGCTCGACCGGGGCGAAGCCGAAGTCGGCAGTACAGGCCACCCGCAGCTGACACAGATCCAGAGCCTTGAGAGGGGAAAACTCTTCCGCCTGCCGCATCTGTCGGCCATGCACCGTCGCGGTGATCGGATCAACCGGCTCTTCCCCCTTGATGACCGACAGCATCAGCGCGGCATCCTCGACGGTACGCGCCATCGGCCCGAGGGTCGATAGCTGAGACCAGCCAATACTACGCTTTTCTGACGGCACCAGCCCGGGAGTGGGACGGAAGCCCACGATACCGCAGAAGGCCGCCGGGTTACGCAAGGAGCCACCCGTGTCGGAGCCAGTTGCCAGCGGCACCATGCCACAGGCCAGTGCCGCGGCGGAGCCACCGGAAGAGCCCGCCGCCGAACGGCTGGGGTCAAAGGGGTTGCCAGTGGTGCCGTACACCGCGTTACGCGAATTGCCTCCGGCGCCCCACTCCGGCACGTTGGTTTTGCCAATGATATTGGCCCCGGCAGCACGCAGTACCGCCACCAGACGTTCATCCTGCCGGGCAATATTGTCCTTACGGGCCAGGCTGCCAAAGGTCGTCGGCAATCCAGCGGCATCCACCATGTCCTTCACCGCCAGAGGCAGTCCGAACAACGCGCCCAGCGGCTCGCCCTGCATGACTTGCCGCTCCTGCTGTCTGGCCACTTGCCGGGCCGTCTCCAGATCCGTGGCCACCATGGCATTGACGGCAGGATTGACTGCCTCAATACGCTCAATACAGCTTTCGGTCAGTTCAACAGGGGAAACGACTTTTCTGGCCATCAGGCTGCGTACTGCAGTGGCCGACAAATCGCAAAGCGCCGTCATGAGCTATCTCCTGGCTATGGGCATGGATGCCAGCAGCACCGCAAGCAGGATGATCCTCGCCCTGACACGATGCCTGACAATTGCATCTTAGGGAGTGGCAAACCATACTTCCATTTCAACTTTATCAGCGAATCGTTGCTAAAAACGCAAAGTGAACAGGCGTTTCAAAGCCACTCTGGAGGCGCTATGAGTGCTCGAATTCTGCAGGACACCGCCATTCGTTACTTCCTGGAGGTGGTGCGCTGTGGCTCCATCAGCGAAGCGGCTACCCGGCTCAATGTCACGGCCTCAGCCATCAGCCGCCAGATCAGTGGCCTGGAAAGCGCGCTGGATACCGTGCTGTTCGAGCGTCGCAGCCGGGGCATGGAACCCAGCGCCGCAGGCGAGCTGCTGGCCGCCTATGCCTTTCGCAATCAGCTGGAAACCGAACGTGTACACAATGAGATTCAGGCACTTAACGGCCTGGGTCGTGGTGAGGTGCGCATTGCCTGCACGGCCGGTTTTGCGGTTGATCTGGTACCCCGTGCCATCAACCAGTTTCGCCAGCAGTACCCGGGCATCTCCTTCCAGCTCGATGTCGTTATCGCCCGTGAAGTGAGCCGGCGACTGATCGAAGCCGAAGCCGACATTGGCCTGACCTTCTCCCAGGCACCTGAGCCTCATCTGAATGTCGAGTACCGTCTGAATGCGCCCATCATGGCGATCATGCATCAGACGCATCCACTGGCAGACAAACACAGCCTGATGCTGTCGCAGCTCAGTGGTTACCCTCTCGGCCTGCCATCACGCAATATTCTGATGCGTACCGTGCTGGACGCCGGATTCAGCCGCAAGGGGCTGCCGATGAATATTGCCTTCACCACCAGCTCCATTGTGGCACTGCTGGCCTTTGCCCAGGCGCAGGACTGTATTGTCTTCTCCACCGAGCCACTGGTGCGCAGCTATCTGGCAGCCAATCAGATGGTTGCCGTACCGATCAAGGACAGAGACATGAACTCGCTGAATATAGAGCTGCATACTCTGGCGGGGCGCAATCTGCCCAGAGCCGTCGCAGTCTTTATGGAGCAGCTGAAGGCTCTGCTGACGGAGGAACAATAAGGTTCAGTCAGGCGGGGTCAGAAGGTACTCACCATCAGCTGGCGGCTACTTCCACGATGCCTCATAGAAGCGCGGCAGTTCATCCGGATAGGCAGTAAAGTTGAGATCACTGCTGAAGGCATAGTTCGTGGAATAGGTGACCAGCGGTGCCCAGTACGCCTGCTCTGTAATGCGCTGGATAGCCTTGCTGTAGTTTTCCTGCCGTACCTTGTCGTCCATGCTGGTATCTGCCGTGCTGAGCCAGCTGAGCAGGTCAGCATCTTTGGCGATGTCGTCCGCACCGCCCTTGAAGAAGGCACTGATGATCGCCGACACATCATTGATGGCACCGGAGCCCCAGCTCTGGAACGCCAGGGGTACCTTGCCAGCGCGCTGATCATTACGCAGGGCAGCGAAGGTTTCAAAATGCAGGCGGGCGCGAATACCTACCTTGCGCAGATCTCCAATGACCGCCTCCACCAGATCACGATCACGATAGGCATAGATTTCGGTATCAAAACCGTCGGCGTAGCCCGCCTGCTGCAATAATGACCGTGCTTTCTCGGGGTCATAGGCGTACTGCACCGCGGCATTGAGATCACAGCCAAACTGGGAGGGATAACAGGGTGCATACAAAGCGCGGCTGCCACCACGCACCAGCTCCCGGGCCATCCCGTCACGGTTGATGGCATAGTCGACGGCCTGACGTACCCGCAGGTCTTTGAAAGGCGAATCCGCTGCGGAAGTGCCCTGGCTGTCCATGGCCAGATAGCCGATACGCATGGTTTCGCCGCCGGTCACCGTGAGGTTAGGCATCGCCTGCATGGACTCGGCCTGATCAGAGGGTACCCGCCAGATCCAGTCCACGGCGCCCGTCATCAGCTGTGCTATGCGTGTGTCAGCATCGGGGATGACGACAAACTCTATCTTGCTGATGGCGGGTTTGGGTATCGGACTGTCAGCGAAGTAATGGTCATTGCGCTGCAGATGCACGCCCTGCCCGCTGATCACCTTAGTAATGACATAGGGGCCTGTACCGACAGGCGCCTTACTGAACCCTTCAAGACCGACTTGTTTGAAGTATCTGGCCGGAAAAATAGGTGTCGGCCCGGCCAGATATTCAAAGGCAGCGGGGAACGGCTTTTTCAGTACGATGCGTACGCTGTAGTCATCCACCTTTTCAACATGGTCCATCCAGTCGGTATTCTGCCGGGAAACCGCTTTGGACTCAGGCGAGAGGATGTAGTTGAAGGTAAACACCACATCATCAGCACTGAAGCCATCGCCATTGTGAAAGCTCACACCACGACGCAGATGTATCAGCAGATGAGTACTGTCCTCCCACGACCAGTCTGTCGCCAGCATTGGCTGATACTGACCACTGCGCGGGTCGCGATAGATCAGCGTGTCCCAGGCCAGACGCCCCAGCACAACGCCCTCACGTAACCCGGTGTGATAGGGGCTGATATTTTCCGGCTCGCTGTCCGAAGCAAACACCAGCGTATCGTTGTCTTTGCTGGCCTCGGCCGCATGGGAAAACACCAGAACAGTGGAAGCCAGAGTCAGAGGTACAGCAACACGAGCGAGCAAAGCCATAGACCGATATCCTCCTGCAACAAGAGCGAGCAAAAGCGTTGATCTGTCCAAGCTAAGCCATCACAAGCGTTGCGACAATGGCAAATTCAGCAAGTAATGGTTGCAGAAAGCGCAAACCGGGAGATGATGCTGACAGGCTCAGACCTGAGCCAGCACTGACCGTAAATAGCCGATATGGGGCCAGATTTCATCGCACCAGGGGGCCAGCTCAGCCGCGCTGCTGGCGCCACTGAGCACGCCGATGACACGCCCTGCCCCTGCCGCACGGCCCATTTGCAGGTCTTTCGGATGATCGCCAATCACCGCGATCCGGGCAGCGTCCAGCTGCCAGCGTTGCAGACAGGCATGCACCATGGCCGGATCAGGCTTGGCAGCCAGCCCCTGATCTGAACCGATAACAGGCGTGATCCACGGCGCTATCCCCAGCGCCTTCACCGCGGCGTCACCATAGTGCTGTGAGTCAGACGTCACCAGCGCCAGCGCCAGCTTGCGCCCGCTCAGCCAGCGGCAGAGTGCGGGCAAATCACAGGGCGTACGCAGGTGTTGCAAGTAATGCTCAGCAAACACCGGCGCGACCCACCCTTCCAGCACATCCACCTGATGAACACCCAGAACACTGCCCCACAGACGCAGAATTGTCTCGGGGTCACTGTGTACCAGTGGCGAGTCAGGGTTCAGCCGTTGTCCGTCAGTAAAACCACTGATCCCGAGTAACTGCGCAAAGGTTGCGTCCTGCCCTGCAGCCAGTGGCGCCTGACGCGCCAGCTCACGCAGGGCCAGATGATAGAGCGGTATCCAGGTAGGGTAAAAATCTACCAGGGTACCGTCCTTGTCGAAGATGATGCCTTTAATCTGTGCCCAGGGCACATCAGCCTTGCAGGGGGTCAGGACCATGCCAGGGATCAACAACCGTCATGGTGGGGAAACAGGCGCGCACAGCCTCAATGCTGTGCTGCTGGAACAGCAGTTTGATGTTGGGGCCGGCATCCATAGTGAAATACACCTCAATACCCTGCGCCCGGCACTGCCAGACCTGCTGCATGGCCTCAATACTGGCGGGCTGCCAGTACAACAGCGGTGGCCAGGAGGCAATCATGGTGGCATGCATGGACAGAGCGTTGTGCTCTGCCGTCTCACCCAGCAAGGTGAAATTCTGTGCGGCAATAGCCTGGCGTAAGGTCTGCAAATCACGGGCAGCCTGCTGTGGCCATTTCTCATAGAGCAGACAGCTGTCGGTAGTACGGGTCATCCCCGCACGGGAGTCGACGCTTTTCTCGGCAGTGGTAATTTCCACCACGCCGATACGCAGGTCGGGCCACGGTTCAGACAGTACCTCGGCAAAGCTGTCACTGCCGTCGTCCAGCTCACCTTTATGCCATTGGGCAAAACCGCAGAACAGCGAACGTGATGCACTGCCGCTGCCCATCCGCGCGATACGAGACAGGCTGCGGCCTTCGCGAGGAATCGCATAGATGCCCGCCAGCGCCAGCGTCAGAGCCGCAAACCCGGAGGCTGATGATGCCAGCCCGGCTGCAGTAGGAATATTGTTGTGGGTGGTCACCCGAAAACGGGCAGGTGCCAGTGAGCGGAACAGATCGATAAATTGCGATACCTTGCGAACAAAGCGGCTGTCGCCATCTAGCTGCTGACCGTTAAGCCAGACTTCATCACATGGAGCATCGATCACCTGCAGCCGGGTACGGGTGCCAAGCTCTCCCAGACTGATGGACAGCGAGCTGTTGACCGGCAGATTCAGGGCGGCCTGACGCTTGCCCCAGTATTTGCACAGGGCGATATTGCTCGGCGCAAAGGCCTCTGCCTGAGCCTGGAGTGCAGGAGTGCATTCGGGCAGATACAGACGCAGGGCATCAGCAGGCGACAAACTCAATTTCCACTCCTCGGTCACTCATGGCTACATCAATTACTTCATAAGGCAACTGCTCTGGCGCGACCTTACCCAGAGCCAGAATGCAGTCCCCCAGACCCGAGCCGGAAATCTTCGCCGCCAGTACTCCGTCCATGCTACGCAGGCGATAGACGATATCCGCCAGACTTGCATCACAGACTCCCAGCGCATCCAGTAAGCCATGCTGCATGTTCAGACAACGGGCAAACCCGGGGAGATCCGACGCCTCCAGCGCGACCATGGCCTGTTCGGCACAGTCACCCATCAGCTGGTAGAGACTGTCATACAGTGAGGGGGTATCCTCCGCCGCAGCCGCAATATGGCGTATGACCACCGGAGTCGGTGTCTTGTAGCCCGCATAGACCAGCGCAATGGGCCATAAACCGGGAAGTGGGATTACTTCGCGCTGTGCCATACGATAGGCAATCAGTCCACCGTACACACTGGTTGCCAGATCCGTACCCGAGCCACGGCCCTGAACGGCCAGTACGGTTTCATGGGCGGTAGCCAGCAGAATTCGGCGGTCGAGACTGGCGTGACCGGCGTGCCAGGCCATCAGTGCCGCCACCAGCGCGACGGTTACGGCGGCGGAAGAGCCAAGGCCAACGGCATGACTGAACTCGGAAACAATGGTCAGCTCGAAGCCAGACTGCGGCTGCATCAGCGTGATGACCTTGAGCACAAAGCTCAGATTGGGGTGGTCTTCCAGCTGATCCAGATCACTGTGATATTCCGCCAGCGCAGAATGGATAATGACCTGCCGGTCTGCACGAGGTTGCAGCTCAAGATGGATACGCTTATCCACCGCCACCCCCAGAGCCCACTGACCATGCAATACGGCATGTTCCCCCATCACCATCAGGTTACCGGGGGCAGAGGTACGAATCTTATTCCAGGCGTACACCGTCGTGCTCACCAGTGATCGTTGTGCATTTGAAACCATGTCTGGCCGCCAGCTCGGTGGGGTTCACACCGCGCACCAGCACGACGCCCGCATTGTCACCACGGATACTGCCTGCGCCACAGACCTTGGCCGCACCGCCCAGCGCTTCAATCTCGGCGATAAAGCCATCGATCAGTTTCGGCACCACACCAATCTTGACCAGCAGCCGGTGATTCTCGCGAATAGCAGCCTGCAGGTACGCTTCGTTCTGCTCTGCCAGCGCCGCCGTCATACTGCGGGTGACCTCAGCAAAATCCTGCCAGACAGGCGATGTGGCAAAACGCTCACGCACTCTGGCCACGCACTCACCGGTGGAACAGGCGGCCTTACCGGTAAACACCACCCACCAGTCAGCATCCAGCGGTGCACTGGGCATGACTTTGCCATCAATCAGGCGAATCACGCCGCCGGTCACCACAGCAGATGCATCCATGGCACTGCCACGGCCGTGTTGCAGACGTTCTATAAATTTGACCAGTGCGATCAGCGCATCATTGTCTTCAAAGGGTTCGCCGAAGAACTCCCCTGCAGCCTTGCATGCCGCCGCGATGGTTGCAGCAGACGAGCCCAAACCACTGCTGACCGGGATATCGGACTCCAGCCACAGCTCAACGCCGCTGCGAGCATCAGGTTGCAGCCACTGCGCCATGGTATAGAAGAACAGCTCGCGGCCTGACTCCATAATCTCGTCAACGCGAATCTCACCTTCCATAAAGGCATCGTGCAGCTCGTCCAGCTCTTCCTGCAGCTCCAGCGTCTCTGCCACGGTCAGCTCGGTGGTTTCGCCATCGGCATGCAGGCGCACGACCGGAGAGTCGACTTTAGCCAGTCGTACTCGGGCACGGGGAGAGACGGCGGCTACCAGAGCAGGTGCCCCGTAGACTGCTGAGTGATCACCACTGACGATGACTTTCGCGGGGGCACTGGCCTGAATCATGATGCTGTTTTTTCGTAGATACGCTTGTGCTGACTGATGGCAGCCAGACGGAAAGGACCGGTAGTTTCAGCGGCAATTGCATGCTCGCCGCCATCAACCGGATTGGGGTAGTCATACAGGCGACGGTAAGTGGCGTAATCCACTGACTGACGACGGGCAAGCAAAGTCTGGTGATAGTCTTTGTGCAGATGAGCCTGATAGCCCGGCTGTACCACACCAGAGAACAGCTCTGCCACGCAACCCGAGCCATAGCTGAAGAAGCCGACACGCTGACCGGACAGGTCATGCTGTGCATTTTCCAGCAGGGACGTCAGGCCGATATAGATGGAGGCGGTGTAGCTGTTACCGATACTGCGGTTGTAGCTCAGGGTATCGGCAATCTGGGCTTCGGCTTCTGCCGTGGACAAACTGGCACCAACCTGTTTCAGCAAATGGCTGTGGGCCTTTTGTGCCATTCGGGTAAAAGGCTGGTGATAGCAAAAATAGTTGAACTCAGAGAACGCATGGCCGCCCTGCTGCTGATAATCCAGCCAGGCGTGCTTCAGTGACTTCAGGTAGACCTTGGTGGAGTACTTGCCATCTACCAGCGCCGTCCCACGATAGTTGGGACGCCAGAAGTCCATCACATCTTCGGTGTAGAGCCCGGATACCGGCTCCACTTCCATGATTTTAGGATCGGCGCTGATCAGCATCGCCACGGCACCACAGCCCTGCGTCGGCTCACCGGACGAATCGAGATCATAACGGGCGATGTCGGAGGCAATCACCAGCACCTTCTGCTGTGGCTGACGGGCAACCAGAGCACAGGCCATCTGGATGGCGGAGGTAGCGCTGTAACATGCCTGTTTCAACTCTACAACACGGCAGGCAGGGTCCAGCTCCAGCAGGCGATGCACATAGACGCCAGCGGATTTGGACTGATCGATACCACTTTCACTGGCAAACAGCAGGGTACGGATGGCGCTTTTGTCCTGACCTTCCACTACCGGGAGAGCCGCAGCAGCTGCCATAGTAACGATGTCCTCGTCTGGCGCAGCCATGCTCATCTGCTCTTGCCCGATACCAGCATAGAACTTCTCTACATCTATCTGGTGCACCTCAGCCAATACCTGCAAGTCCAGGTAATAACTGGCGGTGTAGAAACAAATATCTTCAATGCCAACCTTCATATAGAGACTCAGTTCCTGTTACCTGCGCCAAAGCAAGGCATCATTTAGGTGGAGCTGTTCGACACGGGTTACCCCCAGCAAGAACATCGCGGTGGTGAACTCCTGCTTAACCCCTTCTATCACGGCAATCACGGCCTCGGCAGACTCCATGGCAGGCTTCAGCAAGGGCGCAGCCAGGCCACACAGAGAGCCGCCGAGTATAACAGACTTGATCATGTCCAAACCGTTACGCAGCCCACCGCTGGCGATAAATGTCGCTCTTTCCTGATATGGACGGGCCCATTCCAGCGCCACCGGCGTCGGGATACCCCAGTCCTGCATCCGCAGGCCAAGATCGCCACGGCCACGTCGATGATGCTCAATGCGACTCCAGGACGTGCCACCGCTACCGGCAAGATCGAAATAACGAATACCTGCAGCCAGCCCCAGTTCGATATCGGCTGGCGTCATACCACAGCCGACCTCTTTCAGAATCAGCGGCGTGGCCAGCTCAGCCTGCAAAGCAGCGATCTTGGCAGCGAGCCCTTTAAAGTTGCGGTCGCCTTCAGGCTGTACAGATTCCTGCAGCGGGTTCAGGTGCAAGAATAGACCATCCGCCTGCATGATGTTGATAGCACTTTGTGCTTCCTCCAGCCCAAAACCATAGTTGAGCTGAACGGCACCGAGATTCCCCAGCAGCACCGTAGTAGGTGCCCACTGGCGCAAAGCAAAGCTGTTGCAGGATTCGGGATGGGTGAACATCACCCGCTGGGAACCAACGCCCATGGCGACACCCGTTGCTTCGGCAGCCTGCGCCAGATTGCGGTTGACCCGCAGCACCAGCTCGTGATCGCCCCCCGTCATGGACGAGATCAGCAGGGGAAAGGACAGACGTTTGCCAAGAAAGCTCACGCCAGGATCAACCTCAGCGTAGTCAATTTCCGGCAGGGCGCGATGCATCAGGTGCCAGGAGGCAAAATGGTCTCCCTGACGATCAGTGTCAGGGTCTTCTTCAATTACGCGGATGTGCTCTATCTTGCGATCATTGGTCGAGTTACTCATCCGCGCTCCAGCTGAATATGCGCTTCCATCAACTCGCCAGGATTGGTTTGAGCCGCCAGCAGTGACAATTCACCGCACAGTACAGTGGCGGCACAGATGACAGCCAGACGACGGGCATTGGCACCAGCCTCACGGGACTCACGGCAGCCCAGTCGGGTCAGATTGTCTTCAACAAAATCCAGCCCCTTGCCATTGCCCACGGAACCGACGATCAGGTTGGGCAGGGTACAGGAAAAATACAGATCACCATTACGCACTTCGGCGTGGGTCATCCCCTGCGAACCTTCAACGATGTTGGCTGCATCCTGCCCAGTGGCCAGATAGAAAGCCAACAGCATATTGGCGTAGTGCGCATTGGCACTGCGCAGCCCTCCCGCCAGCATGGTGCCGATCAGGTTCTTTTTGATATTGAGATCAACCACTTTCTCCGGCGTGGTTTTCAGCCGACGCTCACAGATGTCACGGGGGATCAGAATTTCGGTGATGACGTTCTTACCACGACCAAGAATGCCATTCACGGCAGTGGGCTTCTTATCTGAGCAGAAATTACCGGAAATGGAGCTGTAACTGAGCTGTGGGTAGCTCTGCAGGATCCAGCGCATCAGATGATCAGCGGCGTTGGTCACCATATTGTGACCGGAGGCGTCGCCCGTGGTGAACTCCAGGCGGACGAATAACAGGTTCCCCAGAATCTGATGACGCACATCAATCAGGCGGGCAAAGCGACTGCTGGTGGATACCACTGCCTGCATTTCGTCACGACGACTATTGAGGCTGGTAATGGCGCTCAGTGCGGCTCCGGCATCGGCGGCTTCCAGCAGGATGGAGCGAGACATACGCTCATCGACAAGCGTGGCCTTGATACCGCCTTCACACAGCATGGAAACGCGGGCACCACGACCAACAGAGGGCCAAAGGGGAGATTCATAGGTTGCCAGGGGCACTGAGACCTCTGCATCCATGATATTGCCACTGATTCTGATAGGCCCCACCCAACGCATTGGGACAGGCGCGGTTGTAATCTTGTGCGCTTTCATCGGAGGTGTTTTTGGCTCGAAAAAGGGAAGCAAACAACGCATTTCCCTTTCAAAATCTGCATGAAAGACCACTACGCCAGTGGTGACGGGGCCAGAGGTGAGGCGATTGTAGCGACGCCCCAAGGCAATTGCAATTCAGCCCGGACGCGTGCTGGAAGGCTATAACGGCAGAGGATCATCCTCGTCGTCAGTACCCAGAATAGTGTTGCGATGCTTCAAAACCTGACGCACCCGCTTACGCCCAACCAGTTTTTTCTGGGCCTCAACCGGAAGGTCGGTAAACATCAGTATGCCCTTATCGATCAGCAGATCGATCACATCCTCAAGGACGCGCTGCAGCTCCAAGTCAGACTGGCGCATATAGGCAAAGGTGCGACCGTTATCCTGAAACAGAAACTGTTGCAGGTCCTGATCATCGGGCTCAAGAAACTCGTGAGCTTGCGGCTGCTCCACCGCGTACACTGCGATGATCTGCCCATCGGCATTTCGTTCAACATAGGGCATGGATGAATTCCTTGATATCCGTGTCAATAAAACAGGGTACACCTTAACGTTGCAGCATACTGGGCTTCGTTCATCGCCACCGGCGGCGGCAGACGCTCACAGAGCAGACACCCGGACAACGTCCGCTAGAGTATATGCCCTACGCTGTCACGCGCCAAACTCACCCTTTTCACGTCCGCTAACTGTCGGTCTGCTGGCAGGCAAAGTCCACATCGATTAGCAGGGATAATAATAGCAGCACCTGCTCCCACACACCTGTTCGTATAAAAATGTGGAGATGCTCGGCAGCGTTTGCAGCAATATACGGCCACAGGTAGAATGCCGCAGATTGAGTTTTTGAAACAATACGAATTGGTTCTAAATAAAGCGTTGCCTCAGGGTACGCTTAACCACCCCAGGCGATCAGATCAACCGTTGCTACTCTGGATCAGGTGGTGGATGGAGCACCAACCGACGAGTGCTTTCTCAGGGTATCTCTGCACACTTTGTCTTCATCTGGCTGTCAGTGTCTTAGCGCTGAGTGCTGTAAAACTATTGTCCTCGCACCCTGAATTCAGCTTTTCCGCAGGGGCAGCAAGCTCACCAGATGAAGCAGGTTACCAGTCCCCTTAACTCAGCTGCCGTCGTGCTGTTGCTTCAGTTAGTGCCTTCATTATTCCTGACATGTGGAAGCAATACTGTCCATGGACCAAGCAGCCAAGATCAGATATCGCCGCGAGCGTTTGTCGGTACCCTTGAAAAAGCAGGGCAGATTGCTGCTTGCAGTGCTGACGACCGCGCTGACACTCAGCACAGCCAGCCATGCCGACGAGCCTACAGCAGAAGATAAGAAATTAGCTTCGCTGCTGCCTGCTCATTTATTCAGCCGGGATGCCGAGCCCACCACCTCCATTCTGATCGATAAGCAGCGCAAGAATGCCTATCTGGTACACATGGAGAATGATGTACCCCACGTAGTGAGAGAAATTACTCACCTGCAATTCGGTCAGCAGGACGGCGATAAGCAGAGCGAAGGCGACCTGAAAACGCCAGAAGGGGTTTACCGTATCGAGAAGTTCATTCCCGATTCACAGCTGGCTCCCGTCTATGGCAGCGGCGCCTTCCCGCTGGATTACCCCAACCCGCTGGATCGTATTGAAGGCCGTAATGGCAGCGGCATCTGGCTGCACGGTCGTGACGATAACGATCCGAGCAAAGTCGCCACGCGTGGCTGTGTAGCGTTCCAGAACAAGGAAATCCGCGAACTGGAACCCGTACTCAAACCAGGCACCAATATCATCATCAGTCCCAAGACTGAGTTCATGACACCTGCCGCCTATGAGGCTAAGAAGGCCAGTCTGTTCAAACAGCTGGATGCCTTCTTCAATGACTGGAACAACGCCGATATCACCTCACTGGCCAAAATTCTTCACCCCACCTTCCACGATGCCAACGGCCTCAACCGGGACGCCTGGGTAGCAAAGAAGAAGACCCTGGCAGCGGCTTATCCCGAGCGCGATATCAAGATCAGCAATATCTATGCTTTCAAAGAAGACGGCAAGCAGGTGGTATTCGACTTCAATCAGAGTTACTGCGCAGCCAACCTGTTTTCCTACGACCACAAGCGCCTGTTCTTCAAGCCTGAGGGAGACAAACTGAGTCTGGTGGCCGAGGACAGCATCGCCCTGCCCATCCAGCCTATTCTGACGGCAGAGGCAACCCGCTTCGTTGACCAGTGGATCGACACCTGGAGCAAAAACGAAATTTTCCAATATCTGGCGCTCTATAACTCAGAGTTCACCTACGATGGCGGCAAAAAACTGGCCGACTGGCAGGTATACAAAAGTGGCATTTTTGCCCAGCGTCCCGAGCAGAAGATCAGCTATTCCAATCTGCAGATTGCCCCGGTCAAGGGCGACCTCTACCGAGTCACCTTTAAGCAGAACTACCAGAGCGACAGCTACACTGACGTGGGTATCAAGACACTGATGCTGAGCGGCTGTCCCGGCGACTTCAGTATTGTTTCCGAGTCCTGGACTGCATTGAAATGAAAAAAATAATTAGTCTTGCCCTGAGTCTGGTGGCAACGCTCAGCTGCGCCTGTGCGGCGCAAGCTGACACCCGCCCAAGCAGCAGCCACGAAGTGTTTTTCGCAGGCTCTGATTACGAACTGAATGTCTACTACGTCAAAGGTCGGCAGGATGGTAAAACCCTGCTGCTGATCGGCGGGATACAGGGTGATGAGCCGGGTGGCTATCTGTCCGCCGACCTCTACCCTGATCTGGTGCTGGAGAAAGGCAACCTGATCGTCGTTCCCCGCGCCAACCTGAAATCCATCATCCTGGGTGACCGTGGCCCTGATGGTGATATGAACCGTCAGTTCCATGACAACGCCAAAGTCGGCCCGATGTATCAGGTAGTTGGCAAGCTCAAGGAACTGATGTCTCAGGCCGACCTGTTTCTGCACCTGCATGACGGCTGGGGCTATCACTCACCGGTCTATGTAGACAGCCTCCGTAACCCCAATCGCTATGGGCAGTCACTGATTGCTGACAGCGCCAACTTCACCTGTGATGACGGCTCCGTCCTGCCATTACAGGAAATGGCAGACAGCGTGCTGGGCGAAGTAAACAGCAGGATCAGCAACGAGCAGCATCACCTGCATTTCTTCAATACCCGCACTGCCGATCCGGATACGCCTTATTCAGAGATGCGTAAAACAGCAACCTACTACGCACTGCGCAAGGAATGCCTGCCTGCTTTTGGCGTTGAAGCATCGAAAAATCTGCCCTCACTGGAAGACAAGATTCTCTATCACAATCTGGTAATCAACGCCTTTATGGAACGCCTGGGTATTGTCGCAGAAGCCCCACGTATTCTTATTCCGACTTCGGGGCTGCACTACACCGAGGTGATGGTCAATGGCGTGCCGCACATGCTGAAAGACAAGGATACCCTGACTATCCGCCGTAATGATGAGGTTCAGGTGGTGGATATCGGCACCGACTACAAGCGCGGCGTCACCATGGATCTGCTGGGCTATGGCAACCTCAATGACTTCAAGCAAAGCTTCAGGGTTGGCAAAGACACCCAGATGGTATTCCGCAAGGAAGGCCAGAAGTTTGGCAGCATTGATATCAAAGCCCTGAGCGACGAGCAGTATGCGCGCTATGCTGACAAACAAAAGCAGGAGCAGCATGACCATCGCCAAAACGTCACCCGTGTCTTCGTGGTCGCGGTCAATGACAAACATCACGTTCTGCTCAGTGGCGATACGCTCAAACTGGCACCGGCTGACCGGCTGGAACTGATCAGTAGCTTCGGTGATGGCAGCAATGATGAAGCAGTCACACTCAACTTCCGCGGCTGGGTACCGGAAACCCCCAGCAAAATGCCCAATGATGATCGTGGCTATCTGATTGAGCCAGACAAGTCACGGCTGCTCCGTCAATACTCGGAGCATGGTGAAGGCAAGCGTTACGCGGTGGTCGCCACTGACAGCCGTGGTAACCCGGTGGGTGAAATCTGGGTGCAGTTGAGCCAGTAACCTGGCTCTCATCATCATCCCAACATTACAGGAGCTCAGGCTCCTGTAATGTTTTCCAGCGAACGCATCGAGACATAGACACTTGTCCACTCAGGCACACCCTCAAAAATTGCACAAAAAGTGCAAAAAATATTGACTCATTTTTTACGTTCAATGAGACTGATTCGCGTTTTATTCTGAGTTCACCCTGGCATCTCCTCGCAATGACCTGTTGTTGGGCAGATGCAGTCCGGAGAGAGTCATGTTTAAACCGTCAGTCTTGTTGTTAACGGTTGCCGCCTTCACCACCTCAGTCAACGCGGCAGAAGAAGTGAATGTTTACTCCTATCGCGCGCCCTTTCTGATTCAACCGATGTTTGATCAGTTCACCCAGGAAACCGGGGTCAAGGTCAATGTGGTCTACGCTGACAAAGGCCTGCTGGAACGCCTGCAGAATGAGGGTCAGAACAGCCCGGCCGATCTGATCATGACGGTAGATATTGGTGTAGTACACGATGTCAAAACCCGTGGTCTGAGCCAGCCGGTGGCCAGTGAGCTGCTGGAGCAGAATATTCCCCAGCACTTTCAGGACCCGGACAATCACTGGTTTGCACTGACGTCGCGTGCCCGCCTGATTTATGCATCCAAAGACCGCGTTCAGCAGGGTGAAATAACGTCCTACGAGCAGCTGGCCGATCCCAAATGGCAGGGCCGCATCTGTACCCGCAGCGGTAAACATAACTACAACCTGGGCCTGATCGGCTCGATGATCAGCCATCATGGCGAGGCTGAAGCGGAGCAATGGCTAACAGGTGTCAAAGCCAATCTTGCGCGCCGCCCTGAAGGGAACGACCGGGCACAGATTCGCGCTATTGCGGAAGGACAGTGCGATCTGGCCATTGGCAATTCCTACTACTTCTTCAAGATGCTGAACAATCAGGAGAACCCTGAAGAGATCGAGTGGGCCAGGCAGGTAACTCCGATTGCGCCCAATCAGCAGGATCGCGGTACCCATATGAATATCTCCGGCATCTCCCTGGCCAAGTATGCCCCGCACAAGGACAACGCCATCAAACTGATGGAGTTCCTCAGTCAGGACGAGGCCCAGCATATGTATGCCGACCTGAATCAGGAGTTTCCGGTCAAGGCAGGCGTGCAGCGCTCCGAACTGCTGCAAAGTTACCTGGGCGACTTCAAACAGGATGAACTGCCGCTGGTGAAGATTGCCGAGACCCGTGAAGCGGCCAGCAAGCTGGTCGACAAGGTTGGCTTCGATAACTAAGCAGGATCAATCAACCCACAGCGGAAGTGGATAACACACTGGCAGATGAGGTCTCCCCCCTTGGCCTTGCATCTCTTGTTCTTAGCCAGTGACTGGCCCGATGGGCTGATATTCAAGTCACCGAAAGCGGCATGCTGCTTTCGGTTTTTATTTTCTGCCGCAGCAGATCCTGAGCAAAACCCTGCCAGCGATCTTGAGCCCTGACGTGGCAATGCAGAGAATCCCAAACATGGCATTCCTCTCCTACTCCAGACAACGCAGTATCAATGGCCAGGGTTGGCTATTGAGTGCTTCTGTGGCCGCCATTATGGTCGCCCTGCCGCTGCTGTCGATTTTCTGGCT
This sequence comes from Pokkaliibacter sp. MBI-7, assembly GCF_029846635.1. Classification (NCBI taxonomy): domain Bacteria; kingdom Pseudomonadati; phylum Pseudomonadota; class Gammaproteobacteria; order Oceanospirillales; family Balneatrichaceae; genus Pokkaliibacter; species Pokkaliibacter sp. MBI-7. The sequence continues at coordinate 4,074,375 of NZ_JARVTG010000001.1, read as the reverse complement.
GGCACTGTTTCCCACTGACAATATCTGGCCCCACCTGCTCTCCACTGTCCTGCCCAATTATGTGATCACCACCCTCACACTGATGCTGGGAGTAGGCGTACTGGCGGGGTCCATCGGCATTGTCAGTGCCTGGCTGATCAGCACCTACCACTTTCCCGGACGCCGCGTTTTCGAGTGGGCACTGCTCTTACCCATGGCGGTACCGGCCTATGTGATCGCCTATGTCTATACCGACCTGCTGGAATACTCAGGACCACTGCAGGCATGGCTACGGGAGCTGTTCAGCTGGAAGACACCGCGCGATTACTGGTTTCCTCCTATTCGCAGTCTGGGTGGCGCCATCTGGATGCTGGGGCTGGTGCTCTATCCCTATGTTTACCTGCTGGCCAGAGCCAGCTTTCTTGAGCAGGCGGCCACCGTGAAGGATGCTGCACGGACGCTGGGCTGCACGCCATTACAGGCATTTCTGCGTGTGTCGTTACCCATGGCCCGCCCGGCCATTGCGGTCGGTCTGTCACTGGTGATGATGGAGACCCTCAACGACTTTGGTACCGTCGATTTCTTTGCGGTCAAAACACTCACGGCAGGCATCTACGATACCTGGCTGAACATGGGCAATCTGGGTGGTGCGGCACAGCTTGCCGCCTTGATGCTGATCTTCGTAGTCGTACTGATCGTCATGGAAAAGCAGGGACGTTCACGGCAGCGCCAGTTTCAGCAGGGGGATCGCTTCAAGGCGATCCAGCTACACCGGTTACGCGGATTCAGAGCCGCACTGGCCTGGATCTCCTGTGCGGTGCCCGTGCTCGCAGGCTTCATCGTGCCCCTGCTGGACCTGGCACGTTACGCCTGGCGGCATGCTGAGCAAAGCTGGAGCCCGGACTTTCTCCGGCTGGCCTGGAACAGTCTGGCGCTGGCGCTGGCCGCAGCCGTGCTCTGCACCGTGCTGGGCCTGTTACTGGCCTACGCCAAGCGTCTGTACAGAAGTCGCCTGCTGAGCAGCATGACGCAGGCAGCCACGCTGGGTTATGCCATGCCCAGTGCGGTACTGGCCATCGGTATCATCATTCCCTTCGCCGCGTTCGATAACACGCTGGATGGCTGGCTGCGCAACAGTCTCGGCATCTCCTCCGGCCTGCTGCTCAGTGGCACCCTCTTTACCCTGCTGTTTGCCTATAGCGTGCGCTTTCTGGCTATTTCTGCAGGCTCTGTGGAATCCAGTCTGGGCAAGGTGACACCGTCCATGGACATGGCCTGCCGCTCGATGGGCTATAACGCCAGCCAGACGCTGGTGAAGGTACATCTGCCGCTGATACGCGGCGGCTTGCTGACCGCCGTACTGGTAGTGTTTGTCGACTGCATGAAGGAACTGCCGACCACACTGGTACTGCGCCCTTTCAATTTCGACACACTGGCCATTCATGTCTATCAGTATGCCTCGGATGAACGCCTGCCAGAGGCGTCGCTGGCAGCGCTGCTGATCGTACTGGTGGGGATTATTCCGGTCATTCTGCTGAGCCGCACGATCACGGCAACCCGCCGCTATCGCATCCAATAGCGGCGGCTATACCTGACGCGGCTGAAAAACATACAGCCCCCGTAAAACATAAAAGACGCACTCTGCGTCTTTTATGTTGGTGATATGTTGCTGACGGCCTGAACAGGCACAGACCAGTCAGGCAGCGGCAAAGGTCACCGGCCGGGGCGGCTGCAGACTGACAGTAACCACCTCTCCCACCTGCAGATCAATATGGCTGTCGACAGCCGATGACACTAGGCGCCCACTCGACAGCTGCAGCGTATAAAGGGTGGTTGTGCCGAGGAACTCCTTGGCCAGAATCTGTGCCTGAGCCCCTTCAGCGTCAGCAGGGACAATTTCATGAGGACGCACAAACAGCTGCACCTCATCACCGTCCTGCCACTGACTGCAGGTCAGCAGCACATTTCCCACATCGGTACAGAGCACACCATCACGCACGGTGCCGGGAATAAACTCGCCCTTGCCGACAAAGGCCGCTACTCGCGGGCTGCTGGGAGAATAATAGAGGTTGTAGGGAGAATCCCACTGATGCAGACGACCTTCCGCCAGCACACCGACCTTGTCGGAGAAGGCAAAGGCTTCTTCCTGATCGTGGGTCACGAGTACCGCGGGAATACCCTGCTGTTTGAGAATCTCCCGCACTTCGCGGGCCAGATGACGACGCAGATCGGTATCCAGATTGGAGAACGGTTCATCCATCAGCAACAGATCAGGCTTCGGGGCCAGCGCACGGGCCAGTGCCACACGCTGCTGCTGACCACCGGAAAGTTCGTGGGGATAGCGCTGCCCCTTCCCTTCCAGCTGCACCAGACTTAACAGCTCGCTGACCCGGGTATCAACGTCCTTACGGCTTAAGCCCTTCAGACCGAAGGCTATGTTCTGCGCGACGGTCAGATGCGGAAACAGCGCATAGTCCTGAAATACCATGCCGATGCGACGCTGTTCCGGTGGCAGATGCACACCTGCAGCAGATAGCACCCGCCCATAGAGTTCAATTTCTCCACCATCGACGGCATTGAACCCCGCCAGCGCCCGCAACACGGTGGTCTTGCCGCAACCGCTGGGGCCAAGCAGGCAGGCGATTTCCCCCTCATGCAGATGAAAGCTGACCTCGCTGACTACCGGCTGCCCATCATAGCGGCACTGCAGGCCCTTCACTTCCAGCACTTTATCCATCACGGTTGGCGTTCTCACTCTGATCTGGTCGCAGCCAAGTATAAAAGCCAACCATTCTCGTTAGCAAAAGCGTCACGCTTTTGTTGAAGCCGGAAGTAAAGCCCGATAGTGCGTCCAGTCAAAATAAGGGCCAGGATCCGTTTTGCGGCCAGGGGCAATATCGCTGTGGCCAGTAATGCGCTCTGCACTGATCTGCGGATAGGCTCGCTGAATCGCCTCCGTGACCGCAGCCAGCTGCTGATACTGCACGGTGGTGAAGGGCTCGAAGTCAGAGCCTTCCATCTCGATACCAATGGAGAAATCATTACAGCCTTCACGTCCGGCAAAACAGGACACACCGGCGTGCCAGGCGCGCTGACCGAAACCGACGAACTGCACCAGTTCGCCATCACGCCGAATCAGCAGATGGGCCGCCACACGCAACGAGGCAATGCCGGCAAAAAACGGGTGCGCATCCTGATCGAGGCAGTTGGTGAATAACTGCTCGATATAGGGGCCGCCAAACTGGCAGGGCGGCAGGCTGATATTGTGGATCACCAGCAGACTGACTTCGTCTGCGGGCCGCTCATTGTGATTGGGCGATGGCACCTTACGTGCCGCATCAAGCCAGCCGTCAGTAATGCTCAGGGGAGTGAATACAGTCATGATCTTCGGCAAAAAGTTCTGTGAATTCAGCCTGAAAGATAAACATCAGGGGCAACTGCGCTTGGGTTTTACCACTAAAGTTCAGTAAAATCCCGCACTCTCGATGTCACACGGCACCCTCGTCCAGCAAATTGCCAGCAAGGTGCCGTAAGGTATATGCCGCATTCGGCAGCATCGTGAATCAGGTCAGCAGAACCTGCAACACACTCATCACCAGCGACTACAAGGCAGAAAATAATGCAGCATCTGGGAATTGAAGACACCGTACGCAATGCACTGGCAGAAGATATAGGTGCTGGCGATATCACGGCGGCGCTGATTCCCGCAGAGCGCATGGCTGCCGCAACGGTGATCTCCCGCGATGAGGCCGTCATCAGTGGCCGGCCGTGGGTGGATGAAGTTTTCCGTCAGGTCGACCCGCAGATCAAAGTGGAATGGTACATCAGCGAAGGTGATCAGGTGTGCCCCAATACCCGCCTGTTCAGTCTGACGGGCCCTGCCCGCTCCTTGCTGACAGCGGAGCGTACCGCCCTGAACTTTCTGCAGACCCTGTCTGCCACTTCCAGCCGCTGCCGCCATTATGCTGATCTGGTAGACCATACCCAGGTGCGTATTCTCGACACCCGCAAAACCCTGCCCGGCCTGCGTCTGGCGCAAAAATACGCGGTGACTCAGGGCGGCTGCTTCAATCATCGCATTGGCCTGTTTGATGCTTTTCTGATTAAGGAAAACCACATCATGGCCTGCGGTGGGATTGCTGAAGCAGTGAGCAAAGCGCGCGAGCTGGCGCCCGGCAAACCGGTAGAAGTCGAGGTGGAAAACCATAACGAACTGCAGCAGGCGCTTGAAGCCGGCGCCGACATCATCATGCTGGATAACTTTACCCTGCAGCAAATGCGCGAGGCGGTAGCCCTGACTGCTGGCCGGGCCAAACTGGAAGCCTCGGGTAACGTGACCGACCTGACGCTGGTGCCCATCGCCGAAACCGGCGTTGATTATATTTCCATTGGCGGCCTGACCAAGGACTGCAAAGCAGTGGACCTCTCCATGCGCTTCAGCAGTGAAATGCCAGCGGTGTAAAGCAACACTCCAAATTGTCATCAGGGCTGAGTAGCGTTTGGCTGTGCAGCCCATAACAAGTACCACTCAGAACATAACAACAGGGCAGCCTCCACTGCCTGACTGGAAAAGTGGCCCATTACCGTGGATGGGCTATGGTTACTCAACGACGTGCCCCTCACGCTTCATAACAACAATAATCCTGAGCTCTGACCTTCCCCGCTCTCAAGACAGCGGTAGCGCAGGCTCGTGGTCGTTATGGGGCAGGAATTCAACTATTCAGTGAAGTGTGCGTATGACATCTACGAACGATGCCTCAATCAACAGTACCCCCGTCAGCAGCGCGGCCAGCTATGTACTGGTCCTCAACTGCGGGAGCTCCTCCCTCAAATTCGCGGTCATCGATGCCAGCACTGGCGGGCAGCCTTTGTCAGGCATGGCCGAACGTCTGGGCAGTGACGATGCTGAAATCGTCTTCAAGCAGAACGGCGCGAAGCAGACACAGGCACTGACGCCCCCTACTCACAAAGCCGCGCTGCAAGCGCTGGTCACGTACCTGCAGGGATATCCGGCGTTGGTGCAGTCGCTGACGGCGATTGGCCACCGTGTAGTTCACGGTGGCGAACATTTCCGTGAAGCCATCCTGATCGACAGCCTGAGTCAGCAGCGTATTGCCGACTGCAGTAACCTGGCCCCGCTGCATAACCCGGCCAACCTGCTGGGGATTGAAGCGGCTCAGGAAGCCTTCCCGCAGCTGCCACAAGTGGCCGTGTTTGATACCGCCTTCCATCAGGAAATGCCGGATTATGCTTACCTCTACCCGCTGCCCTACGAGTACTACCGGGATCTTGGCGTACGCCGCTACGGCTTCCATGGCACCAGCTGCCGCTATGTCACCGCTGAAGCCGCCCGCCTGCTGAACAAACCCGCAGCCGGGCTGAACCTGATCATCGCTCACCTCGGGAATGGCGCCAGCCTGACCGCCGTGAAGCATGGCCACTCGGTTGATACCACCATGGGCCTGACCCCGCTCGAAGGCGTTGTACACGGCACCCGTTGCGGTTCCATTGACCCGGGCATCATTGCCTATCTGGCTCACCGCCTGAACAAAAGCACTGACGAAATCGATGCCATCCTGTGGAAAAAGAGCGGGCTGCTGGGCCTTTCCGGCCTCAGCAATGACTGCCGCACCATCGAAGAAGCCGCGGCAAATGGCCACGAGCAGGCGCAGCTGACACTGGAAATCTATGCCTATCGTCTGGCCAAGGCCGTCGGCGAGCTGATGATTCCCCTTGGCCGCCTTGATGCGCTGGTATTTACCGGTGGCATCGGCGAGAACTCCTCGCTGATCCGTGCCCGCACCCTCGACTGGCTGGGCTTTTTGGGTCTTCAGCTCGACAGCGAGGCCAACGAGCAGTGTATTCGCGGCAAGGCAGGCAGGATCAGTCAGAACGGCCACGCTGCGGCATGGGTTATTCCCACCAATGAAGAACTGATGATTGCCCGTGACAGCGTCGCGCTGGCGACTGCCGCACAAGGAGAGCAAGCATGATCAGAACGCTGATGCTGGTGCCCACAGGTCTGGGCGTTGGCCTCACCACCGCTGCACTGGGACTGTTCCATGCCATGGATCAGCAGGGCATCAAGGTGCATTTCTTCAAGCCCATTGCCCAGCTTCATCCCGGTGACAGTGGCCCTGAGCGCTCCACCCAGATGCTCGCCTCGTCCTGCAAGCACCCTATCGCACCGCCGCTGGAAATTCGTTATATCGAAGGCTTGCTCAGTGAAGACCGCGGCGACGAGCTGCTGGAAGAAATCGTCGGCCGTTTTGAAGACTACCGCCCGGATGACTGCGACGTGGTCATCATCGAAGGGCTGGTGCCGACCCAGAGCCACTACTATTCGACCCGCCTCAACAAGGCCATTGCCAGTGCACTGGATGCCGAGATTGTGCTGGTGGCCGCACCGGGGATTGATACCCCGGCCGAACTGGAAGATCACATTGAGATCACCGCCCGCGCTTACGGTGGCATCGAGCACAAACGGGTGCTGGGCTGTATCGTCAACAAGCTGGGCGCCCCCATTGACCGCGAAGGGCGTACCCGCCCTGACGCCAGCATGGACCGTACCTTCACCCAGAGCATCAGTGCTGAACAGGTGCGTGAACAGAGCACTCTGTTCAGCAACGATTTCCGCCTGCTGGGCACCCTGCCCTGGACACCCGACCTGAGCGCCCCCCGCGCACTGGATATTGCCCGCTATTTCGACGCCATCATCATCAATGAGGGCGCCATGGCCGTGCGCCGTGTCACCCGTATTGCCATGATGGCCCGCAGTGTCGCCAACGTCATTGATGAACTGCGCCCCGGCACGCTGGTGTTCGCCCCCGGTGATCGTGATGACGTAGTGCTGGCCACCTGTCTTGCCGCACTCAACGGGGTAGAAATTGCCGCACTGGTGTTTACCGGTGGCTTCACTCCCGCCCCCTCGGTAATGAGCCTGTGTGAACAGGCCATGCGCAGCGGCCTGCCGATGATGGCTATTTCGACCGGCTCATGGCAGACCGCCATCACCATGCAGCGCTTCAATCAGGAAGTGCCGCTGGACGACGCCGAGCGCATCAACAAGGTCAAGGAAGAAGGCGCACTGCACATCGACCACCAGTGGTTGCAGAGCTTCCGCAGCAGCGACTATGTGCGCCGTCTGTCGCCGCCGGCTTTCCGCTACCAGCTGATCGAGCGCGCCCGTCGCGCCAGCAAGACCATCGTTCTGCCCGAAGGCAACGAGCCACGGACCATCAAGGCTGCGGCCATTTGTGCCGAACGCAAGATCGCCCGCTGCGTACTGCTTGGCAACCCGGAGGAAATCCGCCTGATTGCCCAGCAAAGTGGTGTAGTACTGGGTGAAGGCGTGGCCGTCGTTGACCCCAACAGCGTGCGCAAGGACTACGTGGCACCCATGGTGGAGCTGCGTAAGAGCAAAGGCATGACCGACCTGATTGCCGAAGAGCAGCTGCAGGACAATGTGGTACTGGGCACCATGATGCTGCATCAGGGGACTGTCGACGGGCTGGTCTCAGGCGCCGTGCATACCACTGCCAACACCATCCGCCCGGCGCTACAACTGATTAAAACGGCTCCCGGCTACAGTCTGGTGTCGTCGATCTTCTTTATGTGTTTGCCGGATCAGGTACTGGTATACGGCGACTGTGCCATCAACCCCGACCCCAACGCCGAAGAGCTGGCGATGATCGCCATCCAGAGTGCCGACTCCGCCCGGGCCTTCGGTGTTGAGCCGCGCGTGGCGATGATCAGCTACAGTACGCTCGGCTCCGGCACCGGTGCCGATGTAGACAAGGTTATCACTGCCACCCGAATCGCCCGTGAGCGCCGCCCCGATCTGCTGATCGACGGCCCGCTGCAATACGATGCGGCTGTCATGGAAAACGTCGCGCACAGCAAGGCGCCGGGCAGTACCGTGGCAGGCAAGGCGACGGTGTTCATTTTCCCGGACCTGAATACCGGTAATACCACCTACAAGGCGGTCCAGCGCAGTGCCAACGTCATCAGTATCGGCCCCATGCTGCAAGGCATGCGCAAACCGGTGAACGACTTGTCACGCGGTGCGCTGGTGGAAGATATCGTCTTTACCATCGCCCTGACCGCCATTCAGGCTACCCAGTCGAGCTGATCACAGAGCTTTGCTGCCCAGCAACAAGAAAGCGCCGGTCATGGCGCTTTCTTGTCATTCTGCCCCGGTAAAAAATGCACCTCCCACCACTCTGCCTCCAGCCCCAGATGCTTCATATTTTGCCTTCATCACTCCCGTTATCAGACTGACAACAGGCTGAAACATATGGCATGGCACACTTACCAGCGCATCAATTGCAATAAAATCATAACCTTACTTGTCCCCCCCAAAAGCGACCTGCAGCTGAAACAATTTTCCATATTGCACCGCACAAAATAGCTGTTGACATAATCCCGGTGCTGTTTAAAAATCATCCATATCAACTTTGTGCAGCGCAACATACGAGGAGCGCACTATGTATAAGACAGCCTTCGAAGACATCAAAAAAGTGTATCAGCCCATGATCGAACTGGGCGAAATCGGTAAGAAGACTGCCGAAACCATGCTGAAAGAATATTCCGAATACAGCCGTGAGCTGGTCTCCAGCAGCATCAACCAGGCCAAGCAGCTGGCCTCTGCCAAAGACATCGTGGCGGCTTTTGATGCTCAGGCGGTCTATGCCAAGAACCTGGACAGCAAGTTCGTCAGCAATGCCCAGAAGCAGATGGGCCTGATGCTGGAAGCACGCGATGCCAGCAGCAAAGTGTTCGATGAGCTGAGCGATGCCTACAGCAGCGCCATGAAGAGCTGGATGACCCAGTTCAAGGCCTGATCGCCACACTCATGTTGTAAACCTTTCAGGACTGGAACGTCACGGACGATAGTCTCCATACCCACCACGCAGTGCTGACTGACGTATGCGGCAGGAAACCAGGCATCAGTCAGCGCGGTGGGCACACCTTCAGCGCAAGGCAACTTGTCCGCTGATGCAACTCCGCTTCTTGGCGGCTCACGTTACCTGTCCAATGTTTATCGGGAAGCGAGAACAGGCCTCACTCTTGATATGAGACGGATTGACCGGTTGGTCTGATGGATTCGGTTAAGTCATTGGTGCGAGGTAACAGCACAACCTGACTGTCTCAGCAGGAGCGAGTGCTTGATGTGGGGCGGGTACTTTCAATGGCCATTAACAGCTAATGCGTTCTAACGTTAATTCTTTGTTAACAGTGATCTTTCGTTGTTGGTACGTGCAGTTGGAACTCCCTCACAACTGCGTTGGTGTTTGTAAAGTTGGTTGAGAGTAAGAGCGACTTACTCGCATCTTGGCCCGGCGCCCCCGCCGGGCCTTTTTTTGCCTGAAAAAAGCCTCTCAGCCTGCCCCCAGCATCAGTACCGAACGCGCCACGGCCTGAGCCCGCGGCACAAAGGTATCAAGCAGACAGAATTCCGCATCGGTATGCATTTTCGCGCCAACAGGCCCGGTGCCACACAGCGTCGGTACCCCCATGGATGAGGTAAAGCCTGCATCGGAGCAGCCCCCGGTAAACTCACCATCAACGGCAAATCCGACGATTGCGGCCTGCTGTTTGTACAGCGCCAGCAATTGCTCACTCATGCGCGCCTCAAAGGGTGAAAACTCCGACTTCAGCATCAGGCTGGCGTGGGTGCCCGGCACATGTTCTGCTGCCACAATTGCCTCAATCCGGGCAAAGGCCCGGTCGCGCTGCTCCAGCGTCACAAAGCGCAGATCCAGCTTGGCTGTGGCACTGGCCGCCACAGTATTGGATGACATCCCACCGCTGATCAAACCGACGTTGGTGGTGACACCTGCCTCATAATCCGTCAGCCCGTGCAGGGCGGTAATGATATGCGCCAGCGCACCAATGGCGCTGGCACCATCGGCATGATTGACGCCGGAATGCGCAGCCTTGCCCTGTACCTGGATTTCAAAGCTGGCACCGCCTTTACGGGCCGACACCACATTGCCGCTGATACGCCCCGGCTCCGCATTGAAGACGGCGCGAGCACCTTCGACGACCCGGCGAATGGTATGCCGGCCCTCGGGAGAGCCAATTTCTTCATCGCCGGTGAACAGGGCCACTACCGGAAATGGCAGCATTGCCATCTTCCCCTGCTGCTGCAGCCGGTGAATGGCACGCAATACAAAACAGTTGAGCACCAGCCCGGACTTCATATCTGCCACGCCGGGGCCAAAGGCCTTCATGCCTTCGCGGCTAAAGGGACGCTGTGTCACCGTGCCTTTGGGAAAGACCGTATCGCGATGGCCCATCAGCAGCACCGGCGGCTGACTGCCACTGCCAACCCGCGCCTCCAGCGCATCGCCGTAGGTCTCATTGGCGTGCCAGACGCATTCAATACCGTCCGCCTCCAGCCAGCTCCTGATCAGCGCCCCGGCAGCATTGACGCCATCGCGGTCATAGCTGTTGGAATCGGTATCCACCAGCGCCTGCAGACAGTCGATCATGGCCTGCTCCTGGCTGGCCAGCCAGTCACAGACCTGATCGGCACACTGCGCCAGCAGAGGGTGTACTTCACGCGGCAGAAGGTCACCGGCGGCCACTGCGGATGTCATCTGAATACTCCTTTGCATCGCTGAACGTAAGTGCTGTATCTGACGTCAACACAGGCATCCTGTCGAGTCAGGAATACTGCCCGGTCTCATTACTGCACAGCATTGCCCCTGCAGGCAGGAGACAATGCCATACCGGTATACCCGGTCTATTTGAGCCGCTGCTGGCGGATACCCTCGCCCTGCTCGGCCAGATCCCAGAACAGCCCCGCCATGATCTGCAGCGCCTCCCGGCAGACCGGTGCCAGCACATGCTCGTTAGGCGCATGCTGACTGCACGCAGGGTAAGAGTGCGGCACCCACAGTGTCGGCAGCTCAAGAATATGAGCAAATACATCATTGGGCAGCGAGCCGCCCAGATTCGGCAACAGCACCGGCTTCTTACCGGTACTCTGTGCCAGCGACGCCAGCGCCCAGCGCACCCAGGGATCATCCGGGTCAAGGCGGGTAGCCTCCATCTGCGTCATGCCATGTGCCGCAACCTCCACGTCGCTGAAACCGTGTTGATCCAGATGAGTGCGGATGTGGTCAATGAAATGCTGACTGTCGCTGCCCACCACATAACGAATCTGGCAATGAGCCGTGGCCAGCCCGGGGATCGCATTGACCGGTGCCTCCGGATTGCCCGTCTTACAGGCCAGCATTTCCAGCGTATTCCAGCCAAAAACCCGCTCGGTCGGCGTCAGCCCGGGCTCGCCCCACTGCGGATCGACTTCCGGATCATTGGGGCCGCCGCCGACCTGAATATCCTGCAGGGCATCACGCACTGACTGCGGCAGGCTGTCCGGCAGCAGGCCAGGCACCAGAATACGCCCCTTGCTGTCAACCATAGAGGCCCAGGCATGGGCCAGTCGGGTGCCGGCATTACTCAGCAGCCCGCCCCAGTTACCGGAATGATGACCGCTGTCCCGCAGCTTCACGGTCATATCGAAGTTGAATGAACCACGAGACCCCAGAAAGACCGTCGGATGATCCGCCCCCAGACGTGGCCCGTCAGAGGCGATAAATACATCGGCGCTGAGTTGCTCTTTATAAGCGGCACAGATCGCACCCAAACCCGGAGAGCCGGACTCCTCGCCCATCTCCAGAATGATCTTGACGTTGAAGCCGAGCTTGCCCTGCCGCTGCTCCAGTACCTGCGTCAGCGCGGCCAGATTGATCGTGTGCTGGCCTTTGTTGTCAGCGGTACCACGGCCATACCAGCGGTCGCCCTGCACCACCACCTGCCATGGTGACAGGCCAGCCTTCCACTGGCTGTCATAGCCCCGGACTACATCGCCGTGGCCATAGGTCAGCACCGTCAGCGCGGCGGGGTCTTCAATCCGTTCAGCCAGCAGGAACGGCCAGGCTTTCTCATGCTCCGTGGCCGCTGGGTTGTCCACCAGCCGCCAGCTAAAGCCCAGCGCCTCCAGTTGCGGCACCATGATCTCGTGCAGGTAACGATGCAGTTCAGCAATGTTTTCCGGGTTCTGGCTTTCGCTCTTGATACGCACCCGCTCGTTCAGATCGGCCAGAAAACGACCGTCATCAAAGTAGGCTTCCACGGCCTCAATGGCCTGCTGGCGACTCATGGCAAACTCCTTAGCAGCCCTCGGCGGGCCGTTATTGTTACTGTACGGTGTGCGCCGCAGCGCATTTAGGGCAAAGCTTCCCCAACCCGGTGGACTGCGCCCGCCGGGAGGGTTCAAAACGGCTTCAGGAAATAATCAGGAGGCCTGCGCCCACTGGCTGGTATCAGGCACCTCGGGCAGGCCGAGCCCCGGCTCCGGTGTCAGCACCGATGACAGCAGCGCCCGGGTATAGGGATGCTGCGCATGGTGAAAAATCGCATCGCGATCGCCCTGCTCGACAATCTGGCCGCGGTACATTACCGCCACGCTGTCGACCAGATGCTCCACCACCGCCAGATTGTGACTGATGAACAGGTAGGTCAGCCCCAGCTCCTGCTTGAGATCGAGCAGCAGGTTAAGGATCTGCGCCTGCACCGACACATCCAGCGCCGATGTCGGCTCATCACAGACCAGAATGGCAGGCTTGAGAATCAGTGCCCGGGCAATGGCCACACGCTGGCGCTGGCCACCGGACAGCTGCCCCGGATACTGGCGCAGCAGGCGTTCGGGCAGTCCCACCAGATCACTGATGTCTTTTACCGCTTTGTGCTGACTGGCAGCATCCCCGACGCCGTGCAGCTGCAGCGGCAGGCGAATGATCTGCTCAATGGTCTTGCGCGGATTGAGGGAGGAATACGGGTCCTGAAAGATGGGCTGAATCTGTCGTGCCAGTGCCAGACGGTCACTCAGATCAATGGCCTTGTCATTGATCAGCACATCGCCTTCGCTCGGGGGCAGCAGGCCGAGAATCATCTTCGCCAGCGTACTCTTGCCACAGCCAGACTCGCCCACCAGCCCGAGCGTCTGCCCGGGTGCGATACGCAGCGACACGTTGTTAACCGCCTTGAGTATCGTGGCAGGTTTGAACAGCCCTTTTTTCAGCTGGAAATAGCGCGAAAGGCCACACAGTTCGAGAGCGTAATCAGGCATTACACGGCCTCCTTCCAAGGCTGGGTACTGACCGGGCAGCGCACCTGATGGGCGCCGCCATCGACCGCAATCAGGGCCGGAGAGCTGCGTGAGCAGTCAGTGCTGGCGCGATCACAGCGGTTGCGAAAAGCACAGCCCTGCAGTTCACCAATCAGACTGGGCACCACACCGGGAATCGCCTGCAAATGGCTGCCGGGAGCAGTGCGCCCCGGCACCGGAATGCAGTTCAGCAGGCCCTGGGTATAAGGGTGCACCGGCGAGGTAAACAGCTGCTGAGCACTGGCTGTCTCCACCACCTGACCGGCATACATCACCGCCACCCGGTCGGCAATGCGCGCGACGACGCCCAGATCGTGGGTGATAAAGATCACCGCCGTGCCAAATTCCTGCTGCAGTTCACGAATCATACGCAGGATCTGAGCCTGAATAGTCACGTCCAGCGCGGTGGTTGGCTCATCGGCAATAATCAGGTCCGGCTCGCACATCAGCGCCATGGCGATCATCACCCGCTGGCGCAAGCCACCCGACAGCTGATGCGGATACTGCTCCAGACGCTCGGCGGCGTAAGGCACACCAGCCCGTTCCAGCAGATAGACGGCACGCTCCCGCGCGGCTTTGCGACTGATCTTCTTGTGTTTGAGGATGCCTTCACAGAGCTGATTGCCCAGAGTGTAGGACGGGTTCAGCGAGGTCATCGGCTCCTGAAAGATCATCGACATACGCATACCGCGGATTTCATTACGCTGTGCCTGCGACAGATTCAGCAGATCCGTGCCATCGAAACTCAGGCGGTCTGCCGTGCACTGCGCACGTTTAGGCAGCAGCCCCATCAGTGCCATCGACGTCATCGACTTGCCACAGCCGGACTCGCCGACGATACACAGCATCTCACCGCGATTGACCTGAAAGTCGATGCCACGCACGGCATGCAGCATGCCGTTGGCCGTCGGCAGATCAACCTGCAGGTTCTTCACATCAAGCAATACACTCATGACGTACTCCTCCTCTGCGTGCCAACGTCAGCTGCGGCCTTCCGGGGCGTTCATGTCGCGCAGGCCATCGCCCACCAGATTGATAGCCAGCACCAGAATCATCAGGGCAATACCGGGCACCGCGATTACCCAGGGCTGGAAGAACATATACGCCTTGCCTTCCGACACCATCAGCCCCCATGACGGCAGCGGTGGCTGTACGCCGAGGCCGAGAAAAGACAGCGTGGCTTCCAGCAGGATGGCGTGAGCCATTTCCAGCGTCACCACGACAATCAGCGAGCTGAGGATATTAGGCAGCAGCTCACGCAGCAGAATGTAAGGAGTGGAAGCGCCCAGCACCCGGGCAGAGGCAATGAATTCTGCATCCCGCAGCTGCTGCGTGGTCGAGCGTGCCACCACGGCAAAACGGTCCCACAGCAGCAGCCCCAGCAGAATGATCACTACCTGCAGCGAGCCGCCCACCAGTGAGGCCATCGACAGTGCCACCAGAATCACCGGCAGCGCCAGACGGGTAGTGATGATGTAGCTGATCACCGCATCAACCCGGCCGCCGAAGTAGCCAGCCAGCACGCCCAGCGTGGTGCCAATCAGGCCGGAGATCAGCGCCGCCACCAGCCCGATGGTGAGGGAGATACGGGCACCGTAGAGCAGCCGGCTCAAGTAATCACGCCCCAGCTTGTCGGTGCCGAGAACATGATCCCAGGTGCCCTTGTCGTGCCAGATCGGCGGAATCATGCGCTGGCTGACGTCCTGCGCATAAGGGTCATGGGGGGCCAGCCAAGGTGCAAACACGGCGGCCAGCACAATCAGGCCCAGCACCACCATACCGAGGGTCAGGCCATGGTGGCCAAGCACCCTGTTGAGCATGCGCCGCCACTCAGGGACAGCAGGCAACAGTGAGGTCGCAGGCGACAGGGAGACAGCAGGCTGTGACATGGTCGGTCCTCCTAGCGTACGCGCAGACGCGGATCAAGCATGGCGTTGATCACATCGGCGAGGAATGTCAGGGCGATATAGAACACGGCAATGATCAGCACCACGGCCTGCACCACCGGATAGTCATTACGGGCAATGGCATCCCAGGCCAGCTGACCCAGCCCTTTAAGAGAAAACACCGACTCAATCACCACCGAGCCGCCCAGCATAAAGCCCAGCTCCACCGCCATCAGCGCCACCACCGGGATCACCGCGTTGCGCAGTGCATGTTTGAAAATCACCGTGCGCTCGTTGAGCCCTTTAGCCCGGGCGGTACGGATATAGTCTGAGCCCAGCACTTCCAGCATGCCGGCACGGGTCAGGCGCATCATCGCCGGGGTGGCGTAATAGCCCAGCGCCACGGCAGGCAGAATAAAGTGCTGCCAGGTCGCATTGCCGCCGGCAGGCAACCAGTGCAGATTAACCGCGAAGATGACGATTAGAGCCAGACCGAACCAGAAGCTTGGCATAGCCTGCCCGATAACAGCGATCAGCATTGCCAGCCGGTCAATCCAGGTGTCCTGCTTAATAGCAGCCAGCACGCCCAGCGGGATGGCAATCAGGGTGGCCACGGCCAGCGCAATACCGCCCAGTGTCAGGGTGATCGGCAGGCGCTCACCCACCAGCCCCATAACGGTGTCCTGAAAGTAGTAAGAACGGCCAAAATCGAAGTGCACCGCATCCCACAGCCAGTGCAGATACTGCATGACGATGGGCTGATCGAGCCCGAACTGTTTGCGGATGGCCTCCACCTGCTCAGCGGTGGCCTCAGGACCGGCAATCGACGTTGCCAGATCACCAGAAAGGTGCAGCAGCATAAAGCTGACCACGGATACCGTGAAGGCGACACTCAGCGCCACCAACAATCGACGCACAATAAACGTCAACATAGATTCACTCCTTTACCTGCGGGTGCTGACGCGGCCTTGCGACCACATCAGCGCCTGCAACAGTTTCCTCTTGCCAGAGTGGGGCTGGGTGCCAGTCACCGCACAAGACCACTTCGGCATAACTGCTCAGCAGGTCTTGTGCCATGGGCTGTGCGCAACGGGGGAATCACGCTGACCGCTGGCGGATCATCTGTTACCGCCAGCGGTTAACGGAGCGTCCGCTCAGTTCCAGCTGGCCTCGTAGAAACGTGGCAACTCATCGGGATAAGCCTTGAACTTCAGCTCACTGCTGAAGGCATAGTTGCTGGAGTAGGAGAACATCGGCGCCCAGTAGGCCTCCTTCGTGATGCGGGCGATGGCCTTGCTGTAATTCTCTTTGCGCACCGCCGGGTCGATAGAGGAGTCCGCTGCCGCCAGCCATTGCTGAACCTGTTCGTCCTTCGCCTGATCATCGGCACCGCCGTTGAAGTACACCGAGGTAAAGGCAGACACATCATTCACGGAGAACGAGCCCCAGGTCTGGAAGACGATAGGCGTCTTCCCTGCGCGCTGCTCGGTACGCAGTGCCGCGTAGGTCAGATAATGCAGTTTGGCGGTAATACCGACCTTGCGCAGATCACCGATCATGGCTTCAGCCAGATCGCGCTCGCGGTAGGCGTAAATATCGGTCTCAAAACCATTGGGATAGCCCGCCTCTTTCAGCAGCTCCCGTGCTTTGGCCGGATCATAGGGATACTTCACCGCGGCCTCGGTATCACAACCAAACTGCTGCGGGAAACAGGGGGTATAGAGCGGCTGACTGCCACCACGAATCAGCTCATTAGCCAGCGCATCGCGGTTGATAGCGTAGTTGATGGCCTCGCGCACTTTCACGTTCTTGAACGGTGAATCAGGCGACGAGGTGCCACGGTCATCCAGCGCCAGATAGCCTACCCGCATGGTCTCGCCACTCAGCACACTGATATTGGGCATGCTCTTCATGGAATCGGCCTGATCCGACGGCACCCGCCAGATCCAGTCCACTGCCCCGGTCATCAGCTGGGCGATACGGGTATCCGCATCGGGGATCACTTCAAACTTGAGCTTACCAATGGCCGGTTTACCGATAGGGCTGCCCGCAAAGTAGTTGTCGTACCGCTCAAGATTGACGCCCTGCCCGCTCAGTACCGCCGTAATTTTGTAAGGGCCGGTGCCCACAGGTGCCTTGCTGAACCCTTCAAGGCCCACTTTCTGAAAATACTTGGCGGGATAAATCGGCGTGGGGCCAGCCAGATATTCAAACGCCGCCGGGAACGGCTTCTTCAGCACCAGACGCACGGTGAAATCATCCACCTTCTCCGCGTGGTCAATCCAGTCAGTGTTCTGGCGGGTCACCACCTTGGAATCGGGCGAGGTGACGTAGTTGAAGGTAAACACCACATCATCGGCAGTGAACGGATCACCGTTATGGAAGGTCACGCCCTTGCGCAGATGCAGCAGCAGGTGGGTGGGGTCTTCCCATTGCCAGTCGGTAGCCAGCATCGGCTTGTAGTCGCCCGAAGCAGGATCGCGGTACAGCAGGGTATCCCAGGCCAGATGAGCCAGAATCACCCCTTCACGCAGGTTGTTGTGATAGGGGCTGACGTTCTCGGGCTCGCTGTCAGAAGCATAGACCAGCGTGTCATCGGCCTTGCTGGCCAGCGCCGCGCCAGACAGCACGGTCAGAGAACTGGCCAGCAGGGTGTTGAGTAAAGCAAGACGCGGACGGGACAAGGCAAAGCGTGGCATAGGCATAAGGCATTTCCTTTTTGACCGGATCCAAAAGCAAGCGAAGTACTGCAACTGCTTTTCAACCTATGCCAAGAAAATCATTGCCACAATAATAATATTTGCAACCAGTCATTGCCGAAAAAGCAAAGCTATGGCGTGATAAAGCAAGGTATAAAAAGGCCTGAGTTGCTGCCAGCCCACCCTGTCGGAAGAGCTTAAAATCCCATGAACAAAGCCTCCCAGCTGCAAGACACCGCCATGCGCTACTTCCTTGAAGTAGCCCGCACCGGCTCCATCAGCGAAGCCTCAACCCGCCTCAATGTGGCACCGAGCGCCATCAGCCGGCAAATAGCCAGCCTTGAAGACCTGCTCGGCACCGTACTGTTTGAGCGCCGCCCGCGAGGTATGGTACTCAGTGCAGCCGGAGAATTACTGGCCGCCCATGCCCGTAAAACCGCATTGGAGTCTGACCGGGTAGTCGCTGAGATCAAAGCGCTGGAAGGCCTGCATCGTGGTCATGTCAGAGTGTCGTGCTCGGAGGGGTTTGCCATGGAGTTTTTGCCCTTCAGCATTGCCGACTTTCGCCGCGAACATGAAGGGATCCATTTTCACATCAACGTCAGCGCCCCGGCGGAAGTGTCGCGGCGGGTACGCCATGGTGATGCCGATATCGGCATCACCTTCAGCCTCACCCCGGCCAAAGATATTCACGTTGCCTACCGCCAGCCCTCCCCCATCTACGCGGTGCTGCACCCGCAACATCCGCTGGCCAGACGCAAGACGGTATCACTGGCACAACTGCAGCCCTACCCCATCGCCGTCCCCGAGCAGGACACTACCGTACGCCAGCTGTTTGATATCTGCTGCAGCAACCAGCGCCTGCTGTTTGAGCCGGCACTGGTCAGCAACTACATGGCCGCTCTCAACCGCTTCTCCGCCTTTGACGGCGGCGTGTCACTGGCGGGCGAAATCTCCATGCGCCATATGATCGCCAGTGGTCAGGTCTGCGCCGTGCGTATCCGCGACCGCGGCATGGACGTGCGCAATATCGAAGTGCAAACCTTAAGCGGCCGCACCCTGCCCCACGCCGTCAAAGCCTTTCTGGAATATCTGATTACCCATATGCCGGGGAAGGAGGATGAGGGGAGTTAGGGCATTCCATTACACATAAGTCAGGTCTGTAGTCGCATATCATCCAGAATATCGAAGGCTTTCATGGCCGTACTCAGCACTTGCAAACCTTGCCAGAGCGTTTTAACACCCGGCTCACAATCGCTCTTGCGTCCCGGGAAGCCGCCAAAATTAATGAAAAACAATATAAATCATTGACTTATCGATAATTTTTCGTGGTCGCCGTCCGACTAACCTGCTTATGATGTCCTGTGTCGGACAGCGACCAATAGGGAACTCACTCCTCTGCGGCTGTGTTCCCATGTCTCTTTCTGCTCTGCTTCAGCGATTTATGACCTTTCTGTACTCTGATGAGTTTGCCCAACAGGCGCGTCACCCGGACCACCCCAACGGCTTTTCACGGCAACGTAAATTGCCACTGGCCTCACTGATTGCCCGTATGTTGCGCTCCATGAGCAAAAGTTGCTCAGGCGATCAACCGTGCTTACAGTCACATGGCGTTGAGAGATATTTTGCCTGTGGTACTGACCGGATGCGTGAAAGCCATGCAGCGGTTAGCGGAAGCGACAAAACAGATAGCGCGCTGTACATTTCCCCGACGACCGGGCAAGTCTAAACCCCGACCAAAGGACCGTGGAAGGCCACGTAAACATTTGATTCAAAAGACATGTTGAGGCTTAACTTGGGTGGATTGGCCCTCCCCCCACCATTACCCTCAGAGTAACGATCCATCCTCAAGCTTGATTGATGGCCCTGCTCCACCGGCCTAGGGTGTTGGAAAAAACAATAACCCTGCTTGAGGACACACCATGCACGCCTCCACGGCTTCGCCAGTCAACTGGCAAACCCGGCGTCAGGAGAAGAACCGACGCCTGCAACGCCTCAGCGATCTGGCCAGTGGCCCGATTATCCCCACGGCCGATATTGTCACGGCGCTGGAACGTCTGATTTGCCCCGGTGACCGGGTGGTGCTGGAAGGCAATAACCAGAAGCAGGCGGACTTCCTTTCCCGCTCGCTGGCAGAGGTCAGCCCGGCAGTGGTTAACCATCTGCATATGATCATGCCCAGCGTCGGCCGCCCTGAGCATCTCGACCTGTTCGAGAAAGGCATCGCCCGCAAGCTCGACTTCTCCTTTTCCGGCCCGCAAAGCCTGCGCATCGGCCAGCTGCTGGAAGATGATCTGCTGGAGATCGGCGCCATCCACACTTATATCGAGCTGTATGCCCGCCTGTTTGTTGACCTCAACCCACAGGTGGCGCTGCTGGCAGGCTTCAAGGCGGATCGACAGGGCAATATCTACACCGGCCCGAGCACCGAAGACACCCCGGCACTGGTGGAAGCCACTGCCTTCCGTGATGGCATCGTGATCTTTCAGGTCAACGAGATTGTCGATGATGTGACCGACCTGCCACGGGTCGATGTGCCCGCCTCCTGGGTCGACTTTATTGTGCAGGCAGACAAGCCCTTCTTTATCGAGCCGCTGTTCACCCGTGACCCGCGCCTGATCACTCCGCTGCATGTGCTGATGGGGATGATGGCCATTCGTGGCATCTATGCCCGCCATCAGGTGCAGTCGCTCAACCACGGTATCGGCTTCAATACCGCCGCCATCGAACTGCTGCTACCGACCTACGGCGAGCAGCTGGGGCTGAAAGGCAAGATCTGCCGCCACTGGACGCTCAACCCGCACCCGACGCTGATTCCCGCTATCGAGTCCGGCTGGGTGGAAAGTGTGCACTGCTTCGGCACCGAGCTGGGGATGGAAGACTATATTGCCGCCCGCCCGGATGTGTTCTTCACCGGCCGTGACGGCTCCATGCGTTCCAACCGCGCCTTCTGCCAGCTGGCCGGGCAGTACGCCGTCGATATGTTTATCGGCTCGACCCTGCAGGTGGATGGCGAAGGCCATTCCTCCACCGTCACCCGTGGCCGTCTGGCCGGATTTGGCGGCGCCCCCAACATGGGCCACGACCCCGGCGGCCGCCGCCATGCCTCCAAAGCCTGGCTGGATATGATCACTGACGACTCGCTGCTGAGCAAAGGCCGCAAGCTGGTGGTGCAGATGATGGAAACCTTTCAGGACAGCAACAAGCCCACCTTTGTGCAAGAGCTGGATGCGCTGGCCATGGCCCGTGACTACAAGATGCCACTGGCACCAGTGATGATCTATGCGCAGGACGTCACCCACGTGCTGACCGAAGACGGCATCGCCTATCTGTACAAGGCCAGCAGCTCGGATGAGCGCCGCGCCATGATCGCCGCCGTGGCCGGGATAACGCCCATCGGCCTGCAGCAGGATGCGAAGGAAACCGCCCGACTGCGTGAGGAAGGGTTGGTGGCCTATCCGGAAGATCTGGGGATTCGTCGTGCCGATGCCAGCCGCAATCTGCTGGCGGCCAAAAGCATTGGCGAGCTGCAAAACTGGTCCGGTGGGCTGTATCAGCCGCCCGCCAAATTCCGCAGCTGGTAAGGAGGCAGAGCGATGTCATTCCCCTCATTGCAGCCTGCCAGCAGGCTCACTCCCCCCGACTGCGCCCGGCAACTGGCCGCCAGCGCGCGCTGGGCGCTGGAGCAGGAAGCCCTGCTCAGCCCCAAACCGGCGCTGGTGGATCAGCGTGGTCAGGGCGCGCACAGCGATATGCATCTGCAGCTGATGCTGGATTCGGCACGCTGTCTGGAGCCCTATTTTGCGCAGATGGCCGCCGCCGCTCAGTACAGCGACAACCCACTGCATCTGCGAGCCCGGCTGGGCCTGCTGGGGCGTGAGGCGGAAGCCGCTATGCTGGCTACCACCGGTGGTGTGAATACGCATCGGGGGGCGATCTGGGCACTGGGTCTGCTTACTGCTGCCGCCGCGCAGCACAGCGCCGACGGCCTGATTGCCCGCACTCACAGTGAACACCTGCTGCACAGTGCCGCCCGTCTGGCCCGCTTGCCTGACCCGGCGCTGCTACATCAGCGCCCCGCCAGCAAGGGCAGCACGGCCTGCCAGCGCTATGCCGTCAGCGGCGCACGGGAGCAGGCACAACAGGGCTTCCCGCAGATTCAGCAGCAGGCATTGCCGCAGTTACGCAGCAGCCGTCAGCGTGGTGACAGCGAAACCATTGCCCGCCTCAATGCACTGCTGGCGATCATGACTCATCTCAGTGATACCTGCGTGCTCTCGCGTGCAGGCATGGCCGGGTTGCGTACTCTGCAAACCGGTGCGCAGCAGGTGCTGGCACTGGGTGGCTGTGGCGCACTGGCTGGCCGCCGGGCACTGCTGCAACTGGAACAGCAGCTATTGGCCCTGAACGCTTCCGCCGGAGGCGCCGCTGATCTGCTGGCCGCCACCCTGTTCGTCGACAGTCTCTGTGCAGATAACAACAACGATAAGGAGCAGTGATGGAAAACCTGCATTTTCAACGCCCGGCCAACACAGGCGTCAAACGCCGGGCCCTCGTCGGTTACGTCGGCTCCGGTGATCTGGAAGTGATGATTGAGCCCTGCGCCTGCGCACAGGCCGATATTCATATCCTCACCTCCAGCCCCAGCAGCGAAACGCGCTGGCGTCAGGTGCTGGAGCGCATCGAAGCGGTGCAGCCCCTGCCCGCCATGCGTATGGATATTCACGATTTCGCCGCCACACCCGGTGTGATTCGCCTGCGTATCGAGCAGGCACTGGAGCTGGCCCTGCAGGATCAGGAGGTGAGCCATGGCTGAGCCCGTCGCAACAGGATGGCAACCTGCCAACTTTATCGAACTTAGCGCCCGTGAACGGGTCGCCGCCCTGCTCGACCCCGGCAGTTTTACCGAACTGCTGGACCCCTTCGCCCGGCTGACGTCGCCCTGGTTGCCGAAACAGGGCATCGTCACTCAGTTTGATGACGGCGTAGTGATCGGCAAGGGGCGGCTGAATGGCCAGCCTGCCGTGGTGGCCGCCATCGAAGGGGCATTTCAGGGCGGTAGCCTCGGTGAAGTGGCCGGGGCCAAGATAGCTGGTGCGCTGGAACTGGCAGTGGAGGATAACCGTCAGGGTATTCCCACCTGCGCGGTACTGGTGCTGGAAACCGGCGGAGTACGCCTGCAGGAAGCCAACCTCGGGCTGGCCGCCATTGCCGAGATTCATGCTGCCATCGTAGAACTGCGCCAGTATCAGCCCGTTATCGGCATCATCACCGGCCCGGTCGGCTGCTTCGGCGGCATGGGTATCGCTGCGGGCTTGTGCAGCTATCTGCTGATGACGCGGGAAGGCCGGCTGGGTCTGAACGGCCCGCAGGTCATCGAGCAGGAAGCCGGCGTGGCAGAATACGACTCCCGCGACCGCCCGTTTATCTGGAGCCTGACCGGTGGCGAACAGCGCGTAGCCAGTACGCTGGTGGATGCCTTTGTCAGTGATGACGCTGATGCCGTGCGGGCTGCGACCCTCAGCCTACTGCAACAGGGCCTGCCCGCCAGCCACCGCACTGACCGTGCCGACGCCATGCTGGCCGCTCTGCTGCAACTCGACACCGCCCCCCAGATCAGCGCCCTGCAGGCCCGCACGCTGCTGGCCTTCGCCCTGCAACAGCACGCTTTCGCTGCACCGCAGCCAGAGGCAGGCCACCTGCACTGGGGCAGCAGCCGGGGTGAGCTATGGAGTCAGGCACTGATCGCAGCAACGGACTGGCGCTGCGCCGCCGTGCCCTCGGTGTGCTATGCCGATGGCGAGCTGGGCGGACGTGCCTGTCGTTTTATCCTGATCCGGCCTGACGCCAGCAATCACTTCCCCCGCGCCCGTCAGGGTGAAGTCGGCCTGCTGGAAGGCTGGGCGCTGACCAGTCTGATTGAAGAGACGCAACGGGCTGACGCTGAACTGCCCGTCAAACGCGCACTGATCGCCATCGTCGATGTGCCCAGTCAGGCCTATGGCCGCCGCGAAGAAGCACTGGGCATCCATCAGGCGCTGGCCGCTGCCGCTGCCGCCTATGCCGGAGCACGGCTGGCTGGCCATCCGCTGCTGTCGCTGCTGGTCGGCAAGGCCATGTCGGGCGCCTTCCTCGCCCACGGTTATCAGGCCAACCGCATCTTCGCGCTGGATGACAGCAAGGTACTGATCCACGCCATGGGTAAGGCTTCAGCGGCACGGGTCACCCTGCGCAGTGAAGCCGAACTGGATGAGCTGGCCGCCAGCATTCCGCCGATGGCCTACGACGTACACAGTTTCGCCAGCCTTGGGCTGATCGAAAGGCTGATTCCGGTGCAGCATGCCGACTACCCCGACAAGGCAGATATTGAGCAGGTTCGACAGACGCTGACGCAGGCTTTGCAGCAACTGCCTGCTGATGATCGCCATCTGCAGTGCCGCCTGCAGGGCGAACATCGCGGCGCCTCGCGGGAAGTCAGACAGCGCCTGCACCAGAGCTGGCAGGTGGAGTCACACTGATGCTGCGTGCCGTCTCCGCTGAGCAGCCCGGCACAGCGCAGGATAGTGGCTGGACTGCACATGACCTGCTGTGGGCGGCGCGTTCAGCGCTGCTACCCGCCCCCCAGCCGGGAGCGGAAGGCATCGCCCCTCTGCCAGTGTGGCTGGCACAGGGACAGGGCCCGGTGGTGATTCGCCGGGACCAGCCTCCATCGGCCAACCTGCTGCCCGTCGGGGTACGAGGTGCCAGCAAAGCTGAGCGTTATGCGGCTTACCTGCCGCGTGCGGCGGTGCTGGAGCGCCTGACACCGGAGCAGCTGGTGAGCGAACAGCGCTGGTGCCGACACCCGCTGCGCCTGACGCATCCGGTACTACGTATGCTCGATCAGCTTGCCGGTTGGGCGGCTGAGCTTGGCCTGCGCTGGGGCATTACCGGCAGTCTCGGTTATGAACTGGCCAGTGGACAGCCACTACTGCATGACGACAGTGATCTGGATCTGCTGATCCGCGCGCCTTCGCACATCAGCCCGGCACTGGCGCAAGAGTGGCAGTCGCAGCTGCTCGGCCAGTCGCCACTGTGCCGGGTGGATATTCAGCTGGAAACGCCGCTGGGCGCCATCGCTCTGGCGGAGTGGGCAGCGCAGAGCGACAGCAGGCCGGGCCCGGTATTGCGCCAAGGCATTTTGCTCAAAAGCAATGCTGGCCCGCAGCTGGTGACGGATCCCTGGCAGGCAAGGCTACACGCCTGCCCGGTCGGATCGGCAACGCCCGCAGAGCCAAGCCCATGCTGACGGCATTCACCTTCCCCGGTCAGGGTGCACAGCAATCGGGCATGCTACAGGGCTGGCCTGATCATGGGGTGTTTCATCAGGTGCAGGAGGAGGCAGAAAGCCTGCTGGCGCAGCCCCTCAGCGATCTGGACAGCGCTGAAGCACTGCGGCACAGCCGCAATGTGCAACTGGCACTGCTGATCAGCGGAGTGGCCTGGGCACGCTGGCTGCGTCATCAGGGCATCACGGCCGATTACGTGATGGGCTTGTCCATTGGCGCCTATGCCGCGGCCGTCATCGCTGACAGCCTGAGTTTTGCTGATGCGTTGCAGCTGGTCAGCCTGCGCGGTGAGCTGATGCAGCAGGCCTTTCCACAGGGGTACGGCATGCTGGCACTGGTCGGTGCCAGTCTGGATTGTGTCGAGCGCAGTGTGGCGCAACTGCAGGCCCAGCAGCAGCCCGTCTGGCTGGCCAATCTGAATGCCGGGAACCAGTGGGTACTGGCCGGTCGCACTGACGCCCTGCAGGCCACGGCAACACTGGTGCAGCAGCAGGAAAGCTGCGCCGCCCGCCTGCTGGAGGTCAGCGTGCCGTCGCACTGTCCGCTGCTGCAGGAGCCTGCAGCAGCGTTGCAACAGGCCGTGACCAGAGTCGAGTTCAGCCCGCCGCGCTGCGCCTATATCAGCGCGGCACGGGCCAGAGTTATCCGCAAGGCGGAAGACATTGCTGATGATCTGGCCTGGAATATGGCCCGGCAGGTAAGGTGGCATGCTGCCAGCCAGATGCTGGTGGAGCGTGGCATCGAACGGGTGCTGGAAATGCCGCCGGGCGCCACGCTGACCAGCCTGTTCAGACGTCTGCTGCCACAGGGTCAGTGCCTTGCTGTCAGCAGCCAACATGGCTTTCGGGCGGAGAATTGAAGTGCACTGAAGAGCACTAAAGAGAACTGAGATGTACGGGTATAAGTGGGATAGCCTCCCCCTGACGATGAGGACCACAAAGTAACGAAAACTGCAGTACCGCCTTTTTAATCTGAAAAGGTAAAACAAGACCGTAAACGCGTTCTAACAGGCAATAAAAACAATAGCCAAGCTGGAGACACACCATGATCATTTACGGAGTCGCACTACTGTCCATCTGTACCCTGGCGGGTATCTATATCGGTCAACTGCTCGGTATTGCCATCGGCGTACCGGCCAATGTCGGCGGCGTCGGGATCGCCATGATCCTGCTGATCTTTGCCGGCACCTATCTGCAAAAGCGCGGTTTGATGAACCCTAAGACGGAACAGGGCATCGAGTTCTGGAGCGCGGTGTATATCCCCGTGGTGGTCGCCATGGCGGCCCAGCAGAATGTGTACGGCGCACTGAGCGGCGGCCCGATGGCCATTACCGCCGGGGTAGTGGCCGTCATTGCGGGTTTCGCGCTGGTGCCACTGCTCGACAAAATGGGAAAGCCCGTTGCCACCGCTGACAGCGTCAAAGCCGAATCTGCCACTTCTCAAGCCTAAGGTGCCGCCATGTACGAAGCTCTGCAAAAAGTCATCAGTAGTTACGGTCTGGTCAGCGGCTTTGCCGTCATCGGCGCCACCATGTGGCTGTCCTACTGGATTTCCCAACGCTTTACCCATGGCCGCCTGCACGGCTCAGCCATCGCCATTTTTCTCGGCTTGCTGCTGGCCTACTTCGGTGGCCTGTTTACCGGCGGCAAGAAGGGGCTGGTGGATATTTCGGTCTTGTCCGGGATTGGCCTGATGGGCGGTGCCATGCTGCGTGACTTTGCCATTGTCGCCACGGCCTTCGGCGTCAATGTCGATGAACTGAAACGGGCAGGCGTACCGGGGGTGATCTCGCTGCTGTTTGGCATCGGTTCGTCGTTCATCGCTGGTGTAGTGGTGGCGCTGGCCTTTGGCTATACCGATGCGGTCAGCCTGACCACCATCGGTGCCGGCGCCGTGACCTATATCGTCGGCCCGGTCACGGGAGCGGCCATTGGCGCCAGCTCCGAGGTGATGGCGCTCTCCATCGCGGCCGGTCTGGTCAAAGCCATTCTGGTGATGATCGCCACGCCCTTTGTTGCGCCCTATATTGGCCTTAACAACCCGCGCACCGCTGTTATCTTTGGCGGCCTGATGGGCACGTCCAGCGGCGTCGCCGCAGGCCTTGCCGCTACCGATCCCAAACTGGTGCCTTACGGCTGCCTCACCGCGGCGTTCTACACCGCCCTTGGCTGCCTGCTTGGCCCGTCACTGCTGTTCTTTATCGTCCGCGGCATTGCCGCCTGAGTTACCCGCGCCATAGCGTTTGCCCCGCCTTCACGGCGGGGCTTTTTGGTATGAGTGAAAGTGAGTGTGGATCACCGCAGCCCTGGCTTGGATCTCAGCTGGCCCTATCTCACCTGGATCACTAACGGTTTCCCCAAATACCTAACGCTTTAAATCAGGGGGTATACCGAACCCATTCCCCATCTTTTTTGATGTACCCATAGGGTGAAATGGCATAGCCCATTTCGCTATAAACCCGGGCTGAAATGCCAGCAGCCAGTTGTGTCGCCTGCACGTCACCTGAATCAGTGATCAAAGCGATATTTCTGGCAGGAATGAAGACAACAATGGGCCCTTTGCTATTCACCTGTAAATCTTTCAAATAATCTGAAGCCAATATTAAGGATGCCTCATAGTTTTCATCAGCTTTAAATCGAAATATATGGCCGTTCCCGTTGGTGTCTATTTCGCTGATACTGGCACCTGCTTCTTTATAGTGACGAGCGATATTCTGAGCAGCGACAGACGATATCGTATTTTCTATTTCCAGCTTTTTAACATCATCGGGCGTTACAAGGCGCATATTCTCCGTCGAATTAAACACGTACACCTCATAGAGGTCATCGTTCAACTTTTGGTAGTACATCGGCAGCTCTTCACTATTGTAGCCCGCTTGTTTGAGCTGCTTTTTGACGACTTCAAAGTAGTCAACTGGCTTGATTACAGGAAAAATGCTTTTAACATCTGGCCCGCCATACACTTTCTGCTGCCTTTTTACCGACTCAATCTGGTCACTGAAAACAGCATCTAAATCCCGGTTACCCGATGTATATACTGCGTAGGCATTATCCAGAAACATATCCAGCTCATACCCTCCGATGTTTTTAGCATGTATCCGAAGGTCACCCACAATTTCAAAGCTGGACGCTGGGAGCTGTGCCTTCAATCCACCCAAGTTAATGAAAAAACCAATATAAATCATTGACCTGTCGCTGATTTTGCGAGGTCGCCGTCCGACTAACCTGCTTTTTATCTCCTGTGTCGGACGGCGACCAATAGGGAACTCACTCCTCTGCGGCTGTGTTCCCATGTCTCTTTCTGCTCTGCTTCAGCGATTTATGACCTTTCTGCACTCTGATGCGTTCGCACAAAAGGCGCGTCACCCTGATCACCCCAATGGCTTCTCACGGCAACGCAAATTGCCACTGACCTCACTGGTTGCCTGCATGTTGCGCTCCATGAGTAAACGCGTGCAGGTGGAACTGGATCAGTTCTTTGCCTCCTGCCAGCATCAGCCCGGCCTCTCTCATTGCGTGTCAGAACAGGCCTTCGCCCAGGCGCGCACCAAACTGTCTCACTCCGCCTTTACCGCACTCAATGATCACCTGCTGGCGCTGCTGGAAAGCCACTCTTTGATACCGCGCTGGCGCGGCCTGCGTCTGGTTGCGGCGGATGCCTCGCACCTGAATCTGGCGGTACGGGCCTGCCACCGATCACGTGCGGCCCGCCCACAGCAGCTGGCCTTTGGCCTCTATCTGGTCGAGGCCGAGATGATGCTAGCCGCCACGCTATACTCCCCCCAGGTGGGTGAACGGCAGATGCTGTTTGAGCATCTGGACCGTCTGCGCGCGGATGACCTGCTGTTGCTGGATCGCGGTTACCCCTGCCGCTGGCTGGTGGCGGCATTAAACCAGCGAGGGATCCCGTTCTGCATGCGGGTCGATGCGCTGGGCTATCGCTGTGTCAGGGAGTTCATGTCCTCCGGTCTGAAAGATCAGGACGTGATGTTGCCCGCTCCCAGCCAGCAGGACGCCGCCTCGTATGAATGCCTGCCCACCCCTCAGCCCGTGCGGCTGGTCAAATATCGAACGCCAAAGGGGAAGGTCCATGTGGTGATGACGAACCTGATGGATCGTCAGCGCTTTCCGGCCAGCGTCTTTATGTCGCTGTACCATCAACGCTGGCGTATTGAAGAGGCGTTCAAACGGTTAAAGCACCGGCTGCAGATAGAGCAGGTATCGGGGTTGTCCCAACGAGCGGTCATGCAGGATTTTGCCGCCAAGATCGTCTGTGACAATCTGGAAAGGGTCGTGGTGATGTTCGCAGAACGGCAACATCGGGTCGGTGTTGATCAGGCGACCAACCGTGCTTACGGTCACATGGCGTTGAGAGATATTTTGCCCGTGGTACTGACCGGATGCGTGAAAGCCATGCAGCGGTTAGCGGAAGCGACAAAACAGATAGCGCGCTGTACATTTCCCCGACGACCGGGCACCTCTAAACCCCGACCAAAGGACCGCGGAAAGCCACGTAAGCATTTGATTCAAAAGACATGTTGAGGCTTAACTTGGGTGGATTGGCTGTGCCTTCAGTCTTTTTAGAAGTTGCGAGGAAAACTCATCCTTTGTAATCGATGCAGCAAAGACTGAACTTGATAACAGCAGACTTATGATGGCGACAGCAATCCTATGCATATTGACCTCAATATTGGCTTAATTCACAACTAGCGCTGCATTTTATACATCCCGGCAAATGCAGCAATATCACTGTTATCTCAACAGACGCTGCATAAAAACACTTAGCGGATGATCAGGATAATCACCAAAAGGCGCACAGCGTGAATACCCCTGCCTGCTGTAAAACGCCAGCGCTTCGGTCTGATACGGACCGGTCTCCAGCATCAGTAATGTACAGTCACGATCCAGCGCAGCCGCTTCCAGCATTTCGATAATCTGTCGCGCCGTGCCCTGCCCTCTTGCGGCTGAACGGACATACATCCGTTTGATTTCTCCGTAACCCTGCTGCAACACCACCGCACCACAGCCAATCGCTTCACCTTCATGACTGCGCGCCACGGCGAATATCACGTTGGGCTGCTGCAGGGAGGAGAGATCCAGGGCATAGCGTGCTTCGGGCGGATAGAGTGTGTCCTGATAGGCATCCAGCTCGCTGATCAGGGCGATAACATCGGGTTGACTGGGGGATTCGAGCACAACATGCATGATGGGATTCCATTACCAATGGGAAAGTCAGGCAGCCACTGCTGGCCCCCTGCGCCTCTATCAATAGCCGAAAATGATGGCCTACACACCCTGCTTCTCCTGCAGATACTGCCGGGCATAAGCCCGACACTCGGCGATACAGTGCAGGATGCGTGGATCACGCTCACGGCTGGCCAGACACACCATGGCAATATGCTGCTGCATCCGGCACGGGTCCTTGAGGGGAATCAGCTGAATCTTGTTTTCAAACACTGCCTCTACACGTCCCGGCAACAGGGCATAACCCATCCCGGCGCTGACCATGCTGATCAGCGAGAAAATATCACTGACCTGCATGACCACATTGGGAGTAAACCCGGCCCGCTCAAAGGCACGAAAGCTGTCGGTGTAGGTGGCAAAGCCCTGCGTCAGGGTGACAAAGGTGGCATCTTTCAGCTCCGGCAGGCCAACGCTCTGGCAGTCGGCATAGGGTGACCCCAGCGGCGCGGCGAGAAAGATATCATCACTGAACAGCGGCAGCGCCAGACAGTCAGGCTCGCTGAAATCACGGTCGAGCGACACCAGAATGGCATCCAGCTCCAGCGCACGGAGCTTGCGGAACAACACCTGATTGGAGTCGAGGGTCAGCTCAATATTGAGGTCGCCCTTACGCAGCTTGAGCCCGGCGATCAGCTTGGGCACGGTCGCCAGTGTCAGGGAATACAACGCCCCCAGTTTGAACTGACTGGAGTGAATACCGGCCGTCTCGCGGGTCGCCTTGATAGCTTCCTCCATTGCCGCCAGCACCTGTCGCCCCTGCTCCTCCAGCACGCGGGCACTGGGGAGTGGCGTCAGCAGACGCCCTTCCTGCCGGAACAGCGGGCACTTCAGCCCCTCTTCCAGAGAGTGAATGGCGCGATGAATACTCACCGTACTCATATTCAGCGCCGCGGCCGCCTCCGCCAGGGTGCCGGTCTGCATAAAGGTGAGAAAGACTTCCAGCTTTTTCAGGGTGATCGCGTCATCGAGCATGAGGGATCCTGTTGTTATTTTTAGGCTTCGGTTGATTCAAATGTGCCATTCTGACACATCACTTGACCCCCATACACCAAACGCGCAGACTTTAGCCACGTGACAATTTGGCACACAGGAGACTTTAGTATGGCGACAACTCTGCCTCGTATTACCGCTCGAGTTGATGTGGAAACCCAGGATTTACTGACCAAAGCAGCTGCACTGGTAGGTATGCCCAGTATCAACTCCTTTGTTCTCAGTGCAGCCGTTGAAAAAGCCAAGCAGATTATTGAACGAGAGCAAGTGCTCAAATTATCAGAAAGAGATGCAGAGCTACTCGTGGAAGCACTGGATAAGCCAGCGTCTGCTCACCCCAGACTGAAAGCTGCCTTCGACAACTACGAGGAAAACGACAAGGTATGAGTACCGTTCTACTGGACAAGGACCGCCATGATCGTACTCGCTTCAACTGTGGTGTTGATGCCCTCAATAGTTATCTGAGGATGATGGCTGGCCAACAGGCTCGACGTGATAACAGCAGAACGTTTGTGCTGTCAGATGCTGCCAATGAGAGTCAGATTGTCGGCTTCTATACCCTGACAATGACTCCAATAGATCTTCGCGCATTGCCAGAGGCTCTGCAGAAAAAGCACCACTCTTCCACATCGGCAGGATTGATAGCCAGACTGGCTGTTGACCAGAGATACCGAGGTCAGGGTTGGGGTGAATGGTTGCTGATAGACGCTCTTAAAAAGCTACTGCATGCCAGTGACACGGTGGGTTTTCCTCTGGTGGTGGTAGATGCCAAGGATGGTGCCCGTGATTTCTATACAAAGTATGGCTTCACTGCTTTTCATGATCTGGATTACAAGCTTTTCATTTCAATGGCAGAGATCCGTGCCAGCTTTGCCAGATAGAACCAAGGAAAAAGTGTTCACACTGCACAATCGTCTGTAGACCGACCTTGATCTCCCCCTGCAGCACCAATATGGAGAGCTGATCAGCGCTCTGGTTGCTGACCCCGAGTAACGGCTTTTTCAAGACCAAACGAACCGTAAGGTAACCTCATGTCCGATCTCTACACTATCCCGGTCAACACCATCAAAGGTGAAGCGACAACGCTGGAAAGCTACAAAGGCAAAGTACTGCTGGTAGTGAATGTGGCTTCCAAGTGTGGCCTGACCAAACAGTACGAAGGGCTGGAGAAGCTCTACAAGACCTATCAGGAGCGCGGCTTTGAAGTGCTGGGCTTCCCCGCCAATGACTTCAAGGGACAGGAGCCGGGCACTGACGAGGAAATCCAGCAGTTCTGCACCTCCACCTATGAGGTGACCTTTCCCATGTTCAGCAAGCTGGTGGCCACCGGTGCCGACAAGCATCCACTGTATGCCTATCTGACCAGCACCGAGCCCCATACTGTGGATCGCGAAGCGATGGAAACCATGCTGCGCGGTTATCAGATCGAGCCTACCGCGGCCCCTGAGGTGGTGTGGAATTTCGAGAAGTTCGTGATTGGCCGTGATGGTCATATCGCAGCCCGTCTGGCACCCGGAATCACTCCGGACTCCGCCGCCATCACTGAGGCGGTCGAGGCTGAGCTGGCCAAGGCGTAACCCCCTGAGCCGCCTGGGCTTAGCGTAACTAAAAACACAAAGGGCCGAACTGTTCGGCCCTTTGCTTTCTCAGGGTAAAGTCAGAACGCCGCCTGCAGTCCCAGGAAAATCAGCGCACTGAGCAGCGCCGCTGCAGGCAGGGTGATGATCCAGGCCAGCGCGATAGGTTTCATCAACCCCCAGTTGGTCTGGTGATTGACCAGACCAATACCCAGTACGGCACCGATCAGGATATGGGTGCTGGATACTGGAATGCCGAAGGTAGACGCCAGCAGCACAACAATGGCCGCCCCCAGCTCCGCCGAGAAGCCTGATGCAGGGTGCATCTTGGTCAGGTTATGACCAACGGTGGCGATCACTTCCTTGCCGATAAACCACAACCCGACGATCAGTGCGACACCGAACGTCAGCATCGCCGCAGGAGGGACCGCTGCCTGTGAGCCGACTTCGCCGGTACGCAGCACATCCATGATGGCGGCAAAGGGGCCGATGGCATTGGCAATATCATTGGCGCCGTGGCTGAAGGCAAAGCCCGAAGCGGTAAACACCTGCATCCAGCTGAACAGCAGGAAGGTTGAGGTATCCAGCGACTTGCCCTTGAGTGTGCGGGTGAAGATATACACCACCATCCACACGGCGGCCGCCACCATCAGCATGATCAGCACGTTGTCGATGGTCGACAGGCCCAGATGCATGTTCTTCAGGCCTTTGAAGATCAGCATGGCAGAAATGATCATCGCCCCCAGCGCGGCTACCGCAGGGACGTACATTTCCAGCGCCTGATTGGCGCGCACATCGCCTTTCTGACTTTCCAGCTCATGCTGCTTGCGGTAGTAATCCGTCTCAAACTCGGCCGGGTCGAAGTCATCGTCTTCCCGCGCATGGGCATCCCGCGCCATGGCAGAGGTGTAGGCAATCTGCTGAATCTCGCTCATGCGCTCGAAGGCTTTCTTGTGCTCCTTCTTCAGCTCTTTCTTCTGCAGTTTGATATTTTTCAGCTGCCGGTCAGCATCGTCGTTGTAGTTGAGAATGTGCTTTTTGATCAGGAAGAACAGCGCATAGGCCACTGCGCCGCCCAGCACCGGCGATATCACCCATGACAGAGCGATTGTGCCAATCTTGCCCCACTGCACCAGGGCCAGCGCCGAGTCAGTGCCGCTCAGCAGAATCCCCAGCGTAATGGAGCTGCCGACGATACCGCCGACGATGGAATGGGTCGTGGAAACCGGGTAGCCCTTTTTGGTGGCAAACAGCAGCCACAGTGCAGCGGCCAGCAGGGCCGACATCATGATGTAGACAAACTGCATCGGCGCGATGGTCATCCGCGACAGATCGACGATGCCATCACGAATGGTCTTGGTGACTTCACCCCCAGCAATCATCGCACCGCTGACCTCAAAGATGGCCGCAATCACCAGTGCCTGTTTGATGCTGAGGGTACCGGCGCCGACGCTGGTACCGAAGGAGTTGGCGACATCATTGCCACCAATATTGAACGCCATGAACAGCCCGAACAGACAGGCCAGTACAAAAATCACCGGCGTGTTGTGCTGGGTGTAGTCCAGACCCCAGTTGAGAAAATACAGGGTGGTGATCAGAAACAGCGCGGCAAAGAACCAGCTGATTCTGGAGATTCCACCGATACCTGCTGATGGCATTACGCCCGAGGTGTGATCCATATGTGCCATCTGACTCTCCGTCCTCTGTACCCGGTCATGTGGAGACTTGAGCGTACGAAGGACGGATGACTGACCTGTGACACTTTGATACCAGTTTTCCTACAGTCTTCCCTGCTATGGCAGCTCGCTATAGTTTGCTGGCCAGCAGCTCTCGATGGGCAAGATAGAAGTAGGCCACGGCCCAGAGTGGCCAGCCGTGGAGCAGAATCCGCACACGCAGATTCCCCCCTGAAAGCAGCATCAGGGCGATACAGCTGAATATCAGCAGGCCTGTGCCCACTCTGGCCAGAGACGGTGGCAGCAACACCCGCTGGTGATTAACCGCAAAATACAGCAGCCATAGTGTCGCCAGCCCCATCCAGCCGGTGATAAAGACCACTATCACGGCGAGCGCGGCATACAGTGAAGACTGATGCTCATAGGCATCCAGCTCAAACCCCAGCGCCATCATCGACAGATAAAGTGCCACCAGCGTGCTGGGCACCATCACCACGATGCCGATAAAGCGATGAATACCCCGTTGTAACGGTGAAGAAGGCGTCATCACTGCCGGTGCTCCAGCAGCTCACGCAACGCCATGGGTAACAGCTGGCGCGCATGACGGGTAATAGCATCTTCATGTTTCTGCCAGAGCACACCGAGGTAGATCACCAGCAGACCGATAGCCGTCAGCGCCATGGGGAACAGCCAGCTGTCTTCAAACACATCCTCTGCCAGATGGCCAAGGTACAGGCAGGCACCAATGGCACCGAACACCACGAATACCCGCCGCATCAGCATTACTCCAGCAACGATCATCAGCAGGTTGATGCAGCAGTAAATGAACTTGTTCAGTTCACTGTCGGAATGCTGCAGCGTCATACCGCCCCAAAAAGCCATCACACCAAACAGGTAGATCCAGAACGCATAATCGGCACTAAAGCGTGAACGGATATCCACCCAC
This sequence comes from Pokkaliibacter sp. MBI-7, assembly GCF_029846635.1. Taxonomy (NCBI): domain Bacteria; kingdom Pseudomonadati; phylum Pseudomonadota; class Gammaproteobacteria; order Oceanospirillales; family Balneatrichaceae; genus Pokkaliibacter; species Pokkaliibacter sp. MBI-7. Next base: position 4,038,871 of record NZ_JARVTG010000001.1, on the reverse strand, counting down.
AGCGCCAGCCCGATCATCAGCAGGCCACAATACAGCGACACCAGCTTGCGCAGCTCCCACGAATAGTCGCCACCGTTAAGCATGGTGGTCAGGTCCATGGACATGTACCAGAGGGTGACCGCAATCGGCATCACCAGAAAAGGATAACGGTAGCGCCACAGCACCATGCACCCCACCGCCAGCGTGCCCAGCTCCATATACAGCCAGTGCCAGCGGATATAGCGATGGTAGTTACGGTAAGGTGAGTCGTCAGGCCAGACTCCCAGTGCCTGCTGCAGGCCATAAATGGCCAGCGGTGTCAGGGCAACAGCGAAGGTGGCGCAAATGCCCGCCGGTATCATCAGCCCCCGGTCAGCAAAATGGCGGGAAAGCCACAGGCCCACTCCGGCATACAGCAGCGAGATAAAGAACACACCCCAGCCACCGAATTCCTCCCAGCCGAGGTTCATAAACAGCGTCATGGCGCCGATGGCAATCATGCCGCCGAGATAATACAGCACATGGGTAAAGTCGAATTGCGGCGTATTGGCATGCTGGCTGCGCCAGAACCCCCATAACCGCTCGGCCTGATCAGCGCTGATAATCTGCTGTTCAACAGCCTGATCCAGTGACTTTCTGGTCAGTTTCATCCGTGTAACTCCTGTTCGGGCAAGCGTTCTTGCTTGCCGCACCATCGGGTATGCTCGCTTCGCAACACTCTCACACTGGCACCAGAGGGGAATAGGGTAACGCAGGCAGGCTAATCGCAATGCTGTCGCCCGCCTGCACTGGCCCGCCATGCAGCACAATGCCCATGACACCGGCGCGCCGGATCAGCTGACCGTGCTCATCCCGATCCAGTACCGCGGCGGTCAGCCCCTGCTGATAGCGGTCAAGCTGAGCACAGGGGTTGCGTAATCCCGTCACCTCGATGCGCACTGTTTCCCCGATTGCCAGCACACTGCCAGTGGGCAGGGCCAGCAGATCAAGGCCCTGAGTGGTGATATTTTCCCCCAGCGTCCCTGCTTCCACGGCGAAACCTCTGCCCTGCAGCTCGTCGATCAGCTCCTGCTGGATCAGATGAACCTGGCGCAAATTAGGCTGACTGGGATCTTTGGCGACGCGGGAGCGGTGCTGCACGGTGACGCCACGATGGGCATCTCCCACTACCCCTTCGCCCTTGATCAGCTCAATCTGACGGGCTGGCTGTTTGGAAAATACGTGCTGTTCTGAACAGCTGACTGCAACTACCTGTGCCATGGAGTTTCCTTTTCCCTGATGTGCGATGGCCTGTTACAGACCATCGTGATAGCTGTCGGCAAGGGTAGCAGGGTCAAGCGCATTTGGCCTGTTCAAAGCGAGAACGCGTTAATGCGTTGAAATCCCCCCTGCGGGGGCCATAAACAGTTCACCGTTCTGCCAGCCAGCTCCATCAGTGAGGTGCCTATGCCCAGCCCGCGGATAACCCATATTGCGCTGCATGTGGTCGATCTTGATGCCTGCGTGTCGTTCTACGCCGACTACTGTGGCATGTACACCATTCACGAGCGGCGCCATGGTGCCAAACAGATTGTCTGGATGGCCGAACCCGGGCGGGAAAGCGATTTTATCTTTGTACTGATGAACGGTGGAGAAGACTTGCAGCTGGCCGGTAATGATTACCGTCATTTTGGCTTTGCCCTCGGCTCCCGCGCCGAGGTGGACAAACTGGCTGCGCGTGCAGAGGCGGCCGGTTGTCTGGTCTGGGCACCCCGTCAAGAGGCATTCCCGGTGGGGTATTACTGTGGCCTGCGCGACCCCAACGGTAACTATGTAGAGTTCAGTTTCGGCCAGCCGCTGGGGCCGGGCGCGGAAGACTTTGAACAGCTGCTGCGGCTGCCGGACTAGCACGGTCAGTACAGGCGGTCACAGCAGTTTGTCATGCATGATCTCTTTTACCCAGTCCATAAAGACACGTACCCGCCGTGGCAAATGGCGGCGATTAGCATAGACGAAAGAGAGCGGCATCGGCGCCAGACGAAATTCAGGCAGCACCTCAATCAATGCGCCAGAGGCAAGGTAGGACTTCACCCCTGTCAGTGGCGTCTGGATGATGCCAAGCCCGGCCAGACAGGCGCTGAGATAGGCTTCAGAGTTATTGACGGTTACCGCACCGGCCATTGGGACATAGCCCGTTTGCTGCGGCAGAGCAGGGTCATGGTATTCAAAGTCATCGGGGCGACCGCCCAGCTCGACCACGTAATGCACCAGCCGGTGCCCGGCCAGATCATCAAGGGTACGAGGAATGCCGAACTGAGCTGCGTATCCGGCACTGACACAATTGATGTTGTAGTACTGGCCGACCGGCACGGCGATCAGATTGCTGTCGCCCAGATGCCCGGCGCGCAACACGCAGTCAAAGCCTTCGCGTACCAGATCGACACGGCGGTCGGTGCTGCACACTTCGATATTCAGAGCCGGATGCTGCTGCAGAAACTCAGACAGTCTGGGCAACACCACATCACGTGCCACCGCCAGTGGCATATCCACCCGCAGCCGCCCCTGCAGTTGTGACTGTTCATGCCGAAACAGCGTGCGCAGGTCATCCATATCCGCCAGCAGATCCTTGCTGCGTTCATAGAACACCTGACCGTCCGGGGTCATGCTGACACGGCGGGTAGTCCGGTGCAGCAGGCGGGTATCGAGCATTTCTTCCAGCTGCTGGATTGCAGTGGAAACGCTGGACTTGGGTAGCCGCAGGCTGTCAGCGGCAGCGGTAAAACTGGCCAGTTCCGCTACCCTTATAAAGATTTGCATGGCATCCAGCTCTTTCATCAGCTCACCCACTGTTCGGACATCGCGAACAGTATAAACACGGATAGCTGATTTATCCGGCCATATACGAAATATAGACTGCCTTTCAACAGATCAGGCTCCCGTCACACATGCCTGCACTCAGGCACAGACAACGAGCCCGTTCTGATCTGCATTGAGCTGCATTCCACTGCGCCAGCGCACCAGCAGCCTTTCACCAGCAGCTCTTCACCAGTAAAAAAGGGAGCACAGCATGAGCAACAAAATCGCAATCGTGACCGGCGGCAGCCGTGGTCTGGGCAGGAACACCGTCATGCATCTGGCCCGCAAAGGGGTGGATGTGATTTTCACCTATCGCAGCCAGCAGGCTGAAGCAGAAGAAGTCGTCGCGGCGGTCGCGGCAGCCGGTGCCCGAGCCGTGGCCCTGCAGCTGGATGTGGCCGTTGCCAGCAGCTTCCCCGCGTTTGCCGCAACGGTAAAACAGACGCTGGCGCAGCACTGGCAGCGCGAGCATTTCGATTTTCTGGTCAACAACGCCGGTATCGGCATTCACGCCAGCTTTATGGAAACCACTGAAGAACAGTTCGATACCCTGATGAATATCCATCTCAAGGGCACCTTCTTCCTGACTCAGGCTCTGCTGCCACTGATGGCAGATGGCGGTCGTATCGTCAACCTGTCTACCGGTCTGGCCCGCTTTGCCCTGCCCGGATACGCCGCCTATGCGGCGATGAAAGGCGGCATCGAAGTGCTGACCCGCTACATGGCCAAGGAACTGGGAGCACGGGGGATTGCCGTCAACGTGGTGGCACCCGGTGCCATCGAGACCGACTTTGGCGGTGGTGTAGTACGCGATAACGAGCAGGTGAACAACTTTGTCGCTTCACAGACAGCCCTCGGCCGAGTTGGCCTGCCCGATGATATTGGCGGCGTGATTGCCTCACTGCTCTCCGACGACAACCGCTGGATCAATGCGCAGAGAATTGAAGCATCAGGCGGTATGTTCCTGTAACCCTTCCTCCGGGTGCAGCGGTCAGCAATGATCGCTGGCTGAGCCGGGCACTCCGTCAGCGGATTGTTCCGGCCCGGCCGACCAACGTTGTTCAATCGTTTGTTTAAATAAAAATCAAGTCGGGTACACTACTGGACCTTTCCCTTCCGCACTACCGCACCCGGATCAACACAGTGGAAACGTCCCTGCTGAAACACCAAGCTTTCATGCGCTTCTGGATTGGCCAGATCGCATCCTCCTTTGCCTTCCAGATGCTCGCCGTGGGCATCGGCTGGCAGATGTACGACCTCACCAACAGCGCCCTGAATCTGGGTCTGGTCGGTCTGGCCCAGTTTCTGCCACAACTGGCGCTGACACTGGTGGCTGGCCATATGGTTGATCAGTACAACCGCCGCATCATCGTGCTGATCTGTCGGCTGGTCATGGCCATCACAGTATCGGTGCTGGTGCTGGGCAATCTCACCCACTCCATCAGTGCCAGCATGATCTATGCCTGTGCCGCAGCACTGGGAGCGACCCGTGCCTTTGAGATGCCCGCCACGCAGGCACTGCTACCCAACCTGATCACGCCTGATCTGCTGTCTCGTGCGGTGGCTCTCATGGCTTCTGCCCGCGAAGCCACTGTGATTGCAGGCCCGGCCCTGGGTGGCCTGATCTACCTGATTGGCCCGACCGCCCTGTATGGCAGCAGTGTGGTGTGCTTCCTGATTTCAGCGGTGTTTCTGCTCAACCTGCAGTATGAGTACAAGACGCCCGCCAAAGCGCCGGTCAGCATGGAATCACTGCTGGGCGGGATGGTCTTTATTCGCCGTAATCCGGTGATCCTCGGCTCCATCTCGCTGGACATGTTTGCCGTACTGCTCGGCGGTGCCACGGCCCTGCTGCCCATCGTTGCCAAAGATATTCTGCACACTGGCCCGTGGGGGCTCGGTCTGCTGCGCTGTGCTCCCGCGCTGGGAGCAGTGATGATGTCCGTGTATCTGGCCCGCCGCCCACTACGACGCAATGTAGGCAAGATCATGTTTGCCGCAGTGGCGGTGTTCGGACTGGCCACCATTGTGTTTGGCCTGTCGACCAACCTGTTCCTGTCACTGCTGGCACTCTGGTTGCTGGGGGCGTCGGATATGATCAGCGTGGTCATCCGTTCCACGCTGGTACAGCTGGAAACCCCAGACGAAATGCGCGGCCGCGTCAGTGCAGCCAACTCCATTTTTATCGGCACCTCCAACCAGCTGGGGGAATTTGAATCCGGCGTGACGGCCGCGTGGCTGGGCGTCGTACCCGCCATCGTCGTCGGAGGGATCGGCACCCTGGCAGTGGTTGCACTGTGGATGAAGCTGTTCCCGTTACTGACCCACCGGCAAACGCTGGACGCAGGCGAAATCACCCGGCTTCCCGGTCAGCCCGCCCGGCAGACCCCTGCTCCCTAATCGCTGCGCCAGCGTGTCTTCACACGCTAGGAGACTTCGAGCACATACCCTCGCTCAGGCGTGCTGTGGATGAGGTGCACTTTATGTGCTTCATCCACTTTCTGCCTTAACTGACGGATCGCCAGCTCCAGCCGTTCTGGCGCACTGTCGGGGCTGGTGTCCTGTAATGCCAGCCCGATGGCCGCCAGCGGCACCGAGCGGCCCTGATGCCGTATCAGCAGTGCCAATAAGCGAAACTCCTGCTCGGTCAGGCTGAGAGGGCAACCGCCACGGCTGGCACACTGGTGGTCAAGATCGACATCGAGATCCGCCAGACGAAAATGCTGATCAGCCGCCACGGGGGGCAGACCGTCTTCGAGCGCCTGCAGGTGGCTCAGCAGCACACTCAGGGAAATCGGGCAACGGAGTTGATCGGTGCCCGGTACAGGCGCTGGCAGGGGCGGACGCTGGGCCTCGTTGTAGAGGAAAAGCACCGGCACCTGCATGCCGGCATTGCGTACGCCGTGAAACACGTCGCAGCTGGTCATCCCTCCCAGATCCCCCGACTCCAGCACCACCACATCAAAGCGATCACGCTGCAGTTTCTGCATCACCCCCACCCCCGAACTGGCCCGAACAATACACATACCAGCCGCCATCAGCCCCTGCAGGGTATAGATATCAAAACAGCTGTGATTCTCTCCAATCAGTATTTTCATATCAGGTTCCTACAGCGCTTATAAGCCGGGAGGCCAAGGCGCTTACAGGCCGGGAGGCCAAAGCGGGCGGGCTGTTCAGGAGTGAATGACAGCGTCACACAACCACTTACGGCAGAACCAAAAAGGTTTACCTGACGCTGTTATATGCAGCACACATCAGAATGGAGCAAGTTTTCAGACGGGTCGATATTCCTTTATCCCTTCCTACCCTCTGGTTTGCGGAAACATTTCGTTATGCCAAGATAGCCGCTTTCTCACACCCTCCGCGACTCTGCTATGGATCGTCGATATGGATATATTGCAAGCTCTGGTGCTTGGCCTCGTTGAAGGCATCACTGAATTTCTGCCTATTTCTTCGACTGGCCACCTGATTATTGCCAGCCAGTGGCTGGGCATGGATCAGAATGCCGAAAACAAAGCCTTTGAGGTCATTATCCAGCTGGCTGCCATTCTGGCCGTGACCGCCAACTACGCGGACAAGTTCACGTTCAGACACGTTGAGCTGTGGAAGAAGGTGATTCTGGCGTTTATTCCCGTAGGCGCCGTGGGTTTCCTGTTCAGCAAGCAGATCAAGGCCCTGTTCTCGCCCGAGATCGTTGCCATCATGTTTATCGTCGGTGGTATCGTCTTTCTTATCGTTGAACGCTTCTATAAGGAAGAACGTGCCACAGTAACCCTGGCCGAACTCCCTCAAGGATTGCTTATTACCTATAAAGAAGAACGCGCCACGGTGACCGATGTGGAAAACCTCAGCTACAAGCAGGCCCTGTGGATAGGTATTGCGCAGGTGTTTGCCCTGATTCCCGGCACCAGCCGTGCGGGGTCAACCATTATTGGGGCCATGCTGGTGGGCCTGAGCCGCAAGGCCAGCGCCGAGTTTTCTTTCCTGCTGGCCTTGCCGGTGATGCTGGCAGCCAGTGGTTATGATTTGCTCAAGCACTATCATGAGTTTGCCGGCGAGTCCTTTATGCCGTTGATCGTCGGTTTTATTGTGGCCTTTATCAGCGCCTATATCGCAATGAGGCTGTTTATCCGCTTTCTCGCGCACTTCACCTTCGTGGCCTTTGGTATCTACCGCATCCTGTTCGGCGCCCTCCTGCTGCTGGTGATGTAACACTCACCACACAAACAGCAACAGCCTCGCAATGAGGCTGTTGTTGTTTTAACGCCGTATAAATATATCGCGTTAAGACGCCTGAGCGACTGCCGGTGCATAACTGCGGATCACATCCGCATCGGTCAGGAAGCATTGCTTGCTGCCAATCAGCGTGGTGAACCCTGCCCGCTCCAGTCGCTGCCAGACCTGCAGTTTTACCGAGGCCAGCCGCAGCCGAACCTGCCGCTTGTCGAGATAATGGTACAGCTCCGTCAGCATCTCGATGCCAGTGGCATCAATGTCGTTGATCCCGCCACACAGGATCACCACCTCCCGGGTTTCAGCATCAAGATGATCCAGTACAAAACTTTCCAGCGCTGGCGCCGTGGTGTAGATCAGCGCCGAATCGATACGCACCATCAGCACCTGCCGCTGCAACCGGGGCAGATCACAGCGCTGCCTGTCTCTGAACACCCGGTCTTCCGCATGCAGGCCCACTTCCATGATGCGTGGACGGCTGCGACGGTAAACCGAGATAAGCATGGCCAGCAGAAAGCCGGACAGCACACCCCAGTGTAAATGAGGCACAGAGATCAGGGTGGTGACAAAGGTGACGCCTGCCGTCAGCGCATCTTCAGGGCTGCTCTTGCCCAGTTTCAGGAACACAGCAAAATCCAGCAGGTTCAGTACCGGCACAATGATGACCGCGGCCAGCACCGCCTTGGGCAGCAACGCCAGCGGTCCGGTGAAAAACAACAGGCTGACCGCCACACAGACAGCGGCAAAAATCGACGACCAGCCGCTGGTCGCTCCGACGTACAGATTCAGTGCCGAACGGGAGAACGAACCACTGATAGGAAAGGCACCAAAGAAACCACTGGCCACCTTGGCCAGCCCCTGGCCGATCAGCTCCTGATTCTCATCCCAGCGCTCCCCGCGCTTGCGTGACAGGGTGCGGGCACTGGACATGGCTTCGGTAAAGCTTACCAGCGCGACAATCAGGGCCGCCGGCAGCAACATGCGATGCTGATCAAAGGTCAGCGCCTGCGGCATGACCAGCGATGGCAGGCCGCTGGGCAAGACACCGACAATAGCGCCCCCCTCGCCAGCAAAGCCGGTCAGATAACTGATCAGAATGCCCAGCAAACAGACGTAGAGCACCGCTGGCTGCTGCGGCAACCATTTCTTGAAACCCAGCAGAAAGACAAATGACCCTGCGCCGATGGCAAGCGTCGTTATGGTCGTCAGATCCAGCATCAGCAGGCTGGATACCCATTGCTGCACATGAGGCAGGCTCCATCCCCCTTCGATACCCAACAATGCCGGTAACTGGGACGAAATGATGATCAGCGCCGCAGCGTTGATAAACCCTTTCAGCGCCGGGAAGGAGACAAAGTTGGCAATGGCCCCCAGCTTGAAGGCGCCCAGGGCAAACTGAATCAGACCGGAATAGATGGCCAGCCACATGGCTGCCGTCACCCACTCTGCCGAGCCCGGCGTGCCCATATTCTGCAATGAGCCAAAGGTCAGCAGCCCGGTCAGGGCGACCGGCCCCGCCGCCAGTAACGACGAAGAGCCCCACAGCACACCGATGATGGAGGGGATCATGGCCGCATAGAGCCCGGTTTCCGGTGGCATTCCCGCCAGCGTGGCGTAGGCCACCGCCTGCGGCACCAGCACCAGCCCGACACTGAAGCCCGCTCTGGCATCGGCAAACATCGCCCTGGGCGTGGGCCGGGCCCAGCGCAAAAAGGGAAAGTAACGCGCTAACGACATGCTTTTAACCTATGCAGTGGCACGACTGACGGGGAACGGGCTATTACCGGAAGACTCTGGCCATCACTGCCAGATCTATATGGACATAAGGTTATAACCAAAGAGGCAGGGGCAGTATAAACAGCCAGAAAGGAAAATGGTTGAGAAATCCTGATAAGCCTTATCAATCCATCGTGTTTCCATCTTGACCATGAGGCAGTGACCTCACTACCCTTCTGATTCCCCTGAGGAATAGGTAATGCCCATGCTGCTGGAAGGTCTGGAAACACTGGAAGTGCTGGCACGCGAGGGCACCATGAGCCGTGCGGCCACCAGGCTGTTTATCACGCAGTCAGCGGTCAGCAAGCGAATCGCCAACCTGGAACATCGTCTCGGCAAGAAGCTGATTGAGCCGGATGGCCGGCAGGTACGCCTGACGGCGGATGCCCGTGCCCTGCTGCTCACCGTGGCGCCAACACTGGGCGAGCTGAAAGGATTGCTGTTTGATCAGCTCAGCACCGTCGATACCACCGCGCTGCAGATTGCCGCATCGGAGACGATCCTGACGGCCTATATTGGCCCTTTCCTGCAGGATTATATGCAACAGGATGCCCACCTCAGCTTTGCCAGCCATCACACCCCCATCATCGTTGAACGGGTACGCAGTGGCGATGCCGTGGTCGGTATCGGGGCAGGGCAAATCAAGATTCCACCGGGGCTGAGCCATCGTATTCTGATGCAGGAGCCGCTGATTCTGGTGCATCACCAGCCACCGGATTACCGCCAGCGACTGGCCTGTCTGAGCATTGACCTGAGTATTCCCAGCAATCGCCATCTGGAACCGCTGTTGCTGGAAGCAGGGCTGGACCCGGTGATGCAGATGAACTCGTTCTTTGCTGTGGCCCATATGGGTCGGCTGGGCCTGATGCCTGCGGTGATTCCACTGGGAGTGGCCGACATCATGCAGATCCCGGCCAGCCAGCGATTTGCGCTGCCTATTGCGATTGAGCGCCCCATCAATCTGCTGTTTCGACCCAGTGTCTATGAGCGCCCGCGGGTACAACGTCTGATCGATTGTCTGCAGGCCCATTTTGCCCGCAGCCAACCGTCTCAGTTAAAAGAAGGGATATAACAACCAGAATTGACCGCGGAGCGTATAACTGAAGAGCATATGGCTGCAGCAAGTACGCCCCGCCGCAGCCAGTCCCGTTTTCTACACCGGCAGTACTGCTTTCAGACCGGCACCAATCCAGGCAAACCACTCAGGATGTCCCTGCCATAGCAGGCGGGCACACATCACCAGCGACACCGTCACCAGCAACGGGCGAATCAGCTTCACCCCTTTGGCCACTACCATCCGCGACCCCAGACGCGCGCCGAGAATCTGCCCGACCGCCATGGTCAGGCCCACCGTCCACAGCACCTTGCCACCGATAATGAAGAACAGCAGTGAGGCCATGTTGGAGGTGAAGTTAAGCAGCTTGGTATGGGCCGTCGCCTTTGCCATCCCCAGCCCGGCCAGTGCCACAAAGGCCATGGCGAAGAAGGAGCCGGTTCCGGGGCCAAAGAAACCATCGTAGAAACCCACCCCGGTTCCCACCAGCAGTGCAAAGGCGTTGTGGCTCAGGCGGCGATGGCTGTCGCTGTCACTGATACGAGGGGAAAACAGGAAATAGCAGGCAAAGCCCACCAGCAGATAGGGCAGAATCCGGCTCAACTGGCTGGAATCAATCTGCTGCACCAGCAATGTGCCCAGTGCGCTACCGACGAAGGTACAGATGACGGCCCACTTCATCGAGGCCAGATCAATCATGCCGCGTTTGAGGAAGTACAGCGTGGCCGCAAACGAGCCAAAACTGCTTTGCAGTTTGTTGGTCGCCAGCGCCATGGTCGGTGGCACCCCTGCCGCCAGCAATGCCGGAATGGTGATCAGCCCGCCGCCACCAGCCATAGAGTCAATAAAGCCAGCTACCAGAGCAACCAGCGCGAGTACGATCAGGGTGGTAATTTCCAGTTCCATTATTGCCGTCCAGGTTCAGAACGGCGGCAAGCTTAACAACTTGTCCGGGCGGACAAAAACGAAAAGAAGGCACAGGACTGATTCCCTGCAGGAATGATTTTGACTTGCCTCCATACCGGCCTCAGCGCTGAACAACCAACGCAGGAAATGGATCTGTCATCATTGTCTGCAAGACTATTTGCCTGCACGAACACCTGACTTCCCCTGCGTGAGCACTACGCCATGTCTGACTCATCAGCACACTACCAGCCTATCTCCTGTGATCTGCACGACTATCTGGAAATCGCCTGCATGCGCGGCTACGTGCTGCTGGTCGAGCTGACCGATGGCAGCCGTTTTGAGGCAAGGGCCATTACCACCATCGTCAATGCCGACAAGGAAGAGTTCTTGCGCCTGCGCGGCGCTACGGGAGATCAGGATATTCGGCTGGATCGGCTTGCCGCCATCACACCACAGGCTGCCAATGCCGGATTTGGGCGCGTGCGACTGGCAGGCAGTGTCTGCCAGTTTTAGCAGCGGGAAGACTAAACGGCGTCAGGCTGCTGCTCCGGTGCCGCCTGAATAAAAGCATCCAGCTGATTGCAGTGGTGATAGATGTGCTGCATACGCGGGTAGGACGCCATGTCCAGTCCGAACCGGTAAGCGTTGTACAGCTGCGGGATAAGGCAGACGTCTACCATATTGGGCTGTTCACCGCCGGCATAGGTCGTGTCAGATAACTGGGCTTCCAGCACCCTGAATCCCTGATGCAGCCAGTGGTGATACCAGGCCGTTTTTTCTTCATCGCTGCGCCCCAACGGCCCAACCAGATACTTGAGAATGCGCAGGTTGTTCAGCGGATGGATATCACAGCTGATCTCCATACACAGGCTGCGTGCCTGTGCCTGCTGCCAGCTATCGTCGGGATATAACGGTTTCTGCGGATAGCACACCTCCAGCCATTCCAGAATCGCCATGGACTGGGTCAGGATGCGACCATCCCCCAGCCGCAGTGCCGGTACCAGCCCCTGTGGATTGACCTGCAGATAGGCCTCGCTGCGCTGCTCGCCCTTGAGCAGGTTGATCGGGGTGATGCGGTAATCAATGCCTTTCAGATTCAGCGCGATGCGCAGGCGATATGCCGTCGATGAGCGGAAATAGCTGAATAGCTCCAGGTCAGCAGCCACGGTCTGCATGTAACCGATCTCCCTACAATTAGTTTCACTTAAAACTTATTTTTAGTTTCGCGTAAAACTATCTCTAAAGCGGTCAGGGTGCAAACACAACACGCAGCCCGGCAGCTATGGCTTTTTAGTCACGGCAAAATTGTCACGGCAAACCCTGCGATCAGAGTCCGCTGCTTATCGGAGAAGTTATCATCCGAGATCAGCAGCAACAGGTACTGACCATCATCCAGCCTCGGGCCCAGTGCCAGCCCTTCAAAGTTGTCCAGCGGCACGTTGAGATCGTCTGCCAGATCAGCCACCAGCCTCTTACTGGCGGGTACAATTTGCTGGTTGCCCCTGATGCTTTTCAGCGTATTGATGTCGGTCGCCCCCGCCAGAGACACCTCGTACAGACGAATCCGGTTGCCCGCGCCTTTGACGTAAGTGCGTTCCAATGCCAGCAAAGTACCCTGATTGTCCAGTGCCAGCATGTCGGCAAGACCGATGGAGCCACCGGATGCGGAAGCTCCCGTGGGCGGAATCACCGGATCGATGTCGTAACGGAACTGATGTAGCAAACGGCCATCGGCCAGCGCATATTGCAGAATACGCGCCGGGCTGCCATGGGCCTGGGTAGACTCCTCCCCGTCCTGTTTTAGCGCTGTTTCTGTCGCCGAGTAGAGTGTGGTGCGGTCAGGTGTGACCGTCAGGCTTTCAAAGGCGTCATTGTTACGAATTCCCTGATTAAGACGGTCAAACACCGATGCCGGCCAGAACATCGTGGGCATGGGCAGTGACTGTTGCCAGCGCCCCTGCAGGTCGTAACCGTTAATAAAGGGAGCAATCTGGCGGATGCCATCCCCCTCTGAGGACACATAAACGCGATCACTACCGGTCAGCGCAATGCCTTCCGGGTCCAGCGCATTTTCTGCGTAAGGCCTACCGTCACGATCAAGCAAGGTGGTAAAGCGCTGCCACTGCACACTGTCATCCGTCAGCCTGCCATTGAACAGCTGCACCGTGAAGGTATAGAAGCGCGCTGGCTGGCGCTCACTGCGGTCATCACTGATAGCAACAAAATGCTGCTGCTCGGCAGACCAGCTCAGGCCGGACAGCCCTCCGATGGTGGTGCCCTGAAATTGTGTCAGATAAGGCACATGGGCCTGCCCCAACGGCGTGATGGAGGTAATACTGGCCGCCTGTGCAGAGGGGGTGACCATCAATATCAGGCAGAGTGAAAAGCCACTGGCCAATCCTGAGACAACAGGTATCCGTTTAGCGCTGCGCAATTCAAGTCTCATTGAGACACCTCCGTAGTTTCCCCACTCCAACGCTCACCGTTATCAGCAACGTCTATGGCCAATCTAGCAGATCGTGGTAACGGGTGTGTGTCAGCGATTACGCCCCTGCATGCTGAGCTGCAATATTCTGGGCGGCTCAGAGCAACAAGAAAATTCAAAACATTTCCACAAATTACAAAAGACTTACATTTTGACACTATTTATACTCGCGCTACCGAGCTAAGAACCGCTCTCTTTTGACACATGGAAGCTGCAATGACTCAAGATGAATTTGAGCGACGTGTTACCGCGCTGGAAAAGCAGGCTCAAGCCAACCCATCAAGCTACAAACTACGTGTATTTTTGCTGGCACTGGCAGGCAATGCCTACTTGCTGGCCATTTTAGCGTTCCTGCTGGTAATGACTCTGGCTGTGGCCCTGTCAGTTGCCAAACTGCACCTGATCGGAGTGAAGCTGCTGATTATTGTCGTGCCACTGTTATGGCTGACGCTGAAGGCCATGTATATCAAGGTACCTCGCCCTCAGGGAATGGAAATCAGTGCGGCAGATGCACCAGAGCTGTTCGCAATGATTGACAGCATTCGCATCGCGCTGCGAGCACCTCGCTTTGACCACGTGCTGGTCACTGATGACCTGAATGCAGCCGTTGCGCAATCTCCCCGTCTGGGCATTTTTGGCTGGTATCGCAATTACCTGATTCTTGGGCTGCCACTGATGCATGCCCTCACGCCGGAACAATTCAAGGCGGTTCTGGCCCACGAATATGGCCATTTATCAGGTGGCCACGGCCGTCTGGGCAATTGGCTTTATCGGTTACGGTTGCGTTGGAGTCAGCTGCTAAACCAGCTGGAAGATGTGGAAGGCTGGGTAACCTACTTGTTCAAGCCTTTCCTGTCCTGGTTTATCCCCCGCTTCAACGCCTACTCCTTTCCGCTGGCTCGGGCCAATGAGTACGAAGCTGATGCGGTTGCCGCCCGACTAACCTCACCTGCCACCATGGCTCAGGCGCTGACAGGTGTACAAGTCGCCAATAGTTATATGCGTGAACGATTCTGGCCAGACATCCACCGACAGGCTGAGCATACGGCCTATCCTGCCGCACAGCCTTTCAGCGAGTTTGGCTTGAGCATCAGACAGCAGCTGACATCAGACTATGAAGGTTGGATTGCGGACAATTTGCGCCAGCAAACCACGTTCGACGATACCCATCCCAGTCTGCAGGACCGACTTCAGGCATTTCAGGCGACAGCCCAGTGGAGCCCGCCAGCATCCGGAAACAGTGCCCTCGAGCTGCTTGGGGCAATGAAACAGCCGTTACTGGATCACTTTGACCAGCAATGGAGCACCGATGTAGCAGCGCATTGGAAAGAACGCTTTGAGACAGTCCAGGAGGCCAGGCAACAGCTGGCCACACTGAATCAGCGTATGAGTGATGGCGAGGTGCTGAGCCCTCAGGAACTTTATGATCGCGCCCAGCTGACTGCTCATTATGAGAGCGATATGGCAAGTGCGATTGCACAACTGCGTACCCTGAATGAGCAGTTGCCTGATGACCAGCAAGTCGCTTTCGCCCTTGCTCAATGGCTGTTGCGCACTACCGAGGAACAGGGTGTTCAACTGATGCATGAGGTCATCGACAAGGATCCGGAGTACATGATCGGTGGCTACCGACAATTGGCGCAGTACTTCTGGCAACTGGGCCAGCATGAGGTTGCTGCCGATCTGTATGACAAGGTCAGACAGCGTGAGCATGATGAGTATTTCGCCCACAAGGAGCGAAATCAGCTGCATGTCAGCAGCACCTTCCTGCCCCATGAACTGGGGGAGGCCAGCATTGCCGACCTTCAGCAACGACTGCGTGAAATTGAAGGTCTGACCGACGCCTTTCTGGTCCGTAAAAAGGTGTACTTCTTCCCTGAGCGCCCTTGCTTCGTACTGGGATACAAGGTTGCTACCAAGTTTGGCCTCTACGATAAGAAGCTGGCACTGTCGGTACTACAGCATCTGCAAGTCATGGACTTTCCCGGCGAGGCCATCCTGATCCACGTCGAAGGTGACAACAAAGCCTTTGCCAAACAACTCAAAAAAGTCGCGGGCAGTCGTCTCATCTGACTGGCAATGATGACAAAAGGCAGAGAGGTACATATCGGTACGCTTCTCTGCCTGATTTCTTCTCTTCCCTCTCTTCGCGTTTTATAGAATTACTCCCCCTTACGCTCCAGCCCTACATCCTTCCACAACACTCTGGGGATATGCCGACGCAGCAGTAGTTCACTGACCTGCGGCTGAGCCTGTTGTCGCCGCAGTCGCAGAAATCCCAGAGCGCACAGCACACTGCTGATGGCGGCGGCAATAAAGGTAAAACCTACGTCGAACAGCACCAGCGCACTGCCCAGCACAACAGCGAGAATTTCACAGGCCACTGTCAGGCTGCGGTACAGCCCCATGGCCTGCCCCTGCTGCTGTGCTGAAGCGGCTTTGGATACTGCCACCGAAGTGGCCAGCTCGCCGATCGTCATGCCGATGCCAGCGGGCAGAAAGGTCAAGGCCAGACCCCACAGGTGTTCAGGGAAGATAAACAGCAGTACGCCCACCGCCATCACCCCGTGCCCGACAATGCCCAGTGTGGTGTTGTCAAAGCGACTCGCCATACGGCTGCCAAGCCAGGAGCCGAACATCATTGGCAGGCTGACCAGTACCGCACAGTGAGCAAGCTCCACCGGTGAATAGGTGAAGCGGTCAACCAGCCACATGTTGAAGTAGGTGAAATACAGCTGCACGGTGACATAGCTCAGTACCGTGAGGATAAACAGCGGGCGCAGATGCGCGGCGATCAGCAGTTGCCAGTTGCTGTGCTGAATCGCTGGCGGTGTATGCCCGGTGACACAGGCAGCAATATCGCGCGGACCTTGCTGTAATGTCAGCTGCGCAAAGAGCGCATTCAGTAATACCAGCCCGGCGGCAAGCCAGCCCACCATACTGAAATCACCGGTCCAGCTAGCTACATAACCGCCGATGATGGGGCCGACGACCCAGCCCAGATTCATGGCAATACTGAGCAGAGCAAAATGACGCGGCCTTTCCTCATGGCTGCTGATATCCGCCGCCATCGCCTGTGCAATGGCGATATTGCCGCAGAACCAGCCCTCCACCATCCGTCCCAGCAGCATGACAGCCAGCGAATGCTGCGCCATACCCAGCGCCATCACGCCATAACCGGCGGCAACGCCCGTCAGTGACAGCAGCAACATGCGCTTGCGCCCGTAGACGTCCGAAAGGCGCCCTAACCAGGGTGCGCCAAATAACTGCAACAGCGGATAGATACCGATCAGCACCCCGAGCCAGATTTTCCTTTCCACATCCGTCACGGACAGGTCAAAGAAGCCGGATTGCGGCTCCAGCAACAACGGGGCAAACACCGGGGAAGGCAGGCTGAAACCCGCCACAGATAAAAATACCGTGACAAACAACACGGCCATGGTGGGCGAGATCAACAGGCGCCGATACCCGCGTACAAGCTCATTGGCAGGCGATGACGCTGATTGTGGTGCTGGCATGGATGGGCTCCTTCATCCAGTACTGACAGATCATGGTTACCCGCTCATTGTCTGG
This sequence comes from Pokkaliibacter sp. MBI-7, assembly GCF_029846635.1. NCBI lineage: Bacteria > Pseudomonadati > Pseudomonadota > Gammaproteobacteria > Oceanospirillales > Balneatrichaceae > Pokkaliibacter > Pokkaliibacter sp. MBI-7. The sequence goes on along the minus strand of NZ_JARVTG010000001.1, from coordinate 4,022,030 downwards.
GCCATTCTGGCCCGACAGCGGAAACCTTCCAATTAAATAAAGCAAATTGTTTATTTAATAGAACCAGCACCCACGATTAAGTAAAGCGTTTTCTTGCTTTAATATTTCCCGATCACCATAATGCCCCCATACGTCATGGCACCGGGAGTCCATCATGTCCGCTACCCTCAAGCTGGAACCCTTACTGAAGATGCTCGATAGTGGCCGTGACTCGCCACTGTTACGCATGAGCATTGCGCTGGCACTGCAGCAGCAAGGTGACCTGAACCTTGCCCGTCAGCATCTGCAGGCGGCACTCGACGCCGATCCGCAGTACGCTGCTGCCTGGCGACTGCTTGGCCTGCTGGCCATGGAACAGCAGGACCATCAGACAGCTGAACAAGCCTTCAGCACCGGGCAGGAGGCAGCCGCACAGCGCGGTGACAAGCAACTGGAAAAAGAACTGACGGTACGCCTGAAACGTGTGCGCAAAGCGATCGCTGATGCTGCTACACCGTCCTGATGCAGCCCCCCCATCACACTGGAAAGCGAGTCCCCATGAGTACAGACCATGCCCTGCCCCCTCAGGCCAGCGACGAAAAAATCATCTATCTGCTGAAAACGCAGGGGGAAATGAGTGCAGCTGAGCTGGCCGAACGGCTGTTGATGACGTCCATGGGCGCACGCCAGCATCTGCAGGCACTGGAGCAACAGGGGCTGGTGACCTATACGGATCGGGCGGAAGGCCGCGGTCGCCCACGTCGCTGCTGGTTTCTGACCGATGCTGCCTGGCAGCGCTTTCCTGACCGGCATGCCCAGCTGACCGTCACCTTGCTGGACAGCATCAGTCAGCTGTTCGGCGAAGCCGGTCTGGATCAGCTGATCAGCCAGCGTGAGAGGGACAGCGAAGCTGATTACATCAGGGCGCTGGCGGAATGCACTGATCTGGAAGCTCGTTTGCAGGCCCTTGCCCAGCGGCGCAGCGAAGAAGGCTATATGGCGCAATGGCAGGCCGAGCAGGACGGCAGCTATCTTCTGACTGAGCATCACTGCCCGATCTGCGCCGCGGCCAGCCGCTGCCAGCAGTTCTGCCGCTCCGAACTGGAGCTGTTCAGACGCCTGCTGGCTCCCGCCCGGGTGGAGCGCAGCCAGCATTTACTGAGTAACGGCAGTCGCTGTATTTACCGTATTACTCCCTGAAGGAAATCATCGCTTGCATCACTCACATTTTTGATAGACCCATCAAAAACATCCGCACAAATTTGATAGTTTTGATAGCGACCAATCTCCTCATATTGCACCTCAGAGCGCACTGATTAGACTCTCAACCCACAACATCAGTGAATAAAAACAGTAAGAAGCTGAACCTCAGCGCTCTGATAGCTGCCCCCTCTCAAAGGCCATTCAGCTATCAAAAATCGATAGACATTGGCTATGGCGACGGCCAAGGTGTGATCTCAGTGCTCATGCTCCATGAGAGCCCGCATTGCCATCAGCACTCACCGCCCTAACGTCAAAGGACGCCAGCAACGATGTCCACAACACCTACCATGACCGATGTCGCCCGCGAGGCAGGTGTCGGTGTCGCTACCGTTGACCGCGTTATCAATAAACGTGCACCGGTCAAGCCCGCCACCATGCAGCGGGTACTGGAAGCGGCGGAACGTATCGGCTTCAGACGCACCAATCTGATCCGGCGACGTGCGGAAGAACCTGCTCAGGGATGCCGGATGGGCATCATTCTGCAGAAGCGTTCAACGCAGTTTTACGCCGATCTGGGGGAAGCCATTGTGACCACGGCGACAGCCCACGAATACCGCAACGACAATGTCAGAGTGGTCTTTCTGGAGGAGCTGGTGCCGCGGCAGATCATTGAACAGATGCACAGGCTGGCACAGGAATGCGACGTACTGGCTATCGTGGCAGCAGACCACCCGCTGATCAGTCAGGCGATCGACCAGCTTTCACAGCAGGGTATTCCGGTGATTGCGCTGATTTCTGACCTGACGGCGGAGCACTGTGCAGGCTATGTCGGACTGGACTACCGCAAGGTGGGCAGGATGGCGGCCTGGACGCTGACCAAGCTTCGCCCGGATAGCGGCAAGATCGGGCTGATGATCGGCAGCCACCGCTATCAGAATCAGGAACAGAACGAGATGAGTTTTCGCGCCTACCTGCGCGAGTTTGCTCCTGAGGTACAGGTACTGGAGACCGTGATCAGTCTGGAAGACATTCCGCTGGCCAAGGCGTCAACAGTGGAAATGCTGGAGATGCATCCTGACCTTGGTGCGATTTATATCGCCGGAGGCGGTATTGAAGGAGTGTGCGAGGCCCTGCGTGAATATCAGCGTCCGCAACAGCTGATTGTGATTTGCATGGAGCTGACGGCAGCAACGCGCGTCGCGCTGGCGGATGGCACCATTGATGTGGTGCTTTCACACCCACTGGAGCTGGCTGCTGGCCGCCTGCTCAAGGCGATGAAAGAAGCCACCAGTCATCAGGGTCAGGGCTCGCTGCAGCATACCTTGCCGTTTTTTACCTACACCGCGGCGAATATCTGACTCTTCGGACAGATGGCACCGCCAGCGGAGGGCAAACTGGATACCTGCCAGCCAGTATCTGACAGGGCAATAACAACAAACTTCAACATCAGGCTTAGCTATCTGAAGGAGCCGCAAATGTCCGATATCGCCATCAAGTTTTCGCTGAACCACATGATCTGCCCCAGCCTGACGGCTGAGCAGCTGATTGACGCCGCCGCAGGTCTCGGTGTGGATGCGGTTGAACTGCGCAACGACGTGCAGGAAAACAGTGTCACCGAACTGCAGCGCGCCACAGTGATCGGCGAATACGCTCGTGCAAGAGGCATCAAGGTACTGAGCATCAATGCGCTGTATCCCTTCAACGTCTGGAATGACGAGATGGCCGCCAAAGCGGAGAAACAGGCGCAGCTGGCCAACGCCGCCGGTGCCATCGGTCTGGTCATGTGCCCATTCAACGAAAATGGCCCGGTCGCCAGCGTGGATGACATCAAGACGGCCCTTACCGGCCTGCAACCCATTCTGGAAAAACACGGCCTGCAGGGCTTTGTCGAAGCACTGGGCTTCCCCTTCTCGTCCATGCGCACCAAGCGTGTTGCCGTGGATGCCATTGAAGGGCTGAAAGCACAGGGCCGCTTTGGTCTGGTGCACGACACCTTCCACCACAAGGGCGCCGCAGAGCAGGAAATGTTCCCCGCCCTGACCGGTCTGGTGCACATTTCCGGTGTTGAGGATCCGGCCATCTCCTTCAACGATATGCTCGACGCTCATCGTATTCTGGTAGGTCCCAAAGACCGTCTGGATAACATTGGCCAGATCAAACAGCTGCTGGCCACCGGCTACACCGGCTACTTCTCGTTCGAGCCGTTCTCTGCCGAAGTCTGGGATCTGCCCGACCCCATCGCCGCCGTCAAGGACAGCATGGACTACATTCGCGCCCGCCTGGCCGAATAACTCCTTCTTCAACAATGATGTAAACGTATTTGCGCTCTCCTCCTGCTCATCACCGATGAGCAGGACAGGGATTGGCTTGCCAGAATTTACTGGCTGCCGGTAGCGGATACCCTGATCTGGCCGTTGCCACAGGTAACAAATAACAGGCAACAGGCCACAGACCGTCGAGTGAGGACTACAACAATGAAAATCGCCATCGACCCCTACATGCACCGTCATCTGTCCCTGCCTGAAATCTGTCGTCTGACGAAAGAACTGGGCTACGACTACATTGAACTCTCACCTCGTGCAGACTTTCTGCAGTGGTGGACACGTCCACGGGTGTATCCGGATCGTCTGCATGCCTTCAAAAAGGCCCTGAAAGATCATGATGTCGGTCTGGCGACCCTGCAGCCCATGTACCGCTGGTCCAGCCCTTACCGTGATGAGTGGGAAATGGCGATGGACAACTGGAAGCGCACTATCGAGATTGCCGTCGACATGGATGCCCCGCTGCTGATTTCCGAATTTGGCCGAGGCGGTTCACCGGAGCGCTCAGCCGCTGACCGCAGCGGCACCCACACCGCAGAAGCCTGCGAGAATGCCTTCTGGCGCAGCATGGATGTACTGGTCCCCATTCTTGAGCGTGAAGGCCTGACACTCAGTGTCGAGCCTCATCCCGAAGACTGGGTGGAACAGATCGACCCGGCGGTCAACATCATCAAGACCATCAACTCCAGCGCAGTGAAGTGCTCCTACATCGCCCCGCACAGCTTTTACTACGGGGATGATCTGGCGCAGACCATTCGCGCCACTCAGGGCGTGCTGGCCCATGCCCGCGTGGCCGACACCTTTAACCACAAGGGATCGTCGCAGCTGCGCTACATCGTCAATCCGCCCGGTTCCACTGCCCGTGTGCACCAGCATCTGGATATGGGCGAAGGTGAAATTGACTGGGATGTGTTCTTCAGGACCCTGCATGAAATCGGCTTTGACGGCGTACTTTCCAGTTGCGTGTTTGCCTGGGAAGAACGTGCCGAGCAGTCCAGCCGCTTTATGCGTCAGGAAATGCAGCGCTATATCGACAAGTACTGGAAATAAGCGACGCACGGCAGATCGTGTTCTCAGCTCAACCTTCTTCCCTATTCAACGCCGCGCTCAGTAGCAGCGCGGCCAGCAAGGAATCCATCATGACCATCAGAATTGGTGTTATCGGAACCGGCGCCATCGGCGCTGACCATGCCCGTCGTATCGCTCAGACCCTGACCGGTGGTCAGATCGTGGCCGTCACCGACGTGAACCTGGAACAGGCCCGCAAGGTCGTCGACAGCCTGAACCTGAATGCCACTGTCTATGACAATGGCCATGAGCTGATCAAGGCCGACAATGTGGATGCCGTTCTGGTGACCTCCTGGGGTCCGACCCATGAAGAGTTCGTACTGGCCGCCATTGCAGCAGGTAAATACGTGTTCTGTGAAAAGCCGCTGGCGACCACCGCCGAAGGCTGCATGCGCATCGTTGAAGCCGAGATCGCCGCTGGCAAACGCATGGTGCAGGTCGGCTTCATGCGCCCGTACGACAGTGGCTATCGTCTGCTGAAACAGGCCATTGATGAAGGCAGCATCGGCCAGCCACTGATGGTTCATGCCGCTCATCGCAATCCGACCGTACCGGAAGCCTATGTGACACCGATGGCCATTGTAGACACCCTGATTCACGAGTTGGATGTGTTCCGCTGGCTGCTGAATGATGACTATGTGTCTGCTCAGGTGCTGTATCCACGCGCTACCCGCCATACCCACAGCAAGCTGAAAGATCCGCAGATTGTGCTGCTGGAAACCGCCCGGGGTATCCGCATCGACGTAGAAATCTTTGTTAACTGCCGCTACGGCTATGACATTCAGTGCTCGGTAGTCGGTGAAGAAGGCGTCGCCAACCTGCCCGAACCGCAGAGCCTGCTGGTACGCAAGGACGCCAAGCTCGCCACCACCATTCTTACCGACTGGAAACAGCGCTTTATCGCCGCCTATGACGTCGAACTGCAGGATTTCCTCGACGGCGTCCAGAGTGGCACGTTGCGCGGCGCTTCCTCATGGGATGGTTACGCTGCCGCCGTCGCAGCAGATGCCTGCGTCAAGGCACAAGAAAGCCAGCAGATCGAAGCCATTACCATGCCCGAGCGCCCAGCGTTCTACGGCTGAGGGGACGTTAACCCTTTACTACGCTCTGTGTTTTCTCTTGCTACCCGTATTGATCAGGCGCGGGCACCTGCCTGGCTGACCGGCCTGATCACTTTCACAACCGGCAGACTGCTGTCTGCCGGTTGTTTTTTCCTTAGCTGCGCAGATCACTGCCATCGGGATGGACGGAACAGCCTGCCCGGTGACACTGCCTGTCCTTTGACAGCATGCATCCTTTGAGAGCATGCGTTCGGTCTGCGACACCTCAGCCACACAATGTGGCTACAATGTGCATTAACGCCCGTTAATCCGGCGCAAGCTCAAAATGAAATATCTATTCTATTTCTACTGATATTCACAGCCAACATCCATCAATTCAGGTCGCACTTTCCCTATAGCCAGCGGGCGTCTATGCTTGCCATGACCCCGACAATGACCTAACCACACTGACCAAAAGTCAGTAATGACGCAGGTTGTAGCCGCTCAAACTGATTCTGAAAAGACGTCATTCGCACAATGGAATAAAAATTCCATTAATCAAAAAAAACATTGACAATTTTCTATTTTGAGCGCACCTTTATCCCTGACAACGGTTGACTGTCTTATTGTCAGCGACGTTGCCATCCAGCAACTTCACTCGCTCGAAGTGACTGCTGGGATCTCCTGGTGAGCATAAATACAACAAAGAACGTAACTGGAGTGACTCGACAATGAATACCAAAAAACTGCTACTGGCGCTTTCCATCTCCGCAATCAGCAGTACCTCAGCCATGGCCAGCACCCTTGGGGTTTCCATGGCGTATTTTGATGACAACTTCCTGACCATCGTTCGCAACAACATGTCCGAAGAGGCGAAAAAGCAAGGTACCGAGATCAACTTTGAAGATGCTCAGGGTGACATCGGCCGTCAGGTCAGTCAGATCCAGAACTTCATTGCTTCAGGTGTGGACGCCATCGTCGTTAACCCTGTAGACAGTGCCGCCACCGGCAAGATGATCAAGCTGGCTACCGAAGCCAAGATCCCGCTGGTATTCGTCAACCGCAAACCCGATTCTGACAAACTGCCTGAAGGTGTTGCCTTTGTTGGCTCCAACGAGCTGGATTCCGGCACCCTGGAAATGCAGGAGCTGGCCAGACTGGCCGGTGAGAAAGGCAACGTGGCCATCATGGTCGGTGAGCTGGGCACCAATGCGGCCCAGTTGCGTACCAAGGACGTTGAAGACGTGGTCGCCAAACACCCTGATATGAAAATCGTTGAGAAGCAGGTGGCCAACTGGTCACGTAACGAGGCCATCGACCTGATGACCAACTGGCTGACCAACGGCACCAAGATCGACGTTATCGCTGCCAACAACGATGAAATGGCCATCGGTGCCATCATGGCGTTGCAGCAGGCCGGCGTAGATCCCAAGCCCTACTTCATCGGTGGCGTTGACGCGACACCCGATGCACTGACCGAAATCGAAAAAGGCAATCTGGATGTGACTGTATTCCAGGATGCTGCCGGTCAGGGCGCTGGCTCAGTAGATGTGGCACTGAAGATGGCTAAGGGTGAGAAGGTGGAGCAGTGGAACTGGATCCCCTTCCAGCTGGTAACGCCCGAGAACTACAAGCAGTTCATGAAGAACTAAGCTTCTGCTGAACTGACATCAGGAGATGTGAAGCAGGCTCTCGCTTCACCCGCCCGGAGCCGGATGACTGGCCGGCTCCGGGCACTTTCAGCCAGTAACTGACTGAATACCGCTTCGCACCTGTTAAGACCTTTACCTCAGATACAAGAAAAAAAGAGGTGACGTACATGCTCAACACTGCGCTCAAAAATGAACCTTCCTCTTTGCACAGCGAATACCTTCTGGAGATCGACGACGTTTCCAAGGCATTCCCTGGGGTAATCGCGCTGAACAAGGTTTCGTTCCAACTCCGTCCCGGTACCGTGCACGCTCTGATGGGCGAAAACGGCGCGGGCAAATCGACCCTGATGAAAATCATCGCGGGTGTACAGGGTCACGACTCCGGCTCTCTGCGGGTTCGTGGTGAGGAGTGCAACTTCAACTCCCCCATCGAAGCCATCAACAAGGGCATCGCCATGATCCATCAGGAATTGAACCTGATGCCTTTCATGACGGTCGCCGAGAATATCTGGATCAGCCGCGAACCGAAAAACGGTCTGGGCCTGATCTCCCATGACAAGCTGATGCAGAAGACGGCAGAGCTGTTTGCCAAGCTGAAAATCAATATCCATCCGGAAACACTGGTACGTGAACTGTCCGTAGCCAACCGTCAGATGGTCGAAATTGCCAAAGCGGTATCCTACAACTCCGACGTGCTGATCATGGATGAACCCACCTCAGCGCTGGCTGAGAAAGAAGTGGAACACCTGTTCGCGATCATTAATACCCTGCGCGCCGAAGGCAAAGGCATTATTTACATCACCCACAAGATGGATGAGCTGTTCGAGATTGCTGATGAAGTCTCGATCTTCCGCGATGGCCAGATGGTGGGTTGTCACCCTGCCTCCGAACTGACCCGCGATAAGGTCATCCAGCTGATGGTCGGGCGTGAAATCACCCAGATGTTCCCTAAACAGGAAGTGGAAATCGGTGATGTAGTGATGTCGGTACGTGGCCTGTCTGATGGCCAGTACTTCTCCGACGTGTCATTTGACCTGCGTGCCGGTGAGATTCTTGGCTTCGCCGGTCTGGTTGGCTCTGGCCGCACCAACGTGGTCGAAACCCTGTTCGGTGTCACACCCGCCGTAGCAGGCACCATCTCCATTTTCGGTAACGATGTACAGATCCACTCACCCCATGACGCCATGGGTCAGGGCATGGCTCTGCTTACCGAAGACCGCAAGGAAACCGGCTGTTTCCTTGGTCTGACTGTGCAGGAAAACATGCAGATGGCGGTGCTGCGTGACCGCTACACCAGCAACGGCTTTGTGAAACAGGGCGAGCTGGAAAAAGTCTGCGAAGAAATGCGCGACATGCTGGCAATCAAGACCCCGAATCTGGAACAGATCATCGGCAACCTGTCTGGTGGTAACCAGCAGAAGGCACTGATCGCCCGCTGGCTGATGACCAACCCCCGTATTCTCTTCCTGGATGAACCCACGCGCGGTATTGACGTGGGTGCCAAGGCGGAAATCCACCGTCTGGTCTCGGCGCTGGCCGCCAAAGGCCTGGCTGTCATCCTGATCTCCTCGGAAATGCCCGAAGTGCTGGGCATGAGCGACCGTATTCTGGTTATGCATGAAGGCAAGGTCACCGGCATCCTCGACCGCGCCGAAGCCAACCAGGTCAAGATTATGGAACTGGCCTCGGGCTGATCGCCCACGGCCCAGAACACCACTGACGACAACAGCTCCGGCTCCCGGATTGAGGGGCTGCTGTCGGGTTCTTCATCTTCGCAAAACTGGACAATAACAATGAGCACGATAAATCAAGCCATGACAACGACAAAAAGCGCATCGTCGCCCTCTCTCCTCAAGAAGTTCCCTGAAGCAGGGATTCTGCTGGTGCTGTTCGGTATCTGCGCCCTGTTCGAGATTCTGGGGTGGATCTACCGCGGCGATACCTTCCTGTTTAACTCTCAGCGCCTGCTGATCATGATTTTGCAGGTGTCGATCATCGGTATCATTGCCATCGGTTCAACTCAGGTCATCATCACCTCCGGGGTGGATCTGTCGCCCGGCTCAGTAGTTGCCGTGGCCGCCATGGTGTCTGCCAGTCTGGCCCAGAGCTCCGAGTTCAGCCGTCTGATCTATCCCTCGATCACTGACATGCCGGTGATTGTGCCGATTGCGATAGCGTTGCTGGTGGGTGCGCTGGCGGGTCTGATCAACGGTAGTCTGATTGCCCTGACCTCCATCCCTCCCTTCATCGCCACTCTGGGGATGATGGTCGCAGCACGCGGTGTTGCCCGTGCCTACACCAACGGCCAGCCTGTATCAGGCCTGACTGACGCCTTCCAGTGGATCGGCTCAGGTGGTCGCCCGGTCATCCTGTTCCTGGTGGTGGCGCTGATTTTCCACATCGCTCTGCGCTACACCCGCTACGGCAAGTTCACCTACGCTATCGGCGCTAACGTACAGGCTGCCCGTGTATCCGGTATCAACGTCAAGGCTCACCTGATCAAGGTTTACGTCGTCGCTGGCCTGCTGGCAGGTCTGGCCGGTCTGGTACTGGCAGCCCGCAGTGGCAGTGGTCAGGCCAACATGGGTATGAGCTATGAGCTGGATGCGATTGCAGCCTGTGTTATCGGTGGCACCAGTCTGGCAGGCGGCGTAGGTCGCATTGCGGGCACCGTTATCGGGGTGCTGATCCTGGGCGTCATGACCAGCGGTTTCACCTTCCTCGGTATCGATGCCTACTATCAGGACATCGTCAAAGGTGCGGTGATTGTCTCCGCGGTGATCGCCGACCAGTATCGTCAGCGCCGTCGCCTGAAAGCCAAAGCCTGATAAGCGTCCTCAGTGACTGTTTAAGATCATCGTACAGGTTGCCAGCACTCACGCTGGCCACCCAACCCGATTCACCAGAGTTGTTTTTCCGCTGTACCGTTTTTTGCTCCATCGTTTTTTGCTGTACCTACCGTTTCGGTTCTCTGCGTGTGGCACGTAGGCTTACCGCCTGGCTTCGGTCAGGCGGTTTTTTTCTGCCTGTTCATCAGGACAGTGCCTGTATCCCACACCATACAAAAGATGCGCTTTGATCAGGTTGGTTACAGACTTTTGACACTTCCCTGCCCGCACCGCTGGCTGTATGTCAGGGCAACAGGTATGCTCTGTCGCAGCTTTCCAATCCCTTACGGAAGATCAGGCCATCCCCTCGTTGCCATGATGAACAGACGCGATTTTCTCAAAACCGCCAGTGTTGCCAGCCTCCTGTCCCTGCCCGTGTCGTCAGTGCTCGCCGCCGCCAGCAGCCCGGCGATCAAGACATTCGGCAAGGCCAAACCCTTCGACCTCGACAGTCTCAAGGAGCAAGCCCGCATTCTGGCGGGGAACCCCTATGACGGCACCGTGCCAATGTTGCCAGAACCCCTGGCAAGACTGACTCAGGAGCAGGCTACCTCCATCCACTTTCGCCGCAACCGGGCACTCTGGAACAACGCAGGCACCCGTTTGCGTACCGAGTTTTTCCATCTGTCCCCGTTGTTTCGCAAACCGGTCATGATCTTTGAAGTGGTTAATGGCAAGGCACAGCAGCTGGCTTATGATCCGGCACTGTTTGATTACGGCATGAGTGGTATCAAGGGCGAAGCGCTGCCACAGGATCTGGGCTTTGCGGGCTTCCGCCTCTATCTGGACAAGGACTGGACCCGCGATGTGGTCAGCTTCCTCGGTGCCAGTTACTTCCGGGCGGTCGGCAGCGAAATGCAGTACGGCCTGTCGGCACGTGGTCTGGCCATCAATACCGCTATGGATCAGCCCGAAGAATTCCCCGATTTCACCCAGTTCTGGCTGGAGCGCCCGGAGGTCAACAGCAAGCACATCAAGGTGTACGCGCTGCTGGACTCAGCCAGCACCACCGGTGCCTATATGTTCGACATTGATGTGGAAAACGTGCTGGTGATGAACGTTGACGTCACCCTGTTCCCACGCAAGGACATCGGCCGTCTGGGCATGGCTCCCATTACCAGCATGTACATGATCGGTGAGAACGATAAGCGTGCCGACTGGGACTGGCGCCCGGAAATTCACGACTCTGACGGTCTGGCCATGCATCGCGGCAACGGCGAATGGGTATGGCGGCCACTGAGCAACCCACGTCACCTGGCTTTCAACGTCTTTACCGACGCCAGCCCGAAGGGTTTTGGTCTGCTCCAGCGTGATCGCCGCTTCGACCATTATCAGGACCCTGACTTCAACTACGAACTGCGCCCCAACCTGTGGATCGAACCAACCAGCGACTGGGGTACCGGTTCCGTGCAGCTGGTGGAAATCCCCACCGATGACGAAACTTTCGATAACGTGGTGGCCTACTGGAACCCGGACCAGCCCGCGAAAGCCGGGGTTCCGGTGCACTTCAGCTATCGCATGAGCTGGGGGACACAACTACCGGCAGAAATGGACCGCGCCTGGTGTGTGTCCACCTATACCGGGCTGGGCGGTGAAATCGGTAAGAAGCGCGCTTATTACAGCAAGCACTTCAGCGTTGATTTTGGCGGTGGCCAACTGCCATCACTGCCTGATGGCGCTCAGGTCGACGCCATTATCACTCTGTCCCGTGGCCGTCTGGAGCGTCTCTCAGTACGTCAGCTGCCGCAAATCAAAGGGTTCCGTGCCATGTTTGATGTGGTCCCGCCCGATGACAGCGAAGATCCGATCACCATTCGCCTGTTCCTCAAGAATGGCGATCAGGCCCTGTCGGAAACCTGGCTATACCAGTGGTCGCCGCCACCCGCTGGTGAGCGTGACCTGCACAACGCGGGTCATCTGACCACCTGAGCAGGTCTATGCCCCTTAAAAACGCAGGTCTATAGCCCGTAAAAACAAAGAAGCCAGCAGTGATGCTGGCTTCTTTATTTCTATAACAAACAGCCCTGCTCGCGGGCAGGGCTGTCAGAACAGGTATTCACCAGCGAGGATTTACTTAGGCTGCAGAATCCACTCGTGATCCGGGTCGTTGTGAAATTTCCAGTCACGGCTGGGGCCTGCCATCACGTTGAGGTAATACAGGTCATAACCATGAGGGGCGCCGACCGGGTGGTAGCCACCGGGCACCAGCACCACTTCGTTGTTATGTACCGACAGCGTCTCATCAATGCTGCGATCATCCGTGTAAACACGCTGGAAGGCGAAGCCCTGCGGCGGATTGACCTTATGGTAGTAGGTCTCTTCCAGATAGGATTCCTGTGGCAGATTATCGCTGTCGTGCTTGTGGGGAGGATAGCTGGACCAGTGACCATTCGGGGTATACACCTCGGTAATCAGCAGGCTCTCGGCGGGGTTCTCACCCATCAGGATATTGTGGATGTAGCGCTCATTGGTGCCCTGACCACGATTCATGGCGGGAACGTTCTCAGGCTTGATCAGCCGTACTGGCATAGTGCCCTTGGCGGGTGCCTTGCAGACGCCAATTTCGATTTCCGTTTCGGCTGTCACCTGATATTCCGCCTGAGCAGGGACATAGACGGCATAGGGAGGAATGCGCTCGAACACGCTCATGCGCTTGCCAATATGCTCAAATACCTGATCCTGTGCTCTGACCGTGGCGATACCACTGATCAGCACCAGACAGACTTCTTCGTCACCACTGGCCTGAGTCAGCACCTGTCCGGGCTGCAGCTTATAGACTTCAAAACCGACATAGCGCCAGCCAGCCGATTCGGGAGTAATTTTCAGTACACAACCCTGATCATCAGGCTGCTGAGAACGCACGAGCAAACGGGACATGGCTAACCTCCGGCTAGTTATTTTTGGAAAAATTATTCCATCTATATTTGGTCATAGCAATAAATTTTCCAAATACATTTTGCAGGTACTTCGGCGGTACTTATCAATAAATCGAAGCCCATTGTGTACAGCCGCCGCTCAGGGCACAGTCATCAGCGGCTTCTGGAAGATGCCGGTCATACCCGCGTTACATCACATCAGGGAAGAGCAGTCAGAAGGCGCTCACGATTCCCCTCTCAAAGGCACGGCAGCATGATTCAGTATCTGCACATTCACACCGCACTGGGTGGCTACATCGCCTGCTCTGAGCAGGAACAACTGCACGGGCTTTACCGGCTTGAGCAGAAATACTTCCCCACTGCATTTGCGCACTGGCAGGAAGACATTAATGCCCCGCTACTACAGGAAACTGCCCACCAGCTGCGGGCCTATCTGGATGGTCAGCTGCGCCAGTTTGATCTGCCGCTGCAACAAAGGGGCACGCCCTTCCAGCAGCGGGTATGGTCAGCACTGCAGCACATCGGTTACGGCGAAACACTGAGCTATCGTGAGCTGGCTGAACGGTTGGGCCAGCCCTCGGCAATACGTGCCGTTGCCAGTGCCAATGGCCGCAACCCCTGGTCCATTGTGGTGCCCTGTCATCGTGTTATCGGCAGTGACGGCAGCCTGACGGGGTATGCAGGCGGGGTGGAATGCAAACGCTGGCTGCTGCAGCTGGAGGCAAACTCCTGATGTTTTACAGCAAGGTGAAATAAACACATATGTGACAAGCTGTTACCTTAAGGAACACCCTTGTCTGCGCCGTTCATTTATATTTTTCGACTGCGTGTTTGCGGCAGATTCTGCCGCTGTCGTGCACCATGTTGGACAAAACAGGTGAAAACCTTTTCCTTTGCCCTCCCCGTCCTTGTGCACTTTTCTCCCACATTCCCCCGCTGATGCCGATCAGTCGCCTTACTCGCACTGGCAAGAGTTTTGCTTGAACAAGGTTCATCAGCACACCTTTGATGCATCGGCTCGCTCCTTGCGAGTGCAGCTGACCGTAAACGGGCATCGCAGGCTGTGTCCTTCTTTCAGGGAAAACACTGACGCGCGGATGGCAGTACACGTCAGGAAAGACCCGACCTTTGCGCCAACGCAAAGGTTCAATCTGCCAACTGGCTAAACTTGCTGCCAGATTCAATCGTAAAGGCGCTATAGCATGATTCATCCCTGCTCCGCAGCTGATTCCACTGCTATAACGGAATACTGTAGTGATGAGCCAGCCAGAGTCGGTACGACTCCCGGCATTGATGCCCAGCGCTCCCATCCAGGCATTTTGATCTGAAAGGTTTCTGGTTCTTATGGTGTTACTACGACCGCTTATTCACCTGATGAACCGCATCTCCTATGCGGCAAAGTTCATTCTGGTCAGCTTGCTGTTCTTTACCCTGATCGCCGTACTCGCCGTACTGGTAATCGACAACTACAACTTCAAAATTGCTGGCACCTCGCAGGAGCTGGCAGGTATCGGCCAGTTGCAGCAGCAGTTCACTCTGTACGAAGAACTCGCACACGTCCGTGATGTGCGCACCGCACTACGCTCTTTCAGCAACAAGCGCCTAACTGAGCTGATGGCGCAGGAAACCGAAAAAACCAAAACCATGATCGCCGGCTTCGATGTCGCGGCGCTGCAGCAGTTCCCCAAATCAGCGGCACTGTGGCAGGAAGTCATGCAGGCCCATGACGAACGTCAGGGCGATCTCAGTGAGTCCAAGGATGCACTCAACCTGCTGTTCTCGGTGGAATCCCTGCCCCTGCAGAAACAGCTGGCAGTGATGAATACCCTGACCTGGGAAAGTGGCCTCAGCCGTGACAGTGATGAATTCACCGCGCTGGGTGTCAGTTATCTGGTCCGCAGCCTGCCAGCCCTGCTCGAATCGCTGTCTGCACTGCGTGCCTACGGTCTGGAAATCACCAGCGAGCGCTATCTGGGTAACGTCAACAAGGATCTGCTCAACGTCGCCCTGTTCCAGCTCAATGCCAACTACGTGGCCTATCAGGCAGCCAGCCAGCCACTACTCGATCAGGGCAGCAGTGATGTCAAAAGTGGCCTGCAGGCATCCGGTGATCACTACCAGACACTGGTCAAACTGGTTACCGACGAAATTCTCACTGCCTCACGCATCAAGCTGAAGGCCGATGAGTTCGATCAGAACTTTACCGGCCTGCAGCAGCAACTGATCAGCAACAGCAATGCGCTGTTCACTCAGCTGCACGGCCAGCTGGCAACTCGCCTGCAGGCCGAAACCCTGCGTCGCAATATCGTGGTGGGGGGTATTGGCATCGTGGTGCTGCTGGCGCTGGGGATGTATCTGGCCTTCTACAGCTCGGTGAAGATCGCTGTCGGCAGTATGCTGAAAGCGGTGACCAGCGTTGCTCAGGGCGACCTGACCGTCACCGTGCAGCTCAATCAGAAGGATGAGATGGGCCGCCTGTCGGATGCGTTCAACCAGATGATCGACCGGGTGCGAGACCTGATCCAGACCACCATGAACAGCTCCACTGCAGTGGCCCAGCAATCCGAGTACATGCAGGAGACGTCCAGACACGCCAAGCATGTGATTGATCAGCAGCGTGAAGACATCCACTCCATCAGTGAAGCCATCGGCCAGGTGTCCGATGCTGCCCATCAGGTCTCAGAACATGCCCATCACGCTGCCGAAGCCGCCTCCAGCGCTCATGGCAATGCCAACAGCGGTCAGCGCCAGCTGAGTGATGCCCTGCATGCGATCCAGACCCTAGCTGAACACATCCGTGAGTCGGCGACCCTAACCACCAAGGTCAGCACCGCCAGCGGCAACATCAGTCAGGTGCTGGACGTGATCAAGAGCATTGCCGAGCAGACCAACCTGCTGGCCCTGAACGCCGCCATCGAAGCGGCCCGTGCCGGTGAGCAGGGCCGTGGTTTTGCGGTGGTCGCCGATGAAGTGCGCCTGCTGGCACAGCGCACTCAGGGCAGTACCGCGGAAATTGAAGGTATGATCCGCGAGCTGCAGCAAGGGGTGAAAGTGGCCGTGACCTTTATGGAAGACAGTCAGAAGCAGGCGGAGCAGACTGTGCAGCAATCTCAGGTAGTTGGCACCACACTGGAGGCCATCACCGAGGCGGTATCGCAGATCATGGCCATGAACCATCAGATTGCCACTGCCGCCGAGGAGCAGACCAACGTGGCAGAAGAAGTGACCGGTCGCATCCGCTCGGTCAGTCAGGGCAGTGAGCAGGCAGCACAGGCCGGGCAAGCCACCTCCGCAGCCAGCGAACAGCTGACCCAGCTGACCCAGCAACTGAACAGTGCCATCAGCAGCTTCCGCGTGTAGGAGATGCATCACGGTAAAGCTCATCAGCGAGATGACGCCTGTATCATACACAAGGAACAGCCAGCCCATTGATTGACACTCAAGCGATAGTACCGACTGAGGACAGATCAATGAGCAGGCTGATTAATAATCATCTGGGGCTGCAGAACACGACTGCCTACGATACACAGCACACGCCCCCCGCTGCAGCCAGTCCACAGCATCATGGACAGATGCAGGCACAAATGCAGCACCTGCTCAGCTTCAATAGTGAAGGCTTTAAAAATACGGTCTACCGTCCCGGCTTGCATTTTATGAGCAGCGATTTGAAGAAGGTGCTTATCGAAGTCAAAAAAACACAAGATATGCCCAGCCATGACAACGTCGCCGCCCTGGAGAAAAGACTGGATAAGTGGCAGGCCCATCATCCCAAAGAGTTTCAGGCGCGAGGTGAACTGGTCCCTCAACTACGTGCCGAAATGCAGACCTACCGCAACAATCCACTGTTAAGTGCCCGTACACATCAGGAGCTTATGCAAGGCATTAAAACAATGCATGGCGAACAAACCTACGCCACATTGCAACGCTGCATTCCCGGCTTGCGCGAAGACGGCCCTCTGCACCATACAACGCTGCATACCATGCTGCAGGTGCTGGACTCACCCTACTTCAAAAGCTTCAAGCTGGCAGAGCCTCTGGTCAAAGGTAATGAGGCCAGTGGCTTTGATCCAGCGGCTCTCAGTCTGGTCACCGCCGAGCTCGCAAAGTTGCCGCCACCTTTACTAAAACAACTGCAGAAGCACGGAACTCAGATCGTCGTTACCCATGACAGCATTGGAACGGTCCCTGATGCAGCGCGTCATGGCCTGAGTGACAAGACACCCAGAGGCTGGACCAGTGGTTCAACAGCGGGGCTGCCAGCCACCTTTGTCGATACCACCAATACGGTATTAATTTCGCTGGTAAAAAATGCCAGCAACGAGTGGTCCATTAATCCAGACCATGGATGCCGCAATCTGGTATTGCATGAAACAGGACATGCGATTGATGTGACGCTCGGCACAAAAGAAACGGGGCAATATCTGAGTAACCATCAAGGCTTTCAGCAAGCATGGCAGAAAGACCTGGGGCTGTTGGATGACTATCACCGCCAGCCTGGCCCCGAGAATGATTTCAAGCCGGGGCGCCAGGAAGGGTTTGCCGAGGGCGTTGCCCGCGCATTCAATGACCCCTCCACCCAGCATGACTGGCCTAATATCTGCCACTATATCGCCAATGTCGGATCCGCCTTGGAGACGGGAAACCACCGCTTCCTTTGAAGACAGAAAGCACGACATCAAAACACGGCAACGGAGCCTACTGGCCATGCCTCCGCAGGCCTTTGGGAAAGATGTGACCGTAGCGCGATAAACTCCGTTTCCCCCTAACTGACCCTTGACCCATCCACACACCCTTCCCTACACTCGCCGGTCAGTTTTTCGCCAGCAGGATGCGGCTCTCTCTCAATGGACTGGCCTCCTGCTTTACCCTGTTTCGCTTCCAATTCCGTTGTATGGATAGCCCTGGCCGCATGGATGATGCCTGCCTATGCTGTATATCTCCTTTCAGGACCGCTCCGGTGCCGTGCTGGCGCTGGTCGATTCCCCCCAGCCGTGTTACCGGGTTGTCCCGCGCGCCGTCTTCCCGCTTACGCAACCTGCCTGATCTGGCCAGCAGTGCCCTGACCGATGTGCTGAGCTACCTCGGCAGCCCTGCGGCCCGCGCGGGTAATATTGCCCAGATGGGGCAGGCCGCCGCCGAGGCGGTCGATCAGGGCAAGCTGCATCTGTTTATTCTGTCGGCGGGCAATGCCCCCAAAGGCCATGGCCGCGGCTATGCCGCCATTACCCCCAAAACCGTGGCCATGCCTGCCGGTATCGGTGCTGACAGTATTATGGGCACCGGCAAGATCGGCGGCTTTGATGCCAATCTGGCTCCCGGCGCCACCTATGGCATCAGTTCCCTCGGCGGCATGGTGGATGTGGCCCAGCAGGTGGCCAGTGTGGCGGAGCATGGTCTGAACCTCGGCAATGCCCTGAGTCTGGTGGGGACGGTGGCGAAAGTCGTGACCGGCGGCAGTCTGGGTACAGCGGGCATGGGCACCTTGCCCGGCCCCATTATGAACCTGACCGAGGCGCCCCTGTCGCACATGGAAGACGGTGTGCTGGTGCTGGATTCGCCGCTGGACATCAGCGCCTGTGACCTGCCCATTGAGGGTCAGGAGGTGCTGGGTGACCCGGTATCACTGGCCACCGGCGAGGAGATTCTGCCACTGGTGGATGCCCGTCTGCCGGGGCAGGAGGGGCTGGTGTGGCAACGGTTGTACCGTTCACGGTTATGTGAGAGTGACGTGGGGCTGGGGCGCGGCTGGCGCACGCCCTTTCATACCCGGATAGAGGAACGAGCGGGCCGTGACGGCCAGCCCGCCTCCTTGCTCTATCACGATGAGCAGGGGCGCAAGGTGTCCTTTGCCCCTGTGCGCAGTGGTGCTTTCAGTGATCAGCTTGCCGAGGGGCTGCGTCTGCACCGGCGCTATCAGCCGCATCGTGGGGATGATGAGATGGTCATCCACTTCCCGGATGGCCACGTTAAAGCCTTCACCCGCGCCGAGCAACGCGGCCCCTGGCGCCTGAGCCTGTGGCTGACGCCCCATCACGGTCATTACCGCTGTGATTATGACGGGTCACGGCTGGTGCGGATTCGCTGTGGCGACCATACGCTGCTGCGGCTGGATTATGACCCGTCGCAGCGGCTGGTGGCTGTCCATCAGTGTCGTGTGGCGCCTGATCCGGCGGAGCAGCACGAGCCGGTATACGAGCAGGCGGTACTGGCCCGCTATGTTTACAACGACCACGGCGAGCTGCTCCGGGCGGTGGATCAGTATGGCCGTGAGGAGCAGTACGACTACGACAACGGCCTGCTGATCTGCCGCACCCTGCCATCCGGCTATCGCCATCATTTGCACTGGAGTGGTAACGGCCCCTTCGCCCGCTGCGTTGAACAGTACGGTGACGACAAGTCATTTCACTATCAGATGCACTACGAAGAACAGGAACCGGAGCCTGGGCAGGTGCACCTGCACACCACCGTGACCTTGCCTGACGGCCATTCGCAGCATTACACCTTCAACCGCCACGGTCGCCTGCTGCACAAGGTGGCCGCCGATGGCAGTGAAGAGCGCTATCACTATGACCCGCACCAGCGCCTGACCCTGCATATTGATGCCGACGGCCACTACCATCGCTACGTCTACGACCCTCACGGCCGCCTCAGCGAAGAGCACCACGGCGACCTGCACCTGCACCATGTGTATAACGACCTGGGGCAGCGCATCGCCACGGCAGACCCACTGGGCTTTCGCTTTGTGCGCGAATTCGATGCCCGTGGCGCGTTGGTGCGCGAACAGCAGGGCGTGAGCTTTGATGATGTTCATCACCCTGATCAGCCGCTGGCCAGCCACTACCACTATCGCGAGGGACAGATCAGTCAGGTGACAGGCCCCGGCCAGCCCGCCCTGCACCTGAGCTACCGGGCTGATAAGGTGGACAGCAGCGTCTCCACCCACCGTCCGGCGGCCTTTACCAATGCCCCCGGTATGCCACTGGTGGCCCGGCACGGTGAACAGCGGTGGCGATACAGCTACAGCGCCACCGGCCAGCTCACCGCCCTGCTCAGCCCGACCCGCGAAGTGATCAGCTGGCTGTACAACGAGCGCGGCCAGATCATCCGTCAGGGCCGCTTTTTACCAGGCCGTGAAGACCAGCGGGAAGAAACCCACTATCAGTACGATACGGCGGGGAGACTGACCCGGCTGACCCTGCCCGATGGCCACACCGAACACCTGGCCTATGCCGGACTGAGCCAGCCCACGGCCCTCACCCAGGCCGATGGCAGCAGCGTGGTGCTCAGCTACAACGCCGAACGCCAGCTCACCGGGCTGCTGCGCAGTGATCAGGCGTTTTTCCGGTTGCGCTACACCGCCGGCCAGCGGCTGCAATCCAGCCAGCACTTTGATGAACGCCAGCGCCACTACCACTGGACCCCCGGTGGCCAGTTACAGGCCATTGAGGAAGGCAGCCCGGAGCAGCCCGGCCCGCGCATCGCCTTAGCCTATGATGCTCAGGGCATGATGACCGAGCGCCACAGCTATGCCCGTCGCCATGATGCCAGCCCCTGCCAGTCAGACCACTACCAGCACGATGTGCGTCAGCGCCTGACCGCCGCCCATAACGAACAGGCCCGGCTGGTATGGCAGTGGCGCCCGGATAACCGTCTGGCCGCCGGTCAGGGCTGGTACAAAGACCCCCGCGGCGACCTGCACGAATGGCAGCTGCGCTACGACTACGACGAGCAGGGCCGACTGGCGGAGCTGCACCTGCCCGATGGCACCACCGTACAGCGCCACTACGACGACCATCACCGCCTGACCGGCCTGAGCCACCAGCACTGCCCCCTGCTGCAACGCACCCTCAACGCGTTTGGCAGCGAAACCCAGCGCACCCTGCCGGGCCGTGAACTGCCGTTACTCAGCCAGACCTTTGACCACCGCGACCGGCTGATCGGCCAGCAGTGGACGCAGCACGACCAGCCGCGCCAGCGCCAGTACCGCTACGGCCTGCACCAGCAGCTGCAGCAACACAGCGACAGCCACCGCGGCACCGTCAACTACCACTACGACGCCTTGCGCCAGTTGCAGGAAGTCCACCTGATCGACGATGCCGGGCATGAGCAGCGCCACGCCTATGTGTTCGACAGTTTCGGCAACCCCAGCCATATTGCCGGTCAGCCTGCTGAAGCCACCTACGACCGCCTGACCCTGCTGGGTGAACGGCGCTACCACTACGACGAACGCGGCAACCAGACCGAAGTGCGCAGCCGCACCGGTGAATTGCTGCAGCGGCGGGTGTTTGATGCCCTTAACCAGCTGCGCGAAGTGCACAGCGACAGCACCAGCGCCTGGTACGACTACGACCCGCTGGGGCGACGCATCAGCAAAACCGTCGCCACCTACCGGCGGGTGCAGGAAGAGGGCGACGGGGATGACCCCGGCGACTGGACCCGTCAGCGGCTCAGCCGTCGCCGCACCCACTATTACTGGCAGGGCCACCACCTGCTGGGCGAACAGACCGACGGCCACTACCGCTGGTATCTGTACGAACCCACCGCGCAAGACAGCCAGCGCGACAGCTACCGCCCGCTGCTGCTGATCGACCACGGCCACGCCTACCACTACGTGCTGGACCAGCGCGGTGCGCCGATGGCCCTGCTCGACCAGCAGGGCCAGCCGGTCTGGCAGGCCGAACCCGATGTCTGGGGCATGGCCACCGTCAGCCTCGACACCGTCGCCAACCCACTGCGCCTGCAAGGCCAGTACTGGGATGAAGAAAGCGGCCTGCACTACAACCGCTATCGCTACTACGACCCGCACAGTGGCCGCTATATCAGCCAGGACCCTATCGGCCTGCTGGGCGGCCTCAACCCCTACCGCTACGGCCCCAACCCGCTCAGCTGGATTGACCCGCTCGGCCTCTGTGCCGAAGCCATCGAAGACATCACCGGGAACGGCACCGAGCCGGGATTGCTGGCCAGCGGTGGCTCCCTGCTGCTGGATATGATCCCCGGCCTTGGCACGCTCAAAGCCGTCGGGCAGGCCATCACCGGCACTGACTGGGTGACAGGTGAAAGTGTGGAGCGCAGTGGTGAACTCATCGGCGCAGCCATGAGCATCATCCCGTTCGGACGGGTGCTGAGCAAAAGCGCCAAAGCGCTGGATCTGGTCGAGGAAGCCGCACGCAAGCTTAAGAATGCCGAAGACTGGTTGAAGGCCGGAGACAAGGTGGCCACCAGAGCCACGCAGCTCATGAAGAAATACAAAGTACCCTGTTTTACCCCCGGCAAAAGCCTGAAAGACAGCTACGGCAACAACACCCAGAAGATGGAGAAAGAGTTTTACCGTCAGCTCAAAGATCAGGAAGCCGGTATCAATAGCATGACGGTGGGGCGCTATCTGGAGAACCGGGAGATACTGAATGAGCTGAGAGAACAATATGGTAGTAAAAAGGCCAGAGAGATTCTGACTTCAGGTAACAAAGCTCAACAAGCGGCAAGAGCCAAACTGGAGAATGAAATCGAAGAATCTGTGCGAACTTCGCTCAGAAAGAAAGGTGTATCGCCTGCTGAAATGCAGGATCTGGTTGACGCAAAAGTTAAAGAACAGATGGATCAATTGGCTGCACTGCATAACCCTGACATGATTGCTGGCGGTGATGACGTTATTGGCCGAGTTGGAAATGCAAACGTCAACTCATCCATTGGTGCGCAATGGCCGGGTAAGGTTTCAGGAATAGATAGTGCCGCTCTGGAGGCAGTGGAAACACTAGGAGCAGAGGCGATGATGAACGTAAGCTTGGAAAGGTGTAAATAGCATGTATCAGGATCTCGACTATTTCCTCTATGAATTCGGTACGCCCACTTCATCTAAATCAGTGCCGAGTACAATCATTGAGAAGTATCGGACAAGATTGCCTGCGGCGCTTATCGAATTCTGGAATACCTATGGTCTTTGCAGCTTCAATAATGGGCTACTGTGGTTCGTTAATCCAGATGACTATGAAGAGCAATTAGAATCTTGGATTGGCGATACTCCCATCATGGAGTTTGATGCGTTCCATGTAATTGCTAGAAATGCTTTTGGTGAACTGTACCTGTGGGGCAAAAAATCAGGTTACAGCTATGAGATAGCAGCACCTATGGGGTGGCTAGTTCAGAAAAAGGGACACGAAGGTGTTATCGCTTCCAAGGGTGAAGATGCTGCTTTCGGTCAGTTTCTTGCTTGCTCACTAAGCAAAAAAATAATAGGAATGAAAAGCACCAACAATACCCCGCTCTTTGATGAGTGTATTCAACGATTCGGCCCGCTCAAAGAAGACGAGTGCTTTGGCTTTGTCCCTGCCCTCTTTGCCGGGGGTGAAAATACCATCGACCATATCCAAAAACTGAATATCTTCACTCACCTTTCTATTCTGGCGCAGATGGCGGACCGCCAGATTATGGATACCAACGCCCTGATCAAAACAGCCTTCTGACACCTGCCATCCCTGACGCCAGCCCGCTGAATTAAAGCGGCTGGCGTGATCTTCTCCCCTGAGCGGGGCCAACCCGCTGGGACTCTGTGCCGAAGCCATCGAAGACATCGCCGGGAACGGCACCGAACCCGGCCTGCTGGCCAGCGGCGGCTCCCTGCTGCTGGATATGATCCCCGGCCTTGGCACGCTCAAAGCCGTCGGTCAGGCCATCACCGGCACTGACTGGGTGACAGGTGAAAGTGTGGAGCGCAGTGGTGAACTCATCGGCGCGGCTCACCACCACGGAAATAACCTTATTATCCCCTCCTTTACCCTTTGGGGATCAACAACCAGCTTATTACTGCAATCTGCGCCGTGAAGGAGCCGAGAATGGATAAAGCTATGAGGTATCATCCCTCGACGATATCAGGCAGCTATGGCTGAAGGGCTGAGGTCGGGGAATATTGTGAAAGTAGACAAGAACACTGGAGGCGTATCCGTTACTTAGAGGAGCTCGGATTTCAGATGCATTTTCTATGAATCCACTAAAAAGACCGTTATCTGATCCTTGAAAAATATGAAAAAACGTATACCTTTTGAATGATCCGTTACCGATTTAAATACCTTTTAATAACTTACTTTCGTGATGATGAAATTACTTTTTTCTCACTGAGATCGGCTAAAACCAGCCACTTAACTAAAGGTTAAATGACCGAAGGCAACTCATGCAAGAATTCAAGCTCGATAAAAAATATGTCACACTAACGAAAGGATGCTTAGTAGTTTTTGTAACATTTTTGGCATTAGGATTTGCTTTACCCTTCCTTCCTGACGAGCACGAAGGCAATCCAAATGACACACTCATGATTTCGGCAATGTGTACAATGGTCTATGGAGTTTTTTCAGCTCTTACATGGCGTTTTTTAAAAAAGCTACCATTCGCAGATATTGCAGCTGATGACGATGGTGTTTGGTATATGCACATCGGAAAAGCTAAAGGGCTAATCGATTGGGAGAAAGTCCATAGAGTAAAAGAAAGGCCGTATATGCAGCGTCTAGATTTACTAGGCACTGACAACCAAGAATTGCTTAAAATTGATTATAAATTACTTGGATTTGAGATACTCCGAGATGTACTAAATGAAAGGGCTGGTGCTCGAAATTCAGATCTTTATCAATCTAAGTTTTCTAAGGGGCCGTTATACCATTTAGTTTATTTGGCTTGTGTAGTCAGCTTTACTGCTTTAGGTATTTATATAGGAGCAGGTAGTAATCCACTATTGGGCTATGGCGTGACAAGTGTTCTAGTTGCTTTCATTATCTATGAATATCTAGTAGCAGCAACGGGTGTCCAAGTCACTGAAAATAGTATTTTGGTGGCGTACCCTCTCACAAAAAAAAACATTCCACTCAATGATGTTGAGAATGTTGTTATTGCTGATGAGTTCCGCAAAGGTAAGCGAATACCAGAAATTTGGATAATTACCAATAATTCAAAAAAATCTTACAAGTTGAAGCAACTTGGTTCTGATTCAGACCTTGTTTATAAAACCTTAAAAAGGGCAGCCAACTTATGAGTCAAAGCATCTTTAACAAAGCACTGCTGTAGGACTGGTTTCCGCAGAGCGCAGAATTAGGCATACGATATAGGAAATTAAAATAGCCCGACAGAAGGAGGTTCCGGGGCAATCCACCCAAGTTAATGAAAAAACCAATATAAATCATTGACCTGTCGCTGATTTTGTGAGGTCGCCGTCCGACTAACCTGCTTTTTATCTCCTGTGTCGGACGGCGACCAATAGGGAACTCACTCCTCTGCGGCTGTGTTCCCATGTCTCTTTCTGCTCTGCTTCAGCGATTTATGACCTTTCTGCACTCTGATGCGTTCGCACAAAAGGCGCGTCACCCTGATCACCCCAATGGCTTCTCACGGCAACGCAAATTGCCACTGACCTCACTGGTTGCCTGCATGTTGCGCTCCATGAGTAAACGCGTGCAGGTGGAACTGGATCAGTTCTTTGCCTCCTGCCAGCATCAGCCCGGCCTCTCTCATTGCGTGTCAGAACAGGCCTTCGCCCAGGCGCGCACCAAACTGTCTCACTCCGCCTTTACCGCACTCAATGATCACCTGCTGGCGCTGCTGGAAAGCCACTCTTTGATACCGCGCTGGCGCGGCCTGCGTCTGGTTGCGGCGGATGCCTCGCACCTGAATCTGGCGGTACGGGCCTGCCACCGATCACGTGCGGCCCGCCCACAGCAGCTGGCCTTTGGCCTCTATCTGGTCGAGGCCGAGATGATGCTAGCCGCCACGCTATACTCCCCCCAGGTGGGTGAACGGCAGATGCTGTTTGAGCATCTGGACCGTCTGCGCGCGGATGACCTGCTGTTGCTGGATCGCGGTTACCCCTGCCGCTGGCTGGTGGCGGCATTAAACCAGCGAGGGATCCCGTTCTGCATGCGGGTCGATGCGCTGGGCTATCGCTGTGTCAGGGAGTTCATGTCCTCCGGTCTGAAAGATCAGGACGTGATGTTGCCCGCTCCCAGCCAGCAGGACGCCGCCTCGTATGAATGCCTGCCCACCCCTCAGCCCGTGCGGCTGGTCAAATATCGAACGCCAAAGGGGAAGGTCCATGTGGTGATGACGAACCTGATGGATCGTCAGCGCTTTCCGGCCAGCGTCTTTATGTCGCTGTACCATCAACGCTGGCGTATTGAAGAGGCGTTCAAACGGTTAAAGCACCGGCTGCAGATAGAGCAGGTATCGGGGTTGTCCCAACGAGCGGTCATGCAGGATTTTGCCGCCAAGATCGTCTGTGACAATCTGGAAAGGGTCGTGGTGATGTTCGCAGAACGGCAACATCGGGTCGGTGTTGATCAGGCGACCAACCGTGCTTACGGTCACATGGCGTTGAGAGATATTTTGCCCGTGGTACTGACCGGATGCGTGAAAGCCATGCAGCGGTTAGCGGAAGCGACAAAACAGATAGCGCGCTGTACATTTCCCCGACGACCGGGCACCTCTAAACCCCGACCAAAGGACCGCGGAAAGCCACGTAAGCATTTGATTCAAAAGACATGTTGAGGCTTAACTTGGGTGGATTGGGTTCCGGGGGGAAGCGTGGGCACTCAAATAGGGAGCACTGGACATATACCGAAGAATTGAAAGAGGCATCAAAAAGTCAGCACAAATTAACAGTAGATCTATAAAAAGAAGCACTCGATAATTTTCGTGAAGGTTGTAAATGTGATGAATGCGGGAGTGGTTTTATTTCAGTTTCTTCCGATTATCAGTCTCTGTGTTCGGAATGTGCTCACTGGATATATGGCACTCTTCGTTGCAAGCACGAATTCGCAGATAACAGTTGCATTAAATGCGGCTGGGATGGCAATACCTCCAAATATATTGAGTCGATAAAAGGGGCAGTAATACCTGATAGTCCCTCGTACACAGTCAGATACGCTCCACAATTCTTGGGGTGTCGCTGTGGGGCTGTTTATCGTTCTGATCCCTGCCTTACGCCAGCTTGTCGTTTCATCGCTGGTGTGACGTTCTTGACCATGTGACCGCCTCCTCCCGGCTGGTCTCTTGTTCCTATCAGACCTGCTCAGCCATCTCTATAATCCGAGCCTGGCCGGCCTCTTCTACCGGCTAGCGTGGGTGTTTCACCTCACTGATTAGCGACATGGACAGCCCATGTTCTGCATAACAAAAAACCGCTGGAGCACAGCCCCAGCGGTTTCAGGTGTAGCTTGGTCAGCCAACACCTCTCTTCATCAGAAGATAAAGTCCGTGGTCAGGAAGCTGGACTCACGGTTGTTGATGATGTCACCAATCAGCTGCTTGCTGCTGTCATCGTACTTGGCCGCAACAATGGTGCGGATGGAGAACACCCGCAGCGCATCGTCCACTGACAGGGTGCCTTCTGCCGAATCCTTGCGCCCGGTAAAGGGGAAGGAGTCCGGGCCACGCTGGCACTGACTGTTGAGGTTGATACGGCCAACCTGAATCGCGAACTCATCCACCAGATGGCCCACTTCCTGACTGTTGGTGCCGAAAATACTCAGCTGCTGACCAAAATTGGACTCCCGCACATAGCTGATGACTTCGCTGATGTCCTTATAGGGCACCACCGGTACCACCGGGCCGAACTGCTCTTCCCGATACACCTTCATCTGCGCACTGACAGGATAGAGCACCGCCGGATAGAAAAAGGCTTCGCGCACCGTCGCCCCACCTTCGTTCATCACGCGGGCACCCAGTGCCTGCGCATCTTCCACCAGACGGGTGAGATAGGCGGTCTTGCCCGGCTCAGGCAGCGGCGTCAGCGCCACTCCCGGCTCCCACGGCATGCCTGCCTTAAGCGTAGCCACCTGTTCACAGAGTTTGGCCACAAAGGTATCGGCGATGGATTCATGCACAAACAGGATCTTCAGTGCGGTGCAGCGCTGGCCATTGAATGACAGTGCGCCGGCGACACACTCTTTGACCGTCGCCTCCAGATCCACTTCCGGCAGTACGATACCGGGGTTCTTGGCATCCAGCCCCAGTGCCGAACGCAGACGGTGCGGTTTGGGGTGCAGTTTTTTCAGGTCATTGGCGCCCTTGTTGGTACCGATAAAGGCAAATACATCGACCTTGCCGCTGGCCATCAGGGCACTGACGGTGTCGCGGCCACGACCATAGATAACGTTGATCACCCCCGCCGGAAAGCAGGAGCGGAATACCTCCAGCAGCGGCTGGATCAGCAGCACACCGAATTTGGCCGGTTTGAAGATGACGGTGTTGCCCATGATCAGAGCAGGAATCAGGGTGGTGAAGGTTTCATTCAGCGGGTAGTTATACGGCCCCATACACAGCGCCACCCCCATGGGTACGCGGCGAATCTGGCCCAGCGTGCCCTGCTCGATCTGGAAGCGGCTGGAGCGGCGGTCCAGTTCCTTCAGTGACAGGATGGTGTCGCGGATATAGTCACAGGTGCGGTCGAACTCCTTCTCGGAGTCTTTCAGGTTCTTGCCGATTTCCCACATCAGCAGCTTAACCACGGCGTCGCGCTGCTCACGCATCTTGCTGAGGAAGTTTTCCACATGGCGAATGCGCTCAGCCACCGGCATCGATGGCCATTCACCGTGGCCCAGGTTATAGGCAGCCACCGCGGCATCCAGTGCTTCCAGCGCGGCAGCCTCGTCCAGCAGCGGTGTTGAGCCCAGTATTACCGGCTTGCAGCGGCCGTCGTCATCGCGCAGATGCACCGGGCTGGTGACCGGCGCCAGATCCCCCTGCCAGCGCCGCAGTTCACCGTTAATCAGGTATTCGCGTTGTTCGATAAAACCGTTGAAGGCGAACTGCTCAGGAATGTCGCCCTTACGTGGGTAAAGCGCATCAAAATTGATCACCTGGCTCATAGTTATGTCCTGATAGGTATGTCCCTGACCCGCACTCTGTGGGACCGGCAAGACCCTGCCTGTCCGGGAGAACAGCGTTGCTGTTCAGCAAAGAATGCGACTACGACATCGCTGGCCTGACCACTGACGGTGGCAGACAGCGACACGGTTTTTACACCTGACCGTACCCCGGTGGATAGCAGTAAGGCAGAGACTTATCAGATGATGCTTTCGGGCTTACTCACCATGCAGTTTTTGTGCAGAGCACACAATAGCCCCGAGCGGATTGGCGTCATTCTTTAGCAGGCTGTTGAAAAACGTTATCGAGGCAGCCGAGACAAGGAAATACCCCGAGGGCACAAGAAGCAGGCGAAAAAGCGGAGTTTAGTGGGCTAAATGAGCATTTTGAGCCTGTTTTTGACGCGGTATTCGGCAACGCAGATAGATTTTCAACGACCTGTTAGGTCAGGCACGGTGGTTACAGCACCACCTGATGTTCCGCCTGCCCCTGAATATCCTGTTCGCCGGCCAGCTCAGCCACAAACACCCTGCCAGCGTCCGGCTCTGCCGCCAGTACCTCGGCGGACATCCCTTCCTGCGCGGAGGTAGCAAACAGAGTGCGCAGTTCTGCACCGCCAAAGCAGGGGCAGGATATCTGGCTGGCACTAAAGCTGACAGCCTGCACAAATGCACCCTGTGGGCTATAGCAGGCCACGCGGGCGGCACCCCACTGGGCGTTCCACAGCCGGCCAGCGCTGTCGACGACAGCACCGTCCGGGTGCACTCCCTCACGAGCGGTATCAATAAATATCTCCGCATCCCCCTGCGGCCAGCCATGCACAGGTTCCAGCGCCTGACGCCAGATCAGATCGCGGGCGGTATCGGCAAAGTAGGCAAAGCGCCGGTCCGGGGAGAAGCAGATGGCATTGGTAATGGTGATTGCCGGGAACAGCTGACGTACCTCTCCGCGATAGTAGCGGTAGATCGCGCCGGCCTGAGGCTGGGCCTGTTTACCCATGGTGCCGATCCAGAAACCGCCCCAGGGGTCGGCGCGGCCATCGTTGGAGCGGGTCTGGGGGTTGTCTGCTTCCAGTGCACAGATCATGTCACCCTGACCCTTTTGCAGATCAAAACGTTGCAGACCGCTTTCGCTGGCGATCAGCAGATGCCGCTCGTCAATCCAGCCGGCTGCCGATACCCGCTCGTCAAACTGCCACTGTAACGGCCTGTCGCCGTCACGACTGAGCAGGCGATTGCCGAGAATGTCGAACCAGAACAACTGCTGGCGCAACGGATGCCACAACGCGCCCTCGCCCAGATGGCAGGCGCGCGGGTCCCAGACCTGACTTGTCATCACTGGCCTCCATGGTACTGGTCGTAGGCGGCGACCATCCGCCGTGCACTGGCAGCCACTTCAGCCACCGTCTTGCCCGGCTTGTACAGGGCCGAACCGATACCGAAACCATCCGCTCCGGCGGCCAGCCACTGGCCAAAATTGCTGTCATCGACGCCGCCGACCATCAGCACCTGTGTGCCGGCAGGTAATACCGCCCGAATGGCCTTGAGCCCCTCAATCCCCATCATCGTGGCCGGAAAAACTTTCAGCGCTGAAGCACCGCAACGCAGTGCCGTGAAACACTCACTGGGCGTCAGTACGCCGGGGTATGAGCCCATGCCACGCATGCGGGTAGCCTCAATCACGGCCTCATAGCAGTTGGGCGAAACCACAAAGGTGCCACCGGCGGCAGACACTTCTCCGACCTGATCCACCGTCAGCACGGTACCGGCACCGATTTGCGCCACAGTGCTGAAGGCCTTCGCCATGATTTCGATACTGTGCAGCGGCTCGGGTGAGTTGAGCGGTACTTCGATACGGCTGATCCCGGCCTCAATAATCGCGGCGGTAATCGCCTCCGCTTCTTCGGGGCGAATCCCCCGCAGGATCGCAATCAGATTGCGTTGCATATTAGAACTCCTGATCGGGTGCTATGCCGATGATGGTCACGATCCGCTGCGCGCAAGCTGCTGCCAGGCAGCACGTAAACCATTCAGCGTAATCTGTTCAGCGCTGACCGTCGCCACTGGTATCCCCTGCGCCTGCAGGGCTTTGGCATACAGGGCTGACAGGCCCTGATCACCGATAATACTGACCGCATGGTCCTGCCACAGCGACGCTGCAGCGGCCAGCTCATTACCGATCAGCAGCCCGGACAACCGGGCACGGGCAGCCGCGGCGCCAAGCCCCTGCAGCAACCCGGCGGCACGCAGACCAAACAGGGCACTGCTCAGCTGCTGAGGCTGCTGGAATGCTTCATTGACGGCCTGCAGGAACACGACTTCATCTATCCCCTGCGCGGCTTCCTGCTGCATACCATGACGCAGCACCGACTGTTGTGACAGCAGGGCAAACAGCTCGCCAGTCATATAGGTGTGAAAGCGCAGGACCTTGCCGTCGCGCAGATCTGCCCACTTGCAGTGGGTACCGGGCAGACAGAGCACACCGACAAAATGGGGATGCTCTGCCATAAAGCCAGCGATCTGGGTTTCCTCACCGCGCATCACATCCGCGGGCCCCTGCTGACACAGACCCGGGATGATATGCACCGCGATTCGCGCGTCATGCACCACCGGCCTGACCATTTTATCGACGGCCAGCGGCGTGCAGGGCACCTGGGTATAAGGCGCCTCGCACCAGCCCTGACGGGCGCCCACCATACCGCAGGCCAGCACCGGCATCAGCGCATCGTCTCTGAGCCAGGGCTCGATCTGCTCCAGCAGTGCCGTTTCAAACTGATCGGGAGACAAGCTACCCATCCCCTTGTCTGAAGCAGCCCGCTGCAGAATATCGCCGCTGGCCGTCATAGCCCAGGCCCGCATATGTGAGGTGCCCCAGTCGACAGCAATCCAGTCGGTCGTGCTCATGCTTGGCGCTCTTGCTTGATGGCTAATAATGGTCGCACTGCGGGGACACAGTGCTGCTGGGTTAATACCGTGATGATGGCTTGTCTGCCGTTCCCCGAAACGCAGCAGATCATAAATACGTTCTTACCCCTGCAAATCCAGCGGCAAGACGTCATGGGGCAAATTCTGATAACACACCGGCCGCAGGAATCGACGGATGGCCATAGTGCCGACAGAGGTTGCGCCAAAGTTAGTGGAGGCAGGATAAGGCCCGCCGTGCACCATGGTGTCACTGACTTCCACCCCCGTGGGGAAACCATTGGCCAGCAGGCGCCCGGCCTTGCGCTCCAGAATCGGCAGCAGCTGGCGGGCCAGCCCGCTGTCATCAGCATCCAGTTGCAATGTGCAGGTCAGCTGACCTTCCAGTGCCGAGGCCAGTGCCAGCATCTCTTCGACACTGTCAGCCACCACCACCAGCCCCAACGGGCCAAAGACTTCCTCGCCCAGTGCGGCGTTGCTCAGCCAGTTGGCCGCGGTGGTCTGGAACAGATACGGCGTGGCACTGCGCTGACTGCACTGGGTACTCAGCAGCGTTTGCACGCCTGCACTTGACTGCACCCGCTCCATCCCATGGCGATAGGCGGCAGCAATGCCGTCCGTCAGCATGGTCTGGGCACCTACCTGCTCCAGCGCAGCGGTAGCGCTGGCGATAAAGGCATCGGCGTCCTGCCCTTTCAGCAGTACGGCAATGCCGGGGTTAGTGCAGAACTGCCCGGCGCCCATGGTCAGTGAAGCCGCCCAGCCTTTGCCGATGGCATCACCACGCGCGGCTACCGCAGCAGGCAGCACAAACATCGGGTTGACCGAGCCCAGCTCACCAAAGAACGGAATGGGATCATGACGCTGTGCACAGAGATCAAACAGGGCACGCCCACCGGCCAGACTGCCGGTAAAGCCCACCGCCCGGATCAGCGGATGCTGCACCAGGGTTTGACCGACTTCACGGTTGCCACCCTGAATCAGGGAAAACACACCGGGATGAACGCCACAGGCCTCGATGGCAGCGGCAATCGCCTGTGCCACGATTTCGCCGGTACCGGGGTGGGCGGAATGGCCTTTCACCACCACCGGACAGCCCGCCGCCAGCGCAGAGGCGGTATCGCCACCGGCTACGGAAAACGCCAGCGGAAAGTTGGAGGCACCAAATACCGCAACAGGGCCAATAGGCCGCTGCATCAGAAACAGCTCAGGGCGCGGCAAGGGCTGACGATCAGGCAGAGCGGCATCATGGCGGCGATCAAGATAATCACCGGCCTCGATATGCTCAGCGAACAGCCGCAGCTGGCCTACCGTACGGCCCCGCTCCCCCACCAGACGGGCGGTGGGCAGACCGGTTTCCTGCGTGCCAATCTCGGTGATGGCATCACCGCGGGCATCAATTTCATCAGTAATACGGCGCAGCAGCGCTGCCCGCTCGGCACGGCTGGAATAGCCAAAATGGGTGAAGGCCTGTTCCGCCGCTTCACACGCAGCGCGAACATGGTCAGGTGTACCCACCGCAAAATGATGTACCGGCCCGACTGCCGGTGATGAAGCAAAGGTGGTCTCCCCTGCTACCCAGTTGCCTGCAATCAGATGTTTTCCGGTCAAGCTGGTCACGGTGTGGTTCCTCCTGCTGAATCTGTACGACGGATAACGTCAACAATGTGCTCACGCGCCCTCTACCCGGTTCCTCTCCCCAGTGCCTCTCCCGGCGAAGGAGAGGAACGGTGAAAAAGGTGGGAAGGAAGGCGCGTTACTCGGCCTTAGTGGCTGTCCTTGGGAATAGGCGCACCGCGGCAGCCCTTGAGGAAGTCGAAGTCAGCGCCGGTGTCAGCGCCTTCGACATGCTCATGGAACAGCTTGATGTAGCCGCTCTTCGGTGCTTCCACCGTGGGCTGCCAGGCGGCCAGACGGCGGGCCAGCTCCTCCTCGGGAATATCCAGATGAATACGACGTGCGGCCACGTCCAGCTCAATCATGTCACCGTTCTGTACCACTGCCAGCGGGCCACCGGCCGCTGCTTCCGGCGTGGTATGCAGAACCACGGTGCCGTAGGCCGTGCCGGACATACGGGCATCGGAAATCCGCACCATGTCGGTAATGCCCTTGCGCAGCACCTTGGGCGGCAGGCCCATGTTGCCGACTTCGGCCATGCCGGGATAACCCCGTGGGCCGCAGTTTTTCAGCACCATCACGCAGGTTTCGTCGATATCCAGACTCTCGTCGTTGATCTTGGCCTTGTAGTCATCGATGTCTTCAAACACCACCGCACGGCCACGATGCTGCATCAGATGCGGGCTGGCAGCGGAGGGTTTCAGCACCGCGCCCCGGGGTGCCAGATTGCCACGCAGCACCGCAATGCCACCGCTCTGGGTCAGTGCCTTGTCGACCGGCAGAATGACATCCGGGTTCCAGTTACGAACCTCTTTCACTTCGTCCCAGATGCTCTCACCGGAGACGGTCACAGCATCCTTGTGCAGCTTACCGCCCTCGCCCAGATGACGAATCACCACCGGCAGACCACCGGCGTAGAAGAACTCCTCCATCAGGTATTTACCCGACGGCATCAGGTTAACGATGGTGGGAATATCACGACCAAGGCGATCCCAGTCATCCAGTGTCAGGTCAATGCCCACCCGCCCGGCAATGGCCAGCAGGTGAATTACCGCATTGGTTGAACCACCGATGGCACCATTAACCCGGATGGCATTCTCGAACGCCTGACGGGTCATGATGTCAGAGGGCTTGAGATCATCTTTGACCATCTGCACGATACGGCGGCCAGTCAGGTGCGCCATCACCCGGCGACGGCTGTCGACCGCCGGAATGGCGGCATTGCCCGACAGGGCCATGCCCAGTGCTTCGGCCATGCTGGCCATGGTGCTGGCGGTGCCCATGGTGTTGCAGGAACCGGGCGAGCGAGACATCGACTGCTCGGCTTCGAGGAAGTCTTCACGGCTCATCTTGCCGGCCTTGATGTCTTCCGACATTTGCCACAGCGCGGTGCCCGAACCGACCCGTTCGCCACGGAACCAGCCGTTGAGCATGGGTCCGCCGGACACAACAATCGCGGGAATATCGACACTGGCCGCGCCCATCAGCAGGGCCGGAGTGGTCTTGTCACAGCCTGCCAGCAGCACTACGCCGTCCAGCGGGTTGGCACGCAGGGCTTCTTCCACATCCATTGCGGCCATATTGCGGTACATCATGGCAGTAGGACGCAGGGAACTTTCACCGGGCGAAAACACCGGGAATTCCAGCGGCAGACCGCCCGCTTCATAAATGCCGTGCTTGACCCGCTCTGCCAGATCACGCAGGTGAGCATTACAGGGCGTCAGCTGCGACCAGGTGTTACAGATCCCGATGACCGGACGGCCGTCGAACAGATCAGCAGGCAGGCCCTGATTCTTCATCCAGCTGCGGTGGTAGATATGATCCCGGGAATCGCCACCGAACCACTCGGTGGAGCGCAATTTACGCGGCCATTTTGCGGGTTTGAAGTTGCTCATACCCAGCCTCCATCAACAATAAAATTCTGTGCCGTGCACATGGCAGACGCATCCGAGGCCAGAAACAGCGCCATATCGGCGATATGTTCCGGCAGCAGTTGACCGGGCATGCACTGGCTGCGTTTGATCAGATCTCTGGCGGCCTCATCGACCCACAGGGACAGTTGTTTTTCCGTCATGACCCAGCCGGGCACCAGCGTATTGACGCGGATATGGTCCTTGCCCAGATCACGGGCCAGCCCGCGGGTCATGCCGTGTACCGCCGCCTTACTGGCGGCGTACACCGGATAGCCCGCCGAGGCCATCATCCAGCCCACCGAACCGAAGTTGACGATGGAGCCGCCACCGGCCTGACGCATCATCGGTGCCACCGCCTGAGCGGCAAACATGGCGTGACGCAGGTTGACCGAGATCAGCTCGTCGAAGCGTTCGGCACTGATGGAATCCAGTGAATGACGCACGTCGTTGGCGGCATTGTTGACCAGTACGGTAATCGGGCCAAAATGCTCGGCAGCCTTGAAGATGGTGCTCTGATAGGCCTTGATGTCAGTGATGTCACAGCGCTGGAACAGGGTTTCACAGCCTTCGGCATTGAGCTGCCGGGACAGGGCTTCACCTTCCTCAGCGGCGATATCCACAAATGCGGTGCAGGCGCCCTGGCGGGCAAAGGCTTCCACCAGCGCCCGGCCAATGCCGGTGGCACCGCCGGAGATCAGCACGGTACGGCCACGCAGGCCGGGATAACTGGCTTTGCCGTTGCTGACGGCGGGGTCAGATGCAGGAGAATGTTGACCGGTCATAGTCCGACTACCTCAGTCGCGGGGCGCTCACCCCGTTGCAGCGGGTTACGCAGGGGCAGGCCCAGCTGCGGTGCATCGATTTCAAACACGTCGCCCTCTTCCACCCTGATGCCATCGGCAAACGACAGGGTAGCGGTGCCAAACATATGCACATGCAGATCACCCGGCTGACGGAACAGGGCATATTTGAAGTGGTGGTGCTCCAGATTGGCGATGGTGTGCGACATATTGGCCTCCCCGGACAGGAAGGGCTTCTGCCACAGCACTTCGCCGTTACGCAGAATGCGCGACGTGCCCTGAATGTCATCGGGCAGCTCGCCGATCAGCAGCTCCGCGCCGAAAGACGCCGGACGCAGTTTGGAGTGCGCCAGATACAGATAGTTGATGCGTTCGGTCACATGATCAGAAAACTCATTGGCCACGGTAAAGCCCAGACGATAGGGCTTGCCGTCAGCACCGATGACATAGAACCCGGCAATCTCCGGCTCCTCGCCACCATCAAGAGCAAAGGCCGGTGACTCCAGCGCATCGCCAGAGGCCACAGCGGCGACGCCGGTGCCCTTGTAGAACCATTCGGGCTGCACCCCTTCCTGACCGGCAGCGGGCTTACCCCCTTCCAGCCCCATGCGGAACATCTTCATGGAATCGGTCAGCTGTTCTTCATCACCGCTTTTGGCCTTGGCATGCATGGCATCACGGGTGGCCGCCGAGCCCAGATGGGTCAGGCCGGTACCGGTCAGGTGCATGTGCGCCGGGTCAGGGTGGCGCACCGGGCAATCGAGTTTGCCAGCGGCAGCCAGCGCGTTCAGGTCCACCGCGTCCCCCAGACCATGGGTTTCAATCACGGCAGCCAGCGATGTGCCTGCGGCGATGGCTTCCTGCGCCAGGGCATAGGTTGAGGTTGCATTGAGTACCCGGCGGGCATCATCGCCACGCCGGCAGATCACACCACCTTCTTTCAACTGGGACAGATACAGGGCAGCTTGCATGACAGAAGGCTCCTTAGCGTGACTTATTCTTGTTGACCACATCGAAGATCACCGCGGCCAGCAGGACCAGACCTTTAATCACCTGCTGCCATTCGATGCCGATACCGAGGATGGACATACCGTTGTTCATCACCCCCATGATCAGGGCGCCGATGACCGCACCGATGATCTTGCCGACACCGCCGGACATGGA
This sequence comes from Pokkaliibacter sp. MBI-7, assembly GCF_029846635.1. Classification (NCBI taxonomy): domain Bacteria; kingdom Pseudomonadati; phylum Pseudomonadota; class Gammaproteobacteria; order Oceanospirillales; family Balneatrichaceae; genus Pokkaliibacter; species Pokkaliibacter sp. MBI-7. The sequence continues at coordinate 3,984,745 of NZ_JARVTG010000001.1, read as the reverse complement.
CGCACCACCGATAAAGACAGCGGCAATCACATCCAGCTCGAATGCCAGACCGGCCTTGGGCGTGGCGGTATTCAGACGGGCGGCGAAAATCAGGCCCGCGAGGGCGGCGAGCATGCCCATGTTGACGAAGGTGAGGAAAGTCAGGCGTTCCGTGTTGATACCCGACAGCTTGGCGGCTTTAACGTTGCCGCCGATGGCATAGATACGACGGCCCAGCGTGGTACGGTTGGTCAGGAAGGTATAAGCGCACATCAGCACACCCATGGTGATCAGCACGTTGGGCAGGCCACGGTAGGTCGACAGCAGATAGGAGATATAGATGATGGCCGCCGCAATCAGGCCATTTTTCACCACGTAGAAGGTGAAGGGTTCATCTTCAATACCGAACTGCAGCGAACGGGCACGGGCACGGGCTGCCAGAAACACGATGGTGGCGGCAGCAATCACGCCCAGCACGATGGCGGTGATATTGGGTCGGTCATCGCTGAACACATCAGGGATAAAACCGGTGCTCATCAGCTGGAAGCTGGGCGAGAAAGGTCCGACTGACTGACCTTCCAGCACGGCCAGGGTCAAGCCACGGAACACCAGCATACCGGCCAGGGTGACGATAAAGGACGGTATCTTCCAGTAGGCAATCCAGTAGCCCTGCGCAGCGCCGATCGCACAACCAAGCAGCAGACAGACCGGCACAACCAGCGCCATCGACCAGCCCCAGTGCACCATCATCACTGCCGCTGCGGCACCGACGAAGCCCACCACCGAGCCCACCGACAGATCAATATGACCGGCCACGATCACCAGCAACATGCCGAAGGCCATGATGATGATGTAGCTGTTCTGCAGGAACAGGTTGGTCAGGTTGATGGGACGCATCAGCGTGCCATCGGTCAGTACCTGAAACAGCCCCATGATCACCACCAGTGCCAGCAGCATGCCGTAATCACGGAAGTGGTGCTTCATGTACGCCAGGGCACTGGGTTTGCTGGCAGCCGCGCTGCTGTCAGACACAGAAGAAGAGTTATTGGACATGGATGAGGTCCCCTGCCCGGCCACGACAGCCTGGGCCTGCATATTTTTTAGCGTTTTTGTCTGGTCCATCGTCATTACCTCGCTTACGCCGTGACGATCATCGACATGATCTTTTCCTGACTCGCTTCATGACGGGCCAGTTCGCCGACAAAGGCGCCTTCGTTCATTACGTAGATGCGGTCACACATCCCCAGCAGCTCAGGCATTTCCGACGAAATCATGATCACGCCCTTACCTTCATCAGCGAGCTGATTGATGATGCTGTAGATCTCGAACTTGGCCCCGACGTCGATACCGCGAGTCGGTTCATCCAGAATCAGCACCTCGGGCTGGGCAAACAGCCACTTCGACAGCACCACCTTCTGCTGGTTGCCGCCGGACAGGTTGACCGTTTTCTGGAACACGCCGGGGGTACGGATACGCAGTGCGGCACGGTAGTCTTCGGAGATCTTGCGTTCCTGGTTGTCATCGATCACGCCGTGGCTGGAAACCCCTTCGAGGTTCGCCAGGGTGGTATTGCAAAGAATGGTTTCATCGAGAATCAGCCCCAGTTCCTTGCGGTCTTCGGTGACATAGGCCAGGCCACTGTCAACAGCGCGGCGCACGGTAGAGACATCGATCTCCTTGCCACGCAGCTGCACGGAGCCGGAAATATTGCGGCCATAGCTGCGGCCAAACACGCTCATGGCCAGCTCGGTGCGACCCGCGCCCATCAGGCCCGCAATGCCCACCACCTCACCGGCAGCCACGTTAAGACTGACGTTGCGGATCATCTGCCGCTCGGCGCTTTCCGGATGCCAGACGTTCCAGTCGCGAATTTGCAGCAGGGTGTCGCCAATCTTGGGGGTACGGGTGGGATAACGGTGCGCCATATCGCGCCCGACCATGCCGCGGATAATGTGTTCTTCGCTGATGCTGTCGGCGTGACAATCCATGGTTTCCACCGAGGTGCCATCACGCAGCACGGTGATGCTGTCCGCCACGCGGCTGACTTCATTCAGCTTGTGGGAAATCAGGATCGACGAGATGCCCTGTGCACGGAACTCCAGCAGCAGATCCAGCAGCTTCTGGCTGTCGTTCTCCTGCAGGGCGGCGGTAGGTTCGTCGAGAATCAGCAACTTGACGTCTTTGGCCAGCGCCTTGGCGATCTCCACCAGCTGCTGTTTACCTACGCCCAGTTTTTCCACCAGCGTGGACGGGGTTTCACTCAGGCCGACTTTTTTCAGCAGCGCTTCGGTGCGCTTGAATACCGACGGCCAGTCGATGATGCCATGGCTGGCAATTTCGTTACCCAGAAACAGGTTTTCGGCAATGGACAGCAAGGGCACCAGTGCCAGTTCCTGGTGAATGATGATGATGCCTTCCCGCTCGCTGTCGGCGATGCCGCCGAAGCTCATGGTGCGGCCTTCATAGACGATGTCGCCGTCGTAGCTGCCATGGGGATAGACGCCACTCAGGACTTTCATCAGGGTGGACTTGCCTGCACCGTTCTCGCCGCACAGAGCGTGGATTTCACCACGACGTACCTTGAGATTGACATTGTCCAGCGCCTTCACGCCGGGGAATGTCTTGGTGATGCCACGCATCTCCAGAATGATATCTTGCATAGGAGTGTCCGCTCAGGCGGATGCGCCCACCGTCAGCGGCGGCGCATCGTATTACCGAGAAATCGTGATAGTGCTGCACAGAGGACGGAGGCCAGTACACCTGCCCAACCAGTCAGAGACAGGGCCAGGCCGTCCGTCCGGGCAGGCCGTTGCCAGCCTGTTCAGCAGAGGTGGGTTACTGGATCTGATCCTTTTTGTAGTAACCGCTGTCGATCAGCACTTTCTCCCAGTTGCTCTTGTCGACGGTCATCGGCTCAAGCAGGTAGGAAGGCACCACTTTCACCCCGTTGTTGTAGGTGGTGGTGTCGTTGATTTCGGGAGTACTGCCGTTCAGCAGCGCCTTGACCATACCCACAGTGACGCCTGCCAGCTGACGGGTATCCTTGAAGATGGTGGAATACTGCTCGCCCGCCAGAATGGATTTCACTGAGGGCACTTCAGCATCCTGACCCGTCACGATGGGCATGGGCAGATCGCCTGAGCCGTAGCCCACGCCTTTCAGAGAGGACAGGATACCGATGGAGATACCGTCATAGGGTGACAGCACGCCATCGACGTGTTTCTTGGTGTAGTTGGCAGACAGCAGGTTATCCATACGTGCCTGAGCGGTAGCACCGTCCCAGCGCAGGGTACCGACCTTGTCCATGCCCATCTGACCAGACACCACGCTGATCTCGCCTTTATCGATCATCGGCTGCAGCACAGACATGGCGCCGTTGTAGAAGAAGTAAGCGTTGTTGTCGTCAGGAGAGCCGCCGAACAGTTCAATGTTGTAGGGGCCTTTACCACGGGCTTCCATCCCTTTCACCAGCGACTGCGCCTGCAGTACACCGACCTTGAAGTTATCGAAGGTGGCGTAGTAGTCGACGTATTTGCTGTCACGAATCAGACGGTCATAAGCAATCACCTTGATACCGGCGGCATGGGCATTTTCCAGCGCGTTGGTCAGGGTGGTGCCATCGATGGCGGCGATGACCAGTACATCAACCCCTTTGGTCATCATGTTTTCGATCTGCGCCACCTGGTTGGGAATATCATCCTCGGCGTATTGCAGATCGGTTTTGAAGCCTGCTTTTTCGAACTGATCGACCATGTTGTTGCCATCGGCGATCCAGCGTGCTGACGACTTGGTCGGCATGGAAATCCCAACCACTCCGGCAGCCTGTACAGCAGAGGTAAGCATCGCGGTTCCCAGAGCCATTGCGGCTATGAGTTTTTTGACGTGTTTCATTAGCTTCTCCTGATTGCGACCCCGGCAGCGTATCGTTGTACGTACGCTGGTTACCTGAGCCGCCGTTATTTTTATCGTTCAGCCAAAGAGCCTGTGATGAACCTGACCGCCAGCAGACAGTGCGAATATGCCAGCCATGGCAAGTTCAGTTATAGGCACTGAATGAAGATAGGCGCCCTTTCCATACCAATCAAATGCAATTTTTGTAGAAATGCATAGCAAATTTGTTATGCACAAATCTCGACAACTTGCCACCAACCAGCCACCATTAGTCAGCGCCTTTTGAGACCCTGGGTATCAAGGCGCAGATCATGCTCCAGCTCTGTCCCCCAACAACCATAACAACAGGCAAAGACATGGACATCGGCATTGCTAAACATCTTAAAATCAATCAGTTACGCCTTATCTCCGCCATTGCCGAGCACGGCCAGCTCGGCCTCGCTGCCGATGAGCTGACACTCACGCAGCCCGCCGCCTCCCGTATGCTGTCGGAGATTGAAAATGCCCTCGGCGCGAAATTATTCGAGCGCCATGCCAAAGGCATGGTGCCGACCCTGATTGGCCGCGCACTTGCCCAGCGTTCACATAACCTGCTGGTGGAACTGCGCGACCTGTCACGGGATGTGGAAGAACTGAAAGGCGGTGAAGGCGGGATCACCACGGTAGGGGCCGTGACCGGGGCAGCGGTCGGTTTCGTTATTCCGGCTATCCGCCAGCTGAAAGCCATCTCCCCCAAGGCGGAAATTCATATCAATGTCGAATCCAGCGAAGTGCTGGTGCATGATCTGGCCGCTGGCAAGAACGACTTTGTTCTGGCCCGTCTGCCACGAGGCGTCGACCCGTCAGACTTTGAGATTTATCCGGCGCGGACCGAAGTGGTCAATCTGGTGGTCCGAGAGGATCATCCGCTGGCCCATGTCGATCAGGTCGCCATTGGTGATCTGTCCAACTACGAATGGGTAATGCAGAGCCACCGCGCGCCCATCCGCGAGGCCGTCGAAGGCGCCTTTCTCAGTGCAGGAGCTGCCCTGCCCACCAACATCACCAACACCACCTCGCTGCTGGCGATGATCGCTATTCTGGTGTCATCCTCCGCTATCGCGCCGCTGGCCAGTGAAGTGCCGGACCTGCTGCTGGGTGATAAAGTCGGCGCCCGGTTGCGGGTACTGCCGCTGAAAACCCGTATTGTGATGTCGCCCTACTACCTGCTGCTGGTCAAAGGCCGCCAGCTGTCCCCTATCGCCAACCGGCTAAAAGCACTGGTGACGATGGAGCTGAGTAAGAGTGGTCGGTGAAGGTCAGGGGGCGGTAAGGCAGGTGCTATCAATTCCCTGAGATAAGTGATCACCCGCACTGATATAACTGCCAGTGCTGAGACAATGCTGCCCGTCAGCCAGCACCACGCGCAGGGTGTATCCGCTATCGCCATACAGCGGCAGTACCAGCCGCAGAGGATTGCTGGGGGCAGTCATGGTCACCGTGCTGGACATCCCGCTGCTGACAAATTCCACGCGACTGACAGGAGATGCAGTCAGATTGTGGATAACAAGCTCAATGGTAGGCGCCTCATCCATCCAGCACACTAACTGGGCCACCAAAAACGCAGCGGCACCAGCAACGGCACCTCCCGTCATCCACACCAAAGAAATTAACTTCATATCGCACTCCTTTTCCCTGTACTTATTTCTGCCAGTCTCCATAGCTGGCCATCTCTCTATACACCAGTGCTCAGTGCTGCCGCCAGACCGATCACCCAGGCTTTCTGCTCCTCGGTATCAGGCACCTCCACACCCCGTTTGGCCGACACCAGCGCAAAGGCATCCCCGGTCGAATAGCCAGCGGCTATCAGCAGGCTGGCGGCCACGATACCAGTACGGCCAATCCCAGCACGGCAGTGCACGACGACTTGTGCTCCGGCGCTGATCTGCCCCAGCAGATCATGAATAAACCCCACAAACTGAGCCTTATCCGCGGGCAAACCGCGGTCTGCAACAGGATAAGACTGGAAACGCATACCATGCTTCTGTGCCAGTGATGCTTCCTGCTCCAGCCCCACCTCATAGGCTTCATGCCACTCCAGCAGCGATACCATCAGGCTGATCCCGGAACGGGCAATACTGGCAAACTCCTCGTCAACCCATTCACCGGCAACAGGTTTGGCCATCACATACAGCCGCCCCTGACCGAGAGCAGCAACGAAATAGGGAATTGAGTTCATAGGACAAGTCCAACAAAGGATTTAAATACCACGGGTTTGATCATCACAGTGGCGGTGGGACGCACAGCTGGCTAACCTTGTCTCACACCCTTTTTTATCGGCCCTCTGTTGAGCCTATAAAAATCAAAGGGTTAGGACACACCACAAAAAAAGGGTTGTGCGCCTGACTTCAGGCTTTGCTCTTTAACAATCAGAAGGTTAGCTTAGACAGGCTCTAGTTCACTGCCGAATAGGCAGCTCAGAAAATTCAAGAGCAGCTCACCTGGCTGGTACAGCAGTTCACTGCCGAATAGGCAGCTCAGAAAGCCAATGAGCGGCTGGATATGAAGCAAGACGGGTTCACTGCCGAATAGGCAGCTCAGAAAAGTTGAGATAAGTACCCCTGTCTGGCCGGGACGTTCACTGCCGAATAGGCAGCTCAGAAACTACATCGAGGCATTTGAAGCTACCGACGACCGTTCACTGCCGAATAGGCAGCTCAGAAAGGGTTGTCCGTGGCACAGATGGTAGACAAAACGTTCACTGCCGAATAGGCAGCTCAGAAAAATAGTGCCCTATGGTTTGTCAGAAGTTTACAGTTCACTGCCGAATAGGCAGCTCAGAAATTGACAGACCAGCGTTCATGGAGACTGCAGCATGTTCACTGCCGAATAGGCAGCTCAGAAAGAACAGATCGGCGCGTCTAATCTGGCTGATTCGTTCACTGCCGAATAGGCAGCTCAGAAATGATCGAAGATGGCTTTTGCCTGCATGCTGTCGTTCACTGCCGAATAGGCAGCTCAGAAAATCTGAGTCCTCGTCTTCTGTTGATGTCACGTGTTCACTGCCGAATAGGCAGCTCAGAAAACAATAATACGAACCGTTTGCAGAATACGAAAGTTCACTGCCGAATAGGCAGCTCAGAAAGTCTGAGCAAACCATGGCCGACTGGAAAAAACGTTCACTGCCGAATAGGCAGCTCAGAAATGATCTTCGCTCACGCCTGACGCGGAAATAATGTTCACTGCCGAATAGGCAGCTCAGAAATGATCATCAGAAAAGCAGTAAGCCAATGGATCGTTCACTGCCGAATAGGCAGCTCAGAAAGTGCAATGGGCAGCCTGTTCTGCCCTTTGCGCGTTCACTGCCGAATAGGCAGCTCAGAAAACCAAAAACTTCTTCACTGCCCTGCAGAGTCATGTTCACTGCCGAATAGGCAGCTCAGAAATGCAGTTGGGCGCGCGTGAACTTGTCCAGATCGTTCACTGCCGAATAGGCAGCTCAGAAATATCAAGCATGGTAAACCGTCTAGATAGCAATGTTCACTGCCGAATAGGCAGCTCAGAAACGATAAAAAGACGACTTTGACATGGCATCTTTAGTTCACTGCCGAATAGGCAGCTCAGAAATTCTCCAGCAGTCTGACCAGTAGAGCTATATTGTTCACTGCCGAATAGGCAGCTCAGAAATTGCCCGACCTGACAAAACCATAAACGGTGTCGTTCACTGCCGAATAGGCAGCTCAGAAATGCTGGAGCAACTGATACTATCACCGATGGTCGTTCACTGCCGAATAGGCAGCTCAGAAATGACTCGGCGCAGTCTGTTGTTCGTATTCCTGGTTCACTGCCGAATAGGCAGCTCAGAAACTCTGGTAATGATGTGTTAGCGCCTGCATAGTGTTCACTGCCGAATAGGCAGCTCAGAAAATACGCAGCTTCAATCGCTGCCATCGTCCACTGTTCACTGCCGAATAGGCAGCTCAGAAATCGTCGTAAATATAAAAAGTCGTTGGGGTATGGTTCACTGCCGAATAGGCAGCTCAGAAAGCAAAGCAGGCATATGACTGGGGGAAGGGGGAGTTCACTGCCGAATAGGCAGCTCAGAAAGTCTGTTTTTGGCATATCGCAAACGATGTAATGTTCACTGCCGAATAGGCAGCTCAGAAAGCCTCAGATTAATGATTCCGTTTGACCCTGCATGTTCACTGCCGAATAGGCAGCTCAGAAAAGAGGGTAACAGTCACATAGTTGTCAACATTGGTTCACTGCCGAATAGGCAGCTCAGAAAAAAGTCAACGTGCTGAGTGGGATAGTCTTCACGTTCACTGCCGAATAGGCAGCTCAGAAAACAGAAGCAACCGGAGCCGCCCCACAGGTAGGGTTCACTGCCGAATAGGCAGCTCAGAAACAGCGGATAGAGATCACGACTATAGAAATCAAGTTCACTGCCGAATAGGCAGCTCAGAAAATAGCCCTCAGAAGTGGGTTACTGTGCAGCTTGTTCACTGCCGAATAGGCAGCTCAGAAAATGTTGGAGAGTAACTTTTTTGTCACCCTTGGGTTCACTGCCGAATAGGCAGCTCAGAAATTATCAATGTGCATCAGCTCTTTACCGTCTAGGTTCACTGCCGAATAGGCAGCTCAGAAAGTTGACACGCCAGATATTATTGGCCTTATCAAGTTCACTGCCGAATAGGCAGCTCAGAAATGGTCGGCCACCTGGCGGAAAACGCCCTGCGCGTTCACTGCCGAATAGGCAGCTCAGAAAGCCCAAGAACATCACTGGCTTCTTTTTCCTTGGTTCACTGCCGAATAGGCAGCTCAGAAACAACCCAGCTGGTATCGTCCTGTCCAAATCAAGTTCACTGCCGAATAGGCAGCTCAGAAAATTCCGGGGATCTGGTGCTGTAGTTAATCCAGGTTCACTGCCGAATAGGCAGCTTCAACTCCCATGGATAACCATTTTGTAATATCTATGGGTAGCTTGATTCAGTTAAACGAACAGGGTAACTGGCATGACTTGCCAGACAGAACCTGGCCCTTTTGATCAATCTGGAAATGTATTCGGAAAGCTGTGTCAGCGGCAAAGGGGCGCGCACCAATCCAGTCTACCGGACGAATCGCAGCCCCCTCATCGCTTGATGCTGACCTGAATACGATCAAACCTATCTCACTACCAGCAGACTCACCGGGATATATACGCGCGGCCTGTACTTCGCCCGGAGCGATATTCACTAGCGAGGCTTTATCCTCACCTGCCATAAACTCCACCACTGACAGAGGCTCAACCCCTTTGGGGGCGATAAACTCCACTTCAACATAACTCGCCGGGCCGGGCGGCCCAAGATACCACCACACTGCGGCTAAGGCGGCAATCACTATCCCTATAACGTATTTCATCACTCTTCCCTGACAACGACTTGAGTGGACTATTCAAAATGCTGTTTACCAGAACGCCTGCGGTCGGCCCGGCAGGAAACCTGCGATACAGGCTAGTCCCCAACTGAATGGCAATACGGTCATTGCCATCATCAAAATCGCGTAAGGTGCCTGTCAGTGGCGCTTTTCTTTAAGGCAGTCTGCGCCGGAGAGTATCACTGCCTATTTGTTCCAGCCCTGCCCCATCTAACAGGCTGTTGAAAAACGTTATCGAGGCAGCCGAGACAAGGAAAAAACAGGCGAAAAAGCGGAGTTTAGTGGACTAAATGAGCATTTTGAGCCTGTTTTTGACGCGGTATTCGGCAACGCAGATAGATTTTCAACAGCCTGCTAAAAGGGCAGAAGCGCTAAAACCGGCTGCTGTGCCAATAAAGCCATCATGTATGTTTGACCAAACATCGTAGAAATATCTGCGTTCTTTCCACCCGTGAAACGCCTGACTGACGGGATCACGCGGGTGGAAGCAGCGACTGATCACCGGCTTGTGATCCCAGCAGCTATCCTGCGCTACCATTTTGGTCCAGATCATCATGGTGGCTTCCCACGCGGTGACGCCCTTGGCTTTGTCTTTACTCCACGCCAGCAGCCGCAGCCATAGCACTCACTTCAGGCCCAATACCTCACTGGCTGCGCCGCCATCGCACGGATTGCCCGCTAACGCTGAACCACTTCAACACCCTACTCTTGAGCCAGCTACTGATCTGCGTCGTGACTCACTCATTTCGGTATTTACAAACGTTGCCCTTATGCGCCCACTGGGCTATAGATTTCAGCTCATCCAGCAGACGGCAGCTCGTATCATGGAAGACTTCAGCCCCTCCGACCTCAAGACCATCCTGCACTCCAAACGCGCCAACCTGTATTACCTGCAACACTGCCGGGTGCTTGTGAACGGTGGCCGGGTGGAGTACGTCACCGATGAGGGGAAACGTCAGCTGTACTGGAATATCCCCATTGCTAATACCACCACCGTGCTGCTCGGCACGGGCACCTCCGTCACTCAGGCGGCCATGCGTGAACTGGCCAAAGCAGGTGTGATGGTTGGCTTCTGCGGGGGCGGTGGTACGCCGCTGTTCAGCGCCAATGAGATGGATATCGAAGTGGCGTGGTTCTCCCCGCAGAGCGAATACCGCCCGACTGAATACCTGCAACACTGGGTGCGGTTCTGGTTCTCTGATGAATTACGCCTGCAAGCGGCTAAGGCTTTTCAGCTCGCCCGCCTTGAGCGTATCCGCCAGCAATGGCTGCATGACAAAGCCCTCAAGGACGCCGGCTTTTCTCCTGATCAACAACAGCTTGAGGCCGCGCTGGAGAAATCCGCCCACGCCATTGCGGCGGCACCAGACCATACCTTTTTGCTCACTGAAGAAGCCCGCCTGAGCAAGCGCCTGTTCAGGCTGGCCGCCACGACTACACAATACGGTGATTTTGTGCGCGCCAAACGCGGTGGAGGCACCGACCCGGCCAACCGTTTTCTCGATCACGGTAATTATCTGGCCTATGGTCTGGGTGCCACCGCCTGCTGGGTACTGGGCCTGCCGCACGGGCTGGCCGTGTTACATGGCAAAACCCGCCGTGGCGGGCTGGTGTTTGATGTCGCCGATCTGGTCAAAGACGCCATCATCCTGCCGCTGGCGTTTATCTGCGCCATGAACGGTGACGAGGAGCAAACCTTCCGCCAGCAGTGCATTGAAGGGCTGACCCGCAGTGAAGCCCTCGACTTTATGATTGACACCCTTAAGGCCACCGCTGAACAGCTCGGCCAGCAGGCACAGGCGGAGCCGCAGGGATGAACATTCTGCTGATCTCCCAGTGCGACAAACGCGCCCTCACCCAAACCCGCCGCATTCTTGATCAGTTTGCTGAACGCCGTGGTGATCGCACCTGGCAAACCGCCATCACTCAGGCGGGGCTTGCGACCTTGCGCAAACTGCTGCGTCAATCTGCCCGCCGCAATACCGCCGTGGCGTGCCACTGGATACGCGGGCGTGATCACAGCGAATTGCTTTGGGTGGTGGGCAACTCAAGCCGGTTTAATGAGCAAGGTGCAGTGCCCACCAATACCACGGAGCGAGATATTCTCGATAGTCAGCGCGAAAACTCCTGGCACACTCTGGAGGATATCAGCCTGTTGAGCAGTATAGCGGCGCTATTCCATGACTTTGGCAAAGCTAACCTCTTATTCCAGAACAAGCTACGCGGGAAGGGAAAACTACAGGAGCCTCTTCGTCATGAATGGGTGTCTTTGTGTATGTTTTGTGCCTTCGTCGGTAATAATGATGATCACGAATGGCTAACAAAATTAGGCCAGGTGTCTGAAATCGCTGAACAGCTTAATCAAGAGGTGTTAGACAAAATCCAGCAAGGGGCTGGACAATTTATTGGCTCATCGCCTTTTCAGAAGTTGCCACCTCTGGCGCAAACCATTGGATGGTTAATTCTGACTCATCATAGGATGCCAAAAACGCTGGAAGACAAACCTCAGTCACTCAAGCATATAGACCACTATCTCCATCGCTTACTAGCGGCTTATTGGAACTCACCGCAATACAGTCAAAAAGAGTGGTCAGAAAAAGAACTCCTCCATGTGTGGCAATGCCCTAAAGGTACGCCCTTCCTCAGCCGAACGTGGCAGCTCAAAGCATCGCTAATCGCCAAGCGTGCGTTAGGCAGAGCAAACCTACAGACCACGACATGGCTGCAAGACCGTTTTAGTCTTCATCTCTCACGGTTGGCCTTAATGCTGGCTGATCATACTTACTCTTCTCAGGCTGCCGCTAAGCAATATTGGGATAAATCCTATTCGGTCTATGCCAATACCCGTGACGAAGCGCTGAACCAACGGCTTGATGAGCATTTGGTTGGGGTTTACCGCAGCGCTCATCAATTTGTGCGACTCTTGCCTGCATTGCGTCAATCATTGGCTGCCATTACACGTCATCCACTTCTAAAAAAACGTACGCCGCGCCGAGATTTTGTATGGCAAAACACAGCCTATGACCTTGCTTGTGGCGTACGCACGCAAGCAACTGAGAATGGATTTTTTGGCATCAATATGGCGTCAACCGGCAAAGGGAAAACGCTCGCCAATGCTCGCATTATGTATGGTTTATCCGATGAAAAGCTGGGGTGCCGCTTCACCGTTGCCTTGGGCCTTCGGACGTTGACCTTACAGACAGGCAGTGCCTTCCGGGAACAATTACAACTGGAGCATGATGACTTAGCAGTATTGGTAGGGTCGCAAGCCGTCAGCCAGCTATACCGTTTAAGACAAGAACAAAACGCTGAAGAGGAGGAAGCGAAAGCTGATCGTGTTAAAGGGTCAGAATCCGCTAACAACCTACTCGACCCGAGCCATTATGTGAGCTTTCAAGGAAGTACTGACAGTCCGCTGAACAAGTGGTTAGCACGCGATTCGCGGCTAAACCGGCTGGTCAATGCTCCGGTACTCGTCAGCACGATTGATCATCTTGTTCCCGCCACTGAAAGCGAGCGAGGCGGTAAGCAAATCGCCCCCATGCTTCGGCTGCTCACGTCAGATCTTATATTGGATGAGCCTGACGATTTCGACATGGCTGATCTGCCAGCGCTTTGTCGTCTGGTGAACTGGGCTGGAATGCTCGGCAGTAAAGTGCTGCTCTCTTCAGCCACTCTACCGCCCAGTTTAGTAGAAGCGCTATTCCGTGCTTATTATCATGGACGCATTATCTATGAACAAAGCTGCGGCCAACCTGGTAAATCAACTAACATTTGCTGCGCCTGGTTTGATGAGCACGGTGCCTCTCATGGCGCGCATGCCGATATAGAATTTTTTACCCAACAGCATCAGCAATTCGTCTCGCAGCGAGTACAAAGCCTGTCACAGATTCGACCCAAACGTATTGCTGACTATATCGTTATTGATCCTCCTGGCACCTCTGTTCATGACGTACTCGATGCGCTGACTGAACAGATTTATACGCATATTCACGCCTTGCACGATGCTCACGCAGAATGCACGCCCGCTGAACAAAGTTCTGCTTCAGGCAGTGTCAGTCTCGGAATCGTAAGGGTCGCTAATATTCGACCTTTAGTCTCACTGGCTCAGCGCCTGCTGGCAAAACCAGCCAAGCCTGGTTATCAGATCCATTACTGTATTTATCACAGCCAGTTGACGTTAATTCAGCGCAGTCACATTGAATCGGTGCTGGATCAGGTCTTTGACCGGCGCAACTATTTATCCCTGTGGGAATGCCCTAGCATTCAAGAAGCTATTGCCAAACACCCAACGGATAAGCATGTCTTTGTTGTGCTCGCCAGTCCTGTTTGCGAGGTTGGCAGAGATTGGTCAGCTCATTGGGCCATCAGTGAGCCATCCTCCGTCCGAGCATTAATACAGCTGGCAGGACGAGTGCTCCGTCATCAGGATCAGGAGCAATACCCTTCCGCTCCCAACATATTGCTGTTTAACAAAAACATTAATGCCCTGCTTGGCCGTTCTCCGGCGTACTCTCGCCCCGGCTTCGAATCTAATGACGTGCGATTACAGCATCAGGATCTTCGGGAAGTGTTGCCACTTGAGCAAATTACCCCCTTAACGGCAAACCCACGCATTCAGGAGCGTGTAGCGCTGCATCCGCAGACATCACTGACCGATCTTGAGCATGCACAACTACGCTCTCGTCTGCTGGCGGATACTCAAACACTGACACAAGAGCTGATACACCCTGTGGCCGCCCGTTGGTGGGCACAACACGCCGACTGGACCTACGAGCTGCAACGGCGCACCCCTTTCAGAAAGAGCGCGCCTCAGACCGACTATTATCATTGGCTAGAGGATGAAGATAGCGAACCACGCTTTTATCGCTGGCATTTAGGGGTGACAGGAGAAGCACAATACATGTTTGAGATCACTCCTGTTCCGATCTGTGCAACAGGTAATCATCTGTGGGCGCATGCCGACTATGCAATGCTCCTACGGGAACTGGCAGATCATCTGGAGAAGTCAGTCGATGAAGTAAGTCGCACCTTTGGCACGATCACACTGCGAGATATGGCAACGCCGTGGTCTTACAACTCAGTACTAGGAGGCTACAGGCCTCTGGAGTAGAGACCTGTAGCTAAAGAGCTGCCTATTCGGCAGAAAATTCTTGCAGTGCTAACACTCAAAACCCTGTGGCTTGTTGCCTTTCTGAACACCGGAGTTGTCGAGATGCCTGCAACCGAAGAAAGCCACACCACCCCGATAAATATTTCCGTCAATATTTCCATTTAACAATGCAGGAGGCAGGAGTTGGAAAACCTATCAACACAAGCGCTTAGCCAGCAAATTGCTGACTATATTCATAGCCGCGCTAACGACCGGCTGGAAAAGTACGATAAAGAAACCGCTAGTCTGCTCAAGGCTAGCGCTCCTGAATCCCAAGCACTCTTTCAGCAAGAGCGTCTCTCACAGCGCAAGGAAGTGGAAGAGAAGTTTATTCCCCACCTTTGGTTAACCGATGCGGCACAACGCGCAGGTCAATTGCAGCTAGTTACCCATGCACTGAAATACATTCATTCCGATGCCAAGGGCACGAGCATTTATGCAACCATGTCTTTGCAAGCAAATGCCGGTTATATCAGTAGCAACGTTCTGTCTGATTATTCCATTGACGTCGTGGGTAATGCAGCCGCATTGGATGTCGGAAAGCTTCTGCAACTACCGAGCTACAATGCGCCAACCACCGCTGACAACCCTTTGCTGATCGACTTTATCCGCCAGGATGACTGCTCTCCGCTTCTGCCTTTTGCCCAGACTGACGCCCAGGCGCAGGAGTGGTTAGCCCTGTTTAAACAAGCCATTACCGCGACAGCACCTAGCTCCCACAAACTGGCCAAACAGGTCTATTGGCCTGTCGAAGACGGCTACCACTTACTTTCACCACTCTTTGCCACATCGTTAGCTCAGGCAATGTTTACCCGAATACAGGATGCACGCTTTAGTGACCATAGTAAGACGTTGCGCGATATGCGGCGAAAGTCACTGTATGCTGAAGGCGAAATTGTCGACTACCCCGACTTGGCTATTCAAAATTTTGGGGGGACAAAACCGCAGAATATTAGCCAGCTCAACTCCAGCCGTGGTGGCAAAGCCTATCTGTTAAATTCCGCACCTCCTCATTGGCAACCCCAGGAAAAACTGCCTTACCACCTCGATTCAGTGTTCGAGGGGCCTTTTAGTCGCTTGGTGTACCAGCGTATTGAGTCACTCCGTTATTTTCTGGAGCACAACGTTAAGAAACCATCGAACCGATACTTACGTTTGGAGCGTGCGCGTCGTGTTGAGGAAATTGTCGATGAGCTGGTCAGCTTCAGCGCTCGCTATAACACCGGTCAATTTGCACCTGACTGGAGCCGTCATCCTGACTGCAAGCTCCCACTGCATCAGCAACTGTGGTTAAACCCACAACGCTATAGCCTGGACGAAACCTTCGCTTACCAACACGACCGCAAGGAATGGCAAAAAAAAGTAGCCGCTGACTTTTCTCGTTTCCTCAATAAAAGATTGGAAGCAGGAAACAAACTACATCTAAAACAGCCTGACTATGCCCAATGGCTGGTACTGACGGCGCAAGAGTTAAGACTGATAAATCAAGAAATTGAGGAGGCGCTATAAATGGACTCGCTACTTATACTGCGCCGGATAAAGGTTGAAAATGCCAATGCCATTGCCGGGTTAACATGGGGATTTCCCGCGCTTAGTCATTTTTTAGGCTTTACTCATGCGCTTCAGCGCCGCTGGCAACGTGACGATGCTTTAGCGCCAGCACTCAGCCAGTGCGCAATAATTTGCCACCAACATCAGGTGCATAGCCACCAAGCCAGCTCAGTGGCTGATCATGTATTTGCTCTTACACGTAACCCACTGACCAAAGAAGAAAAAACAGCGCCGTTCAACGAAGAGGGACGGATGCACATGGAAGTAACATTAGTCATCGGTATGCAGGATCTACCGCCCATAAGTGACGATGAGCTGTCGACTCTTCGCACACAGCTTAGCCATTGGGCCAGCTGCCAGCGTCTGGCGGGTGGGAATATTCTTTCGATAGGACAGGTCGATCTCATTAGCGACGTCGATCATCTTCGTCAGCCAAGTGCACTAAAGAAACTACTTCGCAGCTTTTTGCCCGGATACTTACTCGTCAACCGCGCCGATATCTTAGCTGACCATCAAACCCAGACGGGCAAAACACCGCTAGATGCCTGGATGGACTTCAGTTCATTGGCCTCACGCGCTGTACAGGATAGCGATACCCCTACAAAAGCTACATGGCCAAAAAGTCGCCCGCCTTATGGTGGTTGGCTCAGACCAATCAACGTGGGTTATCAGGCCATCTCTGGCCTTTATGCTCCCGGAACAGTGAATAAAAGTCGCGACACCACCACACCGGTCTGTTTCGTTGAATCTGTTTATTCACTGGGTGAATGGCTAAGCCCACATCGAATTACCTCACTAGAGTCCATCTTCTGGCGTTATCAGTTTGATGCGCAACAAGGACTGTATTACTGCGCTAACGATTATCAGGCTCCATCCTCATCTGAACCCACCATCACTGCACTGGCACAATTAGGAGAATAACCATGGCTGCAATCAAGACTGCAAACGTGCTCGCCTTCGAGCGCAAACTGTCCCCGTCGGATGCATTGATGTTTTCAGGAAACTGGTCGGAACAATCAAGCGGCCTTCCTTGGCAACCGATTAACGTGACTGAAAAAGCCGTACGAGGCGTAATGTCCAACAGGCAGAAAAAGGCCATTATGGACGATCCGGCCAAACTCGATCAGGAGACGCAAAAAGCCAACCTGCAACGTGTCGACATTGCAGCCCTTCCTTTTGAGCATGACACGCTAAAAGTAGAGTTTACCCTGCGCGTTCTGGGCAATTTATCCACTCCTTCTGCCTGCGACAGCCAAGTCTATCAACAAGCCTTACAGCAGACTGTCCAAGGCTATATTGATGAGCATCAGTTCTCTGAACTGGCTCTACGTTATGCCAGCAATATCGCCAATGGCCGATTCCTTTGGCGTAACCGCTTAGGCGCAGAATCGGTGGTGGTGAGAGTTACAGCGCAGGAGCAAGATGCCCATCAATCATGGAGCTTTGACGCTTTTGCTTTTGACTTGCGTCGCTTTGACCAAGCCACAGAAGACGTCGCCGCACTGGCAAAAGTCATCCAGCAAGGGCTATTGGGAGTGCAGTACGTTCTACTTAAGGTAGAAGCTTTTGCCAAATTAGGCTCAGGACAAGAAGTATTCCCCTCTCAAGAATTGGTACTTGATAGCACTGGCAACAGCAAGGGTAAGAAAAGCAAGTTACTTTACAACATTGGTGAGCAGCAGATTGCGGCTATGCACTCTCAAAAAATTGGTAATGCATTGCGCACTATTGATGACTGGTATGAATCCGCGGCAGAAAACGGCCCTATATCCGTCGAACCTTTCGGCTCGGTAACTAACCGCGGCCGCGCTTATCGCCAAAATAAAATGGACTTTTACAGCCTCTTTGATAAGTGGGTCACGAAAGGTGAAGCGCCCGATACTAACCAGCAACATTACGCCATGGCAATTTTGATCAGAGGCGGTGTATTTGGTGAAAAGTCGGAGTAAACCATGACCCACTACCTTGATATCCGCTTGCGGCCTGACCCGGACTTTACCGCCTCGCAACTGATGAGCGCCCTTTACAGCAAACTTCATCGGGCACTGGCGGCAGGTGAGCACCAGCATATCGGCGTAAGCTTCCCGCGCCTTGAGCAGCAACGCGAAGCGCTCGGCAGTTTACTGCGCTTGCATGGCAAAGCAGCCGACCTTGACCAGCTGATGGGGCAACCCTGGTTAACCGGCATGCTGGACCATGTTGAGCGCAGCGACATTAACCCTGTACCCGCCGGAGTAAGCTACCGGGCATTGCGTCGTGTACAGGCCAAAAGTAACCCTGAGCGCCTGCGGCGTCGTTATATGCGCCGCCACGGCGTCACAGAAACCGAGGCAGCCCGGCATCTGCCGGATAGCGCCGCGAAAACGCTTGAGTTGCCCTTTATCCAGATGCGAAGCAACAGCAGTGGCCAGCACTTTCGGCTATTTCTCGCGCTGGGTGAACCGCAGCCCCAACCGACAGAGGGTAGCTTTAACAGCTACGGGTTAAGCCAGAGCGCCACCCTGCCCTGGTTCTGACCCTTTTTATAGGGCCATTATTTAGCCCTATAAAAATCAATGGTTTACGGCGCCTCCTCAAAAAAGGGGTGAGCGCCGTATTTCGGTGATTGCTCTTTAATAATCAGACAGTTAGGATTCAGACGCTCTAGTTCACTGCCGAATAGGCAGCTCAGAAAGCCCGGGCGCCACCCCTCGCCCGGGCGCATCAGTTCACTGCCGAATAGGCAGCTCAGAAACGCAGCAGTACTCCCGGTGACAGTGCCACTCAGTTCACTGCCGAATAGGCAGCTCAGAAATTAGCAATCTGGATTTTTTCGCCTGTGCTGGAGTTCACTGCCGAATAGGCAGCTCAGAAAATGGTTGACCGGGTTCATGGTCGCGCCGAGGGGTTCACTGCCGAATAGGCAGCTCAGAAAAATAATAGTTCTGCTGTAACCGATAGCGGTAAGTTCACTGCCGAATAGGCAGCTCAGAAAGTTTCTGTCATGATGTCAAAACCGCATTTCTGGTTCACTGCCGAATAGGCAGCTCAGAAATGAGGAAATTCTTTATGTTTATGGCTGGGCTTGTTCACTGCCGAATAGGCAGCTCAGAAATGACTGGGAAATTGCTACTCCCTTTGGTAATTGTTCACTGCCGAATAGGCAGCTCAGAAAATTGAAAGACAGCGAGCTAATACACGAGATATGTTCACTGCCGAATAGGCAGCTCAGAAAGTCAGGGTGCGCTTACTGGTGTCACTTACCACGTTCACTGCCGAATAGGCAGCTCAGAAAGTCCTGAAAGCACTGTGCAGTGTCATAAGCGCGTTCACTGCCGAATAGGCAGCTCAGAAAGTTATCACTGGTCAGGCGGGTGTTGACGTTGCGTTC
The DNA here is from genome assembly GCF_029846635.1 of Pokkaliibacter sp. MBI-7. NCBI lineage: Bacteria > Pseudomonadati > Pseudomonadota > Gammaproteobacteria > Oceanospirillales > Balneatrichaceae > Pokkaliibacter > Pokkaliibacter sp. MBI-7. The sequence goes on along the minus strand of NZ_JARVTG010000001.1, from coordinate 3,965,408 downwards.
ACTGCCGAATAGGCAGCTCAGAAAAGCGGGCTTGCAGCCAACTAGAAACTCGCGATGTTCACTGCCGAATAGGCAGCTCAGAAATGCGCATGGCTCATGCCCTTGTGATCGAATGCGTTCACTGCCGAATAGGCAGCTCAGAAAAGTCTGGCACGTCAACTAGTACGACTACTGTTGTTCACTGCCGAATAGGCAGCTCAGAAAAGATCGGAAACTAAATTCAAATAACTAACCCAGTTCACTGCCGAATAGGCAGCTCAGAAATTAGCGAAGGCTATAACAAAATTGAGTCATACGTTCACTGCCGAATAGGCAGCTCAGAAAAAGAAACGTTAAGAAATATGTAGGTAATCCGAGTTCACTGCCGAATAGGCAGCTCAGAAATCCAATCAGAGAAGATACATCAACATCATCATGTTCACTGCCGAATAGGCAGCTCAGAAAAGCTGGCTCAGGCTGACGTGTACGAACAAAACGTTCACTGCCGAATAGGCAGCTCAGAAAAGCGCAGATAACGAACTGCGCAGGCTGGTCAGGTTCACTGCCGAATAGGCAGCTCAGAAAGAGCGCGCCAGATTTCTCCTTGCGCCCCTAGTGTTCACTGCCGAATAGGCAGCTCAGAAAGCGCCTAAATGGGGGCATGCCCCCATCCCCCCGTTCACTGCCGAATAGGCAGCTCAGAAAAAATTGCTAAGCCCATCGTTGGCTGCGCTTATTGTTCACTGCCGAACAGGCAGCTCAGCAACACTGGCTATCACCCGGAGCCGATAACGTCTGTGTAAAAAAGCCCCGGTTATCCGGGGCAAGTGGGCAAAGGGGAAATAAACGCTAAAGCCGTCGGCTGTTCAGGAGTGAGATGCGCTCCCTGCCGGTTGTGGGGTGGCTGGCATCAGCCACTGTGCCAGCAGCCAGAGCACGGCCCCCAGCAGGCTGGCAGCGGCCATGGTGGTTATTGCGGCGGGCAATGTGCCGGTAATACTGACCACAGCCCCCACCAGCAGCGGGCTGACAAACTGACCAAGGTAGAGGCTGGCGGTGAAGCCACCGAGACCACGACCGCGGGTGCGTGCTGTCAGGGCATTCATCACCGGTGCCATGGCATTGGGCACCAGCAGACCGGCCCCCGCACCGTGAATAAACACTGCCAGCAATACCGCCTGATAGCTTTGTGCATGTGCCAGCAGCCATAGCCCCAGTGCCAGCAACGCAAGCAGCAGCGCATTGCAGCCATACACCCCCAGACGACGCCGGCACAGTGGCCACAGTAATGAGCCGGCCAGTGTTGCCAGCAGCCCCAGCCCTGCCGATGCACCGATCAGAGTGCTGGAGGTGACGCCCATGGCGACCAGCAACGCCGGGGTCTGTACCGGCACAATAAAGTTCAGCACCATACCAACCAGTACCAGCAGATAGCCGATCAGCACAGGCACACAGGCCACCTTCCCCGCTCCCGTGTGCGGGTCAGGCTGGGTATTCCCACTGTGCTGCGGCTCCCACAGCACTTTCAGCATCACCGGCACCAGCAGCACCGGCAGCAGATAGAGCAGGAACGGCGTACGCCATGAATGCTCCCCCAGCGCCCCGCCGATCACAAAGAAGATGGCACCGACCAGCCCGATACTGACCACCTGCAGGTTGATGTAACGCAGTCGCTCCTCGCCGTGCCAGTAGTCGGCGATCAGAGTGGCACAGCAGGTCATCACGGCGGCTTCGGCGCAGCCAAATAGCAGCCTGACAATAACGATGCTCTGCAAGTCATGCAGCAGGGCTGGAACGGCACCCAGCAGGGCATAGATCAGGGTGGCCAGCATCAGCAGGTTTTTACGCCCGAGACGATCAGCCAGCCAGCCGGCCAGTGGCGCAAACAGGGCGATGGCCAGTGCCGGCCCGGTAATCGCAACGGGCACCAGCATATCGGCATGAGGTTCAAGCGGGCCAAACTCTGCACCCAGTTTGGGCAGGATGGGCGCCACCATAACGGCGCCCATGATGGTCAGGCTGCTGCCCAGCATCAGCACGATGCCTTCGCGGCTGCCTCTGGCTTTGCGGCTGTGGAGGTGAGTATCAGTCATCACAGCGCTCCTCAGAAACTCTGCGCAACGCGCAGGGCCAGGGTGTAGCCTTCGGCGCGATTTCGCACATCAAACTCCTTATAGGCATGCAGCCACACAGCAGGCATACCCGGTTTGAAATAGCTCGCCGCCGGGCCCAGCGCCAGTGCTCTGGCGCGGTTGCCTTCGGTCAGGCCGGGGGCATCGTCATCGCTGATCTGCTGGTAGTAATAGCCACCGAGGCCCAGCGTCCAGTTATCCACATGCTGGCCCAGTGCAAACTCATGGCGGTACTCGATGCCGCTGCGGTAGTCGGTATCGTGATTGCGGGTATTGATATCCAGCTCAAAACTGGAAGAGGCTTCCAGCCCCCGCTCGCTGATGTAGGTGGCGTTGAGGACAGGCGAGAAGGTCCAGTGATTCAGCCCCGGAGACACAAAGCGGTTCTTGTCGTAGTCACCGGTGGGGGCCTGGATCTGGAACTGGGCATTGATACCGATGTTGGGGGCAGGTGTCCATTGCAGAATCAGCGGCAATACCTGCAGATCAGCCTGACGGAACACCTCGGCACCGGTGGCAAAGGTGCCGACCGGGGTAGGCACACGGATCGAGCCATTCATACGGAAAAACGGCAGCACCGCACCGAAGCCATACCGGGCACCGAACAGCTCATGGTTTGTCATGCGCATGTAAGCCACGCTGGTGGACTGCACATCGAGGGAGAAGTCGCCGGGCTGATCGTGACCCTGGTTGTCCTTACGGACGGTAGTGGAGTAATAGGCGACGCGGCTGCCAAAGGTGCCTATGTCACTGGCGGGGGGCATAAAGCCTGCGCCAAAGTCGTATACACCGGCTGCCGTTGTCGGTGAGCCGCTTTCGGTGGCATAACTGCCAATACTGATAAAAAGCGCTATGGTGCCGCCAACAGCACGAATATGGCGCGGATAATTCATGATGTGCTCCCAACTTTGTGAATGCTGTCTGTGTTGTTATTGCTCAGACACAGTACAAAGGGAGCCTTTACCCGGGTTATCCAATTTCAGCACAACCGGCTGACAGGGGGTGATCGCTGCGGCCTCAGTGGCGGTCAGACTGACGGCGACGACGCAGGGTCTCCGATGGCTTTTCGCCAAACAGCTGCCGGTAGTCGGTGGCAAAGCGGCTGAGATGCCAGAACCCCCAGCACGCCGCAACATCCTGCACCGTTGTGGTGGCACCGGCCTGCAGCAGGGCACGATGCGCCTCATTAAGTCGCAGCGTACGCAGATAGGCGACCGGATTAATGCCCAGGGTTTCGTGAAAGCAGTACTGCAGCTTGCGGCGGCTGGCACCAACCCTGTTGCAGAGGTCGACAATAGAGGGGGGATCATCCCGGCGGGAAAGTACGTAGTCGCAGGCCCGGTCAACGATCCGCTTGCGCGCATTGGGACTGATGGCCATCGCCTCGTCGTTATCCAGCAGATCAAGCAGCTGCATCAGTATCGTATCGCGCACCCCGGTGCGGATGGGATCGTGGCTGAGCAGTGCCAGCCCCTGCTGCAGCTGGACATCCATCAGGCTGGTGATAAGCATCGCCAGCTCACGCTGTACTTCGGCCGGAAAGTCATAGCACTGCGTTATCTGGCGCAGACTGATTGAGCGTTGTTGCTGCTCCAGCACCTGCTCCAGCTGATCCTGATCCATGGCCACACAAAGCAGGTCAACTCCCGCCGGCACGCGCAGCTCAGGCAGCCGCGCCCCGTGGGCCACCAGCATGCCCTGCATGTCGATGGCATGTCCGGCGCAATAGAGGCTGGGCTCACGGTACGCCAGAGGCAGGCTGAAGGTGATGGCGCCGTCCCAGGCTGCACCATTTTTGATCATTCCCTGATTGGCCCGGTCGCGTATCAGCTGCATTCCATCCAGCCGCAGCTCGGTAATACTGCCGGCAAACCGCCCCAGGGTAAGCTGGTTGTAGCGCACGTCCCAGCCGTTCAGCCCACCGGCATGCTCCTCGATATCCCCCGTCTGCAGGTGATGCAGACCCGCCGCCTGACAGGTATAGGGTTCGGTAACGTCAGTGAGCATATTGGTAACCTTTCTGGCAACAAAAGCGCATGTCGACAGTGCGCTGCAAGGGCCATTCCGCTCTCAGCGACGAGACTGCAACTGTGCCGATTTCGGATAGTGGCTCTGCACGCCCTGCTCATCGGCAGGCAGGCTTTCCCGCTCGCAGGTTCAGCGGCTCAACCCTTCGGTTGATAGGCAGGGTGCGTGCAGATGTTCATGCTGGGGAAACCATTCATCCATCAGGAGCAACCTGTATGAGCGCGACATCCCAACCACGGCAAGAGACGGCATCCAACGACTGGATCACCGTGGGCGCACTGGCCGAAGGCTTCGCCGCAGAGGCTTTTATTCTGCCCAGACTGGCAGCGCTGGCAGGCCGGGAAATCACCCTGCATTTTGCTGACGGCACGGTCATTCCTCACCGCTTCGAGCAGCAGCAACTGCACTGGCATATAGCCAGTACCGACACCGCAGGCGCCGCTGAGTACCGGGCGACGTCACTGCGTCAGGATATGGTGCTGGTGGACTTCATCAAGCAGGAGGAAGGCCGTGACTACTCCGTCAGTCTGGTGCTGGACTTTTCTACTGCGTCCTTTACTGCCGTGATTGGCCAGTTGCCAGAGGAACGTGCAACTGCAGTGGGGTTGTATCAGCGGGCACTGGCAGGCAAGCCTCTGACCGGTGTCGAGGTGCAGTTTCTGCATGGCAGTCTTGATCGGCCATGGACGCCGGGAGCCTGTCCGCATGGGCCCACAGCGGAGCTGGTCGGTATTCGCAACCGCTATCGCTACAGCCCGACCGAAGTGTACGAACACATCTATCTGAATGAACAGTTCTACACCTGGCAATGCCTGCAGGGTGTGGAACAGGGTCTGTGTGATACCGATCGCTGCTATTACTACAAGATAGCGGCTGACCTGTACCTGTTCGTCTGGTGCGAGAAAATCGTCCCGACACTCGGGCTGGTGATGATTGATCTGCAGCAACACCGTAGCGACGGCAAGATCTTTGGCTACGCCGGTGGCAGCTTTGATCAGCTCTCCAACTTCCCGGTGGCCTCTTACTGCGATCTGCTCAACACCACGGTGTACGCCGCAACGGAGTGACGCTGCAGCATCGCAAGCGGTTGCAGCCAGCCATCGCCAGCACGGCGATGGCTCACCACCGCCTCAGCGCAGTGGTGAAGACATTGCCGTTGAAGATGACGCCGCCGGTGCAGGCTGAAAGCGCGGTACAGCGACCCCGACATAGCGCTCAAACGTCCGCGCTATCTCGCTGAAGCTTATCCCATCGACGATCAGCACCAGACGCGAGCAGTGCGCCGCATCTGGCCATTCCGGCAGCTGGGTGAAGGGATGCAGCAGCTGTTGCACACCATGAATCACCGTGGGCTGGTGTGGGTGTTCGGCCAGCTGCACCAGCCCTTTTACCCGCAACAGCTGCTCCCCCCGCATCGCCACCAGTCGCTCCAGCCAGTCAGCCAGCCCCTGCTGCGGCAACGGCTGAGTCCACTGCAGACAGTAGGTTTGTAGCCGGCTGCTGTGATGAGAAGGCATCGCCTCTTCACCCTGCCCCGCCTGCGTCGCCCAGTGTGCGGCAGCAAACAGCGCCTGATCGGATGTGGTCTGCAGCAAAGGCGCGCCCGCGCCCTCGCCAAGAACGGTGATGGCAGCCAGCGGGTTGAGCTGCCGCAGTGTGTCCTGCAGCTGTTGCACCATTGCGGGCGCAGCCAGCTGCTCCTTGCTGATCAGCAGTTGCTGGGCCAGTGCCACCTGACGCCGCGCTTCCTCGTGGCGGCTCAGGGTGGCGGCACCGTTGACGGCATCCACCAGCGTCACTATCTGACTGAGCTGAAAGCGGCTGCGCACATCAGCATCTGCCAGAAAGGTCTGCAGCACCGGTGTCGGGTCAGCCAGCCCGGTGGTTTCGATGATCACCCGCGCGAACGGCGCAATCTGCCCATCCTCCCGGCGCCGGGCCAGATCCTGCAGGGTGTCGAGCAGATCGCCGCGTACGGTGCAGCACAGGCAGCCGCTTTGCAGCAGGCGCAGATGCTCACTGACCTGTTCCACCAGCAGATGATCGACCGCAACCGCACCGAACTCATTGATGATGACCGCGCTGTCGGCCAGCTCAGGCAGCTGTAGCAGGCTGTTGAGCAACGTAGTCTTACCGCTGCCCAGGAAGCCGGTCAGCAGCGTTACCGGAATCAGGGGCGCTGTCATACTTCAGCCTCAAACACGACCTGGCCCGCAAAGTACGTCGTCAATACACGGGTGTGTACCAGCTCATTGACCGGCGTAGTAAAGAGGTTGCGATCAAGCACGATCAGATCAGCGGACTTGCCGACCTCCAGCGAACCGGTTTCCTGTGCCAGCCCCATGGCTTCGGCAGGCCCCAGCGTGTAGGCACGCAGGGCGGTCGCCAGATCCAGCCGCTCTTCTTCCGCAAGCGCACCAGGGAACTGCCCCGTCGGGTCTTGCCGGGTGATCATGCCCTGCAGCCCGATCCACGGGCTCGGGTCAGGCAGTACCGGCCAGTCAGAGCCGGCGGCCAGCAGCACGCCTGCCTCCGCCATCGTGCGGTGCGGATAGGAACGGTTAACCTGCTCTTCCGCCAGCACCGTCTTCAGCTGCTCAACGATCACCCCCGGGAACCACAGCATCGGTGACAGATCAGCCACCACCCCCAGCTCCCGGAAGCGTGGAATGTCATCGGCATGCACGTACCCGGCATGGGCAATCTGATGGCGGTGCTGGCCGCCATTGAAACTGCGCACGACGTCAATGGCATCCAGGGTGGCACGCACCGAGCCATCGCCGGTGCAGTGAATCTTCAGGCTGATCCCTGCCTGCTCGCAGTCCGCAATCACCCTCGCCAACTGCGGCACGGTCATAAAGTTACTGCCACGAAAGCAGCAGCCATAGGTGTCGGTGGGCAGATAGGGGTCGAGCATGGCGGCAGTGTGCGTGGTTGGCACCCCGTCCATAAACAGCTTGCCAAAATCCGGCCGGAAGTAGCGGCTGCGGTAGCTGTCGCGCAGGGCAAACAGCTCAGCGCCCCACTGATCACTGGCAAACGGCCCCTGCACCACCGGCATCGACGCCACCACCCAGGCACTGAGCTGCTCGCGCTCGGCCACGGTCTTCAGGGTATCCAGCACCATGCGGGTACTCAGTGGCTCCTGCAGACAGGTGATGCCATAGGCGTTAAGCCGCTGCAGCGCATGCCGTGCAGCCGCGATGTTAGCCTCGGGTTCCGCCATAATGGCTGCGTTAACCACCGACTCCACCAGTGCCGATGCCGCCTCCAGCAGCAGGCCAGTGGCCTCACCGCTGTCGGCATGCCGGACAATGGTGCCGTTGACCGGGTCAGGCGTATCCGCGTCAATACCGCAGGCCTGCAGTGCAGCGGCATTGAGCCAGCGGTTGTGGTGGGAATCATCACGCAGCATGACCGGCCGGCCCGCTGCCGCTTCATCCAGACGTAAACGTGCCTCGTAGGTCAGCTCACCCAGCAATGTGCTGCCCCAGATACCACCGATGATCCAGCGCTCCGCCGGACGTTGCCGGGCCGCCTCACGTACCCGTTCAATGATCTGATCAAGACGGCAGTAAGGCGGGAAATTAACCTCATACAACTCAGCCCGCCCGGCAAAAACAAAATGGTTATGCACATCCGCCATGCCGGGCATCACCATCCGTCCCAGGGCATCAATACGTTCCGCGGAGACGTCGGCAGCGGCCTCCACTTCTGCCCGGCTGCCTACCGCCACAATCCGTCCGTCACAGACCGCCAGCGCCTCGGCCCAGGGTTGAGCGCTGTTCATGGTGCAGATCACCGCATTGAACAGTACAAAAGAGTGGCTCTTGTCAGTCATGGTTCCCCCTGTCAGAGCAACCTGCCCGGCACGGCTGGCCAGCAGGCGAAATAAGGTCTGCATCCGCCATGCGGATCGCTTGCTGGCAGGGTAGAACCGGGGAATGAGGGATCGTTAGCCGGAATTGGCAAGATTGGCTGACTGACAGGAAACATGGGAGGCACGGCGACCTCCCGGCGGGAACATAACGTGTCTAGAGCAGTCGCCGTGCCAGTTGCTGATAACACGCTGAATTTCGATCCTGCTCCACACACAGGCCGAGCATATCTTCGATAAAGCAGTGCAACGCCCGTTGCTCCATGCGCTCAATACCCTGACGCTGATAGTCCGCCAGATGCTGATAGTGCGACGCTGCGCCGAAGTCACCGAACAGCAGATGGCCTGCAGGGTTGACCAGCACATTGTGGGCGTACAGATCACCGTGGCTGATGCCACGCTGGCGCAGGTGTGCCACCACGCTTTCCATCTGTTCGACAAACCCGCTGATGGTCGCGATGTCGAAGGACTGACCCGCCGTGAAGACATCACGGGTACAGCTGGCAAGGCTCGGTGGCTGGCCAAGATTGCGGTAGTCGGCAGGGATCAGCTCCATCACCAGCGCTTCCTGCAGTTCACCCGTTACCCGTGCCAGCGGTGTGACCATATTCGGATGCTGGCCGATAGACAGGCAGGCTTCCAGCTCATCCAGCGGGTAACCATCACTGGTAACGTCGCCCTTGAATACCTTGATCGCCATCTGCTCGCTGCAGCCATGGGGATTATGGCGCCATGAGGCACGGCGGATCACCCCTGAGGCGCCCTGCCCCAGCACTTCGTGATGATACAGATCGTCTGCGGCCACCTGCGGAAATACGTCGTGCGGCTGGCGCTCGGCACAGAACGGGTTGCCGGCAAACGCCAGCCAGCTCAGCTGTGGCAGATCCAGCAGCACATCGGGAAACGCTGGCAGCCGGTTGGCCGAAATGCGCAGCAACTGCAGGTTATGACACTGGCTGAGGCTGGCTGGCAGCGCGGTCAGGCAGTTACCGGCCAGCATCAGCTTCTGCAGCCGCGGGAGCTGGCCGAGCCGTTCTGGCAGTGCCGCAATCAGGTTATCAGTCAGAATCAGCCAGCGGGTCTGCTCCGGCAGGGCCGCGGCAGGCACCTCGCTGATACGATTGCTTTTAAAGCCGATCATCTCCAGCTGAGAGCACTGACCGAGGCATTCAGGCAGACGCTCGAAGCGATTGCTGGAGCAGAAGATCACCCTGAGCTTATGCAGACGATGCAGATCGTCCGGCAGCTCGCTCAGGGCGTTATTACTCAGATCAAGGATTTCCAGACTGTCAGCCAGCGAAAAAATCTCCGCCGGGAAGTGCGTCAGCCCTTCTGCCAGTTGCAGCCGGGTCACGCCGTGAAGCGCACCGGCCTGTAATTGCGCCAGGGTATGCATGGGCAAATCCTTGTTATGCAGCAGATCAATCAGTGGCTGTCGCGGGTCAGTTTATCCAGATAACCCATGGCAAAGGCGGAAGCAACAAAGGTCATGTGGATAATGACGTACCACTTGAGATGCTCAGTATCGTAGGTACTGGCATTCATAAAGATTTTCAGCAGATGAATGGAGGAAATAGCGACGATGGACGCAGCCACCTTAGACTTGAGGGTGGAGGAATCCAGCTTGCCCAGCCAGCCCAGCTTCTCCTCGCCTTCGGGAATATCCAGACGCGAGACGAAGTTTTCATAGCCGCTGAACATCACCATCACCAGCAGGCCACCAACCAGTGACAGGTCGACCAGTGACAGCACCAGCAGCACCAGATCAGTCTCGGATGTATCGAGTATATGCGGCAGGACGTGAAAGATTTCCTGAAAGAACTTAATCGTCAGTGCCAGCAACGCCAGACTCAGGCCCATATAAATCGGGGCCAACAGCCAGCGTGCGGCATACATGGTGCGTTCCAGATACTTTTCCATTGGGTTTCACTCTACCAAACCAGTTATCGATACTGCTTGTTGATCAACTGAACTCAGAGCCTGTTGCTGATCCGCAGCGCTGAAAAGACCTGCGCCCGCCGGATCACGAACATGCTCTCAGGCTATCCAGCCTGCCTGCCATCTTGGCGGCCGCCTATGATAGCGGCTGCCCTGTGACCGGCAAGCTACGATTGGCTTCAACTGTTATCTGCCGTTTGTGCCCGGCATGGACGCTCCGAAAACATTCATGAACTCAGGAAGTTGCCGGGCTGGAGCTGAGCACCTCATCACCACTGCGCTCGGCTTTCTCAGCACTGGCCTGACTTTTCTCCTGCGCCTTGATCTGCACCTTCTCTTTTTCCTTTTCCACATCCATATCGAACGACAACAGCAACCAGCCTGATTTGGGCTGAGGGCTGGCTTCATTGCTGAATATCTGCACCTCGCCCTTCGGCGTAATGGCAAACAGCGGGCAGCGATCACTGCCGTGCTGGGCCTTCCAGGCATCAAAGGTAAAGTCATCCGACAGACGGGTGGTGCGCAGGCGGGCGCCCTGACGAATCAGGCTGGCAAACTTGCTGTAGGTCAGCCCTTCACTGCCACCCGTGGCCCCGAGATAACGGCCCTGATACTCCTCGGAAATCAGCTGTCTGGCCGAGGTCTGGGTATCCTTGCTGGTTTGCAGAGCAAAAATATTGCGGCGCCCGAATTCAGGGCGATAGCGCAGACTGGCCAGCACGTTCACTTCCCGCTGTGGGGACAGGGCGAGCATACGACCATACCCGACCAGATCGAGATAGGTATCGGCATGGCGTGATAGTGGATTGCCATGGAAGGTACGCAGCCCGGCCATGCGCGCCTCGCGGATATTTTCCCAGCTGGGGTCCACCATCAGTACCGGCACCTGATTCTGCTCCAGCAGCTTGGCCAGCTCCCGGGCGACGGTATTGGCCCCGATAAAGATAAAGCCGCGGGGTTCAGGCTCGGCCACCCCCAGGCGCTTGGCCAGTGGCCGGGCAGTGGCGCTCTGGAACAGCACGGTACCGATGATGACAGCGAAGGACAGCGCAGACAGCACCTGCGCATCGGCCACACCGTTCTGTTCCAGCCGCAGGGCAAACAGGGCTGACACCGCTGCGGCGACGATCCCCCGCGGGCCAATCCAGGCAATCATGGCCTTGTCTTTCCAGCTCAGCTCCGAACCCCAGCTGCACAGCCAGACGGACACCGGCCGGACGATAAAGTGAATCACCAGCAGCAGCGCAATCGCTGGCGCGCCCAGCATCCACAGATCATGCAGATCCATGCGCGCGGCCAGCAGAATAAACAGCCCGGAGATCAGCATCACCGTGAGGTTTTCCTTGAAGGACAGGATGCCCTCGATTTCCACCCCTTTCATATTGGCCAGCAGCATGCCCATAACGGTCACTGTCAGCAGACCGGACTCATGGGCCAGATGATTGGCGAAGGTAAAAGAGCCCAGCACCAGTGCCAGCGTTGCCAGCGCCTGCAGGTAGTCAGGCAGCCAGTGGCGACGCAGGGCCTGACCAAGGGCATAGCCTGTTACCAGCCCGGTCAGCCCACCGACGCCCACCACCTCGGCAAACAGCAGCGCGGTGTGCCCCAGCGGGCCCCCTTCCGCACTGCGGGAAATAATCCACTCGAAGACCAGTACCGCCAGCAGCGCACCGATAGGGTCAATGATGATACCTTCCCAGCGCAGGATATTACCGATGCGGGCGTTGACGCGGATGGTGCGCAGCATCGGTACAATTACCGTCGGCCCGGTCACCACTACCAGCGCACCGAACAGCCACGCCATATCCCAGTTGAGACCGGTCAGCCAGCGTGAGGCAAGGGCAATCATTGCCCAGGTCACCAGAGCTCCGAGCGTGACGAGCTTGCGCACGACTTTGCCGACGTCTTTGATTTGTGCCAGATGCAGGGTCAGGCTGCCTTCAAACAGAATGATGGCGACCGACAGTGACACCAGCGGGAACAGCAGCTCCTTGAACAGATAATCAGGCTGAATCCAGCCCAGCCCCGGGCCAAGCAGCACACCAGAGAGCAGCAAAAACAGGATCGCTGGCAGCTTTACCCGCCACGCCAGCCACTGGCATCCCAGCCCCACCACGGCAATCAGCGCCAGTGCGCCAGCCACACTCATCGGCATATCCGAAATCCTATGTCTTTTGAGTCGAGGGTCATCATTCCACGGCAAACCGCCCTTGCCAAGCCAGCATGCTGCTTTGCAGCAGATGGTGAGCAGGCGCTATGGCTGCCGCAGTGTCCGGTAACCACCAACAATACGAGTTGCCGTGGTAATGGCGCAGAGCCCGGCAAAGCCATAGGCCAGTGGCACAAAAGCACCGGGGAACAGGCAGAGCAGCACAAAGAACAGGATAGTTTCTGTACCCTCGGTCAAGCCGCCCAGATAGTACAGCGACTTATGCACGGCCTGTGGCTGCACCAGCGAACGCCGGGCTGCCACCGCCGCAAAGGCCAGAAAGCTGCTGCCGGTGCCGACAAAAGCAAAAATCAGCGTCGCCGCTGCCGTCGCATTGGCAGGCTCCGCCAGAGCGAAGGCCCAGATCACGCCCGAGTAAATCAGAAAGTCGAGACAGATATCGAGATAGCCCCCGGCATCCGATGGCTGGGTCTGGCGCGCTACGGCCCCATCGAGGCCGTCAAGAAAGCGGTTGATCAACAGTAAGACCAGCGCCAGCTCAAAGTGCCCCAGGGTGATAGCCGCCATCGCCATCAGACCGAAAACGAAACCCAGCACCGTCAGCTGATCAGCACTGATTTCTTCCCGCCGGGCATGGTACGCCAGCACCTTCAGCGACGGCTGTACCCAGCGGCTGGTGTAACGATCAAGCATGATAAGGCGCTCCTTCTGTTGGGGAGACCATGGGCCAGTGCAGCACCGTCGCACCGGCAGGAATATCCTGCGGATCATGGGTCACCAGCAGGGTGGGCAGACCGCTGTCGCGGAGGTGGCCATAGACAAACTGGCGCATCTGCTCGCGCAGTGCCTGATCCAGCCGGTTGAAAGGTTCATCCAGCAACAAGGCCAGCGGCTCAGCCAGCAGGGTGCGCATCAGGCTCACTCGTGCCCGTTGCCCTCCAGAAAGCGTCAGCGGGTCACGCCCTGCCATGTCGGCCAGCTCCGCCTGCTGCAGTGCCTGCCCGACTCGCCGGTGCCGCTCACTCTGTGCATAGTGCCGCGGCACTGCCAGCAAAAGGTTGTCGTGCACATTGAGGTGAGGGAACAGCAGGTCATCCTGTTGCAGCAGGCCGATACGCCGCCGCTCAGGAGGGAGATGATGTACCTCGGCACCGCCCAGCCGCAGTATCCCCCTCGCACTGAACGACCGGTTCAGGGTGCCGGTGATCCAGGCCAGCAGCGTGGATTTACCGCAGCCGCTGGGGCCCATCAGGGCAAGTAACTCCCCTCCCCCGATCTGCAGCGACAGCTCAAGGCACAGCAGGTGCTCTGCCACACTGAGGGTGACGCCCTGCAGCTGGAGTCCGCTGGTCAACGCTGAGGTCACGGTTCGCTTCTCCCTTTTACTACGTCTGGCTGCATCCCCTGTAATCCGGCGTAACGCCACTTCGGCCAGTACAGCGCCAGCGCAAATCCCAGCAGTGGCAGACTGAGCTGGGCAAAAGCATAGACGCCGATGACCCGCATGTCCCAGCTGCTGGCCAGACTGACCGCCTCCGTTGTCAGCGTCGGGAAGCGCCCGCCACCGATATACAGGGTCAGCAGATACTGACCATTACTGACGGCAAAACCCACCGCCAGCGCGGTCACCAGTGCGGGGCTGAGGATCGGCCATTTCACCCGCCACAACGCCTGCCAGTAATTCATGCCCAGAAGACGGGCCTGTTGCTGATAGCGCGGGTCAAGGCCACGATAACTGTCCGCCAGACTCAGATACATGTAAGGCAAGACCACCAGCAGATGCGCCCAGAGGAGTGCCAGCGCGTTACCATCCCAGCCCAGTCGCAACAGCAGCCACTGCAAGCCAAAGGCATAGACCAGTTGCGGCAACAGCAGCGGCAACCATAGCCAGAGCCCCAGATGCAGCGGGCGCTGCTGATGAGCACTCCACTCCAGCCACAGCACACACAGTAACAGACCACACAACGCACTGCTCAGCCCCAGCAGCAGACTGTTGCCCAGTAGCTCCGAACCCGCCTGCCACAGGCTGAACCAGTGCTGTGTCGTCCAGCTTTGCGGCCAGAGTGCGGGATACGGCCAGCGCCAGCTGAACGACCAGCACAGCAACAGCAATACCGCCAGCACCGTGCTCACCATCAGCAGCCCGATCAGCAGTGAGGCCATGCCACGGCCCAGAGCATGCCACCGGGCTGGCCATTGCCAGCGCCAGCCACTGCGGGTCAGCCTCAGCAACAGCCAGCGCCCACTCTGCTCAAGGCCCAGCCATACCAGCAGGCTTAACAGCATCATCGCCAACAGCAATAACGCTGCCGCACTGGCAGGCAGCCACTGCTGCACATCCGCATCCGCCAGCCAGCGCCAGATAAGCACGGCCAGTGTAGGCGGATTGCCCGGACCGATGATGGCCGCCATATCCACATTGCTCAGGCCATAGGCCAGCACCGCCAGAAGCGGTAAGCGTAATGCCGGATAGAGTGCGGGCCAGACCAGCAACAGCAATGCCTGGCCGGGGGGATAGCCCAGCGTCGCCGCCAGCTGGCTGCGTTTCTCCGCATCGGTGCGGGCCAGCGCACTGAGGGTCATCAGCAGCAGGAAGGGGGTTTCTTTCAATACCAGCGCCAGTATCAGGCTCATTCCTGAACTTCCCTGCACGCACGACCAGTCAGGTGGCAATCCGTTACTGCGACCACCCACCAGCAGGCGCAGCAGCCAGCCCGAAGGCGCCAGCAACGCCATCAGCCCGAAAGCCATGGCGGCATGAGGGATGGCCAGAATGGGTGCCAGCCAGCGCTGCAACCAGTGCAACTGACGCGGGCTGCGCAGCACCATCAGGATCAGCAGGGTCAGGGACAGACTGAGCAAGGTCGCCGCCCAGCCAGTCGTCAGGCTGAGCAGTATGGCGTGTGGCAGGGCGGGCAGTTGCAGGAGTGGCTGCCAGAGAGAAAGAGGGGGGGATGAGGCTGCTGAGCTAATAGCAGAGGAACTAATAAAGGGCTGCCAGCTGCCCAGCGACAGCAGAACAGTACCCGTCAGCCCCAGTAACAGGGGTACGCCGAGCAGCAAGACGGCCAGGCTGTGCAGCCCGGCAGACTGCCAGTACTGGCGCCATTGTCGCCGCGTCAATGGCCGTAACGCCGTTGCCACTCCTGCTCCAGCGCAGGCACCCAGCTGGCATGAGGTTCAGCCAGCACATGGCCCATTTCCTCTGCGGTCAGCGTCGCAGACCCATGCTGGATGGCCTGAAAACGCGCCTGATCTTCCGCCGACAACAGCTTCAGATCCAGCACCGTCGGATCGCCCCAGAAACTAGGGTCTTCCTTACGCGCCTGCGCTTCGGGCGACAGCAGGAAGTTGGCCACTACCTGTGCAGCTGCCTTATGGTTACTGTTGAACGGGATCGCCAGGAAGTGCGTGTTTGCCAGCGTGCCCTTGTCGTGCACATAAGTGCGCACACTGCCTGGCAACTGCCCCGCCAGAATGGCGGCACTGGCCTCGTTAGGGTTAAAGCTGATGGACAGCAACAGCTCACCACTGTCGAGCATATGGTTCATCACTTCTGCAGAAGCGGGGAAATCTTTGCCCTGATGCCAGAGATAGGGGTGCAGCTGATCCAGATAGTCCCACAGCGGCGCCGTTACTTCGGAAAAATCGGCCTCATCATAAGGCTGCAGCAGACGCATGGGGCGCTTCATGGTCTCCAGCAGAGCCTGCTTGAGAAAGGTGGTGCCCAGAAACGCCGGTGGCAGCGGGTAACTAACCCGCCCCGGATGCTCTCTGGCAAAGGCCAGCAGGGCTTCCATCGAATGAGGAGGCTGCTCAACCCGGGCACTGTCATAGAGGAACACCAGCTGCGCCATGCCCCAGGGCGACTCCATGCCTTCTACCGGGATGGCAAAGTCGTGGCTGACGCTGGGCTTGCTGCGATCCACCCACTCATAGTTGGGCAAACTGGTGCTGAAAGGGCCGAACAGCAGGCCATTCTGCTTGAGGGTGCGGAAGTTCTCACCGTTGACCCACAGCAGATCAACACTGCCCTGTTTCTCCCGCCCGGCGGCCTTTTCTGCCAGAATGCGGCCGACCACCGCGGAAGTGTCCGCCACCTTGACCAGTTTCAGGTTGATGCCGTAACGGCTTTTCACTTCCGCTGCCGCCCAGCCAATGTAGTCATTGACGCGAGGGCTGCCGCCCCAGGCATTGAAGTACACTGTTTCACCGCGGGCATGCTTAAGCAGGGTGTTCCAGTCTTCGGCCTGAACGCTGATAGCAGCGCACAGGGTGACCAGCATCACCAGCAGACTCAGGCAGCGACGCCACATCCCTCTCATTGACCTCTCCTCCATGCGTGATAGCGCTCCAGCCACTGCAAGATCCACTGCGGTGTATGCTGACGCTTCCACACCCCGGCGACGTATTTGTTGGCCTCAGCCAGAGTAGGATAGATGTGAATGGTGCTGAGCACCTTGTTCAGGCCGATATTGTGCTTCATGGCCAGCACAAACTCGGCCATCAGCTCCGCGGCCTGATCACCTACGATGGTGACACCGAGAATGCGATCCTTGCCTGTCGCGGTCAGCACCTTGATCCAGCCATTACGACGCCCCTCAATGATGGCCCGGTCCAGCTCTCCCAGATCAAAGCGGCTGACCTCAAAGGCCACGCCCTGCTGCCGCGCCTGCTGCTCGGTCAGCCCCACCCGGGCAATCTGCGGATCGGTAAAGACCGCCATGGGCAGGTGCCGGTAGTCAACGCGATAACGTTTGACCAGACCAAACAGGGCGTTGACGCTGGCGTACCAAGCCTGATGGGCAGCCGCGTGTGTGTACTGATAAGGGCCTGCCACATCACCACAGGCCAAAATATGACTGAAGCGGGTACGCAGGAAGTCATCCACCTGCAAGGTGCCATCCGCGTTGCGCTCGATCCCCAGCGCCTCCAGTCCCATCCCTTCGGTATTGGCCTGCCGCCCGGAAGCCACCAGCACCCGATCAAACTCCAGCGACACAGTATCTTCACTGGTTCCGTGCTGACGCAGCCAGGCACGGCGGGTGCCCTGTTCCTCACTGAAATGGGTGATCTCCGCTGCCAGATGCAGGCTGATGCCAAGGTCACGGCAGCGGCTCTGCAGGGCGACCGCCACTTCTTCATCTTCACGGGGTAACAGGCGCCCGGCGCGTTCAACGATCATCACTTCACTGCCAAAGCAGGCCATGGCCTGCCCCAGCTCGCACCCCACCGCACCGCCACCGAGAATCAGCAGGCGCTGAGGCAGTTCTCGCAGTTGCCAGAACGTCTCCGACGTCAGCGGAGCCATCTCCGTCAGCCCCGGAATCGGCGGCAGCGCCGGACGCGCACCCGTGGCAATCACAATATTGCGGCTGGTCAGCTGTCGGTCTCCGACCTGCAGCTGCCAGGGCGACAACAGTCTTGCCTCACCGGCAATGCAGTCCACACCAAGGGCGGTGTAGCGCTCCACCCCATCATGAGGTGCCACCTGCTGAATGGTTTGCTGCACCCGCTCCATCACCTCGGCGAAGTCAAACTCCACCTGCGCGGAACGCAGGCCCAGGTTCCTGGCCTCTGTGGTCGCGGCCACATAATGCGCTGCGCGCAGCAGTGCTTTTGATGGCACGCAGCCGGTATGCAGGCAATCGCCCCCCATCCCGGCTTTTTCCACCAGCGCCACCCGGGCTCTGACCGCCGCAGCGATATAGCTGGTCACCAGACCCGCCGCACCGGCACCAATCACGACCAGGTTGTAATCATAATGAGCAGGTTTGGGCCACTGCCGCCGGTGGCGATAATCACGCAGCCAGGACAGTGACCAGCGCGTCAGCAGTGGCAGCAACCCCACTACCGCCAGCCCACTCAGCAACGGCAGCGACAGCACATCTGCCGGTGTATTCAGCTCGGTCAGGCGGGCGCCGGTATAGACGTAAGCCACCGTGCCCAGCAACATGCCAATCTGACTCACCCAGGCAAAGGTCCAGACCCGCATGGAGGTCAGGCCCATCAGCAGGTTGATCAGGAAGAAGGGAAAGACCGGCACCATGCGCAGGCCAAAGAGATAGAAAACACCATCGCGCTGGATGCCTTTATTGATGACCGCCATCTGCCGCTCGCAATGATGGCTGATCCAGTCACGCGCCAGATAGCGTGCCACCAGCATGGCCAGCACCGCACCGACAGTACTGGCGAACGACACCAGTACCGTGCCCCACAGCAGACCAAACATGGTCCCGGCAAACAGCGTCAGCAGTGTCGCACCGGGCACCGACAGCGCCGTCGCCAGTACATAGCCGAGGAAGAAAATAATACTGCTGCGCAGCGGATACTGACTGATCAGCGCCGACCAGGAGTCACGTTTCTGCCGCAGGAACTCCAGATCCAGATAAGACGACAGATCAAAATGCCAGGCCAGCACCAGCAACACCATGACGAGAAGTACTAAACCAGCACGTCCCAGCTTCATTGATTCCCCTTAATCACTGTCTCACTCACAAAACACACCTTGGCAGGCCACCGAAAGTGCCAATTGTGGCGGCAATACCTGACTGCCGCCAGCCCGATAAGTTCATAAGTGAGACCGCAACAGGGAAATATTTATCCCCGATGAGGGAAATTGTCCTGATACCGGCGGGAAATAATACGCAGCAGAACCGCATCCAGTGCCAGCCGGCCCGGTCCGCTAACGGCCAGCACTGCCAGCATCAGCCCCCAATGGGTATGTGAAGCCAGCAGCGCTGCATCTTCGCGAACGGCCGGATAGGAAATGACTGCCACAATGTTGAGGATAAACAATCCACAGGCACTGAAGCGCCCTGCCAGCCCCAGCACCAGTAATGCCGACAAGCCCAGTTCACCCGCCGTGCCCATGACCGCGGCCAGCGCCGGTGGCAGCAGGGGGACGTGGTACTCCTCGGTAAACAGAAACAGCGTGGTACTCCAGTCATCAATCTTGGTCAGACCGGATTTGAAGAACACGTTGGCGACATAGAGGCGCACAATCAGCCAGACTACGTCACGCAGCGGCGGTGAGTGACGCTCCAGCCAGCGACTGAGGCTCAGTAACAGATCGGACATGGTGTATTCCTGTTGTTTTTGTCGGCCGGGTGAGGCGTTGCACCTGCTGTTTACTTCCCGGAAGCGGTGAATACGTTAGTCAGCAAGGCTGATATCCACCAGCATCCGCTGCTGTAGCAGCCAGCCCAGCGTGGCCTGCACATCCACCTCTGTATCGCCGTCCGTCAGGCCGTCCAGCGACTCCACCGCCTGCTGTAAGGAGGCCCCCTGCTGCAGCGTCAGCAGCAACTGGTATTCCCCCCGGCTCAAGGGACGAATCTGCACCTGACCATAAGGGCGCCACAGTGCAACACACTGCCCACCCTGGCCCAGATCCACCTGTACCACTTCTGAGTCAGGCTGATGGCGCTGCCAGATGGTGTACAACGGATAGTCCGAGCGCACTAGCTGCAGAGCGGGCGACAGCACAAAGCGCAGCTGCGCAAACGCATCGGGCGCCACCGCTGCCAGTTTGGCCATATCAAAATCGGCGCTGTCGGCGGCGTAGTAACACTCGTGCCATGCCCACTCCAGCTCAGCGACATCGCCCAGATAGGGCAGTCCGTCCGCCTCAGGCATCGCACGCAGCATCGCCGCCATTTCACCACCGTAGAGATGCAAATTACCGCTCAGGGAGGGCAGCGTCTGGACATAACGATGAATCAGTGCCTGAAAGAAGTCGTCACCGACAATCTGTGCCACCATCCGGTAGACCGAACTCAGCATGGACTTCAGCACTACCCGGCGGTTGTTGCGATAGACATCCATACCGCGCTCGCTGCTGCAGCCCGGCCCTGACTGTAAGCACTCCTGCACAGCGGTCGAGGTGCCAGTGACAGCATTAAGCATCTGCTGCTGAATCTGCGCCAGTTCAGAGGACATCACCATGCTCCTTCTGCTCTCGATTCTTAGGCAGGAAAGCAGCCGTCTGCTGCAGAATCTGCTGCGCTTTGTCGGCCTCCTGCAGCAACACGGTGAGTGGCGGAATATCGATGTCCCACTCCAGCAGGGTAGGCAGCGCACCAAAACGCTGCAGAGCCTCCACGTACAGCAGCCACACTTCGGCGCAGACCGGCTGGCTGTGACTGTCCACCAGACAATCCTCCAGCGTGGAAAAGCCCGCCAGATGAATCTCTGCCACCTGCCCGACCGGCAACGTCTGCATGAAATGCCGGGCATCAATCCCGAGATTGACCTGATTGACGTAGATATTGTTGACATCGAGCAGAATCTTGCAGCCTGTACGCTCGACCAGCGCGGCAAGAAATTCGGCCTCGCTCATCGCCGTCTGCCGGAAGCGCACATAGCTGGACAGGTTTTCCACGGCAATGGCACGCCCCAGTGCCTGCTGTACCTGATCCACGTTACGCACCACCAGATCCAGTGCCTCGGCGGTGTAGGGGAAAGGCAACAGATCATTGATGACCTGCCCGCCACTGCGATTCCAACTTAGATGTTCGGAGACGGCAGCAGGCTGCACGGTCGCCACCAGTTGCTGCAGTTCGCGCAGATGAGCAGCATCCAGCCCGTCGGCTGATGCCAGCCCCATACCCACGCCATGCAGGCTGATGGGATAACGTTCACGAATACGCATCAGGGTATGGAGCGCAGCCCCACCACCGAAATAGTTCTCACTGTGGGCTTCCAGCCAGGGGACGGCCGGTGCCTGATCAGCGAGAAAATCCCGGTAATGGGTGCCGCGTAACCCGACGCCAACCGCAATCGGTAATTGCGTCATAACAACCTCAGTTATTTGAGCATGCCACCCATGCTTTCACAGGTGCCTTTGGCGACCAGTTTGAAATCCATCGGGTCTTTGTCTTTGGTGGAGTGACCGGCACAGGCGTGCTGAGCAGTAGCGCAGTCGTTCTTGCCAGCCATCGCCACACCGAAGCATTTATCCTGCTCGGCAGCACTCACTGTAGCAGCAGCGCTCATCGCCAGCAGACCTGCAACCGCACTCATAGCCAACAGATTAGAAGCTTTCATCACGTTGATCTCCATGCTGTCCGTCGTCTGAACAGACAGCTTAGTCGTTGAATCAGAATAGTTGTTTTATTGCGTACTGCTTACTGAGGAAGAGAACATCACCTGACCGGCGGGCAGATGACATCGCTCACTTTGACCGGAATTACTTATTCAGCATGCCACCCATGTTTTCACAGGTGCCCTTGGCAACATATTTCCAGTCGCCTGGATCCTTGTCCTTGGTGGCCTGACCGGCACAGGCGTGGCCATTGGAGGCACAGTCATTCTGACCAGCCATCGCCACGCCGTAACATTTTTCCTTGTCAGCCGCAGCCATAGCGGACTGCCCCATTACACCCATGGTCAGCAAACCTGATACGGCAGCGATGGCCAGTAGTTTGGAATTATTCATTGTCTGCACCTCTGATGTAGTGAAATAGAAATCTGAAGTATTGGAATAAAAGACTGCTAGTCCCGACGCCGTCAGCGTGGAGCCAGGCGAATTGCTTTGGCTGTAGGTTTAGTCGCCACCCCGCGGGCTTTCTTACACAAAAATTTTAATTTTTTTCCAAAAAAATTCGGCAGAAAGAAAAATTCAATAAAAACAAAGAGTAAAAGGATGGCGAAAGAGATAACAGGGCATGGGACACCCTGAAAAGCATGACAGGTGACAGGTGACAGGTGACAGGTGACAGGTGACAGGTGACAGGTGACAGGTGACAGGTGACAGGTGACAGGTGACAGACAATGATCAGCTCAGGGAGTCCGACGGCAAATCATTTGCCGTCGTCATTGTTATCCGCCGCCTTGCTGAAATGGCGGGCCATGGTCCGCAGCACCTTCATATGCTGGGAGAAGTTCCGACAGCCGCGGCAAATCATGGTATGCACAGACAGTGCAGCCTTTTCCGACGTGGTCAGCTTGCGCTCCTGCCCTTCCGACATCAGACGGGTTGCCTCTTTGCAGTTCATCATTTGCTGCTACCTCCGACAAACCAGTGATTTTCCAGACACTCCCTCAACCTGACCCGGGCACGATAGAGCGACACATTGAGGCTGTTCTGATTGATCTCTTCACTCTGGCAGATTTCTTCCGTCTCCAGCTCCAGAAACTCACGCATCATGAACAGTCTGGCAAGACGCTCCGGCAGGGCATTCAGACACATATCAAAGGTCTGCCAGAACTGGCTGTTTTCCATATCCTCATCGGGATCCTGCCACTTGCTGGGGCGAACATCCTTGTGCCAGTGGCCATTGTCACGAAACAGAATATCAATCACTTCGTCGTCACTCTGCTCATCGGCTTTGGGTAATGGCACCAAACGCATACGAGCACGCAGAATATCGGTGATCTTGTTCTTTAATATCGCGAAAACCCAGGTTTTCAACGCAGCCCGCCGGCCGAACGCTGCGGCATTCTTCAAAGCGCCGACAAAGGCTTCCTGCACCGCATCCTCAGCCAGCTGCTCGTCACGCAACTGCATTCTGGCAAACTTCAGCATCTGCCCGCGCAGATCATCAAGGAAGGCGTTGTCCGCCAGCAGAGCCTGAGAGCGCTCCGCCATTCCCGCTGTCACATCCATGGCTCTGTCCATTCACACCCCACTCGTCTCAATGGTTATTGCTGAACTGCGCCTCACTGATCACGACAGCTATCCTAACGCGCAAACTGAGCACAGCATATTTCCGCGCAGCACTCAGCAGATCTGCTACACATTAATAGTCAGCCCGTTAGAGCACAGACCGGTCTGGCAGTTCCCTGATTCCATGGATGTCTGCACAACTGAGTAAATCAGCTGACTTCCGCGGTAAATCTGCAGGGAATACAAAAGTCTGCATATATACTTCAGCAGCATGTGCCCTTCTGGCACCCTTTTGACCTGCAACTGATTCTGCTACCACTCTGGACTGGGGACTATTGACGGATGATCGACGGAAACCTGGCAACAGCGCTGGCTTTTGTCACCTATCTCGCCATCATGCTGTTCATTGGCTTTTGGGCCTACAGCCGTACCACTAACCTGTCGGACTACGCACTGGGAGGCCGCCGACTTGGCCCCTTCCCGATTGCCCTGTCTGCTGGCGCCTCCGACATGAGCGGCTGGCTAATGCTGGGCCTGCCCGGATACGCACTGGTAGCAGGGTACGAGGCAGAATGGATCGTTATCGGTCTGGTCGCCGGTACCTGGCTGAACTGGCGGTTTGTGGCCCGCCGCCTGCGGGTCTATTCCTCCCTCACCGATGATTCGCTCACCCTGCCCTCCTACTTTGCCAATCGCTTTCGCGATCATTCGCAGATTATTCGCATCGTTTCGGCGCTGTTTATCCTGTTTTTCTTTATTTTCTATATCAGCGCCGGTCTCGTGGCGCAGGGCAAACTGTTTGAAGCCGTGTTCAGCATGGATTACGACTACGCCGTGGTGCTGGGTGCGGTATTTATCGTTTGCTACGTCTTCTTCGGCGGCTTTATTGCTGTGTCCTGGACCGATGTGGTGCAGGCCCTGCTGATCATTTTCGCCCTCGCCTGCGTTTCACTCTATGGTCTCGGTGAGGCCGGTGGCTGGTTTGCCGTGCGCTCGGCCATGGCCGAAAAATCGCCGGCGCTGCTGGATATGTGGACCGACAACAGCGGCCAGCCACTGAGCTGGATCAGCATTGTCTCGCTACTGGCGTGGGGTCTGGGCTATTTCGGTCAGCCGCATATTCTCGCCCGCTTCAAGGCCATTCGCGACGACCAGCAAATCGGTCTGGCGCGGTTTATCGCCGTATCCTGGAGCTTTGCTGTGCTGGCCTGCGCACTGCTGACGGGCTGGGTCGCCCAGCACTATCTGCATCGTGATCTGGCCGATGAGGAAACC
The DNA here is from genome assembly GCF_029846635.1 of Pokkaliibacter sp. MBI-7. Taxonomy (NCBI): domain Bacteria; kingdom Pseudomonadati; phylum Pseudomonadota; class Gammaproteobacteria; order Oceanospirillales; family Balneatrichaceae; genus Pokkaliibacter; species Pokkaliibacter sp. MBI-7. Next base: position 3,941,400 of record NZ_JARVTG010000001.1, on the reverse strand, counting down.
GTCTATATCGCCCTAACCCATATGCTGTTCCACCCGGCCATTGCCGGTGTGCTGCTGACCGCCGTGCTGGCCGCCATCATGTCCACCGCCGATTCGCAGCTGCTGATCTGTTCATCCATCCTCGCAGAGGACTTCTATCGCAGCCTGTATCGCAAGCATGCCAGCGCCAGAGAACTGGTAACCGCTGGCCGGATTGGCGTACTGGGGGTTGCGGCACTGGCAGTCTGGCTATCACTGAACTCACAGGACAACGTACTGGAGCTGGTGGCCTACGCCTGGGCAGGCTTTGGTGCGGCGTTCGGGCCAGTGATCCTGCTATCGCTGTACTGGCGTCGTATGACCCGCAACGGTGCGCTGGCCGGGATCATCGTTGGTGGTATCACGGTCGTGATCTGGAAGCATCTGCAGGGCGGGCTGTTCGATCTGTACGAGATTATCCCCGGCTTCCTGCTGGCGCTGATCGCCGTGGTGCTGGTCAGTCTGGTATCCACACCGCCGCGACCACGCAGCGTCGCATCAGACAAACTGATCGCTCCAGACAAACCAAAGACAACGCCTGAATAATGCGTTGCTTTACTACATTGGCACATCGCAAAGGGTATTTTCAGAATCGGCCGAAGAACACTGCCAGACGCCCATTCAGCGCCGCTTGTAATGTTTGACTGCTGAGCATGGTCTGTTGGCCAGGGAAGAGACAGACCGCATCATAGGTGGGGATGCTGGAAGACAGAAAAGAAAAAAGGCGCTTCCATCCAGAAGCGCCTTTCGTCATTTACTGCATCAGACTCGAACGACACCATTGTATTAAACATTACGCAATAATCAACACTGAAACAGCTTAAAAATCACTTTTGTGAGTAAAATAACCACAAAGTCTAATAAGAGCACCATTCAGCTGAAAGGGTTATAGCCACTTCAGCACGGGTACACCTTGAACGCCGATCGGGAGTAAGACGCATGCGCCTCTGATAGCTCGGCCAGTACCCCGGAGCCTCACGGCTCTCTGCCCCCGGGCCGGATTTATTACCTTTGGAGAATGACGTATGTCACACACTGTCCCCCATATCGTGGTTATTGGCGGAGGTGCAGGCGGTCTGGAGCTGGTTACCCGCCTTGGTCATCAATTCGGCAAACGAGGCAAAGCCCGAGTGACGCTGGTTGACCGCAGCCCTACACATATCTGGAAGCCGCTGCTGCATGAAGTCGCCACGGGCTCGCTGGACTCCGGCATCGACGAAGTCAGTTATCGCGGCCACGCCCGAGCCCATCATTTCCACTTTCAGCTGGGTACCCTGACCGGTATCGACCGCACTGAGCGTCAGCTGACCCTGGCACCGATCAATGATGACAGCGGAACCCAGGTCGTCCCCGGCCGCACCTTGCAGTACGACTATCTGGTGCTGGCACTGGGCAGCCAGAGCAATGATTTCGGTACGCCGGGCGTCGCCCAGCACTGTAACTTTCTCGACAGCCGTGAACAGGCGGAGCGCTTCCGCCAGAAGCTGCTGAACCAGTTTCTGCGCCTGTCAGTGCAGAATCGTGATCAGGCCGATCACCCGGCGCGGCTCACCATTGCCATCGTCGGTGCCGGTGCAACAGGCGTTGAACTCTCCGCCGAACTGCACAACGCCGCACGGATGATCGGCAGTTTTGGTTTTGAAGGCATGGATAAAGGCCAGCTCGATGTCCACCTGATCGAGGCCGGCCCCCGCATTCTGCCCGCCCTGTCGGAGCGCATCAGTGCTTCAGCCCATCTGGAACTGACCAAGATTGGCGTCAAGGTACGAACAGGCACCCGCATTGTCGAAGCCACTGAGCAGGGTCTGCATACGGCCGAAGGGGAAACCATATCGGCAGATCTGATGGTCTGGGCGGCAGGCATCAAAGCGCCGGCCTTTCTGGCGCAACTGGATGGGCTGGAAACCAATAGGATCAATCAGGTCATGGTTCACCCCAGCCTGCAGAGCCTGACGGATGAGCGCATCTTTGCCATTGGCGACTGTGCAGGTTGCCCTATCGATGACAACCGCTGGGTACCACCCCGGGCTCAGGCAGCTCATCAGATGGCCAGCCATCTGATCAAAAACCTCAAGCGTCTGTTCAATCAGCAACCTATGCAGCCGTTTGTCTACAAGGACCACGGCTCACTGGTATCCCTCAGCCGCTTCTCTACCGTTGGCAGCCTGATGGGCAATCTGACCTCGGGCAGCTTCTTTATCGAAGGCCATCTGGCACGCATGTTCTACGTCTCGCTCTATCGCATGCACCAGCTGGCTTTACACGGCCCGCTAGCCACACTGCTCATGGCCTTTGTGGAGCATATCAACAAGGTGCTACGCCCACGCCTGAAGCTGCATTAAACCTGTTGTGTCTGTCTGACTGAGCAAAAAAAACCGCACTCCGGAGAGTGCGGTTGCTTAATTACTGAGTCTTACAAGCACAAGGGCACAAACGATCCAACAAGACCAGTCAGATGAACAGCAGCACCGCTGTCAGGGGAGCCTGACTGGCCTGGAAATCATCTGACGAATCCGCACACCAGATGACTTCAGGGAACCCACCGGGAACACGTTCCAGGAACGTGAGATCCCATTACTTCATCGTGGGCATTACGAACTCCGCACCAGCGCGGATGCCAGTTGGCCAGCGGCTGGTAACGGTTTTCATCCGGGTGTAGAAGCGCACACCGTCCGGACCGTGCATATGCAGAGGGCCAAACAGCGAACGTTTCCAGCCACCAAAGGAATGGAAAGCCATAGGTACAGGGATAGGCACGTTCACGCCGACCATACCCACCTGGATATGCTGGGCAAACTGACGGGCGGAATCACCGTCACGGGTGAAAATCGCGGTGCCGTTGCCATACTCGTGGGCGTTGATGAGCGCGACAGCCTCATCGAAGGTTTTCACCCGCACCATGGCCAGCACCGGGCCGAAAATCTCTTCCTTGTAGATGGTCATGTCAGGAGTGACATGGTCAAACAGGCAGCCACCGATAAAGTAGCCGTCTTCACAACCTTCCACCTGCAGACCACGACCATCGATCACCAGTCTGGCGCCTTCTTCCACACCTTTGTTGACATAGCCAGTGACCTTGGCCAGATGCTCCCTGGAAACCAGCGGGCCCATTTCAGGCTCGGGTGAAGACATGCCATCGCCGACACGCAGGGCTTCGATACGTGGTACCAGCTCTTCCAGAATCCGTTCAGCAGTGCCTTCACCGACAGGTACTGCAACCGAGATCGCCATGCAGCGCTCGCCTGCCGAACCGTAAGCGGCCCCCATCAGTGCATCCGCCACCTGCTTCATGTCAGCATCGGGCATGACCACCATATGGTTCTTGGCACCACCCAGTGCCTGCACACGCTTGCCGTGTGCCGAGGCGGTGGAATAGATGTACTGAGCAATGGGTGTTGAGCCTACAAAGCTGACAGCTTCGATATCAGGGTGAGTCAGCAGCACATCAACCGCTTCCTTGTCACCGTTGACGACGTTGAAGACGCCATCGGGCAGGCCCGCTTCTTTCAGCAGCTCAGCCAGACGCATCCCCATGCTAGGGTCTTTTTCCGAAGGCTTGAGGATAAAGCAGTTACCGCACGCCAGTGCCACCGGGAACATCCACATGGGCACCATGGCTGGGAAATTGAACGGCGTAATACCGGCCACCACACCCAGTGGCTGCATCATTGACCAGGAGTCAACATTAGAGCCGACGTTGACCGAGTGTTCACCTTTCTGCAGGTGAGGAATGCCACAGGCAAACTCGACCACTTCCAGACCACGGATCAGCTCACCCTTGGCATCGGAAAAGACTTTGCCATGCTCAACAGTAATGATTTCCGCCAGCTCATCGAAGTGTTGCTCGATCAGTTCCTTGAATTTGAACAGCACTCGTGAGCGACGCAGTGGGGGTGTTGCCGCCCAGGCGGGGAATGCCTCTCTGGCAACAGCGACCACATGGGCCACTTCTTCGGCAGACGACAATACGACCTGCTTGCTCACCCGACCGGTCGCCGGGTTATGAACCGCTGCAGTTCGACCACTGTGGCTGGCTGTTTCAGCACCCGCTACGAAATTTCCAAGAATCTGAGTCATTACTTTCACCTCATAATGTCCGCTGACGAGATGCCTCCCGATCAGCTGGCGCGAGCAGTCACTGCTGACCTTCACGTCAGTCAGTGACGCCTTTTACCGATGAATTAGTCGCTGCGTCGTGCCTGCCATCAGACAGCCAAGCCACACAGCGGATCATAAACAGGCGGTTACAGACCGGCCTTGGCCACACACTCCGCCAGGTGCTCGTAACCCATTTTGGCGTAGGTCAGAGGATGGGCAACGGCAGGATCCTGCTCGGCCTCAACCACAATCCAGCCGCTGTAATCAATCGCCTTCAACGCATGCATCACGGCCTGATAATCGAGGAAACCATCACCGGGTACGGTGTAGACGCCGTCCAGTACCGCCCGCAGGAAAGGCTGATCGGTATTCTTGGCGTGAGCCATGATCTGCGGACGAATGTCTTTGCAGTGCACATGACTGACACGAGGGCCGTACTTCTTGATCAGGCTCAGGGGGCTGCCGCCTGCCCAGGTGATGTGACCGGTATCGACCAGCAGACCAACGGAATCACCGGTGTGCTGCATCAGCAGATCCACTTCATCTTCGGTTTCCACCACGGTGCCCATGTGATGGTGATAGGCCAGCTTGACGCCCTGCGACAGCAGATAGTCACCGACCTGAGTCATCCGCTTGCCAAACTCTTCCCACTGATCAGCACGCAGCACGGGGCGCTTGGACAGGGGGGTATCGATTTCACCGTGGATGCAACCACTGACTTCGGCATAGACCATGACCTTGGAACCACAGCCTTTGAGCAGCTTCAGGTGATCCTGCAGAGCGGCAATTTCTTCCTCAGCAGTACGCTCCAGCAGACGGGAGCTGTACCAGCCAGACACCAGCTGACGGTCAAACTGCGCCAGAATCGGCTTCAGCACTTCAGGATCGCGAGGAAACTTGTTACCCAGCTCAACCCCGGCATAACCCGCCAGACGCGACTCTTCCAGACACACTTCCAGAGGAGTATCAGCGCCCAGTGAGGGCATATCATCGTTGCTCCAGGTGAGCGGGTTGATACCGATCTGTACCTTGCTCATAGCCTTCTACTCTTAAGTTGCAATGTGGACACTGTCCGACAGCCTGATGTGCAGGTGCCGGTATCTCTGTTGTTATCAGAACGTACTGGCTGAACGCGTTCACGATGCTGCAGCGGCTGGCCACGGCAGCTCGTGAACAGATTGTCAGTAGGGCTGTTTGGTTTTTTGCGTCTTGTAGCCTGTAAAAGCAGTTCGCACCTGCTCACGCACCGACACCTCTGGAACGGCTACATCCCACCAGTGGCCACCCTCTTCGGTGGAAGGCTGGGGATCCGTATCGATAGCAATGACATAGGTGATCGGGCTGGCTTTGGCACGGGCCATGGCCTGCTCCAGCTCAGCGATAGTGGTGACCTGCTCACTGGCAGCCCCCATCGCTCTGGCGTGAGCGGCAAAATCCGTCTTCGGTGCGCCACCTTCAACGGTCAGGCAGTCTTCCAGCAGGTTATTGAAAGGTGCGCCACCGCATACCTGTTGCAGACGGTTGATACAGGCATAACCGCGGTTATCCAGCACCACGATAATGAGCTTGTAACCCAGCATCACCGACGTGGCGATTTCGGAGTTGAGCATCAGATAGGAGCCATCGCCCACCATCACCACGACTTCACGCTCAGGCGTCGCCATCTTGGCACCCAACGCACCGGCAATTTCGTAGCCCATGCAGGAGAAGCCGTATTCCAGGTGATAGCCCTGACTGTCATGGGGACGCCACAGTTTGTGCAGCTCGCCAGGCAGGCCACCGGCCGCACAGACAACGGTGCTGGCAGGCTCAAGATTGCGCCAGACGGCACCGATCACATTGGCATCGGTCGGCAGATAATGGCTGGTAGGAGCGGCAAGGATGGCATCCGACACACGAATCCAGTCAGCGATCCAGCCTGCCACGCTGTCCTGCCAGGCCCCCTCACTCTGCCAGTCACCCAGCTTCTGACTGATGACAGGCAGTGTGGTTTTGGCATCAGCCACCAGCGGCAGTGATTCATGCTTATAGGCATCAAAGGCAGCAACGTTGAGACCGATAATGCAGACATCGGGGTTGCCAAATACGGTACGTGAGCCGGTGGTGAAGTCCTGCAGGCGTGTGCCGATGGCCAGCACAACGTCTGCTTCCTGTGCGGCATGGTTGGCCGCGGAGGTGCCGGTCACGCCAATGGAGCCGAGCAGCTGCGGGTGATCCCAGGGCAGCACGCCCTTGCCTGCCTGGCTTTCCGCCACGGGAATATGGTGCTTCTCGACGAAAGCACGCAGGGTATCGACGGCACCGGCGTAATGCACGCCACCACCGGCAATGATCATGGGTTTGCGCGCACTGCGCAGCACCGCCAGCGCTTCGCTGAGCTGATCCACATCCGCCTGAGGGCGACGCAGGCGATGTACCCGTTTGCGGAAGAAGCTCTCTGGATAATCATAGGCTTCTGCCTGAATGTCCTGTGGCAGCGCGATGGTGGCCGGGCCACAGTCCACCGGATCAGTCAGTACCCGCATGGCCGCTGGCAGGCTGGTGATCAGCTGCTCAGGGCGATGAATGCGGTCAAAGTAACGGGACACCGGTCGGAAACAGTCATTCACGGTGACACCCGGGTTGGCACTGTCTTCCACCTGCTGCAGCACCGGGTCGGGAGTGCGGGTGGAGAACGTATCACCGGGCAGCAACAGCAATGGCAGGCGATTGACGTGTGCTACACCGGCAGCGGTGAGCATATTCATCGCACCGGGGCCAATGGAGGTGGTACAGGCCAGAATCTGCGTACGGCGATTCTGCTTGGCGAAAGCGGTAGCCGCCAGCGCCATGCCCTGCTCGTTGTGAGCGCGATAAGTAGGGAACTCGTTGCGTACAGCATGGAGCGCCTCGCCAATACCGGCCACGTTGCCGTGACCGAAGATGGCAAACATACCGGCGAACAGCGGGATTTCCTTGCCATCCACTTCGTGATACTGCGCTTGCAGGAACTTCACCAGCGCCTGCGCCATGGTCAAACGAATAGTGCTCATTGTCTTACTCCAAAATGCAGGTCAGGCGACAGACTGGGCAGTGACCGGCGCCTTGCGCTCGCGCCAGTAACGAATCATGCGTACGTAGTTGCCAGCGATCACATCCACCAGCTGCTGGTCATTCAGCTCACCTGCCAGCCACTGCCGCGAAGGCTTGCCGAAGATGGTGCGGCCCACTGCGAAGCCCTTGCACACCTCGATACCTGCCGCCTGATTGAAGCCATCACGCAGCTCTTCTTCCGGTGCATCCAGCCCCAGCAACACCACTCCACGACAGTGCGGCGCACGCTGGTTGATGACACTTTCAATGTGCTGCCAGGCCGCACGGCTGGGCGAGGGCAACTTCCACCAGTCGGGGTAGATGCCGATGTTGTAGAAACGGGTCAGCGCACGGGCCAGCGTCTGGTCATCGACGGTTGAGCCCGCAGGCGGAATCACTTCCAGCAGGAACTCATGGCCTGAGTTGACGCAGGCTTCGTACATGTCTGCGACCTTGCGCTCCTGATCCAGACGCAGGTCAATGCTGTCATCGGGATGGTAGAACACCAGACACTTGACCACATGTTCACGCGGCCAGCTGGTCAGTTGCTGACCGATGTTGTTGCCATACTCAAAACGCAGTGGCCGTGAACCGGGTAACTCGACCGGACGACCGATCCACCAGCCACGCCCGGTCAGCTCATTCAGGGTCGCCTGTCCGTAGGTGGTGTCGGCCAGAATACCGGCGTTACCATTCAGCCCCATTTCTGCAGCCCCTTTGAAAGCGCCCTGCAGAATCAGTTGCTTCAGCTCTTCAATGCGCTCTTCTGATGCACCCACATCGCGGGCCATATTGGCCAGCTGGATACGGTGATCAAAGGCCAGCACACACAGCTCAGGCCATTCCACATCGCGGGTGGTGACCCGATGCAGATAGCTCAGGTGGGTGTCCTTGTCAGGACGCGGGATCTGCTCGGCATTGGCAATGTAGTAGTCCAGCTCTTCCGCTGTAGGCATGGCGGGAGCACAGCCGTGGCGAGATACCACCAGCGCACCGCAGGCATTACCGTAGCGGCAGCACTGCTCGTAGGATTCACCGCGAATCCAGCCACGCAGGAAGCCGCTCATGAAGGCATCGCCAGCGCCCAGTACATTCAGTACATCCACCCGCACACCCTTGACGGTGATACCCTCGTCCAGGTCATCCGGGATGCTGCCGGTGAAGACCGAGCAGCCCAGCGGGCCACGCTTGCATACCAGCACGGCGTCCGACACCCGGCGTACATTGCGCAGCGCTTCGAGGGTGTCGGTGCTGCCACCGGCAATATGAAACTCTTCTTCAGTGCCGACGATCAGATCGAACAGCGGCACGATGCTCTGCAAGTGGGCAGTGACCGACTCACTGGAAATAAAGCGGGTTTCACCATCACCGCGCGTGGTCAGACCCCACAGCACCGGGCGGTAGTCGATATCCAGCACCGTTCTGACGCCACCGGCACGGGCATACTCAATCGCCTGACGGCTGACCCGATTGACCTGTTCGGTGGAGAAATGGGTTCCGGTAATCACCAGCGCCCTGGCAGACTGAATAAAGTCAGCATCGAAATCCTCGGTGCTGATGGCCATGTCGGCACAATTCTCACGGTAAAAAATCAGCGGGAAGGTTTCCTGATCCTTGATCCCCAGGATCACCAGTGCGGTCAGCCGCTCGGGATCTGTCACCACATGGGAGACATCCACACCAGCACGGCTGAGGGTCTCGCGGACACTGCGGCCCATATGCTCGTTACCGACACGGGTCAGCATGGCGGACTTCAGCCCCTGCCGCGCAGTACCAAAGGCGATGTTGCCCGAGGAGCCGCCGAGGTATTTGGCCATGGAGGTTTCATCCTCCAGCCGGGCACCGACCTGCTGACCATAGAAATCCACGGCAGCGCGGCCAAGAACGATCAGATCAAGGGCGCGGGACTGAACGTCGCTATGAGGTGATTTGTCAGGCATGGCAATGCTCCACTCAGAATTCGTTGATGTTCACCCAGCGCCCTTGCGCGTGGGACAGTTCGACAGCGTCCAGTACCCGGTTGACCTCATAGGCAGCGCGAAAATCCGGCCACATGGGACGATCTGCCAGGATGCCATCCACCAGATCACGCACTTCAACGATCTTCATGTCGTTGTAGCCCAGGCCATGGCCGCCGGCGACGCAGAAGTTGACGTAATCAGGATGCTGGGGGCCAACCAGAATGGTACGGAAGCCCTGCCGGTGACTGGCATCACCACTGGTATAAAGCTGCAGTTCGGACAGACGCTCCTGATCAAACAGGATGGTGCCCTTGGTGCCCGTGACTTCAAAAGTCAGGCCGTTCTTGCGGCCACAGGCGATACGGCTGGACTCCAGCGTGCCGATGGCACCGCCGGTAAAGCGCACCATGCAATGCACCTGATCATCGTTTTCCACTTCGCCGTATTCACCCGGGCGACCGGCAATAGGACGGTGACGATGCACGATCTGCAGATCACCCATCACCTCAGTGATGTCACCCACCAGATACTGGGCCACGTTGATAATGTGCGAGCCCATGTCACCCAGCGTGCCGGAACCGGAAAACTCACGCTTCAGCCGCCAGCTGTAAGGGACAGTGGGATCGGCCAGATAATCTTCGTTATGGGTGCCGCGGAAGTGCACTACCTCGCCGATTTCACCCTGACTAATGATTTCCCTGGCCAGCTGCAAGGTAGGGTTCTTGATGTAATTGAACCCCACCAGCGTCTTGACGCCGGCCTGCTCGGCCGCTTCCGTCATGATCCTGGCGTCTGCCGCGGTCAGTGCCAGCGGCTTTTCACTGTAGACGTGCTTGCCTGCGGCAATCGCGGCCAGCGCCATCTCTTTGTGCAGAAAGTTGGGAGAGCAAATATCCACGACATCAATCGACGGGTCATTGACCAGTGTACGCCAGTCCCCCGTGGAGCGCCGGAAACCCAGTTCGGTGGCCTTTCTGGCAGCCAGCTCGGCATCCACTTCGGCGACCATCTCCAGCACAATTTCACCCGCCAGAGGAAACACCGCCGGTGCCGCATGGAAGGCAATACTATGAGCCTTACCCATATAGCCGGTACCGATCAGACCAATACGCAGTTGCTTTGAATGATTGCTGCTCATGTGCTCACCCATGAAAGGTTGGGAAACGACAGAACAACGGACAGCCTTCAACCCGCTGCTGATCAGCCTGTGCAGAATCCAGCATGGTATTGATTGCAGCGATGAAGTTGGGGCCGGAGTCGGCGCCCGCGACAGCGGCGGTATAAATGACCGCCTGCATGCTCAGGGACATGGAAGCCTACCTCTTGTTATTGTTCTGTTAGTACTTGCCTGCCAGCGGCTTTCCCCTCTCTCAGAGCTGGCCCTCATCAGCCTGCTGCAGGCGCAGCACACTTCATGTCGGATCAGACCCATCACAGTCGAGGTTGAAAAAGCGCCTTGCTGTAAGCGAATGACTGCAGAATAGAATAAATATTCCATTCCTGCAACAAGCCAGAAAATAAATTTCAATTATTAAAAGAGAGAAAATGTACTCAAGACAGTTATAACGCCTGTTATTTACCGTGTTTTAAGCCATCAGAAAGCACAAAATGCCTTCTCGATAGGCTTGACAGGATTCTGCTTTTGCAGAACAGTGATCAACAAAACGGAATATTTATTCCAAAATTTTAACAAGAAAAATAAAATAGCTCAGACTTCATTCATCCCGGTCAGGATGAGCTCTCCGGATCTGACTGACGCAGCCGCAATCACTACTCACTAATCCAGTAGCGGCAACGTTTCAGCAGCAGACGGAACATGAAAAGTACCGATGCCCGTTCCCTGCCCCACTCATCTATGAGGCTGGATACCAGACAGGACGTGCACTGCAGGGGATTTGTCTGATTCGATGTAAGGGTTAAGATGCGATCTTCTCCGTAACACGCTCACCTTTGAGAGCAGCAATACCAGGCAAGATCGCAACAAGGCCAGCACGGGTAAGTTTGGCGAAGACCATTACCCCGTGACAGCCTCCTCACCGCATGAGGGCCTGGAACGTATTCACGATCTCGCGAGCGAGAGCCAGACAAAGCGAAAAGTACAGAGAAGCGGAGTTTACTTAGCGTAAATGAGCATTCCGAAGAGCTTTTCAACGCCGCCTGGGCGATGCGCAGCAGATCGTGAACACGTTCTGACAACGGAACGACGCAATTCCGCGCAAGGAGACATAGCGCCACCAGGGTGTGCTGTTTGTCACCCGCCAGGCAAATCTGGTGACAGCAGCGAAGAATAAACGGGCAGCCCGATCTGCCCACCATAACAAGTAGGCAGCGATGGATACTCCTCCCTCAAACAATCAGGCTCCCGCCACTCTTCAGGAGTTGCAGGAGTGTATTACTCAGCGCCATGAGCAGCTGAGCAAACGCTTGCAGCAAGTAGCACGCTTTGTGCTGGAACATCCCAATACCGTGGCACTCGACACCGTGGCCGTGATCGCTGATCAGGCCGGAGTTCATCCTTCCACGCTGGTGCGTTTCGCTTCGGCATTCGGCTACAGCGGTTTCAGTGAAATGCAGAGCCTGTTCCGCCAGAAACTGGTGGAACATACCACCAGCTATGGTGAACGGGTGCGTCTGCTGAAGCAGAGCGACAGCACCAGCGTGGTCAACAGCAACACCATCCTGCAGGAGTTCGTGCAGGGCAACAGCCTGTCGATGGAACATCTGCCTGACATGATCAGCGCCCGGCAACTGGATGAAGCGGTCGAGCTGCTGGCCAGTGCTCAGGCTGTCCACGTGGTCGGTCTGCGCCGCTCCTTCGCGGTCGCCAGTTATCTGGTGTATGCCCTGCGCCATATCGACCGCCGGGTACACATGATCGATGGCAACGGCGGCATGCTGGAAGAACAGGCCAGTGTGCTGGGCGAAGGAGACGTGCTGGTAGCCATCAGTTACAGCCCCTATGCCGCTGAAACCAGCAGCGTGGTGCATCGTGCCCACGAACGTAAGGTGCCGATCATTGCCATCACCGACTCCAAGCTGAGCCCGCTGGTGCCGCTGGCCAAAGTCTATTTCGACATCAAGGAAGCCGATGTACGCGGCTTCCGCTCGCTGACCTCCACGCTGTGTCTGGCACAGACACTGGCCATCAGTCTGGCCTACAAACTGGAGCAACAGGAAGGCAGATCCTCCGGGCGTTTCGATACCCCCGCGCCGACCTGACAGGGTTACACCTAACGTTACAGCGAACAACAGGGAGCGCTGTGCTCTGCCTGGCGACAGCCTCCCTGACAAGAATCCCAGACCGGCCACTACCGGTCTGGCCCAACAAGAACAATAACGAAGCCCAGCCCGCTGACGCTTCACTGATTCGCATCACTTTGACCCGGCCTCGCCGGAATTACGGAGAACAACATGCTTGAGTTCGTCTTATTTGGCGCCGGTCGCATCGGCTCCATTCATGGCCGCAATGTCGCTGCACATCCACAGGCACGCATCCGCTACGTGGTTGACGTCAACCAGCAGTTTGCCGCCCAGCTGGCAGCTGAGCTCGGTGCCACCGTCACCTCGGTTGAAGAAGCACTGGCAGACCCGGCCGTCAATGCCGTCATCATCGCCAGCTCAACCGACACCCATGCTGATCTGATCGAAGCGTCGGCCAAAGCAGGCAAAGCCATTTTCTGTGAGAAGCCTGTCGATCTGGATCTGGAACGTGCCCGCAGCTGCGAGACTATCGTCAACGCCGCCGGCGTACCCTGCTCACTGGGCTTCAACCGTCGCTACGACCCCAGTTTCCGCGCTCTGCAGCAGGCCATGAGCAATGGCAAGATTGGCAATCTGGAACAGGTCATCATCACCAGCCGTGACCCCAGCCCCCCCCCCGTCAGCTACATCAAAGTTTCCGGTGGTCTGTTCCGTGACATGATGATTCACGATCTGGACATCGCCCGCTGGCTGCTGGGCGAGGAGCCCGTTGAAGTGTTCGCCACTGCCAGCAATCTGGTCGACCCCGCCATTGGCGCGGCAGGCGATGTGGACTCCGCCATGGTGACACTGAAGACCGCCAGCGGCCGTATGTGCCAGATCAGCAACAGCCGCCGCGCCGTTTATGGTTACGACCAGCGTATCGAAGTGTTCGGCAGCCAGGGCATGCTGCAGGCCGGTAACCACACTCCTACCACCGTTACCTTCGCCGGTGAGCCAGGCGTGGTCAGCGACAAGCCACTGCACTTCTTCCTGGAGCGCTACGCCGATGCCTACCGTAATGAGCTGCAGGACTTCGTCGATGCCATAGTGTCGGGCAGCACCCCGCTGACCGGCATCCGTGACGGTATCCGTGCACTGGAACTGGCAGAGGCCTGCATTGCCTCTCTGGAAACAGGCAAAGCGGTAAAACTGTAACGCTGCAAGGGTGGTCTGTGATTGACAGGCCACCCACGCTGCACAGGCATGGCAGCAAACCGGCCCCCCCCCCCGGAGCCATGTGGTGCGGAACTGTCATCTTTGCGCGTCACTCAGACGCACAGCACTGCGTATTTGTTAGCTAGACTCTTTACTGGTCAGGATGGCCTTTCGCACCGGGGTGGCAAACGCCATCACGCAGATCAGCAGCAGGAAGGCATGAATGAAAGCAGGAACTGCAAAGGCCCCGTGGACCATTCAGCGTTGTTGGCCCCCTGTAGAACTCATCTCACCGCCTGTGAGACTGCCCTACCCGGACGGAACCCAAAAACGGTGCGGGCAACGCGAATACTGAAGACCGGAGTTGCTCTGAACTCCAGCAAGAACCTCGATATTGATAATAAAAACTAGCTGCTGGCTAACCCACGCATCACCCAGACATGCCTGGAGACCCCGCAGCGCAGAAATGAGGATCGCATCATGCCTCTGAGCATCCTGCAACGTGTCATCGGTGGGTTTACCCTGCTTGTTCTTTTGCTACTCACCATCGTCGCCACCAGCTATAAAGGCATTCACGGCGTCAGCAGCAAGCTGGATATGGTGACCGGTGAAACCCTGCCCCTGAACCAGGCCGCCAGTGATATGAATGCGACGCTGCTGCGTGCCAACCAGGATTTGCTTGGACTGCTGATCAATCGCAACAGCGATGAGGTCAACGCGGGCAAAAGCAGCTTTGATGGCAATATTCAGACGCTGCAGACCCAGCTGGGACAGATTCCTCCTCTGCTTGGCAGCAACACAGACAGTTCGCTGACGGACTTGCTGGCGCAGATCAGCGCTTCCACCGCAGGCTATGTCCAGCTCGCCAGCCAGCTGACCGAGCTGCACCTGCAAAAACTAAGTGTCGACCAGCAGATCAAGGCCCAGCAGGAAGATGTCATGACCAAGGGTGATCAGCTGGTGGAGTTCCTCAACAAGTTCATTGCTGATAACCCCACTGGCAATGCCCAGAATCAGGCCGCGGGCCTGTTGCGCGAAGTCAGCAAGGTGGTCAGTGGCTACAAGGCCTTCCAGATCAATCAGGACGTCAAACGTCTGACCCGGGCGGTAAAATATCAGGACCGCACGATCAAGCAGCGCCTTGATCAGCTCGCGACCGTCGACAGCGACAAGGCCAAGTCTGCCGCCATCATGGCCAACCCCATCATTACCAGCGCCGGTGATGCCAATGGCCTGTTCCAGCTGTTCGTCAAACAGGTCGATCTGGCCAGCCAGATTGATAGCCAGACCACTGCCGCATCAACAGCCATCAAGGCCACCCTGGACACCATCGGCCAGTTCAGCAGCGCTACCCTGGCTACGCTGGATCAGGCCAAGCAGCAGGCGCATCAGACCATCACCACCAGTGAAAGCATTCTGCTGGGCATCGCACTGTTTGCCATTGCCGTCGCCCTGCTGATCGGCCTGTGGGTCGCCTTCAGCATCAAGCGCCCTCTGGCACGCTTCCGTGACGCCCTGATCAAGATGACCAAGGGCGATCTGCGGGTACAGTTCAACAGCACCAGTAAGGATGAGTTTGCCGAGCTTGGCCGCTATCTGAATGAACTCAATCAGACCCTGAGCCGCACCCTGAGCGAGCTGGCTAATTCAGCCGAGACCCTGGCGCAATCTTCCGAGAGCAACGCCCAGATCAGCAACAGCACCACTCAGGCTGTGAATGAGCAGAAAGTACAGCTGACCTCGACCGCGTCAGCCATGACGGAAATGGAAGCGTCGGTACAGGAGGTAGCCCATCGTGCACAGGACACTCTGGAGGCGGTAACCAGCAGTGACCAGCTACGGCAGGAAATGCGCAGCAGTATTGAAGAGACCGTCAGTAACATTCGTGGTCAGGCCGAGCAGATTCAGCATGCCTACGAGGTCACCAGCCGCCTTGACGGCTACAGCCAGAAGATCGACAGCATCATTGACGCCATCCGCAATATTGCTGAGCAGACCAACCTGCTGGCACTGAACGCGGCCATCGAAGCAGCGCGAGCGGGTGAACAGGGCCGTGGCTTTGCCGTCGTCGCCGATGAGGTGCGTTCTCTGGCGACCCGCACCCAAAGTTCGACGGGTGAAATTCAGCAGATGATTGAGCAGATGCAGGCGATGACCAGGGAAGTGGTCACTGTAATGCAGACCAGCCAGAGCAAAACGGAGCAATGTGTCGGCGCGGCTGGGCATGCTGAGCAGGCGCTGGAAGATATGGACCGGGCGATTCAGGTCATCCGTGAAATGAACATCCAGATTGCCAGCGCCACTGAGCAGCAGAGCTCAACCGCCCAGGAAATCAGCCGCAGCATCAACCATATCAACGAATACACCGAGCACACTGCCAGTGGTGCTGAACAGACTGCCAGCAGTGGCCAGGTCCTGATGCAAATGGCCAGACAGCAGAAGCAGCTGCTGGGGTATTTCCACTTCTGACTTCAGGCAGAGAAAACGCCAATAAAAAAGCCGGAGTGACTGATCATCACTCCGGCTTTTGGTTTGAACCTGCAGTGCGCTTTCCTGCTGATTAATTCACCGCAACAGAACCATAGGTGGGCTCTGCCTGCGCTTCAGACAATGCCAGCATGGCGTTGGCAGCAAACTCGCGATGTTCCAGACCAATGCCATTGAGCTTGCCGGTCAGCGCCTGTGACTGATGACGCTGCACCACATGACGGGCATCACGAGGTGGCACGCCAAAGAATTCCCGATAGGATTTGCTGAAATGCGGTGTGGAGACAAATCCACAGGCAGCCGCCACTTCAATGATTGACATGGAGGTCTGCTTCAGCAGCTGATGGGCGCGATTGAGGCGGAGTTTCAGATAGTAACGTGAGGGGGAGCAGTCCAGGTATTTTTGGAACAGACGTTCTAACTGACGACGCGATACCCCCACATAACTGGCCAGTTCATCCAGCCCGATGGGCTCTTCCAGATTGGCTTCCATCAGCATCACGATCTCGACCAGTTTGGGCTGTGCCGTACCGAGCATATGGCGCAGAGGAATACGCTGCTGATCTTCAGTGCTGCGAATACGTTCGTACATGAACATCTCGGAGATCGCCCCCGCCAACGCATGACCATGCTGGCGCTGAATCAGGCTCAGCATCATATCCATGGGTGCCACACCACCGGTACAGGTCAGACGGTCGCGGTCATGGGTAAATACACGGTTGGTCGTGTTGATCTTGGGGAAGGCCTCTTTCAGGGTAGAAATGGTTTCCCAGTGAATACTGCACTCGTAATTGTCCAGTACACCTGCTGCACCCAGTACGTAACTTCCAGTACAGATGGCGCCCAGGGTAATCCCCTTGCGTGCCTGTGACTGCAGCCATTGCAGATGCTGACGGGTATAGCTGCGAGTAATGTTGACGCCGCCACAGACGATGATGGTGTCATGGGAAGGATGGTCCTGAATGCTGGCGTCGGGGTTGACCTGAATACCGTCACTGGCGGAAACGGCTTTACCATCCAGACTGAGGGTGTGCCAGCGATACAACTCCTTGCCGGAAAGCTGGTTAGCCATGCGCAGCGGCTCAATGGCCGATGCCAGAGAAATCATGGTGAAATGGTCCAGCAGCAGGAAGCCCAGTGCACGGGTAGTGGGCTGATTGCCACGGTTATAGGGTGTTGCGGTCATCTTAAATGGTCTCCCCAATCACGATCTTGCAGGAACCATTGCGCCGGGAGTCGGTACCCGTCCATGTGTTCCCTCTGTGTCAGGTGCACTGCACCTGTGGCCGTGTTGTTGTTATTTTCAGCATGTGCCGTGGTTTCCCGGACGGCAGCGATTTAGGGGCTGAGGTGAAAGGCGGCTGCGTTGAACACCACCCGAACAACCAATTTAACCTTGTTTACTTCGAATGCAATCCTGCAGTGCAGCAGCGATTACCTCACCGTAACCGCCTGCTTCACTGCAGGGCAAGCTCTGCCTAGCTGGGGAATACCACAGTACGGTTCCCGTGCAGGAATACACGCTTCTCAATGTGGTAACTCACCGCTCTGGCCAGCGTAATACATTCGATATCCTGCCCCTTGGCTACCAGATCTTCCGGATAGTGGGCATGGTCCACCGCCTGCACCCCCTGCGTGATAATCGGCCCTTCATCGAGGGCGTTATTCACATAGTGGGCCGTTGCACCTACCAGCTTGACGCCTTTTTCATAGGCCTGATGGTAGGGGCGCGCGCCCTTGAATCCGGGAAGCAGAGAGTGATGGATGTTGATAGCCCAGCCGTCCAGTCGTTCACACATAGCCGGAGAAAGTACTTGCATATAGCGGGCCAACACCACCAGTTCCGCCCCCGCCTGCTGAATACAGTCCCACACCTGATTCTCCTGCTTCAGCTTGGTCTCAGGGGTGATGGGGAAATGGTAGTAAGGAATGCCGTGCCAGTCGGCCAGTCCGCGCAGGTCGGGGTGATTGGAAATGATGGCCGTAATCTCGATCGGCAGGTGGCCAGTGCGGTAACGGTACAGCAGATCATTCAGACAGTGATCGTATTTGGACACCATGATCACCACCTTGGTGCGATGATGAACCGGAGTCAGGCTCCACTCCATGGCAAAGGGTTCAGCCTGCTCGGCAAACCCTTCGCGAAATACCTGCTCGTCAAACTGGCTGTCACTGCTGCGAAACACTGCACGAATGAAGAAACGACTGGCCAGACGGTCATCAAAGGAGTTCAGTTCGGTAATGTAGTTACCGGTGCGACGCAGATAGGCGGTCAGCGCATCGACCGTACCCAGGCGACTTTCGCAGTGGGCGGTCAGGATCCAGGTGTTGCTTTCTGGCTGCATAGCCGTTTCCTCTTGCTGCATGCCGACGTTAAACGCCGGCTTTTATCATTATTCTGTTGAGGCATTCAGCCTCGGTGCACGACGCACCGGACAGCACTCATCAGCATTCGATGGCGTTGACCGCCAGCCCTCCCTTGGAGGTCTCCTTGTACTTGTCCTGCATATCCTTACCGGTTTCGCGCATGGTCCGAATCACCTTGTCGAGAGAAATAAAGTGACTGCCATCACCGCGCAGCGCCAGCTGGGTAGCATTGATCGCCTTCATCGCAGCTATGGCGTTGCGTTCGATACAAGGCACCTGTACCAGCCCGCCCACCGGATCACAGGTCAGGCCCAGGTTGTGCTCAAGGCCGATCTCAGCAGCGTTCTCTACCTGCTCAGGCGTGCCTCCCATCACTTCGGTCAGACCGGCTGCAGCCATGGCGCATGCTGAGCCGACCTCACCCTGACAGCCCACTTCGGCACCTGAGATAGACGCATTGATCTTACAGAGAATGCCGACTGCCGCTGCCGCCAGCATGAAGTCAATCACATCCTCATCCTGGGCGCTGGGCTTGAAGCTCATGTAGTAATGCAGCACCGCCGGGATGATGCCGGCTGCCCCGTTGGTGGGTGCGGTCACCATGCGACCACCGGCCGCGTTCTCCTCGTTGACCGCCAGAGCGTAGAGGTTGACCCAGTCCATAGCATTCAGCGTACTGCTGATGATGTTGCCGCCACTGGCAGCACGTAATGAAGCATGCAGCTTGGCAGCACGACGTTTGACATTAAGACCGCCGGGCAGAATACCCTGCTGGTGCAGACCACGATCGACACAGGCCTTCATCGCATGCCAGATGGAAATCAGGCCACTGCGGATTTCTGCCTCACTGCGCCAGACCTTCTCGTTCTCCATCATCAGACGGCTGACACGCAGGCCGTGCAGCTCACACAGGCGCAGCAACTCGGCGCCGGTGGTAAAAGGATAAGGCAGCGCCTTGTCGTCCGTTGCCCCTGCACCAGAGGCAACCTGGGCTTCATCTACCACAAAACCGCCACCGATAGAGTAATAGGTGTTGGCATAGAGCGTCTGATCACCCGCACCGTACGCCACAATGCTCATACCATTGGGATGATAGGGCAGCGGCTCGTCGATAAAGATCAGATCACGTGCATAGTCAAAAGCGACAGGCCACTGACCCGCCAGAGCCAGCTCACGACGCTCGATGATGGTGCGCATGCTGGGCTCGATGGAATCAGGATTGATGGTATCGGGGCGTTCGCCCATCAGCCCCATCAGCACTGCACGGTCAGTGGCATGGCCACGGCCGGTGGAACTGAGTGAGCCATACAAGTGGATTTCCAGCCGCTGCACATCCTGCACCAGCCCTTGCTGACGCACGGCGTCGGCAAAGTCAGCCGCCGCCCGCATGGGGCCAACGGTATGGGAGCTGGAAGGACCGATGCCGATTTTGAACAGATCAAAGACGCTGATAGACATGATTCACCTCTATTCTGCCGCCGACCAGAACCGGCCAACTCGGCAACGTTTTTACGAGCGGCAATACGCCATTATCTGTGCCTCCCTGCAGCAGCTCATGTCAGTAGACGACATGGGGTTAGCTTAAACCGCGCGATGTATCGTGCTCGCTCATGAATGTCTTTCTCGGATATGTCGAGGCCCCATTCAGACAACTGCTGACGTTTTGAACTGCCTAGACTGGCCAGCGGAAGACTGCAGTGTGCGACCCGGCCCTAGGGAATACACACGGAAGCATCTCTTCATGCATCACACCGCCAGCTAAAACAACAAGGAGCTAAGGCATGTGTTCAAATCACGCTAACCGTGGGGTCGTCTATCAGGGCCCTGGAAAAGTAGAAGTCAGCAGCATCGAGTTCCCCACCCTGTCGCTGGGCAAACGTCTGTGCAACCACGGCGTCATTCTCAAAGTCATCACCACCAATATCTGCGGTAGCGACCAGCACATGGTGCGCGGACGCACGACCGCCCCTGCCGGTCTGGTACTCGGCCATGAAATTACCGGGCAGATTATTGAATGCGGCAGTGATGTGGAGTTTCTCAAGGTCGGCGACGTGGTCTCTGTGCCCTTCAACATTGCCTGCGGCCGCTGCCGTAACTGTAAGGAAGGCAAAACTGGCATCTGCCTGAATGTGAACCCGGCCCGTCCCGGTGCGGCTTATGGTTACGTCGACATGGGCGGCTGGGTCGGTGGTCAGGCGGAATTCGTCATGGTGCCCTATGCCGATTTCAACCTGCTGAAATTCCCCGACAAGGATCAGGCACTGGAAAAAATCCGTGATCTGACGCTGCTCTCCGACATTCTGCCTACCGGCTTCCACGGCTGCGTCACCGCAGGTGTTGGCCCCGGTTCAACCGTTTACATCGCCGGTGCGGGCCCGGTAGGTCTGGCCGCCGCTGCCTCGGCACAACTGCTGGGCGCTGCCTGCGTCATCGTCGGTGACATGAATGCCCAGCGTCTGGAGCAGGCACGCAGCTTTGGTTGCGAAACCATCGACCTGACCGAAGAAGGTGACATGGCCGACAAGCTGGAAGCCATTCTGGGCGAGCGCGAAGTCGATGCCTTTGTCGACTGCGTAGGTTTTGAAGCCCATGCCTGCGGCTGTAACCACCAGAAGGAAGCCCCCGCGACCGTGCTCAACTCTGCCATGCAGATGACCCGTGCCGGTGGCCAGATTGGTATTCCCGGGCTGTACGTTACCGAAGATCCGGGTGCGATTGATGAGGCAGCCAAACAGGGTGCACTGAGCATGCGCTTTGGTCTGGGCTGGGCCAAGTCCCACTCTTTCCACACCGGCCAGTGCCCGGTTATGAAGTATCACCGCCCACTAATGCAGGCCATTCTGTTCAACAAGATCAAAATTGCCGATGCCGTGAATGTGAAAGTCATCACCCTTGATGAGGCGCCCGACGGCTATGCTGACTTCGATGGCGGCGCGGCGAAGAAATTCGTGATTGACCCGCACGGCATGGTTGCCTGATCGTAAACCGTTAAACGCACTAACGGCTCCACCCGGGGCAATGGCCAATGAGCAGCGCCATTGCCCCACTTTATCCGTAGGCTCAGACAATTCCCGCGCCTGAGACAACAAGGGTCAACCCCTGTCTGTTACCGTCGCTGTAATACCTGTCACCATGCGCTGCCGCATATAGAAATCGGTCTCACCTTTGGTTAGGCTTGCAACAAATCTGCAATCCACCCGTCATTCCCTGCCGATACACTTCCACTGATCGGATAAGGACCGTCGAATAAAGGCCACATGACACTATGCTGGAACCCATTTCGGAAGCGCTGTACTTCACCCGCAGAAATTTCACCAGTATCAACAAGGTGATGCTGCCCTATCTGGCGCTGTTGATGCTGGCCGACTTCGTCGTGGCAATGGTCAATCCCAGCTCGCCATTGCTGCACAAGCTGCAGGCCATTTTTGCCTTTGTGATCTACCCCTACTTCATGGCCAAGCTGATCCGCTATCTGCATTTCGCTATCCGCACCGGCCGCAATGGCAGTATGCCTGACGAACTGAACGTGCCCTTTCCGCTTTGGAGCACCCTGTTTCTGGGCTATCTGGTGCACGGTCTGGCCACCGCGGCGGGGCTGCTGGCGTTTATCCTGCCCGGTATCCTGATCTTCCTGCGGATGTCCTTTATTGACTTCAACATCGTCTGTCGTCGCAAGAATCTGACCAGCAGCATCGCCTCAAGCTGGCATCAGACCTCTGACAACAAGATAGATATTTTTGTTGGACTGCTGGCGATCACTATTCCGGTGGCGCTGGTGTCGATCATCCTGCTGCAAACCCTGACCAGCGCCGGATGGGACCTGCCCGCCCTGCTGCTGAGCAATGTGATTTCCGTCTACACCACCATCTTCACGACGGTGTTCCTGTTCCGCCACTTCACGCTGGCGGAAGAAGAAATGGACAACACCAATATTCAGGTGTGATACCTCCCCGACCGCCCCTGCCGGGGCGGCGACCTCACTGGATACGACTATGACTAGTGCTCCAACTCTGCCTTCCGATGTGCTCGACACCCTGGCCCAGCAACTGCTGCAAGCACGCAAAGATCAACAGTGGCTGACCTCAACCACGCTGCCCGGCCTGACCGAAGCCGACGCCTATGGGATCCAGCAGCGCGTGTCTGCCCAGCTGTGGGAACAACAAGGGCAACGCACCGGCGCCTGGAAAAGCGGCACCGGCAGTATCGATGTCACCCCTACTGTCGCCCCCATCTGGCCTGCCCGTGTGTTCCCGACCGGCGCTACGCTATCCATGGCGGACTATCAGCTGATCGGCGCTGAAGCAGAGATCGCCTATCGTCTGGGTACCGACCTGCCGCTGCGCGACGGTGATTACACTGAGGAAGAACTGCGGGCAGCCATCGATGCGGCACACGTTGTGATCGAAACCATCGACAGCCGCCTGCAGGACTGGCAGTCTCCTGCTCCGTTCTGGGGGCTGGCGGACAATGCCGTCAACGGTGCCTTTGTCATCGGCACCGAAGTCAGCGACTGGCAGGCACTGAATCTGCCTGCACAGACAGTCGAAGTGTGGATCAACGACGAACTCAAGATCAGCAAGACCGGCAGCCATGCGCTGGGTGAACCCTGGCTGCTGATGCCCTGGACACTGAACCACCTGATCCGCCGTCAGCAGGGGCTGCGCAAAGGCGATATCATCACCACCGGCAGCTGGATGGGTTCACTGCAGGTCAAGGCTGGCGACTCGGTGCGCGTCAATTTCCCCGGTATCGGTGAAGCCACCATGCAGATCAGTGCCTGATCAGGCGTTTTATCAGCCTGAGAATTTCTGCTCCTGACATACCCTGCCGGACCTGACAGCGCTCAGCCGGCAGGCGATAATAGCGCCCGCTCCTGTTCCTCCTTTCCTGTTCGTTTCGCTAGTCGGCTCTGCACATGTTCCTACTCACCGAGTTGCTCGTCTTGTTGGGATGCCTGCTGGCCATGGTGGCCGCCTCCCAGGTTGTCGCTGCCCGTCTGGCAGTCCCTGAATCCACCCTGCTGTGCATACTCGGTATTCTGGTCGGCACCAGCTATGTCGCCGTCAATACCGTGGCACCGGGCTTTGCCCACTTCTTTGTCGAACCGCTGGTTAATCCCAACCTGCCTGCTGATGCCTACCTGTGGATATTCCTGCCGCCACTGCTGTTTCAGGTCGCTCTGACCGTTGATGTGCGCAGCATGATGCAGGACGCCGCCCCCATTCTGCTGCTGGCCGTGGTGGCGGTGATTGTCGCAACCGGCCTGATCGGGCTGGCACTGGGCGGGCTGTCACCCTACGGCTGGCCGGTGTGCCTGCTGATAGGAGCCATCGTGGCAACAACAGACCCGTCGGCCGTTGTGGGTATCTTTCGCGAAGTGGGGGCACCGGGGCGGCTGATCCGGCTGGTCGAAGGGGAAAGCCTGCTGAACGATGCCGCCGCCATCGCTCTGGTCACCGTGCTGATGGCCATGATCAGCGACCCCAGCGTGCCACTCTCATGGGAATCCGGGCTCAGCAGCCTGAGCGTTTCCTTCGGAGGTGGCGTGCTGCTGGGGTTGATTGTCGGTCGTATCACTGCCTTTATCCTGCCGCTACTGGGCGAAATTGCGCTGGCGGAAACCGCCTTTACCCTGGCCATTCCTTATCCGGTATTTCTGTTTGGTAACGAAGTGCTGGGCGTCTCCGGCGTAGTAGCCGTCGTCGTCACAGCGCTGGTGATCAACGGCCTGTCGCACGCCCGGCTGTCACGCCATAACTGGAACCATCTGCAGCTGGTGTGGGCGCAGATCGCCAGTATCGCCGGCGCCATCGTCTTCCTGCTGGCCTCGGTGCGGGTGCCGCAGATGCTGAGCGGCATGAACTGGGCCGATGTCGGCTATCTGCTGGTGGCGGTGCTGGCTGCCCTGCTGGCACGACTGGCCGTGCTGTATCTGTTCCTGCCGCTGCTCAGTGCCCTGCGCCTCAGCGAGCCCATCAGCCATACCTACAAACTGGCCATCACCTGGGGTGGTTTGCGTGGCGCCGTCACCCTGGTACTGGCCATGGGCATGGCGGAAAACAGCAGTCTGCCGGAGAACAGCCGTCACTTTATCGCCATCATGGCCACCAGCTTTGTGCTGTTCAGTCTGCTGGTCAACGGCTCCAGCCTGCGCACGGTGATCCGCAAACTGGGGCTGGACAAACTCAGCCCGCAGGAACAGGCGCTGCAACAGCAGGCCATTGAGCTGTCGACGCTGGATGTGGAAGCGACCGTCAAGCGCATCGCCAGCACCTTCCATATCGACCCGCACATCGCCACCGAGGTCAACCAGCGCTATCGCGCCCATCTGGCGTCCAGCGCGCTGGATCTCGATGCGGCACTGCCTGACCGCGAACGTCTGGCGATTGGGCTGGTCACCCTGGCTGCCCGTGAGCATGAGCTGATTCGTGACTACGGCAGCGGCATTATCGGCGTCGCCAATCTGGATGCCATGCTGCGCAATACCGGCAAAATGATCGATGAAGCCCGCACTAACGGCCGCATCGGCTATAACCGCGCTGCCCGCCGCATTCTCAAGCCGACCCTCAGCTACCGTCTGGCGGTATGGCTGTATCGCTATGGCCGCTGGAAAAGACCACTGGCCTCGGCACTGGCGGATCACTATGAGCTGATGATCTGTCGCCGGGTGGTGCTGGAGCGCCTGCGCTATTACAACGCCAGCAGGCTTAACCCCCTGCTGGGCGAGCGTATGGCCGGCATTCTCGACGGCGTGCTGGCCGCCCGTATTGAACTGGTGGATCAGGATTTACGCCAGACCCGAACCCAGTTTGGTCAGTTCACCGACTTGCTGGAACGCCGCCTGCTGTGGCTGTTTGCGCTGCGCAAAGGCCGCGCAGCACTGGAGGAAATGGTGGCCGAGCAGGTGATTTCACGCGAGGTCTATAACTGGGTGCAGAAGGCACTGGACAGTGCCTGGCGTGATGGTGTTGAACGCCCGGACCTGCATGCCCATACCTTCCAGCCCAAACCTGCTGCCAGTGCACCGCCCACCAGCGATGAAGAAAGCAGCCCGGCGCCTGTGGCCAAAAGCGATGCGCCGTCACTCACCTCGGTAGCGGCAGAAGCAGAACTGGCCAAACTGACCGTCAGCCAGCCCCATAGCACCGGTGAAGGCGAAGCCTGAGCGACAATA
The DNA here is from genome assembly GCF_029846635.1 of Pokkaliibacter sp. MBI-7. Lineage (NCBI taxonomy): Bacteria > Pseudomonadati > Pseudomonadota > Gammaproteobacteria > Oceanospirillales > Balneatrichaceae > Pokkaliibacter > Pokkaliibacter sp. MBI-7. The sequence goes on along the minus strand of NZ_JARVTG010000001.1, from coordinate 3,915,825 downwards.
TGTGATCACAATATTCCCTGATAGGTATAGGCATCCACGGAAAGTACAGGTATCGTACAACGGTTCGTAGCCAGAATGATGCGCTCATTCTGGCGCCCTGCTCGCCCCGGTAAGGGCATTTCAGACCGAGGTTCAGTATGTCAATCCCAACCCACACCACGTCCTACTATGCGGCGTCAGCCAATGACACCCGCCTGCGCCCCAGCCTGCAGGGCGAAGCCAGTGCCGATGTCTGTGTGATTGGAGCTGGCTTTACCGGCCTGTCCACCGCCCTGCATCTGGCCGAACGCGGCTACAAGGTCATCATGCTGGAAGGCAGCCGCATCGGCTTTGGCGCCTCAGGCCGCAACGGTGGGCAGATCGTTCACAGCTACAGCCGCGACATCGATTTCATTGAACGCAATTATGGCCAGGAAGTTGGCCGCCAAATGGGCAAGATGGCCTTTGAAGGCGGCGAGATCATCAAGTCGCTGGTGGCCAGATACCAGATAAATTGTGATCTCAAACCCGGTGGTATTTTCGCAGCCTGCAATGCCAAACAGTTTCGCGAACTGGAAGACAAGAAAGCACTGTGGGAAGCCCATGGCCACAAGGCACTGGAACTGCTGTCAGCCAGTGATACCCGTAACTATATCGGCACCGAGCGCTATGCCGGCGCCTTGCTGGATCACTCCGGCGGCCACTTTCACCCGCTGAATCTGGCGCTGGGTGAAGCCGCCGCCTTTGAGTCGCTGGGTGGAGTGATCTATGAAGATGCCAAAGTCATCAATATTGTTCAGGGCTCACGCGCCAAAGTGATGACCGCGCAGGGTTCCGTCACTGCCGACTTTGTAGTAGTCGCCGGCAATGCCTATATGCAGGGCCTGCTGCCGGAGCTGGAACAGAAAGCTATGCCCTGTGGCACGCAAGTCATCGCGACAGCGCCGCTGAGTGAAGCGCAGCAACGTCAGCTGCTGCCTCATGATCACTGCGTGGAAGACTGCAACTACCTGCTCGACTACTTCCGTCTGTCCGGTGATGGTCGTCTGATCTACGGCGGTGGCGTCACCTACGGCGCCCGCGATCCCGGCCGTATCGAGTCGCTGATCGTGCCCAAGATGCTGACCACCTTCCCGCAGCTGAAAGGCGTCAGGGTTGACTACGCCTGGACCGGCAACTTCCTCCTGACGCTGATGCGCCTGCCACAGTTTGGTCGCATCAACGGCAATATTTATTACGCTCAGGGTTACAGCGGCCACGGTCTGACCTGTACCCATCTGGCAGGTCGGGTGCTGTCGGATGCGATAGCCGGGCAGGCCGAACGCTTCGACGTGTTTGCTGGTCTGCCGCAGTATCCTTTCCCCGGCGGCCGTGCGTTCCGTATTCCCTTCACAGCCATGGGCGCGTGGTACTACTCACTGCGCGACAAACTGGGTATCTGATTTCCCCTTCCACCGCTGCAGGCTTCGGCCTCAGCGGTGGCTTTGCAGCCTCGCGTACCATCCACAGCCCCATCCTCCCCTTCTTTAACGCACGGCATCCATCTCTTTTACTCCGCAATCACAAGAGGTGCTGTCTGCAAAATGTGGTAGTAAATCTATTTGACATCACTTAATTGTGATCACAAAATTAAGCCATTTATTCAGGCTCAAGACCAGTACATGGCTCGCCGACTGCGGGAAAGGTTGATAAAACATGACATTGAGACGCGCCCAGGCCAGTACTTCATTCCCTTGTCAGCATGAACTGGCACGACTGATTGATCACATTCATCTGCGCACCTTTCCCCAGATACTGGAAGAGTTCCTGCAAACGCTGTGCGACTTCGACACCATCCTGATGGTGACCTACAAGGCCGCATACAAACCCATCATTCTTCACCCCATCGACCCCGTCCAACACAGCCCAACCCTGCGCACCTATCTGGAACAGGCCTACGTACTTGACCCGCTGTTTAACGCTATCCGGCAGCAGCTGCCCTCAGGAGTCTGCCGCTTGAAGGACCTCTCCCCGGATTCTTTTGAAGCCACCGAGTACTACCAGAGCTGCTACAAAAACTTCGACCTGATCGATGAGATCAATCTGGTCATCCAGCTGGATACTCAGATTACCTGCGCACTGTCACTCGGGCGCAAATCCACCCGCGGCAGTATCAGCCGCCGTGAACTGAAACAGCTGCAGCAGGTATTTCCGGTAGTGGAGGCACTGGTGCGCCAGTTCTGGCAGGCACAGGCCAAGGAATTTATCCGCTATGAGCGGGCCGAAGGCTCGATGAAACAGGCTCTGAGCAGTTTCGGACAGGGCCTGCTGACCCGCCGCGAGCAGGAAATCACCGGACTGCTTCTGCAGGGGCACTCCACCAAAGCCATTGCGGAGCGCCTGTATATCAGCCCCGGCACGGTGAAGGTGCATCGAAAGAATATTCATACCCGACTGGGTACCTCGACCCAGTCGGAGATCTTTACGCTGTTTCTGGATCATCTGAAAGGTATGGAAGGCGGTTTGCCGCTGGGCATGGATCATTCACTGCTTGCAGCGAACGTAATAGCGATGGGAATACTCTCGAAATCACCAAGCGTATTGGAGAGTACTGTGCAGATAAGGCAGGGCTGAAGGTAGGGAGCAGGGTTTGCAAGAAAGAAGCCCCGCGTTATGCGGAGCATCTTGTATTTAAAACAGACATGACGCCCTTGGCAGCTAGCTACCTGTAGCCCAACGCTTAAGGACCATAATAAACATTGGGCGAACCGTCATAATGCTACGCTTGCAGCTCCAATTGCGGCCATTTATCACACCGAATTTCTATTCCATAGAATAGTCGACGTGCTCGCTACGAGATCTCACTCAAAACGCTGTTCCCGCTCCTCATCTCTTTGTCTGTCACGCATCCGTTCGCGTTCGATTTCCATGGTCAGTCGATTGGACACTGCCCCAGCGGCATTGGCTATCGACTCCCGTTTATGCTGCGTCAGTGCGGCAATGGCATCAGCCCTCGGCTGCATGGCATCTGCACGATTCCCAGACCACGAAAATGGTGTGACACGACCCGCGTATGCGTGAAGGACTAGCTCTGGCTCTGGGCTAGCTTCAAGGAACTCAACAGCAGATGGCGTTATGGAATAGCCCTCCTTGTTTGCATCGTCTTTCTCCCAAAGCCTGATACCTGACGCGACTAAACCCCAGACATCCGGCTCGTTCCGTTGCTGACACCACTCAACCAGATCGGCCACATCGATCTTGGAAAGCGGGCAGCGCTGCATCCCCCTGTAACGAATGAAAAAAGTGCGTCGATGCTGCTGGTCCTTTGTCCCCTGGAAAACATGACTCAGAAATGCCTTAGGCATCAATCCTGCTGTCGTCTCAATCGCTTTCTCGAACGAATGAATGTGGCCGTAGCGTTCGTCCACGACAGAGAATATGGTATCCAGCCACTCTGTCTTTTCGGCATCGTTGCGGTCGAAACTAAGAGCTGCCTTGATGACGGTTTCCATGTTGTGCCCTCTAGTACCAACAGCGTCGCCTTGATCATCACCTAACATAGATTTGATTGCCGCTTTCAAACCCAGCTTTCTTAGTTCAGGTCCTAAAGTGTCGTCCGCAGGGTTCTTCCCGTGCAGTTTCATTGCGAGTGCTTCGAGCAGTGTGTAGTCACCGTCCGGCTTGACCAGTAGCTTCTGTGCAAGCTCCAACAAACGTTCGGACGGAAGGTTCGCGTAGTTATCCCGCCAAAGGATAGCCCCGAACATGCAAGTCGTCCGTGTGTCTTTATTGTCGAGCAGGGCCATACACCGATCCAGATCGTTCTCTGTGAAGCCATCCCATGGATGCAGGCCCACAAGGACTTTCTGAAGTTCTGAGTGTTCTGCACATTCATCCAAGAATTCTCTCGAAAGCGGATGGTCATGGGCGGCAACCTCTTCGATGAAGCCACCAATCACCGCAAAGTTTTGGTTTGAACCAGATGACCGAGCGAGTTGTTCCAGCAAACCTTGCCAACCGTCACGATAATTATGGACCCCCTTAGCAAGGCCGATCCCGAACGCTTTGCGATATGGCATCCAGTCGTTTGAAAACAGGTCAGGACTCAACTCATCGAGTTGATAGCCCGACGCCGCAAAACTCTCACCTAAATCCGTTGCCTTTGCAGCTAGTCGACCTTCAGCCGCGCGGTATTTGTTATCGCTGCTGTCATCGAAGTCGTCATCAAGCACCCAAGGATCATGCCCTTTGCCAAGCACATATGTTTGGATCTTCGCAATCAGGTCGCGAGGCTTTAGGTCTCTATCCAGATCGGCGAGGTCTTGGGGGAGCGGTTCAGGTTCACCTTTTTGCCTTGTGTGATCGAAATAGATGATCGAGCGAACGGCCTTCCAGCCTTCGCCCCATGGCCGGTGATCGTTGATCACCCGTGCTGCTTCGACCAGTTTGTCCCGCATTGCTACTTGGTGCCACAGACCGCGAAACTCATTCGCCAGAACCAATCGTGCACGGCTCTTGATGTCCTCGTCGTCTGAATTTGCCAGCCGCACCGCCAAATTCATGAAAGCAGTGCACCACTCAACGAGTTGGTCATGGTTCGGACGGTAGCCGTAGTCCCTAGGCCGCGCCCCGAAATCGTTGAGTCCAAAGCCTGTCCACGGCGGACCATCCAATGCGGTTGAAAGTAACTTGATCCCCAAAGAGCGCCGACCATGATCTTCAGAGCCTAAGCATTCTTCTACAATGGCAAGACGTTGTTGCATCGAAGCATGAGTGCCGGAAAGGTAGGGCTGAAAGAACCCCGAAATCATGCCCCTTACGGCATCATAGTTGTTGCTTTCATCTTCATAGTCCGCGACGCGGATCAGAAGTGACATACAGCGCTTAAAATCGTGCGGTTCGTATGCCAATGACTGAAGCAGACTGAGGATCGTGGTCCTACGCAGGTTATGCCTCGGTTCCATCCCCTGAAATTCTGGAGCCATAAGCACCGCTTCAATCCGATCCAGTAGTACATCCGGTGCGACGGGTCCAATATAGCCCAGTATCCTCAACCCATTCTCATCGAGATCCAGAATATGCCCCAACAGGCCATCAGGTTGCAGCCATGCCTCCACAATATTTTTGGCCACAGGATGGTCATGCATCAGGCCAAGCCTATGAGCGAATGACATCAGAAGCCGGCTGTTACCAGCCGCTTCAAACGTCGATCTCAGAATATCTTGAGGGATGCTCTCCAGTGCCGAGCGCGTTAATCGGTTAGCAACAGCATGAGGCAGAATTGCTCTCCAATGCGCTCTCTGCTGTACGACATGTCGGCCTGCCAGCTTCGTCACGGCTCGGAACAGTTGGGTTTTCGCATGCCCTGAAATCGAACCTAAAACTCCCAGCTCACTCTGACCAACCTCTGGATCAGAGACCGAGAACGAATACACGAGCGACAAAGTTTCTGCTTGTTCGCGAAGATTGCCATCCTCCTCCTTCCTTTGCTGGAAGAGACGATTGAACAACGCAGCATCCGTTAGTTCGGCCAAGCTCTCACCTTGTCCGACCTGCTCTGCGATGGCTAAGGCTACTCTAGAATTACCATCGGCAAACTCGGCGACACGCCGTGCATTTCCCTGACCAATTTCGGGAAATCGGCGCATCAAAAGCTCTTCGGCGACTTCCGGCCCGTTCGCCTCAATATGGATAACTTCAGTGGTTTGCGGTTTGTCATCTTTAATATCGTATTCAACGGTGATAAGACGGACGTTACCACTTGCCGCCGATACCTTGCTTGCTAATACCGAATGTAGATCGGATGGGCAGTTGTCGAGGATCATTACCGCAGGACGCCCCACGGCAATCAGACGATCAAGCATGGCCGACGCAGAAGGATCAGGGTCTTGTCCAGTATCTACATAGACTGCAATGGTTCTATCGAGAGGATCAGAACCTACATTCTCGTCAAAGAGAGCTTGAACAATTCTTGTTTTACCTACTCCAGAAAGGCCTGTGATGCGTATTGCTTTATTCGATGTACGAATAAGTTGACGCATCGGCTCTATAGCCTCCTCAATGGAGAGCTTCTGCCCCCGTTCCGTTGGAACATCGATCGTAACGCCGGCGGCTAAAATGAGTGTATCTTCCGATCCTCTAGGTGGATTACTCCAAGCTCCATAAGGCTGCCAGCCCGAATATCCTTGACCAAGCTGATTTTTGACCCAAAGCAAAACCGAAGGATGCTGCCGTACCCACTGGGCTAGTTTTGATCTGTCGAAAAAATCGAGATGAATGTTGTCTTTATTCGGGTCGTTATCAACAGCTGCACGCATCGCTGCTAAACGATCACTTTTCATAGGTGGTGAACAGTCATCTTCAAGGCTAACAATAATGTACCCGCCACCGATCTCTGCTTGGTGAGAAATGGTTGGATTGAGAGAACCGTCTTTCAGCATCTCGCTTGAGATCGCTGATCTCGGCATTGAACCTTTCTTTGATTGAAGGATTGTATTAGGACGATATAGGAAACTTGGCTTAAGCTCAGAAGCATCCAACTGCACATGAATATCAATTCCACCATCTGGGGCCTTCATAGAGCCAGACCAACTGACACCTGCAGGGCTATAACCAAGAGCAGCTACCTCGGCCTCGGCAAGCCGCGCTATCAGCTCCTCAAGCTGAATATCGGAAAGTCGAAGTAAATCATCCTTATCTATATCGAAAATTGCCATCGTATAACCCCAATGCAAGACTTTCAGATTCGACGAACTATCCAATAGTTAGGCGTACTTTTGCAGCATATAAATAGTCATAGTTCGACTATCGAGAAATGAATCTGACGCAGCATGAATGACTGAAAATAAGTAAATTCGGTGAGTTAACAAGCCATCTACCTTAGACCAAATCAATCACTATAAGCGCCCCTGAAAGCATCTCTGATAAAAGAAAACAAAAAACCCGCCAAGGCGGGTTTTTTGTACATCAACCAACACTAATCAGCGGAAACTTATTCCCACTCAATCGTCGCGGGCGGCTTGCTCGATACGTCATAAGTGACGCGAGAAACCTGCGCGATTTCATTGATGATACGGCTGGAGACGGTTTCCAGCAGCTCATAGGGCAGGTGCGCCCAGCGTGCGGTCATAAAGTCGATAGTTTCTACCGCGCGCAGCGCGATAACGTACTCATAACGACGACCATCACCTACCACACCCACCGACTTCACCGGCAGGAACACAGCAAATGCCTGGCTGGTCTTGTGGTAGAAGCCTGAGCGATGCAGCTCTTCGATAAAGATGGCATCGGCTTCGCGCAGGATGTCGGCGTACTCTTTCTTCACTTCGCCAAGGATACGCACGCCCAGACCCGGGCCGGGGAACGGGTGGCGATAGACCATGTCATAGGGCAGGCCCAGTTCCAGACCGATGCGGCGCACTTCGTCTTTGAACAGTTCACGCAGTGGCTCGACCAGCTCGAACTTCATGTCTTCAGGCAAACCACCCACGTTGTGGTGAGATTTGATGACATGAGCCTTGCCCGTCTTGGCAGCGGCAGATTCGATCACGTCAGGATAGATGGTGCCCTGAGCCAGGAATTTAACGTCCTGCAGCTTGGCAGCTTCATCGTCAAACACGTGAATAAAGGTATTACCAATGATTTTGCGTTTCTTCTCAGGATCCGCTTCGCCCTGCAGCAGGCCCAGGAACTGCTCTTCTGCATTGACGCGGATAACACGTACGCCCATGTTGTCGGCGAACATTTTCATGACCTGATCGCCTTCGCCTTTGCGCAGCAGACCATGGTCAACGAATACGCAGGTCAGCTGCTCACCAATGGCACGGTGCAGCAGTGCAGCAACAACAGAGGAGTCAACACCGCCTGACAGGCCCAGTAGCACCTTCTGATCACCAACCTTGGCGCGAACCTGGGCAATGGCGTCATCAATGATGTTGGCTGCGTTCCACAGCGCTTCGCAGCCGCAGATGTCTTTGATAAAGCGGCTCAGAATGCGGCCACCCTGTTTGGTGTGGGTCACTTCAGGGTGGAACTGCACGCCGTAGAAGTTCTTGGAGGGGTGGCACATGGCAGCAATAGGTGCACTTTCAGTCGCGGCGACCGTATGGAAACCTTCAGGCAGCTCAACCACTTTGTCACCGTGGCTCATCCACACGTCCAGCATCAGCGAGCCGTTGTTGGCGATATGGTCTTCGATACCGTCCAGCAGGCGACTTCCGCCTTCAACGATACGTACCTGAGCATAGCCGAACTCACGCTTGTCAGAGCTGGCAACCTTGCCGCCCAGCTGCTCGGCCATGGTCTGCATACCGTAGCAGATGCCCAGCAGGGGGATGCCCATGTCGAATACACCAGCAGGAGCACGGGGCGAACCCAGCTCAGTCACAGACTCGGGGCCACCGGCAAGGATGATACCTTTGGGGTTGAAGGCACGAATCTCTTCTTCGGTCATGTCGAAAGGATGAATTTCGCAGTACACACCGATCTCACGAACACGACGCGCGATCAGCTGAGTGTACTGGGAGCCGAAATCGAGAATCAGCATCCGTTGGGCATGAATGTCGACTGCCATAACTTATCTCCACAACTGCCCGATGAGGGCTAGCTGAAAAAGAAAAATGGGGCTGGAAACAGCCCCACCTTTACACTGTCAGAATTTACGACTGAGCAGGCAAACCACTCAGTCCTGAATACGACCCAAGTCACCTGAACCGGGGTGGCACTTATATGCCTTCCCCCAGCACGGAGGTGTTATGAACCCATACGGTAGTTGGGTGCTTCCTTGGTGATAGTCACATCGTGTACGTGGCTTTCGTTGATACCGGCATTGGTGATGCGCACAAACTGTGGCTTGGTACGCATTTCTTCAATGTTGGCACATCCGGTGTAGCCCATGGAGGAGCGCAGACCACCCATCAGCTGGTGAACCACTGCGGCCAGCGGGCCCTTGCAGGGAACGCGACCTTCGATACCTTCCGGTACCAGCTTTTCAACACCGGCTTTGGCGTCCTGGAAGTAGCGGTCAGAAGAGCCCTGAGACTGAGACATGGCGCCCAGTGAGCCCATGCCACGGTAAGACTTGAAGGTACGGCCCTGGAACAGTTCCACTTCACCGGGCGCTTCGTCGGTACCGGCCAGCAGACCGCCGACCATGACCACGCTGGCACCAGCAACGATGGCTTTGGCCAGATCACCAGAGAAACGGATACCGCCGTCAGCAATGACGGGGATACCTTTTTCCTGCATGGCTTCTACTACGTTGGCCACCGCACTGATCTGCGGAACGCCTACGCCAGCGATAATACGGGTAGTACAGATAGAGCCTGGGCCGATACCGACCTTGACGCCGTCAGCACCTGCTTCAGCCAGCGCCAGTGCCGCTTCAGCAGTAGCGATGTTGCCGCCGATAACCTGTACCTGAGGGAAGTTTTCCTTGACCCAGCGAACGCGGTCAATAACGCCTTTGGAGTGGCCGTGCGCAGTATCCACCACGATCACATCCACACCAGCCTCAACCAGTGCCGCCACGCGGTCACCTGTATCAGCGCCGGTGCCTACCGCAGCACCTACGCGCAGGCGGCCATCAGCATCTTTACTGGCGTTGGGGAAGGCTTCAGCTTTGTGCATGTCTTTCACGGTACGCATACCGCGCAGACGGAATTCATTGTCAACGACCAGCACTTTCTCGATGCGGTGCTTGCGCAGCAAGCCGATGACCACATCGTGTGCTTCACCTTCTTTTACGGTTACCAGACGCTCTTTGGGAGTCATGATCTTGGTAACAGGCGTATCCAGATTGTCTTCAAAGCGCACGTCACGGCTGGTCACGATACCAACCAGTTCGCCCTTGTCGACCACTGGGAAGCCAGAGAAGCTGTAGCGACGCACCATGGCCAGTACTTCACGTACGGTGGTTTCAGGGCTACAGGTAACGGGATCTTTCACCACACCGCTCTCGAACTTCTTCACTTTGCGGACTTCTTCCGCCTGCAGTTCGATGGTGAGGTTCTTGTGGATGATACCGATGCCGCCTTCCTGAGCCAGAGCAATGGCCAGACGCGCTTCGGTAACGGTATCCATGGCAGCGGACACCAGTGGGATGTTCAGGGTGATTTCACGGGTAAGCCGTGTCTTGAGGGTGACATCCTTGGGAAGGACATCTGAGTAACCGGGCACCAATAGAACATCGTCAAAGGTGAGTGCTTCTTGAGCGATACGCAACATAGTCCGCCTGCCTGTATATCGAGGAGAGGGATTAAAAGAAGCGCCACATTATATCCCGATTTTCCCGGACGGCACAATCAACATCTGATCAGTTGCTACCCAGAAGACGGCATCCATGTGGGCGGTGAATGTGCCTTCTTGTGTGGTACGACAGCGCTGACTTCAAGTAGTGGCAATGAGCTGGTATGGTCGCCGGGTTGATCTCTCACGGAACCCATCATGTCCACCAGCACCAGTGTCATTCTCACCGTTAGCCAGCTGACCCATCAGGCCCGACTGATTCTGGAGCAGGGCTTCCCTATGGTGGTGGTTGTCACCGGTGAGATTTCCAATTTCAGCAGCCCCGGCTCCGGCCACTGGTACTTCACCCTCAAGGATCATCAGGCGCAGATTCGCTGTGCCATGTTCCGCAATCGCAATCAGCTTTCTCGCTACCGTCCGCGCAACGGTGAACAGGTCAATTTGTATTGCCGCATCAGCCTGTATGAACCTCGGGGTGACTTTCAGGTGATCGGCGAGCGGATAGAGCCTGCAGGACTTGGCAGTCTGCAACAGGCATTTGAACAGTTGCAGCAGCGACTGGGGGCCGAGGGGCTGTTCGCGCAGCAGCATAAACAGCCCATACCAACCCAGCCACAGCAGATCGGTGTGATTACTTCACCGACGGGAGCAGCAGTCAGAGATATCCTGACCGTGCTCAAACGGCGTTGCCCGGCCATTCCGGTTGAGCTGTTCCCGGTCGCGGTACAGGGCAATGAGGCCGCCGGGCAGATTGTTCGCGCTATTCAGCTGGCCAACCAGCTGAATCAGTGTGATGTGCTGATCGTCGGTCGTGGTGGTGGTTCGCTGGAAGACCTGTGGCCGTTCAACGAAGAAATTGTCGCCCGCGCCATCTTCGCCAGCCGCATCCCGATAATTTCTGCTGTCGGGCATGAGACCGATGTAACTATCAGCGATTTTGTTGCCGATCTGCGCGCCCCTACGCCGTCAGCGGCGGCGGAACTGGTCGCCCCCGATCAGCAGGTGTGGGAGCAAAGGTTGACGCAGCTGCAGCGGCGCCTGCGGGATGGCTGGAGCCGACAGCTGCGCTCCCGCCAGCATCTGCTGCAACAGACTCAGCGCCGGCTGCGTGACCCGCGCCAGTATCTGAACACACAAAAGCAACGACTGGACAACTACGAGCAACGCCTGCAGCGCTTGCAGCAGCGTCATCATGCCCAGCTGCGGCAGCGTTTGCAGCAACTGCAGCACCGTCTGGAGTTTCAGGCGCCGGCCAGACGCCTTGACCGCCAGCGTCAGCAGCTGCAGGGCTTGCAGCAGCGCTTGCAACGCAGCATCAGTGACCGCCTGTTACAGCAGCAACAGCGGGTTGATCAGTTGACCATGGCAGTCACTGACAGCGGCAATAAAAAGATCAGCACGACACAGGAGCAGCTGCGCACGGTGATGCAGCAGTTGCATCTGGTCAGCCCGCTTGCCACCCTCGAACGCGGTTACGCCATCCTGCAGGACGAGCGTGGCCAAGTGATTCGCCGCGCCAGCGAGGTCAGGGAAGGTGAGCAGCTGCTGGCTCGACTGGCGGAGGGGCAACTCCACCTGACCGTTGATAAAAATAAATAAAAACCATTCTCATTAGCATTGACATCACCTCCCTGCTTTGCCACTATGGCCCACAGGAAACGCGATGCAGCTGTATTACACCATGATGTTCATGGCGTGCTGGTCACTGGTCGTTTTCTCTCATCAAAGCTAATCACGGTTCTTAGCCCCGCCCCATCGCGGGGCTTCTTTTTTCCGGCGTTGTATATCCTCTCGCTTACCGACACCTCTGCACGCGCTGCGCTGGCAGACTGCCCGCTGTTCTGCAATGGCAGGTGCTGACGCCTCCCTCAACAAGAAACACTTAGACACAACTCGCGCCCTTTTAATTTCCAAAACTGACGATATTTATTTCGCAATATCGCGATATACAGAAATACTCAAACACTGGTGAGCATGCCCCATGAACTCAAGCCCTGATATCGACGCCATCGTCAAGGCACTGGCCCACCCGGTCAGACGCCAGATACTGGCGTGGCTTAAGGAGCCTGAACACTGGTTCGCCACCCAGGCCACTCCACTGGAGCTGGGTGTTTGCGCAGGAATGATCTTCCAGCAGACCGGTCTGTCTCAGTCGACGACATCAGCCCATCTGGCCGCCTTGCAGCGGGCAGATCTGGTCACGACCCAGAAGATTGGCCAATGGATCTACTTCCGGCGCAATGAACCAGTGATCCAGGCCTTTTTACAAACGTTCAGTGCCACTCTGTGAGTCGGGAACTGAACCATTGATGTGTTACTGAACGAGCGAGCACCGCAAGAGGTCCCCCTGCTTCGGTGAACTGATGCTCTTTGATGGCAAGAAACGAGGAAAGTACCCCATGTCCGTATTGTTTGAATCTCTGCAAGTCGGCGCCCTGCAACTCCCCAACCGTATTGTCATGGCACCGCTGACCCGTTGCCGTGCCGATGAAGGCCGGATTCCCAATGCACTGATGGCGGAGTACTACACTCAGCGTGCCAGTGCTGGCCTGATCCTGACCGAAGCCACCTCCGTCACGCCCATGGGCGTGGGTTATCCCAACACTCCGGGGATCTGGAACGAGGCACAGGTACAAGGCTGGCGCCAGGTAACCGAGGCAGTGCATGCCAAAGGTGGCCGTATCGTGCTGCAGCTGTGGCACGTTGGCCGCATTTCTGACCCCATCTATCTCGACGGCGAATTGCCGGTCGCCCCCAGTGCTGTGCAGCCTGCCGGTCATGTCAGCCTGGTGCGCCCGGAAAAAGCCTTCGTCACTCCGCGCCCGCTGGCGACCGAAGAGCTGCCCGGCATTGTCGAGGCCTATCGTCAGGGTGCCATCAATGCCAAAGCCGCAGGATTTGACGGTGTCGAAGTGCACTCCGCCAACGGCTACCTGCTGGAGCAGTTCCTCGCCACCGGTAGTAACCTGCGTGATGACCAGTATGGTGGCCCCGTAGAAAACCGTGCCCGCCTGCTGATGGAAGTCACTGATGCGGTTATCAGTGTCTGGGGAGCGGATCGCGTGGGTGTGCACCTGTCTCCGCGCGGCGATGCACACGACATCAGGCACAGTGATCGCGAAGCGGTGTACTCCTACGTCGCCCGTGAACTGGGCAAACGCAAGATTGCCTTTATCTGTGCCCGCGAAGCGGAAGGTGATGACAGTCTTGGCGCTAAGCTGAAAGACCTGTTTGGTGGCGTCTACATTGCCAATGAAAAATTCACCGCCGCCTCCGCTGAAGCGGCCATTGAGCGCGGTGTGACCGATGCAGTTGCCTTTGGCGTACCCTATATTGCCAACCCTGACCTGCCCGAGCGCTTTGCACAGGGAGCAGCGCTGAACACACCCGATACCAGCACGTTCTACGGTGCTGGTGCAGAGGGCTATACCAGCTACCCAACGCTGGGTGCCAACTGAGAAGCGGATCACGGTCCAGCCCGTTTCGCTGAGCCACAACACAAAAATAAATGAAAATTATTATCATTAGCATTGACAAACGGAGACCAGCTCCCTAGTATGCGTTTTCAGGGAACGCAATTACCCATGCCTCCACCCCTTCAGCAAGTTCGCTTGCTGCACATAGCCCGGCGGTCATAGGTTGTTTTCTCTCATCAAAGCTAATCACGGTTCTTAGCCCCGCTCTTGCGGGGCTTCTTTTTTCTGGTCCGCTACGTTTTCTGCCGCAGTGTGCGGACGGCGCCAGCAAGTTTCACATTCCTTTCCTCATCCCCTCATTTCATCCTGTATGATGCACGACAGCACATACTTGCCCGACCTTTACCCCAATATGGAACGATTTGCAGATTGGTCGGTCAGATACGCCACCGGAAGGTTCTTGACTGCACATTTGTCTGAGCTTCACGGCCTCCGTAAAGCGCTCAGGTAGCTGTACCGCACGCGGAACCTCAGCAAGTCACCGAGGGTGGCCGCGCAGCAAGTCTGGGCACAATGACCGACCGATCAATCCTTTTCAGCGACGCGCCATGATCAACAGTCTGAAACTCAAAGTATTTCTGGTCCTGCTGGCGACCATCGCCGCCGTCGTGATGACAGCCTTTGTCGTATTCCAGTGGAGTTTTCAGCGCGGCTTTATCGACTATCTGCATTCACAGGAGCAGAGCCGCATCCAGCAGGTCACTCAGGAAGCCTGCCTGCTCTATCAACAGAGCAATTCCTGGACGCCGGTGGTAGACAATGCCGCCCTGTGGCGCCGCGTGCGCTACGCGGGCAACGTCGATGCCGACATTATCGTCAAGGCACTGGACGACTATGAAAGCCGCACCAATGAGCCCCTGCCAGACTGGAGCAATGCCAGCCTCAATGACGGCGACACCCCCTTCGAAGCGCGTCTTTCACTCTATGACCCACAAAAAAACTGGCTGACCGGCAGCAGCAATAACGAGCGCCCGTCAGACTTTTATCCCATCAGTTGTGAACACAAGCTGACAGGTTTTATCGGCGTGGTCATGAAGCCGGAAATGCTGCATATGCGCGATCAGGCTTTTACCGAGGAACAAACTCAGAGTTTTGTCATCCTTGCGCTGGTGACCGTGTTTATTGCGACGCTGGTGGCCTGGCCTGTCGCCCAGCGTCTGACCCGGCCCCTCAAGGCTCTGAGTAATGCCAGCCATAAACTGGCGAACGGCGAATACTCCATCCGCCTGAACAACCGCTCCAAAGATGAGATTGGCCGTCTGGCCAAGGACTTCAACCGCATGGCGCAGACCCTGCAGGAAAACGAAGAAGGCCGGCGTCGATGGATGGCGGGGATCGCCCATGAGCTGCGGACACCGCTGGCCATCCTGCAAGGCGAGATTGAAGCCATTCAGGACGGCATCCGCCCTCTCAATCAGCAGAGTCTGGCATCACTTCACCATGAGACTCAGCAGCTCAAACGCCTAGTGGATGACCTGTACGAACTCGCGCTCAGTGACCGTGGCGTGGTCAGCTACCGCATGGAAGATATTGATCTGGTTGAGTGTCTGGAACAAAGTGTGGAATCGAGCCGGCACAGCTTCGAAGAGAAGCACCTCGATCTGAGCCTCGACGTGGGCACCATTACTCATATTCCACTGAAAGCTGATTACCGCCGTCTGAGCCAGCTGTTTACCAATCTGCTCAGTAACTCGACGCGCTATACCGACGCCCCCGGGCAATGTCGGGTCAGTGTGGCGGTCGCGGACGACTGGGCAGAGATTAACGTGATGGACAGCAGCCCCGGCGTAGAGCCGGAAAACCTGCCACGCATGTTTGAACGATTTTTCCGTGGTGAAGGTTCGCGTAACCGCGCCTACGGCGGCGCCGGCCTTGGGCTGAGTATCTGCCACAACATCGTGGAGGCTCATGGCGGCACAATTGAGTCACGCCCCTCACCCTTGGGGGGAGTATGGATACATGTGAAGCTCCCGCTGGATACCTGAATTACTGCATAAACGACTATTTACTTAACTTGATTGGAGTGACGGGATGCCAAACAAAATTCTGGTCGTCGAAGATGAACCCAAGCTGGCCCAGCTGCTGACTGACTATCTCAGCAGCTCAGGATATGACTGCCACCACATCGACAACGGTGATGAGGTGGAAGCCTGGGTCAAGGCCAACAGCCCCGACGTGATTCTGCTCGACATCATGCTCCCCGGCAAAGACGGTCTGAGCCTGTGCCGTGATATCCGCATGTTCAGCAGCGTGCCCATCATCATGGTGACAGCACGTGTGGAAGAGATTGACCGGCTTATCGGTCTGGAAATGGGTGCCGATGACTATATCTGCAAACCCTTCAGCCCACGCGAAGTGGTAGCCCGCGTTAAAGCTATCCTGCGTCGCCAGTCGCTGCTGGCCGAACCCAACAGCAGCGAAGCCCAGGAGTCCATCCTGACGCTGGACCCGCACAGCATGCGCGCGACCCATCAGGGCCGCCATGTCGAGCTTACACAGGTGGAATTTCAGCTGCTGTCGGTGCTGTACCAGTCACCCGGACGTATCTTTACCCGAGAGCAGATCATGCAGCGTATCTATGGCGATCACCGTATCGTCAGCGACCGTACCATCGACAGCCATATCAAGAAGCTGCGTCGCAAGATCGAGCAGCTGATCCCCAATACCCTGCTGATTCAGTCAGTCTACGGTGCCGGTTACCGGTTCGACCTGCCCGGTTAAGCCACACAACACGTCTGTCACGGCGGAGCTAAACAGCTCCGCCGAGCAGTCGCCCTCACTTTACACAGCCTTCTTTCAGTCTGTACCGGCGACCAGCCAGCGGTCGGCAGCAACCACCTGTTGCAGTACACCCGGTGCCGGCTGATCACAGATCACCAGATCAAAATCCGTGATATGCCCGACCTGACAGGTGGCCTCCTTCCCCAGCTTGGTACTGTCTACCGCCAGAATACGGATACGACAGCTCGCCAGCAGTGCCTCACGGGCCAGCACCTCATCATCGTTGTAGTCGTACAGCGCGCCATCAGCACCTATTCCGCCCACCGACACCACACCGACATCGGCCCGATAGCGCTGGAAGAACCGTAACGCTTCGCCGCCGATCACATCCTGATCACGCTTGCGTACCCGCCCACCGGCAATGGTCAGTTCACAATCGGGATGCAGGCACAAATAGCGCAGCGCGTGCAGATTATTGGTCAGCACATGCAGACCGCGATGTTCCATCAGCCCGCGGGCAACCTGCTCCACCGTGGTGCCCGTGCCAAGAAACACCACCTGATAGTCCTCCAGCTGAGCGGCCACCGCCTGACCAATACGTTGCTTGCCCTCAATGTTGAGAATTTCCCGCTGCTCAAAACTGATATTTTCGCGACTGGGAAAGGGGGCCACCTGCCCGTGACGACGCAACAGCAGCCCTTGTTCAGTCAGCCCGCGGATATCACTGCGCAGGGTCTGAATCGACACCCCGAACTGCTCCGCCAGCAGCTCTACACTGAGAGGGCCGGACTGGTTCACCTGATCGACGATGGCCCGTCGGCGCTGTTCCAGTGTCAACATCTGCTATCCCTCATCTCCTCAAGACTGTTTTTATATAAAACGAAAACAATTAACCAATCAAACGAAAGATAATATTCATAAAAATGTAAAAACCCTTCGCTAACCTCAGTAACGAAAGACGGCAATACCACCCTGCAACCATTGAACCGGCCCTTTGCGTGCCTGCTTCCGGGAGTGATAGACATGTCCATTCGTTACGTGACCGCCCTGACTCTGGCTCTGTGTGCCAGCACCAGCCTGTCGGCCCAGGCTCAGGACACCCTGGTGCTCTATACCAGCCAGCCCAACACTGATGCCCAGTCCACTGTCGATGCCTTCAAAAAGGCCAATCCTGATATCGACGTGGAATGGGTGCGCGATGGTACTACCAAACTGATGACAAAGCTGCGTGCGGAAATGGCTGCTGATGCCGCCAAGGCCGACGTGTTGCTGATCGCTGACAGCGTGTCGATGGAATCGCTGAAGCAGGATGGCCAGCTACAGCCTTATCTCAGCGCCGAGCGCAGCCACTATGATCCGGCCCTGTATGACAAGGAAGGCTACTACTACGGCACCAAGCTGATCACCACTGGTATCGCCTACAACACCAAGGCCGCCATGCAGCCCGCCTCATGGAGCGATCTGGCCAAGCCTGAAGCCAAGGGTCAGGTAGCCATGCCGAGCCCTCTGTATTCCGGTGCCGCACTGATTCATCTGGCAGCACTGACCAACGACAAGACCTTTGGCTGGGACTATTACAAGGCACTGAAAAACAACGACACCATGGCCCAGGGGGGTAATGGCGGCGTGCTCAAGGCGCTGGCCTCCGGCACCAAGAGCTACGGCATGCTGGTGGACTACATGGCGATCCGTGAGAAGGCCAAGGGTGCTCCCATCGATTTCGTCTTCCCCAAAGAAGGGGTGAGCATGGTCACTGAGCCGGTCGCTATTCTGAAGCAGGCCAAGCATCTGGCCGCCGCGAAGAAGTTTGTCGACTTTGTGCTGTCACAACAGGGTCAACAACTGGTGCTGAGCCAGGGTTATATTCCTGCCCACAATGACATGCCCGTCCCCGAAGGCTTCCCCGCGCGTGCCAGTATCAAACTGCTGCCCTTCGATACCGCACTGGCGCTGAAGCAGGCTGAGCAGGATAAAACCGAGTTCGCTGATATCTTTGGCGCCCAGTAATGATGACAGATCGTTCTTCAGGCGCTCTCGCCGCTCCCGCGACCACCGGTCGCGGGAGCGGCCTGCTGCTCGGGTGGTATCGGCGCACCCCGTCGGCCCCCGCCAGCCAGCAAGCGCTGCTCTATACACTGTTGCTGATCATCCTGCTGCTCAGTGTATTGCCAAGCCTGCGTTTGCTATGGCAAGCCCTGCAAGGCTGGCAGCAGGGCCTGGATGCCCCCTTTATCAGAATGCTGCGCAGTGCGGCGACCTGGACAGCGCTGGAGCACAGCCTCTATACCAGCCTGCTGGGCACCGCACTGGCCCTGTTGCTCGGGGGGCTGTTCGCCCTGATTCTCACCCTGACCGATGTGCGTGGCCGCAGTCTGTGGGTTTTCCTGTTCATGCTGCCGATGATGATTCCGCCGCAGGTAACCGCGTTGAGCTGGCTGCAGTTATCCGGTCCGGCCAGCCCGTTATTAAACACCCTCGGCATTGCCCCGCCGCTGGGCAGCCCGCAACCGCTGTACTCCGCCGAGGGGGTTGCTTTGTTGCTGGGTATTCAGCACGCGCCGCTGGTGTTTCTGGCATTACGTACCCATTTGCTGGCCATTCCTCGTGAACTGATTGAAGCCGCCCGCCTCAGCGGCGCCCATCAGCGCCGGGTCCTGTGGGATATCCTGCTGCCCCTGTGTCGTGGCGGCCTGTGGACCGGCGCGGCCATCGCTTTTGTCTCCTGTCTGGGCAACTTCGGCATTCCTGCCATGCTCGGCATCCCGGCTTCTTACTACGTCCTGCCGACGCTGATCTATCAGAAGATGGCCAGCTTTGGCGCTGATATGCTCAGTGACGTCGCCAGCCTGTCGGTGCTGATCGGCGTGGTCGCGCTCACAGGCGTCGCCCTGCAAAATCGGATTCAGCGTCAGCAGGCGCTGCCACTGCTGGGCATGGCCGGACGGGCACTGGACTTCCAGCTGGGACGCTGGCGCCGGTGGATGGAGCTTGCGTTAGCGCTGACTCTGCTGCTGATTCTGCTGCTGCCACTGCTGGCCCTGATCACCAGCTCGCTGGTCCCCGCACTGGGTGTGCCGCTGAACTGGCACAGCCTGACTTTTGCTGCCTATCAGGAAATGCTCAGCCATCAGGGCGCAACGCTACGCGCGCTGGGTAACAGCCTGCTGCTATCAACCGTGGCGGCCCTGCTATTGATGCTGATCAGCCTGCCGCTGGCCTATCTGCTGGCACGCCGCCAAAGCCCACTCATGCACTGGCTGCATGCGGCAATTGATGTGCCCTATGCATTGCCGGGCGTGGTGCTGGCCATTGCCTGTATTCTGCTGTTCGCCCGCCCCCTGCCCTGGCTGAATATCAGCCTGTACGGCAGTCTTGGCATCATTCTGGTGGCTTATCTCGCCCGTTTTCTGGCCGTCAGCCTGAAACCCGTGCACAGCTCCATGCTGCAACTGGACCCTGCTCTGGAAGAAGCAGCACAACTGGCCGGGGCCGGATTGCTGCAGCGTCTGTTCAGTATTGTGTTGCCGCTGCTGGCGCCCTCTGCCTTTGCAGGCTGCCTGCTGGTATTTCTTACCGCCGTCAATGAACTGACCGTCTCCGCGCTGCTGTGGAGTGCAGGCAATGAAACCCTGGGCGTACTGATCTTCAATCTTGACGAAAGCGGAGATGCGGTGTTGGCATCAGCGGTGGCGGTGATGATCGTCGCTCTGGTTGCTGCCCTGATGACCGTACTCAACCTGCTTGGCCGTTATCTGCCACAAGGAGTGATTCCATGGCAACGCTGATCCCCTCTTCGGACTTACCGGCCCGGGGCCTGCACCTGCATGGCGTACACAAGGAGTTTGCCGGACAGACCGTGGTCGACAATCTCAATCTGGAGATCGAGGAAGGCAGCTTTGTTGCCCTGCTCGGCCCCAGCGGCTGTGGCAAGACCACGACACTGCGCATGATTGCCGGTTTCGACACCCTGAGCTCAGGCCGTATCAGTCTTGGCTCAACCGTGCTGGCCAGTGACCATCAGCAGCTGCCGCCGGAGCTGCGCAACATGAGCATGGTGTTTCAGTCCTATGCCCTGTGGCCTCACATGACGGTGGCTGACAACGTCGGCTATCCACTCAAGCTCAAGGGCTATAAAGGCAGCGACTATCAGCGTCGGGTACGCGACGCGCTTGCCACCGTGCAGATGGAGCCCTACGCCCAGCGGCGCCCGCAGGACCTCAGTGGCGGCCAGCGCCAGCGTGTTGCCCTGGCGCGCTGCCTGGCTTCAGAGCCCAGAGTCGTGCTGCTGGATGAGCCACTGGCCAACCTCGATCGCCATTTGCGCGCATCGATGGAAGACAGCTTTCGTGACTTTCATCGTCGTACCGGCGCCACTTTTATTTACGTCACCCATGATCAGGCCGAAGCCATGGCACTGGCCAACCGCATTGCCGTCATGCATAAAGGCCAGCTGGTGCAGTGGGACGCGCCGGAAGCGCTCTATCAGCGTCCGCAAAATGCCTGGGTAGCAGGCTTTATTGGTCAGGGCAGTGTAGTGCGTTTGCCACTGAGCAGCAGTGAACGCCTGCAGTCCTCTGCTCAGGTGCAGCAGGCACTGGCGGCCCTGCAGAACAAGCCCTCCGCGACAGAGGAAGTGCTGATTCGCCCCCAGCATGTGGAGCTTGATCCCGCTGGGGTGCCGGCTACCGTGACTCATTGCGTGTTCAAGGGTGAACGCTACCAGTTTGTCTTGCGGCTGCAGGACGGTCAGAGCCTTCAGGCTTACCACTGGCAGGGCCTGCCCACAGGGGCACAGATCGCGATCACGGTCCGGCAGGGCTGGCGTCTGCAGGAACAACCTGCAGGCAGCACTCGCCCTTCCCTGGCCAGTGTGGCCTGAGAGCAGCACAACGATGAGCATCCGAATTCAGATACTCAGCGGCTTTGATGCCAAGGCACCTGCCGCCATCCTGATCAGCACACCCAAGGTACGCCTGCTGCTGGATGCCGGTGGGCCGTTGCAGGCTGACCAGCCCTGTGACTGGTTTGCAGGCATTGAGGCTGACGCCCTGATCCTCAGCCACGATCATGTCGATCATATCGGCAGTGTCGGGCAGTTGCCGTCCATGCCGGTCTACGCCACCGCCCCTGTCGCAACCCAGCTGCCGGAAGGCTGTCTGCACCGGCTGTTACCCGCGCAGGGTGACATCGACATCGGCGGCATACGCCTGCGCTGCGGCCGGGCCGGACATTCGCTGGGCGGCGTGTGGCTGCATCTCGAACTGGCAGGCGGATTGTTCTACAGCGGCGATTTTTCGCTGGAGTCCCGGCTCTATCCTTTTGATTTGCCACCGCCTGCGGCGACGGCATTGCTCGACGCCTCCTATGGCCATTACCAGACCTCGCAGCAACACTGTCTGGAATCGCTGCAGCCTCTTCTCTCGGCACCCTGCCTGTTTCCGGTGCCGCCCAGCGGTCGGGCCATTGAAATGGCACTGTGGTTTGATGAGCTGGGTCTGACCAGCTGGTCGATGGACAACGCCTGCTATCAGGCACTGCTGACGCTGCTAGAACAACCCGCCGGACTGTTTGCTGCAGGAACCTATGTCCGCCTGCAGCAACTGGCACGGCAGTATCGCGGCTTCGATGATCAGGCCCGGCTGCTGTTAGCCGCCGATCCGGAAGGCCAGAGTGGTGAGGCCGGAAGGCTGATCGCCTCGCCCACCTGCGACCATCAGGTCATCTACACCGGCTATCTGCCACCCGCGGCGCAGGTAGCCGTAAAAGAGGGACGTGCCCGTTTTACTCGCTGGAATGTTCATCCACGGCAACAGGATGTGCTGTGGCTGGCCGAGCAGCTGCACGCCCACCGGGTGATGCCGCTGTTCAGCCCTCTTCAGCGCCCGCAGTGGCGGGAGCAGCTGGGCGAAAGACTGTGGCTGCAGCATGACTTTGTACTGGAATGACTCTCTACCGGAATGACTCTCTACCGGAATGAATTAGTACCAGATTGAGCGCTGGCTCAATGCGCTCAATCAATAAGGAATAGCGTGATGACCCTTTCTTTACCCGCCTTGCTGGCCAGACCCTTTGTATTTGTCCGCCATGGTGAAACCGCTCCCAACCGGCAGGGCATCATTGCCGGCAGCACAGACGTCCCGTTGAACGCTGAAGGTGAGCAACAGGCGCGCAGTGCCAGTGTGCTGGTCAGCCAGCAACACTGGTCAGTGGTGGCCGTCAGCCCAATGCAACGTGCCCGCCAGACCGCCAGCCTGTTGCTGCCCAGTGCCTCGCACCATGTGATCGATGATCTGCGTGAGCGTCACTGGGGGCAGCTGGAGGGGCAACCTCTGGCAGCCTTGCCTCCCTATGAGCAGACTCCACCGGGAGGAGAATCATGGCTGGCTTTCCAGCTGCGTGTGCTGATCAGCCTGAATCGGCTGCTGGAGCAGTATGAGTGTCCGCTGATTGTGGCTCATTCCGGGATTTTCCGGGTCATTCGGCAGGCAGTCAGTGGCACGCCTTATGGGGAACGTATTGGCAATGTCCAGCCGATGCTGATCCAGCCTGATGCTCAGGGAGGCTGGCAGCTCAGCCCTTTGAGCCACCCTACCCCCTCTCACTAAGAAGCTATTCACAACCTCCGCGCCGACTGGCGACTAACGCTCTTCCGTTTTAATCAGGAGACTCATTTTGAATGCATCGACGACTGTCTCAGCAGCCTCTTCACATGCAATGACACTGCGCGACTGTGTACTGGTGGATGTCGACGGCACTCTCGCCACATTCGACCCCGACGCCGTACGCCATTGGGTACTTGGAGAGGAGAAACACTGGGATCCGTTCTTTGAGTTTATGGCCGATGCACCTCCCGTCACGCCTATCGTGCGGCTGGTGAAGTTACTGCAGGTCAGTGGCCAGGCGATTGTCATCTGTACCGGGCGCCCTGAGTCACATCGTCAGGCCACCCTCGACTGGCTGGACCTTCATGGTATTCCCTACGATGCAGTCTATCTGCGGCCATTGCAGACCGACCACTGGTGCGATGAGGAAGTGAAAAGCCATCTGCTGGAACAGATCGGCAATGATGGTTTCCAGCCCTGGCTGGTCATTGATGATCGTGATGGCGTTGTAGCCAACTGGCGCAAGCTGGGCCTAACCTGCCTGCAGTGCGCACCGGGGAACTTCTGAGCACCGGCACAAAGACTAGGCCGCCAGCGTTTATTTAAACCACTCTAAAAGCGACAAGGTACAGACGATATGTGCCTTGTCTCTGTCCTGACAAAAATAATGCTGCTTAAGTGGCATTCCCTTGATCCATACTGCACTCGCAAAATCCTCTACTACACTTACTTCCTGACTTACTATTCTCCTGGTCAGGGGTTTTCCTCTGTCATTCTGATGGCGCGGAACCACTGAAAACGGGTCGACACTCAGGTCACTGTAGACTCGTAACTCACTGATTTTAAAAAGTGATCGCTATATACCGACAGAGAGTAGCGGGCTATAAGTCACAGATTGTTGCTCACGTTTGGGCAATGAGCCAGCACGCTGTCCACCGCATGCCTTACCTGCTCGGGGCTTAATAGCTCCCTGAGCAGAGCTGGCAGGGCCAGTTGAGCAGTCAATCGCGCTCCCAGCAGGGATTCGAGCAGTAAACGGATGAAAGAGACAGCATGAGCATACAACGCCTACTGGAAATCACGCTGGTACCCCTGGTGGTACTGCTGTTTGCCTCCATCATGATGATGCGCAACATCACTGATAATCAGCAGAGCATCGCTTCTTTCTCCAACCAGCGTGGTCAGACCCAGCGGGCCGGTGAAGATATTCGCAACCGCTCACAGGATCTCACCCGACTGGCACGCAGTTATATCAACAGCACAGAGCCCGCCATCAAGCAGCGTTATCAGCAGCTACTGGCAATCACCATTCAGGATCACAATGACAGCAGTCGCCGCAATCTGAGTGATCAGGAACAGCAACTACTGGCCACCGCCTGGGACCAACTGCTGAAACTGACCGAAATCGAGCAGCATGCCTTCAGCATTGCCGAAGGGCAGGTCAAGGGGCAGGGTAAGCAGGAAGCCATGGAGCTGGTGCTGGACGGTCCCTATCAGGCGGCCACGGATGCTATCAACGACGCCGTGGATGATCTCAACCACAGTCTGGCAGCCCGCATGCAGGATGACTTCCAGCATCTCACCAACGATACGCAGAACAAGAGTCAGGTGGTCCTTGCCACCCTGATTGGTCTGACGCTACTGCTGCTGTTTATCTATCTGGGCGCTATTCGCTTTATCAGCCGTCCGCTGGCGTTACTGCGTGATTCCATTCTGCGTATTGCTGATGGTCAGCTGCAGGAAGTGATTCCCTACCAGAAACGCAATAACGAAATGGGCGCCATGGCTAAAGGCATCGTGCGTCTGCAGCAGGTGTATCAGGCGATGGAGACCCAGCAATGGGTCAAACACCATGTCGCCAGCATCGGCTCAGCCATGCAGCAGGCTGATAACTTTACCCAGCTGGCTCAACGTCTGCTGACCGGCGTGGCGCCACTGCTCAATACCGGTCATGCTGCCTTTTACCTGCATGAAGAAGACGAACGTCGGTTGCGGCTGATGGGTGGCTACGGCATCAGCGAGCGTAAATCTCTGAACCAGTCCTTTGATATTGGCGAGGGACTGGTCGGCCAGTGCGCACTGGAAATGAATACCATCACCCTCACCCGACCACCACAGGATTACATACTGATCCGCTCGGGGACGGGAGAGGCCATTCCCACCGCGATACGGGTGATTCCGGTCAGCCTCAATAATCGCCTGCTTGGGGTGCTGGAGCTGGCCACTCATGAAGAATTCAGTGAACGCACCTCCGCGCTGCTGGATGCCCTGCTGCCCGTCATGGCGATGAGTCTTGAAATTCTTGAGCGTACCCAGAAAACCCGCCAGCTGCTGGAAGCCACTCAGGCGCAGGCACGGCAAATGGAAGAGCAGGCTCGCCATCTTGAGGAGCAGACCGTCGAGCTGGAAGCACAGCAGGAACAGCTGGCAGAAACCGAAGCCTGGTATCGCCGCCTGATCGAGTCATCACCCAGCGGCATGCTGGTAATCAACGACAACGGCAGTATCGAACTGGCCAACCCGCTGGCTGAGCATATCTTTGGTTACAGTGATGGTGAGCTGCTGGGTCGACCGGCTGAAGTCGTTGTTCCGGCGTTACTGGAAGAGCTGAGCGGTAAGGCTGGTTCCGGCAGCGGTAAAGCTATCAACAAATGGCGCCGCTTCTTTGCCGACCAGGACAGTGATGATCTGTCCGCCCATGACAGCCAGGGTCTGCACAAGCAGGGCCATCAGGTGGCTCTGGAGATTGCCCTCAATCGTCTGCCCAGTCTTGGCGGGCGTGGTCTGTGTGCCTGCGTATCCATTGTCGATATCAGTAGTCGAAAGGCCATGGAAGAGCATATTCAGCACGTCAATCGTATGTCTGACAAGGCACTGGAGCTGACCAATGCTGGCTACTGGCACATCCCCCTGAATGGCCGCAACGACTTCAATTCCTCTCCGCGCAATGATGACCTCTGCGGTATCAGCAACAACAGCGATGACCTGTGCCATCGGCTGGAGCAGGACTGGCTGGCCAATATCGCCGCGGTTGATGACGCCATCGCCGCCCAGGTACGCCAGGCGCTGGAGGATGCCCGCGAAGACCGGGCCACTGGCATGGATATCACCTACCCCTATCGCCGCCCCAGTGATGGTCGACAGGTATGGCTGCATTCGGTTGGCTTTATCAGCCGTGATGCCCGGCAGAAGCCCTGTGATATCTACGGCGTCACGCAGGACGTGACTGAACAGTTCCAGGCCCGTCAGCAGCTCAATGAACAGCTGGCGTTCCAGCACGTCCTGTTCGATACGGTGCCCTACCCGGTGTTTTATCTGGATGCTAAAGGGCACTTCCTCGGTTTCAACCAGGCCTATGAGCGCCATTTCGCCGTGCAACGCGAGACATTGCTTGGCCATGCCATGGCCGAGCTGAGTTTTATTGATGAGGAAGAACGCGAGCGCTGTGCTGCAGAGTGCCACGAGCTGATCTGTAGCGCTGGCCATGTCCAGCGTGAAATCACGGTGCGCTTCAGTGACGGACAGCCGCACCAGACGCTCTATCTGGCATCCGGCTTTACCCTGCAGGATGGCAGCCCCGGCGGTCTGGTCGGCACCTATGTGGATATCTCCGAGCAGAAGGAGGCTCAGCGTCTTATCGCGGAAGCCAAGGAAGAAGCCGATGCAGCGAGCAAAGCCAAGGGCGACTTCCTGGCCAATATGAGCCATGAAATCCGTACGCCAATGAATGCCATCATCGGCATGTCACACCTTGCGCTGAAAACCGAGCTAAGCCCCCGTCAGCGTGACTACCTGAAAAAGATCCAGCAGTCCGGTCAGCATCTGCTCGGCATCATCAATGACATCCTCGACTTCTCCAAGATCGAGGCAGGCAAACTGTATGTCGAGCGCACCAGTCTCGATCTCTATAACGTACTCGACAACGTGGCCAATCTGATCAGTGAAAAAGCCGAGGCCAAAGGTCTGGAGCTGATCTTTGACATTGCGCAGGACGTGCCCAATGCCCTGATTGGTGACCCGCTGCGCCTGGGCCAGATTCTGATCAACTATGCCAACAACGCGGTGAAGTTCACCGAAGAAGGCGAGATTCAGATCGTGGTGCAATGTCTGGAAGATACCGAGCAGGACGTGCTGCTGCGGTTTGCTGTGCAGGACACCGGCATTGGCATCAAGGAGGAGCAGATGCAGCGTCTGTTCCAGAGCTTCCAGCAGGCCGACACCTCAACCACCCGCCGGTACGGTGGCACCGGACTGGGGCTGGCGATCTGCAAGCGGCTGGCCGAACTGATGGGGGGTGATGTGGGTGTCGACAGCCTCTTCGGTCAGGGCTCAACCTTCTGGTTCACCGCCCGGCTGGGCAAGGACAGCAGCCGCCAGCATCTGGCTATCCCTGATGTCCGTGGTCGGCGGGTGCTGGTGGTGGATGACAACGACAATGCCAGAGCCGTGCTCAACGACATGCTGGAAAACCTGCAGTTCCGCGTCGATGCCGTCGCTTCTGGCCGCGAAGCCCTCAATGCCGTCCGCGATGCCGCACAGGCCGGTCAGCCTTACGATCTGATCTTCCTCGACTGGCAGATGCCGGACATGGACGGCAGTGAAACGGCCCGCCATATCCAGACACTGGAGCTGCGTAACAAACCACATCTGGTGATGGTCACCGGCTATGGCCGGGAGGAAATTCTCAAGCGTGCTGAGCAGGTCGGTATCGGCGATGTACTGATCAAGCCACTCAACCCCTCCATGCTGTTTGACACCATCATCCGGCTGTTCGGTGTGGATCGTGCGGACATTGCTCACGAACGACAGGAGCTCAGCCACAGCATGCCTGATCTTGGCCGTCTGAAAGGCAAGCGCATTCTGCTGGTAGAAGACAACGAGCTGAATCAGGAAGTGGCGTATGAGCTACTCAGTGAAATCGGTCTGCTGGTAGAGATTGCGGCCGACGGCAAGATCGCCCTCGACAAGGTACAGCAGCGGCCTTACGACCTGGTGCTGATGGACATGCAAATGCCGGTAATGGATGGCCTTGAATCAACCCGGGCTATCCGTGCCCTGCCCGCCTTCGCCAAACTCCCCATTGTGGCCATGACGGCCAACGCCATGCAGCGGGATCGCGAACAATGCCTGGAAGCAGGTATGAACGATCATCTGGCCAAACCTATTGAACCGGAGTTGTTATGGCACACCCTGCTGCAATGGATTCCAGCTACGGTTAGCGATATTGCCAGCCAGCCCGGCGGCGCACCCACACTTGCTCATCCCCAAGGCAGTGAGGTGCCAAAACTCCCGGAAATCAGCGGGCTGGATACCAAGCTCGGTATGCGAAGAGTCATGGGTAAAGCAGAGCTTTATCTGAAAATGCTGAACAAGTATCTGGACAGCCAGTCTCTGTCGATCAGCCAGCTACGGGAAGCTCTGGTGTTACAGCAAAGAGAAACGGCGCAGCGCATTGCCCATACCTTGAAGAGTACCAGTGGCAACATTGGCGCTACTGAGTTGGAAAGTGTGGCTGCCGAACTGGAGATGCTGCTGGGCGAACAGTTGATCAACACTGACCATACTGCGCTGGCACGTGCAGAGACACTCCATAGCCAGCTCATCAGCGAGCTGAAGCGCAGCCTTCGTCACGATGAGACGCCTGAACAGAGCCAGCACTCCTCCACTGAACAACGTGAAGCGCTTGAGCATCTGCAGAGGCTGCTGGCTGACAATGACGCAGAGGCATCGGACTATCTGGAGCGCTATAACGATCAACTGCGTGCGGCGCTGGGCACAGGCTTTCGCGACGTTCAGAACGCCGTACTGACCTTTGACTTCGAAACCGCACTTGCCACGCTGCAACAGCGAGCCCAGACCAATGACTTCAGCAATAAATAAATGCACCGCGCTGTGTACGAGCCAACCCTATGAACACAGCCGTGCCGAACAGATATCAATGGCTTCCCGCCAGGCATCTTGCCCTGCGGCCGAAGCCGAATGCGGAAAATGGAGTACCCCATGACGGGAAGTCTAACCGGTGAACGCGACACTATTCTGGTAGTGGACGACACCCCGGACAATCTCACCCTGATGGCAGCGTTGCTGAAGGATACCTATAAAGTGAAGGTCGCCAACAATGGCGAGCGTGGTTTACGTATTGCCACGGCAGCCCCCCACCCTGATCTGATCCTGCTGGACATCATGATGCCGGACATGGATGGCTATGAAGTCTGCCGTCAGCTCAAGGCCAACCCAGAAACAGCGGATATCCCGGTCATATTTCTGACAGCCAAAGCGGAAATGGAAGACGAACAGCGTGGTCTGGAGCTCGGTGCCGTTGACTACATTATCAAGCCCATCAGTCCGCCCATTGTGCTGGCGAGGGTAAAAACCCATCTGACCCTCAAAGCCAGTGCCGACTTCCTGCGCGATCAAAATGCCTTTCTGGAGCGTGAGGTCAACCGCAGAACCGAAGAGGTGCATGCCATACAGGACGTAACCATCATGGCCCTGGCCTCGCTGGCAGAAACCCGTGATAACGAGACAGGCAACCATATCCGCCGCACCCAGCATTATGTCAAAGCCCTGGCTGAATACCTGAAAGACAATCCGCGCTTTTCAGCCGCACTGACAAGCAAGAACATCGATTTATTATTCAAGTCCGCACCACTGCATGACATCGGCAAGGTGGGTATTCCAGACCCTATTTTGCTCAAGCCCGGCCGCTATGAGCCAAATGAGTTTGAAATCATGAAGGCGCACCCTGAAAAAGGGCGTGATGTAATTATCAATGCGGAGCAGACATTAGGTCGGGAAGTGCCCTTTTTGACCTTTGCCAAGGAGATTGCCTATTCCCATCATGAGAAATGGGATGGTTCAGGCTACCCTCAACAGCTCAAAGGCGATGACATTCCTGTGGCTGCGCGGCTGATGGCGCTGGCCGATGTGTATGACGCGCTGATCAACAAACGCATTTATAAACCTGCCATGCCGCACGAACAGGCCCGGGACATTATCGTCGAAGGCCGTGGCAAGCATTTTGATCCCGATGTCGTTGATGCCTTTCTGACAATCCAGCAACAATTTATCGAGATATCGAAACGGTTCTCAGATCAGTAAGGCTTTTATCTTGCTATTCAGGCTAAGTGTGAGGAGGCGCAGCAGGCTCTGGTGCTACTAAGGGCTTCCGCGAGCAAGTAAGGATTTTCGCGAGCCAGCTGTCCTCACTCAATCTGCATGCATGAATGAATGGCTGACCGGCAAGAAGAACCAGCGGATTTTCTTGCCAGTGTTGCTGCCAGAGAACCGCCGTTTACTCTTCTGTTTCTGGTGCCGCCGCCTCTCCGCTTTCTGTTGTCGCGTCAGCAATCCGCTCTCCCTGCAGGTGCGCCAGGCGATTTTCCAGCGCCTCCAGCTGCTCCTCAAGCTTGTCTTGCAACGCTTCATCATCTCTCTCGACTGCCCATTCGAGACGCTTCTCGACCTGAGCAATCTGTTCTTCAAGACGCATAACCTCCCAACGCATGGCTGTCTTCTCTCCCAACCAATGAGTCACCAGGATTTCCCCCAGCCTGAATTCAGAGTGGGGATTGACAGAATATAGACCGATCCGGACACAGGTGCGCGCCTGTGTCTTTTGATGAAAATTGCCACTTTCTAAATATTGCTTTCCATAGCTGAAGGCAACCGTTTTTTTGCAGCTACATGCCCTCTGTGGCAGGCAAACAGGAGAAGAAGGCATCTTTAGCTCACAAACCACTACCTTGAGCCGCCAGACTGCGCATACGCCGCCATCACCAACTACACTTGTGAAGGCTTACTCAGTGCAACTTGAATCGTTACCTTTCCATTTTGAACCTGTGACCATCAGGAGCCTCAGAAATCCATGCATATCCGCCAAGCTATTCCTGACGATGCCGCAGCACTGGCACGCCTCTGTATTCACCTGGGCTCACCTGCAGATAACGAACTGCTCACCTCGAGAATGATTCGCCTCTGTGCGATGGCCGATCATCGAATCTGGGTAGCCTGTACCCCTACCGGGCACCTTTGTGGCTGGCTGCATATCGCTATCGTGTTTTCGCTGGATTGTGGCAGGCAGGCATTGATTCAGGGCCTGGGCATCGAGGCGCCCTATCAGGGGCAGGGTACAGGACGCAAACTGCTGCAGCATGCAGAAAGCTGGATCATTCAGCAGCATTGCACAGTGCTGCTGGGTTCAGCTGACGCCCATCAGGATGGTCGGCAGCTGTTCTTTCAAGCGGAAGGATTTCAGTGTCAGAACAATCAATATATCTATCGCAAGTCGCTACTCCGGCATTAACAGGCTGTTAAAAAACGTTATCGAGGCAGTCGAGACAAGGAAATACCCCGAGGGCACAAGAAACAGGCGAAAAAGCGGAGATTAGTGGACTAAATGAGCATTTGACTCGCTCCGCTCGCCCCTTTGGGGCCGTGCTAAAGCACGTTCAGCCTGTGGCTGTGAGCCTGTTTTTGACGCGGTACCCGGCAACGCAGATAGATTTTCAACGACCTGTTAAAACGACGACAGCGGCCAGACCTCATAGGCCACTTCATCGTAGGGGTGAGCCTGCTTTAATGCAGCAACGGCATCAGCAATCACTGCATCCGCTGCAACCAGCTCAACCCGCCACTCTTCCACCTGCTGCAGACGCCCTTCATCACCAATAAAGGGCTGACTGCCCGCCAGAGGACGAAACTGCCCTACCCCCTTGAGTTGAAAACAGCAGGCTTCATAGTTGCCAATACGACCCGCCCCTGTGGCGAAAACAGCGTCTTTGACTTGCTGCAGATGACTTTCAGGGACAAAAAACACCAGCTTGTACATGACTTGACCTTTCCCCTTACCGACTTTCATCAGCTTCCCGCCAGATGACTCATTTGCAGCATCAGCAATAGAAACAGCACAACCATGACAAGCACCAGCCAGCGCAATGTCATGCAGGTGGCACAGGGCTTCTTTCGGGCATTGCTGCCATTCCGTTTCGTTGTCATAGCGACTCCTTCATCACGTCAGGCACCTGTACCAGCTCGCCGCAGTCCGTACGAGCAAAATCAGCACAAGACAGTGTCTGAGCCTGTTGCAGAATACTCTGCAGATGACGACTGGGCAGCCCCCGTGCCTCCAGTTCAGACAGGGTAGCGGCAAGATAATCCAGACTGCGCCCACTCTTCCCCACTGCACGAGCAACAGCCAATGCGGCCTTGTCAGGCGTGAGCACTCCCGCATACTGATGGTGGGTTTTATCCACAACAAAACACAGGGCATGTTGCCGGCCCTGATCGGTATGCACCCACAGATAGCGAGGCTGATACACAGCCGTTGTCAGCTCACGCTCCGCCAGATAACTCAGCACCTGCCATTGTGTGGCTTCATCCACTCGATAAACCCGCCCACGGCAGCAACCGCCCTGATCAAGTCCGAATACCAACCCAGGCTGATCGGGAGTGCCACGATTCACATGGGACCACACGCACAACGAGCGATGGTAGCCATAAAGCAGCGCCTCATGGGCCTCAATAAAAGGGAAATCTGGCCGCCAGATCAGCGAGCCGTAGCCAAATACCCACAGGCTACCGGACGGTGGCTGCGCAATGCGAGCTTCCTGGCAGCGGTGGGTGCTGGAATGTGACATCGCCGTTGAGAACGTCATAACCTGTCAGTGCTGTAAAAGTGAATTGGTAGTGAGAATGGCAGCAATTTATCTGCCAATACGCTCGTATATCAGCACTAAATCATTCCTCTATGCCAGGCTCGCCGACATTGATCCCCGGCGTTACTCTGCTACCTTAACAAGGTGGCTGCCCGTATCCGCAAAGATGCGCCTTGTATGCACTTGTTCACGACCCGTTGCGTCGGCTCTGTGTTGAATCGACCGTAGAAACGATCGATGAGGCCCGCAAGTTCGTGACCACCTCTGAGATCAGGCACATTCAGGTGATTCCGGATTGTCGGCCACCATGCCAAAGGGAGTGCTCACAATGCAGTCTGTTCAAAAAAGCCGTCTGCGTGACTCATCACAAGGAAACCGTGCCTAGTGTCCAGCCCAGTCAAGATACTGCTCACCCGCGCCCTTCCTCTACTGCTAGGCCTGTTGTTGCTGGCGACCAGCGTGGCTCACCGGATCATTGCCTTGCATCAGGCTCCCAGTCCGCTACTGCTCAGTATTGAGATGATACTGTGGCTGGCCATGGCCACTTTTGCACTGATGCTCCTGCTGGCTAGTGTCTATCAGGCCATGAAGGGCAAGGGGCGATCCGCCCGACGCAATCTGCTGATCCTGCTTGGCTGTCTCATTCTCAGCAGCTCCGCATGGGCCATCTGCCCGCCAGCGACCCTGTTCTGACAGATCACTGGGCCGACAGGCCACCTATCTCATCAGGGCATTTGACGTGCCGGGGAAAGGCATCAGCACTTTTGTACAGCGCCACATTGACCCCATCGATCAGCCACTGCCCTTGCTCGTGCAGGTACTCCAGACTGAAAGTCATAGGTTCATCGTTGATATCGTAGCCGTTGACCAGCAGGCAATGCCTGGTAGTCCCTGCCGCGCTCTCATGATGTTCCACTTCATGTTTCATATAGGTAGGAAACCAAAGCTGGTCACGGGCATCCTGATGAGCCCCTGCCACATCGACGATACGATGGCTGAAGTACTGTGGATAGTCCTTGTCCGCCTGCTCCGCCTGGACTACTGCGACATACTGTCGGTAACGCTGGTAGAGAGACTCGCTGGCATCAGACCTGGTTGCTTTCGGCACCGTTGCACTGCAACCCACCAGCGTGACCAGTAGCCCTCCTGCAATTGCTGAGGTCAGTACCCGCATCCTTTGCACTCCTTTTCCCGTAGTAATGCTTTTCCGTAGTGATAGTCATTGCCCTTTTCGTCTTTCATCCTGAACCGGTGATCCCGATGACGACGTGTAGGGCAACGAAAGCTGTCCTGTTATCATGGAGCCCTTCGACCAGCACAACAACCCAACCTGTTCAATTAACAGCACCCGCCACATGACTACACTACGCTACCTGAACGGCTATCCTGACCACCTGCTGCAACAAGTCCGCACGCTGATCGACCGTCAGCAGTTAGGTAGCTGGCTGAATCAACGTTATCCCGATGGCCACGATGTCATCAGTGACCGCGCCCTATACGACTACACTCAGGAGCTGAAGAATCGCTATCTGCGCACCGCTCCCCCCATCAGCAAAGTCTGTTACGACAGCAAGATAAATGTGCTGCAGCATGCTCTGGGATTACATACCAGCATTTCCCGCATCCAGGGTGGCAAACTGAAGAACAAGAAGGAAATTCGGATTGCAGCGCTGTTTCGCAAAGCCCCGATGGCGTTCTTGCGCGTGATCGTAGTGCATGAGCTGGCTCATCTGCGTGAGCGTGATCACAACAAGGCGTTTTACCAGCTTTGTCTGCACATGGAACCTCACTATCACCAGCTTGAGTTCGACATGCGCCTTTATCTGACCCAACAGGAGCTACTGACAGGGTCAGCCGTGTAACCCAGCGTTATTGCAAGTCTGGAGGCAGCACCTGTTGTCTGGCAGCAGATGAGGCCAGCAAAGTGGAGGAATAACGCTCAGCAACCAGCTCTTTCCCCTGTGACAGTAACTCCGGATGAGCCTCCAGTAGCTGTTGCCAGGTTATATAACGCCCATTGTGCTGTCTCTCTTCCACCAGCCGTAACATCGCATCAGTCAAAGTAGCATGATACAGATCTGGCACTCCCAGATGGGTGGCATAGCGGCGAATCCCTTCCGCCAACCGGCTGAAAGCCAGCTCGTAATCAGCCTCCAGCTGCAGCAGAAGCCATGCCAGTCGCACATGATTGCGATGCTTGAACTGCTCTGCTGGCAACGCCAGCCCCTCAAAAGCCTGCAGGAATAGCTGATCTTCATCACTGATCATGTAAGGCTCCTCATCAGGTCAACGCCAATAGGGGGTTATATTTTGCTCTTGCCACGCAACAGGCTAGCCACCTGCCGCCAGCGGTTCACAATCAGGGCAAGAAAAATCAGTGAACATCCCAGTAACTGATTACGGCTCATGGTTTCGCCATACCAGAGGGCTGCCATCACTGCCGTCCATACAGGCTCCATCATCATGACCAGAGCAGCTCGGGAAGCCGTGGTCTGGCCCTGAGCATAAATCTGTAAAAAAAAGCGCAGGCTGGTGGCGATCAAAACACTGGCGAAAAACCATCCCCACATCGTAACTGTCGTGCTCTGTGGCCAGCTTTCGGTTATCAGGGACAGAATCATGTTGACCGCACCAACCACTGCCAGCTGGATTGCAACCAGCTGCATGACCGGCAAACTCGCTGCATAGCGAGTATTGAGATTAAACAGGATGGCGAATAACAGGGCAGACAGCAGAAACCAGATATGCGCCAACTCAAGATCGAAGCCTCTGTCCCACGCCAGACAGACCACACCGATCAGAGCAATCAGCAATGCCAGCCAGACACTCAATGGCGAGCGTTGTCGATACATGAACCAGCCCACCACCGGTACCAGCAACACGCCAAAACAGGCCAGAAATGCCCCAACGCCAATCTGCGTTGCATGACTGAGGCCGAACACCCAGCACACCATCGCTAACGACATCAAGCCGCCAGTCACCAGTGCACGCAGCCAGTTGCGTGCACTGGTGCGTTGCATGTAGCGCCACCCGACGATCACCAGTATCAGGCTGGCCAACAGGAATCGCAGACCAATAAAGAGGAGTGGTGGCCAGCTGGCAACAGCCTCCTTGGAGAAGATCCATCCCAGGCCAGCCAGAAAGGTGACACCAAATAAAATACCATCAGCCCGAGCCGCCTGGGCGGGATCCGGTTGAGGAGTCAAAGCAACTTGGGAGGAAGACATAGTCTGGCCTGAGGTCGTACACATGGGGCTGGCGTTAACGCCAAACAGAGAAGGTGTTACAACTAACAGCAACGTAACAGGGTGGCTATTTTCAGTTCAATCCCCCTGTCTGGCAAGGGCTACCGGCAGCACCAGTGAGTCGCGTCACAGAGGCAAACAAGTAATGCACAGACTCTTTGAGTCAGGAGAGACTGCCGCAGTCAGTACAAAAACCATTGCGGCTTTTGCGCCACGATACTGCGGCCTCAAAGGCGTCTGCCAAATAGATACTCGGGGCTATTTTAGTCCACGTGCCTCTTTGACACGCTCATAGGCGGCCTGAATTTCCTGGGTTTTTTCCTTGGCCAGCTGAATCATTTCATCCGGCAAGCCTTTGGATACCAGCTTATCGGGGTGATGCTGGCTCATTAGCCGACGATAGGCCTGCTTCAGCTCCTGATCGCTTGCTTCAGCGGTCACACCGAGCACACCGTAAGCTTCCTGCAGGCCTGCAGCGGCAGAGCGTTGCTGCCCCCATTGCTGGAATTGCTCCTGATAGCCCTGCTGTTGCTGTCCACGCTGGCGATGCCACTGAAAAAAAGCCTGCTCAGCCTGCATCCTGCGGATCAACGACTGAAACTCATCGACGCCGATACGTAACTGGCTGCAGACCTTATCCAGGACTTCCACTTCTCCCTGAGTGATCTGTCCGTCGATCATCGCCGTTTGCAGCTGGATTTCCAGAAAGATCTGGCGCAGGGAAAAACTACGCGACATGCTGAATACCAGCGGCTCCAGCACTGCATGCAGGTCAGTTTGCGGCTCTTTTCCCTGATTAAAAAAGCGGATTGCCTCCTGTCGCTGAGCATCATTGAGACGCATGCGATCCATGACCGATTTGGCGAAAGCGATCTCGGTTTCCGTCACACGACCATCGGCCTTGGCCAGACGTCCCATGACGGTAAAGGTGGCGACAAAGAATGCGCGCTGCACCTCCAGATGGCTGCCCGGCCCACTGCTCTTGCGCAGTTGTTTATCAAGCCAGTAACCCACTGCAGCACCAAACAGTGCTCCCACGGGGCCACCCCAGGGCAGACCAATCAGTCCGCCTACAATCAGACCTGTACGATGACGGCTCAACTTTTCCAACCAGACATCACTCACCGGTGGTATTCCTTACCCTCGCTTCTAGAGCTGCCAGCCGCTCAGGAGTACCCACATCGGTCCAGTCCCCCTGATAAAGCTCACCACTGATGCGGTTTTCCAACATGGCCAGTCGCAACAGCGGCGCCAACTGAAAACGCTCAGACTCACCAAAACAATAGGTGAACAGTACAGGATGCAAAACACTTACGCCGGCAAAGGTACAGGTCTCACCCAATTCCTTGTCGGCGTAGATACGCCCTTCGAACAGGGCAAAATCCCCCTCCGGGTTATGCTCGGGGTTCGGCACCAGTACCAGATGTGCCATGTCATCGTCCTGCAAAGCATCCTTCAACCTGGCGAAGTCGCAATCAATCCAGACATCGCCGTTGATGACAATAAAGGGCTCTTCACCCAGCAGAGGCAATGCTTTATAAATACCGCCGCCGGTTTCCAGCGGCTCATCTTCAGCGGAGTAGCTGATGCTGACACCAAACTGACTACCATCCCCCAGGGCCTGCACCAACTGCTCCCCCAACCAGGAATGGTTAATCACGATATCTGTAATCCCTGCAGCGGCCAGTCGTTCAAGATGGTGAACGATGAGAGGCTTGCCCGCTATCGGCAATAACGGCTTGGGCAACTGCTCGGTCAGCGGACGCATCCGCTCTCCCTTTCCTGCCGCCAATATCATTGCTTTCATGTCGTTAAGTCCTTCTGGGCTTCCACACTGATCAAACTACACTCTCGCAGAGCAGGCACTACCTGATCAAGTAGCAGATGGGTAAAGGGCTCAAATTCGGCATAACGCTGCGCCTGCTCCAGAACGTAACCTAATGTCCTTGGAATATCCTGCAAGTAAGCTGATTTGCCGTCACGCAAATGCAGTCGGGCAAAGATGCCGATAGCCTTGAGATGACGCTGCATCCCTGTCAGATCCAGCCAGCGCTGCCATACCGTCAGACTGACCTCCTGCAAAACAGACGGCTGCTGTTGCCGCAGCAGGCCGTAGGCGTATTCACTCCAGCACATCACCTGTGAGGCTGGCCAGCGCAGATAACAGTCCCGTATCAGCGACACCACATCGTAGCTGACCGGGCCACGTACTGCTCCCTGAAAGTCGATCACTCCCAGATGTCCCTCTGGCAGACACATCAGGTTACGCGAGTGGAAGTCGCGGTGAATACATACCTGGGGCTGCTCCAGCATTGCTTGAACCAGATGCTGGCAGAGCTCCCTCCAGACGTATTGTGTTTGCGAGGTCTCAGGCAATTGCAGCAAACCGCGATAAAACCACTCAGCAAAGATTTCCAGCTCACGCTCCAGCATTGCCCTATCGTAACAAGGCAGAGGATAGTCCTGGCAATCGTCAATCTGTTGCAAACTGGGTAGAAGTGCCAATGCTTGCTGATACCAGCCATCCACTGTGGCGGCAGTCAGCCGGTCTCGCAGCATGACATCGCCAAAATCCTCTACCAGCAAAAAGCCCTGCTCGAAGTTGGTTGCCAGGATCTCAGGCAAACACATTCCCTTTTCCCGCCAGTGACAGGCCAACGCCACAAATGCCGGGTT
Source organism: Pokkaliibacter sp. MBI-7 (assembly GCF_029846635.1). Taxonomy (NCBI): domain Bacteria; kingdom Pseudomonadati; phylum Pseudomonadota; class Gammaproteobacteria; order Oceanospirillales; family Balneatrichaceae; genus Pokkaliibacter; species Pokkaliibacter sp. MBI-7. The sequence goes on along the minus strand of NZ_JARVTG010000001.1, from coordinate 3,877,246 downwards.
GTTTTCCTGTGCGGGGGGGGCGTCTACCGCAATGATTGCCGTTCCGTCTTCCCTTATCACCCGGTAATACTTTCGAAAACTGGCATCACCCGACACCAGCTGCCACTGCCAGGATGCAGGCCACGCCTGATTACCACTCTGCGTTTCCGCAACCCATGACTGTAATTGATCAAGCCGGGCCACCCTGCCACTCCTCTGGTTTGCATAAAAGGGATGCATTATTATGCCTGCTTTTGAGACTCTGTCGTCACCCCACTGCATGCGCTAACGGGCATCGCCCGCGTGCGTCATCGGGTATGGACTGCCTGCTGTCTGCTCCGGCTTGACCGGACATGGCACCAGCGAAGGCGATAGCGCTGACCTTGCAGTATCTGTTGTTACATAACTGACAGCGAACTGCGTTGGACAGGTGATGAAGTGCGATTGCCACGGCCCTGCTCCAATAAACTGACTCAGCCCTGTCCGACACTTTTGACTGAATGGAACCGGCATGACAGCCAGACATCACTTTGTGAAAACTCCCCTGGTCCTCGCCATCGGTGCCGTGATTGTACTGATGAGGCAAGGGCAGGCCTATGCTGCCACTCCAGCGGCAGCGGATTCGACCGAGGCAGGCTGGAACTGCAGCCAGACAACCAATGGTCGCTGGGACTGCAACCCGTCAGCCCAGGTTGACAGCCCCCCCTCCCTTGAGCCAGCAGTGCCCGCGAAGGTTACTGAAGCCGATGAAGAGGCTGTGCAGGCTCAGCTCGCCCCCCTAGACAGTCAGAACAGCCAGCCCTCTCAGCACACTGAGACGGACGCAGTACAAGAGCCTGCCAGAGAGGCGGCAGCCCCAATGGACACGTCAGAGTCAGCTGCTCCCGCAGAGACCGCGAAAGCTCCAGACTCGCCCTCCAGAGCAGCGGCAGGTACATCTAGCCCCGCTGCAACCTATGTTGCCAGTCAGGCAAAAACCAGCGAGACAGTAACAGACAGCCCTTCCTCGTTGCAGGACGCCGGATTGGCTGGCAGTCAGTCCGCAGCAGTCGCTCAAGGCTGGCCGATTGAGAACAAACCTGCCGCTGGCAGTGCGATTCCTACCCCCTACTCTTATCTGGACTGGTATCAGAATCCTAAAGGGGTGGATCCGGCCAATCATTGTGAGGGTTTCTATCAGGAACCCAGCTTCACTGCGGACGACCTCAAACAGCCTCAAGAGCATCAGCAGGTTTATGTACTCGCCAATCGCAGTAGTACCCGTCTTGGCGATGAGAGCGAACTTTATGGCCCCGTTTACGTGCGCCAGGGAGCACAACGGGTCGCTGCAGACTATGCCAAATACGATCAGGCCAACGGCGAAGTCCATCTGCAGGGTAACTTGCGCTACCGCCAGCCGGGCATGCTGGTGGTCGGCCAGAGCGGGGATGTGAACCTCAGCACTTCCGCCAGTACCATGCATGATGTTCAGTTTGTACAGTACGATCGCCATCTGCGCGGCGTTGCCGCATCGTTGAGCAATAACGAGAAAGAACAGCGGACTGAATTGAGCAGTGCCTATTTCACCCGGTGTGAACCTGGCAATGACAGCTGGACCCTGCACGGCAGCAGTATTGTCCTGCACAAGGATGAAGGTTATGGCGAAGCCTACAATGCCACCTTACGGGTCGCAGATGTTCCCATCCTTTACCTGCCCTGGTTCTCATTTCCGATCTCGGATAAACGCAAAAGCGGCTTCCTCTATCCTGACTTCAGCGTCAGCTCCAAGGATGGCATTGAGATCGCTACTCCCTACTACCTGAACCTGGCACCGAATTACGATGCCACCATCACCCCACGCCTGATAGAGAAGCGCGGGCTGTTAACCGAAGCTGAATTCCGTTACCTGAATGACTGGTCATCCAACGTATTCAGTGCCGCTTACATGCCTCATGACCAGATTGCCGACAAAACCCGCTGGCTGCTGGGAGTTGACCATACCGGTAACCCAGCACCTCGCTGGTACACCCGGGCTTATGCCACCAAGGTAGGCGATATCGACTACGAAAAAGACCTGTCCGTCGATTTGTCGGTGGAAAAAGACACTCACCTGGACCAGGTGGGTGAAGTTCGCTACTACGGCGATAACTGGAATGCCGGGGCACGGGTCAAGCACTACCAGACGCTGGACGACACCATTGCCAATCCTTACCAGGAATCCCCACACTTCGATGTGTTCGGCAGCGTTCCCAACCCGGTACAGAACCTGGGACTGGGCTACAGCTTCCAGACCACCAATTTCACCCGCAAACAGGACAACCTCAGCGGCATCGACAAGGCCACCGGCCTGCGTACTGTGGCTCAGGCCAACGCCAGCTACAATCTGGTGCGCCCCTGGGGCTTTGTTCGTGGCAGTACCCGCCTGAACCAGCGTTTCTATTCACTGGACAATATGCCTTCTGGGTATGCCGACAGCGATCAGTTCACTATTCCCACCGCAACACTGGATACTGGTCTGGTTATGGAGCGTCAGTATGACTTCCGTGATGAGAGCTTCACTCAGACCCTGGAACCGCGCCTGTTCTACACCTATACCCCTTATCAGGATCAGTCCAAGCTACCGCTGTTTGATACGGATGAGCTGACCTTTAACTACGATCAGCTTTGGCGTGACTACCGGTTCACCGGCCAGGATCGTATCGGTGACATGAACCAGGTATCAGCAGGTTTGACCTCACGTTTCTATGAAGATGATGGCAGCCAGCGTGCGATGCTCGGTGTGGGCCAGACTTTCTACTTCCAGGATCGCAAGGTACGGCTTGAGGAAGATGATGAGACGCTCACCTCATCAACCTCACCGATTGCTGGTCGTGGCGAGTTCCAGATCAACCAGCGCCTGTCACTGCTGACAGACGCAGTGTGGAGCCCGCAACAAAGCGTACTGAGCGACAGTGGCGTGACACTCCGCTATCAGAGCGACATTGATCACATCATCAACCTGCGCCTGCGCAAATTTTACGAAGATGACCCGGAAAGCAGCAGTTTTGATCGGGATGACTTCCAGTATCAGACCGATATGTCAGTCATCTGGCCAATCAGTGCCCAGTACTCGCTGCTCGCACGCTGGAACCGGGACATAGAAGAAAGCCGTACACTGGAAACCATGCTGGGCGTGGAATATGAAAACTGCTGCTGGCGTGTGCGCGCCTTGCAGCGCAACTGGTACGATGGCGACGCAGAGGATGATGAGCGTCGTAAAAGCGGTGTATTCCTGCAGTTCACCCTTAAAGGACTGGCCGGCTTCAATACTGGCTTTGGTGACAGCGGTAGTAATACCTCTTCCATTCTCGAAGAAATCACAGGATTCGAAGAACGTGAAAGCAACAACAAGTAAGCGCAGCGCGCTGCGTCATTTCCGTCATCTGTTTTTGCTCGGAGCCGTTATCACTCCTGTCTGCTGGGCCGCCTCGGCAGCCAAGCCAGCTCAACCTGCAACCGCCGTTGACCGGCAACTGGATGGCGTCGCGGCCATCGTTGATGATGATGTCGTGCTGAATAGCGAACTGGATCGCCGTATTCGCATGGTGCAGCAGCGTTTCAAAGATAAACAGTTGCCCCCCTATGACCAGCTACGTCATCAGGTCCTGGAGCAACTGGCCATGGAGCGCCTGCAGTTGTCGCTGGCCAAACAGCGCGGCATCCGCATCAGTGATAACGAGCTGAATGCGGCCCTGACCAAAACAGCCGCGGCTAATAACATGGATTTGCTGCAGTTCAAGAACGCGCTGGAAGCAGAAGGTACCTCTTTTGATGGTTTCCGCGAAGAAGTGCGCAATACCATCACTATCCAGAAGCTGCAGCAGCAGGCCGTCAACAGCCGCATTCACATTTCTGACTCAGAAGTGAAGCAACTGATGCAGAACCCCAACTCTGCCTTCGGCTCACTGAAGTTTCACTTGCATCACATCCTGATCCCGGTGCCAGAGAACCCTTCTCCCAAGCAGATCGACGACGCCCAGGCCAAAGCCAGGCAGGTATATGAGGACGCCAGAAAAGGCGCCGACTTCGACCAGCTCGCACTGGCTTATTCCAGTAGCCAGACGGCATTGGAAGGGGGTGATATGGGCTGGAAGTCCACTGCTGAGCTTCCGAGTATTTTCACCGATGTTGTTCCCACCATGGGGGTAGGCGATGTTGCCGGACCGATCCGTAGCGCCAGCGGCTTCCATATCGTCAAGCTGGTCGATCGTCAGGGCGCTCCTAACACCGTGATCGAGCAGACTCACGCCCGTCACATTCTGCTCACCCCGTCAGCCATTCGCGACGAAGCCCAGACCAAGGCACTGGCCGATCGCCTGCGTCAGCGCATCAGCAATGGAGAAGACTTTGCCAAGCTGGCCAGGGAGTATACCGACGATCTGGGCTCGAAGGTGTCTGGTGGCGATCTCAACTGGGTCAACCCTGGCCAGACCGTACCCGCCTTTGAGCAGGCCATGAACCAGCTGCAGCCTGGCGAAGTCAGCCAGCCCATTCATACTGAGTTCGGCTGGCATATCATCCAGGTACTGGAACGCCGCAAGGAGGACATGAGCAAAAACATGTTGGAAGCTGAAGCTCGCAACATCCTGCGTAAACGTCGCTATGAGGAAGAACTGCAGAACTGGCTACGTGAGATTCAGGCAGAGGCCTACATTGACTACAAGTACTGAGTTCCAGAACGGCATGACAGCCCCGCTGAAGGCCCCTATGGTGATCACTGCCGGCGAACCTGCCGGCATTGGTCCTGATCTGGTCCTGATGCTGGCACAGCAGCCACGCCAGCATCCCTGGCTGGTGATTGCCGACCCCGAGTTATTGCGGCAACGAGCGATTCAACTGCATCTGCCCATTGAAATAGTACAGTGGCAGGTCGGCGATACCGTGCCACAGGCTGCCGGGGTACTTGGGGTCATAGCCGAACCTCTCACCTCACCATGTCGCACCGGTGAGTTAAGCACGGCCAATGCCTCCTATGTGCTGCGCACACTTGAGCGCGCCACTCAGGGCTGCCTGCAGGGTTGTTACAGCGCCATGATCACGGCCCCTGTTCACAAGGGTGTGATCAATGATGCGGGCATTGTTTTCAGTGGACACACTGAATTCCTGCAGGAGCTGTGCAAGGTTCCCAAAGTGGTGATGATGCTGGCTACACAGGGCTTGAAAGTGGCGCTGGCGACGACACATTTACCGCTACGTGCGGTAGCCGATGCCATCACGGCACCATTGCTGGAGGAAGTGATAGGCATTCTGGATCAGGACCTGCGTACCTGGTTTGGCCTGGTATCGCCACGTATTCTGGTGTGCGGACTCAACCCTCATGCAGGAGAGGGCGGACATCTGGGGCGAGAAGAGATCGACGTGATCGAACCATGTCTTGAGCGGCTGCGCCAGCAGGGTCTACAACTGATCGGACCGCTGCCTGCGGACACGCTGTTCACAGAAAAGCACCTGCAACAGGCTGACGCTGTGCTGGCGATGTATCACGATCAGGGCTTACCCGTGCTTAAATACAAAGGCTTTGGCCAGGCCGTCAATATCACTCTGGGCCTGCCCATTATTCGAACCTCCGTAGATCACGGCACGGCGCTGGATCTGGCAGGAACAGGACGCGCCGATGCCGGTAGTCTGGCGACGGCACTGCAATACGCTGCCCACATGGCAGCTATCAAAGAGCATTTATGACATCGAAACACTCTGGGACGCACAAGAGCCCCGGCTTTCAGGCCCGCAAGCGCTTCGGCCAAAACTTTCTGCATGACGCCGGCATCATCGGCCGTATCATTCGTGCTATCAACCCTCAGCCCGGCCAGCGTATTGTCGAAATCGGCCCGGGCATGGGCGCACTGACTCAGGACCTGATTGCGGCTGCCGGGCAGCTGGATGTGGTCGAGCTTGACCGCGATCTGATCCCGATTCTGCGAACCAACCTGTTTCGCCATCTGGACACGCTGAGAGTACACGAGGCAGATGCGCTGAAATTCGATTTTTCCAGTCTGCTGCACGAACCTGCTGAACAACTGCGGGTTGTTGGCAACCTTCCCTACAACATATCGACTCCGCTGATTTTCCATCTGCTGTCGTATCAGAGTCGCATCAAGGACATGCACTTCATGCTGCAAAAGGAAGTGGTGGAGCGGATGGCAGCAGGGCCAGGCGACAACAATTACGGTCGTCTGAGTATCATGACCCAGTATTACTGCCAGGTTATGCCCTTGTTCCTGGTTGGGCCCGGTGCTTTCAACCCGCCCCCCAAGGTCGACTCAGCTATTGTACGTCTGGCGCCTTACACAGAACTGCCACACCCAGCACAATCTCTACCGGCTCTGGATCTGGTGGTGCGCACGGCCTTCAGCCAGCGACGCAAGACCCTGCGCAATACGCTCAAACCCCTGCTGGAGGCATCGCATATTGAATCTCTGGGAATTAACCCGGGAGATCGCCCCGAACATTTGAGCCTGCAGGATTACGTGCGCCTCAGTGACCTGTATTTTCAGCTCCACCCTACGCCAGTCACTCATACCACTGACGGATCAGGAGCAGCAGAATGAGTACAGAGATGCCCCCCATCATGGTAGATATGGAAACGCAGTACCTGAGCGACCAGTCGGTGCCCGAAGAAAACCGCTTCGTCTTCAGCTATACCATCACCATCCACAATACGGGTCTACAAGCTGCACAACTGCTGAACCGCCACTGGATTATCACTGATGGCAACCAGCAGATTCAGGAAGTCAAAGGCAAGGGGGTGGTCGGGGAACAACCTCTGATCGCCCCCGGCAGCAGCTATCAGTACAGCAGCGGCTGCGTGCTGGCGACAGCTGTTGGCAGCATGCGTGGTTATTACGAAATGAAAGGCGAAGATGGCCAGCTGTTCCAGGCCCCTATCCCAGCCTTTACTCTGGCCAAGCCCATGGCGTTGCATTAAACCCACAGCAACTTTAAGCCCATAGCACCTTTGGCAAGGCAACATTCTTGCATTGAGCAGAGCGTAGCCTTGCATTAACCTGCCACGGGAAGATCGCAAGCAACATAGCTGCGACCTCACAAGATGCTAAGACAACCTCAATGGTGATTGATTAACTCTTTATCTCTGCAGGAGTTGCATGGCCACCTACGTTATTGGTGACATCCAGGGTTGCTATCAGGAACTGATGGCGCTGCTTGACCTTATTCAGTTTTCCGCTTCGGACCGGCTGTGGCTGACCGGGGATCTGGTCAATCGCGGTCCAGGTTCGCTGGCAACATTGAGGGCGATCAAGCAACTCGACAGTCAGGTGATTACGGTACTTGGCAATCATGACCTGCATCTGCTGGCGGTCGCCTATGGCCATGGCACCTGCAAGCGCGGTGATACGATTGATGACATTCTTGCTGCACCGGACTGCGATGAACTCCTAGACTGGCTGCGTTTTCGGCCACTGCTGCACCTGGAAGAGCGCAAGGTACTGGTTCATGCTGGCCTGCCACCGATCTGGTCCGCTGATGATGCTCTGGGCTTTGCACGCGAAGTGGAAGCCGTACTGCGCAGCGACGACTACCTGCGCTACTTCGCCAACATGTACGGCAATCAGCCCGATTGCTGGCGTGAGCATCTGAGCGGCCCCGCCCGCTGGCGCATCATTACCAACTATCTGACCCGTATGCGCTTTGTCGGCCCGCGTGGCGAACTGGAACTCAAGAGCAAAAGCGAGCTGAATGCAGCGCCAGCAGGCTATCGTGCCTGGTTCTACTACCCCAATCCGGAATGGGCAGGATACCGCATATACTTTGGCCACTGGGCTGCACTGGTAGGTCATACCGGCATGCATGATGTATTCGCCCTCGACACGGGGTGCGTCTGGGGTAATTCCCTTACCGCCCTGCGCCTCGAAGACCAACGCCTGTTCAGTGTACCGAGTCGCCAACCCAGAACTATCGAAAACTAACCAACCTTAGCTTCATCCGCTTTCCGTGACACCGTCAGTGGCACAAAGGTCGTAGCAGATTTTGCAGGAGCCCCCACATGAACTTCACTCGTATTTCCCCAAGCCAGGCTAAGGACATGATTGGCAACGGAGCACAGGTTGCGGATATTCGTGATCCGGTATCCTACAGCAATGGCCATATTCCCGGTGCTTCGGCATTGAGCAATGAAAACCTGCAACACTTTCTGGAAAGCGCCGACCCGGATCATCCCCTGATCGTCGTGTGCTATCACGGACACAGCAGCCAGGGCGCCGCCAGTTTTCTGGCCAATCACGGTTTTGAACAGGTTTACAGCATGGATGGCGGCTTTGAAGAATGGCGCACACTGTTTCCTGCCGACATTGCCACAGGTAACAGCTGATGCAGATCTATCTGGTCGGTGGGGCCGTACGGGACACGCTGCTTGGTCGCCCCGTACTGGAGCGGGACTGGGTCGTGGTCGGTGCAACCGCGGAGCAGATGCTGTCATTGGGCTATACCCAGGTAGGTAAGGATTTCCCCGTGTTTCTGCACCCTCACAGCCATGAGGAGTACGCCCTTGCTCGCACCGAACGCAAGTCAGGACGCGGCTATACCGGCTTTGTCTGCCACGCCAGCCCTGATGTCAGTCTGGAAGAAGATCTCGCCCGTCGTGATCTGACCATCAATGCCATGGCCATGGATGACCAGGGTCATATTGTCGATCCTTATGGTGGTCAGTCTGATCTGCAGCTTCGTCAGCTCCGTCATGTCTCCCCTGCGTTCAGCGAAGATCCGCTGCGTATCTTACGAGTTGCCCGCTTTGCTGCCCGCTATGCCGAACTGGGCTTTCAGGTAGCGCCTGCAACCAATGAGTTGATGCGCAGTATCAGTGCCTCCGGCGAGCTGGAAAGCCTGGTGCCAGAGCGCATCTGGAAAGAAATGAGCCGAGCCTTGATGGAGCCGAAACCAGAATGCTTTTTCCAGGTTCTGGCAACAGCCAATGCTCTCAGCAGTATTCTGCCGGGACTCAGCGACTGGCCCGACACGGGCGATGATCTATTGCAGCACGCAGTTACTGCGCAACTGCCGCTGGCTTGTCGCTATGCCTTGCTGAGCCTGTTGAGCGAACAGCCTGAACGCTGGGCTGAACATCTGAAAGTCCCTAATGAGGAGCGACAGCTGGCACAGTTGCTGCTGCGTCAAGGCTCTGCCTGCTTACAGGCGAACAGTGCAGAAGACTGGCTGACGGTTCTGGAGGGATGTGATGCGCTGCGACGGCCGGAGCGTTTTGCTCAGTTTCTGGCATGCCTGCCAACACTCGCCGTATTCCGCGGGCAGCCTGTGCAGGCCGCTGACGCTATTCAGAATTGGCAAATGCGCCTGGCGCATATCAAAACAGTAGATGTTGCCCCACTGCTTGCACTGGGACTAAAAGGCAAAGATCTGGCTCTGCGCATTCGCAGTGAGCGACTGGCTATCTTGCAAAGCCACTAGTGACATGGGTAGGTCAGTCGTTACTTGTAAGCGGCTGCCAAAGCTCCCCAGGTAACTCAGCAGGCAAAATCATGGCAGCGGCTTCAGGCCAGATAACGCTGCCTTGCTGGGAAATGACCCGCCCTTGCCACTGATAGTCTACGGTCCAGATACGCTGTGCGGTATCACTGAACTGCCGCCAACAGGTCTGATAGTCATCAGCACCACCCGGATGTAACATCGCCCCCGCCACCTCGGCCATGGGCAGGAGCATATGAGCGTAGCTCAACAAATCCTTGCGCGGCAGGCTGAGCGTCGCAAAGCGACCATGCCAGTCAGCATAGGTGAGGATATCGATGTCCAGGGTACGCGAACTGAACTTCACAGCATCACTGGGTCGACCATGGCGCAACTCAATCTCGCGCAGTCTGGCTGCCAGAGCATCCAGCGGCAGCTCAGTGGTGAAGCCGACCACCATGTTGAAAAACGCAGGGCCGTTGAAGCCTACAGCCGGGCTTTCATAGACTGAGGACAGCAGCAAATCACCAAAATGCTGCCGCAACTCATCCAGACCTTGAGCAAGGTGAAATTCACGCTGCTGGTTGGAGCCCAAACTGACAAATACGCTGATCAACGCCACTCACCCCGCTCAATTTCCACTCCAACTTCAGCGGCGCTGATCACTGCTCCAGGCTTCGCTACCCGAACGCGTATCCACGGCAAGCGAAACTCACGCATGAGCAAATGGGCCACTTCTTCTGCCAGCGTTTCCACTAACTGAAACTCACTACCGCCAACAAACTCGTGCAGGCGATCAGCCACCTCCTTGTAGCTTGGCGTGCAGTTGATATCGTCACCGCTGGCTGCAGGGCGAATGTCCGTTCCCAGATCCAGATCCAGTAACAGCCACTGTCTGATCTCCCGCTCCCAGTCGAACACACCGATCAGGGTTTCGATCGCCAGGCCACGAATAAATACTTTGTCCATGCCCATCCTCAGATGACGTTTGTGCGACTGGCACGTATGCTAGGCCCTGAACTGGCTCCCACACGAGCCTTGCTGTAGCCAGATGGCCACAATTCGCCGCCACGAGTTCAGCGTCGTGGCAACCGCAAGGGGCAGATAGAGCACCCTGAAGATAACAACTGGCCGAGGAAACCACCTTGCCCGAACTCCAGGTCTTAGCCGCCTTGCTTATTCTGGCCTATCTGCTTGGCTCGATGAACTCAGCGATTTTGATCTGTCGTTGCTTTAACCTGCCAGACCCACGCCAACATGGTTCCGGCAATCCCGGCACAACCAATGTTTTACGCCTGGGTGGCAAGCTACCTGCCCTGCTGACCCTTTGTGGCGATGTCAGCAAGGGCGCCATCCCCACGATAACCGCCGGCTACTTGCATTTTTCACCATGGGGCCTGAGTTTAGTGGCCCTGGCTGCCGTAGTGGGTCATTTGTTCCCAGTTTTTTTTGGCCTTACCGGTGGGAAAGGCGTAGCGACAGCCTTCGGCAGCATATTGGCAATCAGCCTGCCTCTGGCTGTCAGTTTGTTACTTTGCTGGCTGGCAGGGGCACGACTACTGCAACGCTCCTCTGGTGGAGCACTTTGTGCGGCCTTAGCAGCGCCGGCGCTAGGCTACTGGCTGGCACCAGCCTATCTGCCGTTGATGCTGGCTTTATGCACCATTTTGATGCTCCGTCATGGCGACAACTGGCGCAGCTGGCATCTGCCACCCAAATAGCAGCTCAGCCAGCAGAGGGCGGCGTCAACTCACTCAGTGGCCAGCGTGGACGAACCTGCACCTGCAAATCCTGTCGCTCTCCTGCCAGCAGTCGCTGGCAGCCCGCGTAGGCGATCATAGCGCCATTATCGGTGCAAAACCTTGGCCGGGCATAAAACACTTCGCCCTGCATGGGGCGTAAAGCAGCTTCCAGTCGTTCACGCAGCGCCTTGTTAGCACTGACACCACCAGCAATGACCAGACGTTTCAAACGTGCTTCCTGTAAAGCGCGCTTACATTTGATGACCAATGTATCCACCACAGCATCCTGAAATGCCCAGCAGATATCAGCCTGGGTTTGCTGCTCCAGCATTCCCTGCTGCTGATGATCAGTGACCGTATTTAGCACCGACGTTTTCAGTCCGCTAAAGCTAAAATCAAGACCTGGCCGGTTGGTCATGGGCCGGGGAAAAGTGAAGCGACCAGCCACACCCTGCTCTGCCAATGCAGCGACACGAGGTCCGCCAGGATAGCCTAGCCCCAACATCTTGGCAGTCTTATCGAATGCCTCACCGGCAGCATCATCCAGAGACTCACCCATCAAACGGTAACGGCCAATACCATCGACCCTCACCAGTTGGGTATGTCCACCAGACACCAGCAACGCCAGAAAAGGAAAAGTGGGAGGATTATCTTCCAGCATCGGCGCCAGCAGGTGTCCCTCCATGTGATGCACACCGATAGCAGGGACACCCCAGGCCATTGCCAGACTGCGGGCAGTGGATGCACCGACAAGCAGGGCACCGATTAAGCCTGGGCCGGCGGTATAGGCCACACCATCAATCTGACCGCGAGGCAAACGTGCCTGAGCAAATACCTCACTGACCAGCGGTAATAACTTGCGTACGTGATCTCGCGAAGCCAGTTCCGGAACCACACCGCCAAACTCGGCATGCATTTCCACCTGAGAAAATAACGCATCGCCCAACAAGCCATGCTTTGAATCAAAAATCGCCACCCCTGTTTCATCACAGGAGGTTTCGATACCTAGTACACGCATGAGTTGGCCCAAAAAACCGTGAATAGATAAAAGGAGGCGTGTAAACCACATCAATGACGGCTTGAGCGCGCCTCGCATATGGCAACGGAGCAAGTCCAGGAAGGGGTTCACGCCGAATAACAGGGCGCTATCATACCAGCACCGTATGGGGAGCCAAAGGCGCTTGTCACGAGATTAACACGTTCACTTGCAGCAATTAGCGTAGTAGGCAAGCAAGTTTAACAACAAGAGCAACAGGCAAGAGTTTACAGTTAGCGCTGAGGCATCTAGAATAACCGCGCCCGTTTCTGGGCGTTATTTTTTTAAACCAACCATACGAAGGAAGTTAAATGCCTAGCGTAAAAGTTAAAGATAACGAGCCGTTTGACGTAGCCCTGCGTCGTTTCAAGCGTTCCTGCGAAAAAGCAGGTGTTCTGGCTGAAGTTCGTCGCCGCGAATGCTACGAAAAGCCCACTACTATCCGTAAGCGTGAAGCTGCCGCTGCTGTTAAGCGTCACCTGAAAAAGCTGTCTCGTGAACAGCGTCGCATGCAGCGTCTGTACTAAGTTACAGCTGCAAGCAAGCCTGTCCCGCTGCTGGTGACAGATGCCTAGCGAAGCAAGGCGAAAGCCAAGCATACCGCAGCGACTGAATGTCGTTGGCAACATAGATACTTCAGTCGTTCCGGCCAACTGCCGAACGGCCTGATGACAGAATTCACCCCAATGTGTGGATATGAGCATGTCAGATACCGGATTGAAACACAGCATCACTGAAGCAATGAAAGCAGCGATGCGTGCACGTGACCAGAAACGCCTGGGCACCATCCGTCTGATGCTGGCTGACATTAAACGCATTGAAGTTGACGAACGAATCGAACTTGATGACGCCCGCATTCTTGCCGTGCTGGACAAAATGCAGAAGCAGCGTCGCGATTCCATTGAGCAATTTGCTCAAGCCGGTCGCCAGGACCTAGTCGACATTGAGACCGCCGAAATGGAGGTGATCCAAACTTTTCTTCCAGCACCTTTCACCGACGAAGAACTGGAAATACTTATCGAGCAAGCTATTACCGAGTCCGGCGCTGCATCCGCCAAAGACATGGGCAAAGTGATGGGCCTGCTGAAACAGCGTGCCCAGGGCCGTGCCGATATGACAGCTATCAATAAAAAGGTGAAAGCACGCTTGGGCTAAAAGGTCCCGGAGCGTATACCACAGCGCCACAATGAATCTTATCAGTTGATAATTTTTTACTTATCAACCGCTATCTGCAGCCAGCAATATTGTATGTAACGCTGGCTGCTGCTAGTTTCTTTGATGCTTAGCCATCTGAGATTAAGCCTTTTATAGCCTGGCAAGTACATTTGCAAAGCTGACCTGAGGCTCAGTTGTCTCGCCCACTACCGAGCAGTACCGCCTACTACCATGGCAGGAAAAATCCCTCAACGTTTTATCGATGACTTGTTATCGCGCACCGATATTGTCGATGTCATTGACGAGCGTGTGCCGCTGAAAAAGACAGGCAAGAATTACTCAGCCTGCTGCCCATTCCATCAGGAAAAGTCTCCATCATTTTCTGTCAGCCCTGACAAACAGTTCTACTACTGCTTTGGCTGCGGTGCTTCTGGCAATGTGCTTGGTTTTATCATGGAATATGACCGCGTCGAGTTTCGTGGCGCAGTCGAGACATTGGCGCAGCGGGCGGGGCTTGACATTCCAACGGAAGCCCAAGAGAACGACAGCAAGGAAGACAAGCTGGCCCCCATTCTGGCCATACTGGACGAGGTCGCCGAGTGGTATAGCCTGCAGCTGAAAGAGCACCTGCAACGCGATAAAGCGATCAGTTATCTGCGTAAACGCGGCCTCACCGGGCAAACAGCCAAAGCATTTGGTATCGGCTTTGCTCCCCCTGGCTGGGATAACGTACTGTCACGTTTTGGCACCACAGCAGCCCGACGTCAGGCACTGATTGACGCGGGACTACTGATCGACAAACCCGAGGAAGGCAGGTGTTATGACCGTTTCCGCGACCGCATCATGTTCCCCATACGCAATAGCAAGGGCAAGATCATCGGCTTTGGCGGTCGGGTATTGACCAATGAAAAACCTAAATACCTGAACTCACCGGAGACTCCCGTTTTCCATAAGAATCAGGAACTTTATGGCCTCTACGAAGCACGCAAGTACTGCAAACGGCTGGAGCGCTTCGTTATTGTCGAAGGCTACATGGATGTAGTGATGCTAGGTCAACATGGTTTGCACGAGGCCGTTGCAACACTGGGTACCGCTACCAGCGATACTCATCTGCGCACTCTCTTCCGCCGCGTGGAAGAAGTCGTTTTCTGCTTCGATGGTGATGAGGCGGGGCGCAAGGCTGCCGAGCGCGCGCTCATGACCGTACTGCCACTCATGGAAGATGGCCGGCAAGCCCGCTTCCTTTTTCTTCCTGATGGTGAAGATCCAGACAGCCTGATCCAACAGGAAGGTCTTGAGGCATTCCAACGCCGTCTGAATCGGGCACAAAGCTTCTCTGATTTCCTTTTTGACCACCTCCAGGGTGGAGAAGTACCAGACACTGCTGAAGCCAAAGCAATGCTGAGCAAGCGTGCACTACCACTGATTGCCCAGATTAAAGAAGGCATCCTCAAGCAGCTGCTGATGGACAATCTGGCCCATATTACCGGCATGGACAGCCAACGCTTGCAGCATTGGCTGGAGCACGACCAGCCTGCTCCCGTCAAAGATATCAACGCTTATCAGGAGCCTGCCTGGGACGAGACCCATCCAGCGGAATACGCTGACTATGCGCAAACAGGCATACCTGCAGCAGATGACAATGAGTTTGGCTATCCACCCTATTACACCGAAGATGAGGAGACCTTCTCCTCTCCAATGCCATTTACTGGCAAAAAGGAATGGAAGAAAAAAGGCAGCAAAAAGCAACAAGGGGAATGGAAAAAATCAGCTGCGAAACACGAGAAAGAGGAACCCATCGGCAAGGTCGTGCGCATGACCCCTTGCCGAGCAGCGGTGCTGACTCTCATTCGCAGTCCAGAAGCCCTGGCCGATCTTGATATCGACCTCAACTATCTGCACTCCTTTGCAGATAGCGAAATTCACTTCCTGCTGGAACTGATCACCTATTTGCGACATCAACCAGAAGCAGGATTTGCCGATCTTGCAGCACATTTTGACTTTGCCAATA
Organism: Pokkaliibacter sp. MBI-7; assembly: GCF_029846635.1. Classification (NCBI taxonomy): domain Bacteria; kingdom Pseudomonadati; phylum Pseudomonadota; class Gammaproteobacteria; order Oceanospirillales; family Balneatrichaceae; genus Pokkaliibacter; species Pokkaliibacter sp. MBI-7. The sequence continues at coordinate 3,861,888 of NZ_JARVTG010000001.1, read as the reverse complement.
ACCCAAGTTGCCGATTCCTCAATCAGCTGTCAGAAATCAGCTATCAGGCTGATGCCGATGACGGACAACGCTACTTGCGCAGCAATCTCATAAGATTACAAATTGATGCAATTCAGCAGCAATATGAGTCATTGCAGGAAAAACTTCTCAAGCAGATCCGCTTTACTGAAGAAGAGAAACAACAGTACCGGGATTTGCAGCCAAAACGGTTGGAGCTGCAACAACTTCTCAAGGGCCAATAATCAAATAACCCTTGAAAAAACGGCGACTTGGCACAATTAAGCTACAATACTTGCCTGGCCCCACTATGGAGTCAGCAAAAGTTCACCTCTTGTGATACAGGCTGGAACTGGGAGCCGCACCCTTCTGGCACAAAAAACCGTCTATAGGTTATAATATGCGGCTTTGTTCCTCACTCGCGTCACGTTCTATAGGGTATCTATGGCCGGAAGTTCACAACAGTCCCGTCTGAAAGAGCTCATTGCCAAAGGCAAGGAGCAGGGCTACCTCACATACGCTGAAGTCAATGACCACCTACCGGAGGATATTTCTGATCCGGATCAGGTGGAAGATATCATCCGAATGATTAATGACATGGGTATTGCGGTGGTAGAAGAAGCCCCCGATGCCGATTCATTGATGATGAGCGATAACGAAGCTGACGACGCTGCTGCTGAAGAAGCAGTCGCTGTACTCGCAGCAGTTGAAGGGGAAGTGGGACGCACCACTGACCCGGTTCGTATGTACATGCGCGAGATGGGTACAGTCGAACTGCTGACGCGTGAAGGCGAGATCGTTATCGCCAAGCGTATTGAGGAAGGTATCCGTGAGGTAATGTCAGCCCTCGTCTACTATCCCGGCTCTGTAGCCGAGGTGCTGGCCAACTATGAACAGGCACAGGAAGAAGGCGGTCGCCTCAGTGATCTGTTCAGCGGCTACATTGATGCGGACGACAGCGAGTACTCTCTGGTTGAAGTTGAAGACGTTGACCTAGAAATGGAAGACGAAGAAGGCGACGACAGCGATGACGAAGAGGAAGAAGAAGGCGGAGAGGGAAATGGTGACGACACCAAGGATGAGGGCGAGAAAGGTCCTGATCCTGAAGAAGCCAAGCTGCGCTTCGGCGAAATCATCGAACAGTTTGAACTGACCACTGTTACCCTGGTACAACTTGGCCGCGGAGCAGCCGACAGCCAGGCAGCTTTGCAGCGTCTTGGCGAGCTGTTTGCGCCTATAAAGCTGGTCCCACGTATTTTCGACAAACTGGTCAATCGCGTACGTCTTGCTGTGGATCGAATCCGCGAGCAAGAACGCAACATCATGACCATCTGTACCCGTAAGGCTCGTATGCCCCGTAAGGACTTCATCAAGATGTTCCCGGGCAACGAAATCAATCCTGAGTGGATTGAAGGCCTGATTGCGGCAGAAAAGCCTTACTCCAAAGGCATGACCCTCAATAAAGAAGACCTGCTACGTTGTCAGCGCAAGCTGCGTCAGATACAGGAAGAGGTCGGCCTGGAGCTGGCTGAGATTAAAGAGGTCAACCGTCGTATCTCCATCGGTGAAGCTCGTGCTCGCCGTGCCAAGAAAGAAATGGTCGAGGCCAACCTGCGTCTGGTTATTTCCATTGCCAAGAAATATACCAACCGTGGTCTGCAGTTCCTTGACCTGATTCAGGAAGGCAACATCGGCTTGATGAAAGCTGTAGACAAGTTTGAGTATCGTCGCGGTTACAAATTCTCCACCTATGCTACCTGGTGGATTCGTCAGGCCATCACCCGCTCGATTGCCGACCAGGCACGCACGATCCGTATCCCAGTACACATGATTGAGACCATCAACAAGCTCAATCGTATTTCTCGTCAGATGCTTCAGGAAATGGGCCGCGAACCCACCCCAGAGGAGCTTGGCGAGCGCATGGATATGCCGGAAGACAAGATTCGCAAAGTACTGAAGATCGCCAAAGAGCCGATCTCCATGGAAACACCTATCGGTGATGATGAAGACTCGTCACTGGGCGACTTCATTGAAGACACCAACCTGTCTTCTCCCATGGACTCGGCAACATCTGAAGGTCTGCGAGAGGCAACCCGTGAGGTACTGGCAAGCTTGACCGCCAGAGAAGCGAAGGTGCTGCGCATGCGCTTCGGTATCGACATGAACACTGACCACACTCTTGAAGAAGTAGGTAAGCAGTTCGATGTTACCCGTGAGCGTATTCGTCAGATCGAAGCCAAAGCACTGCGTAAACTTCGCCACCCGACTCGCTCAGAACACCTGCGTTCGTTCCTCGACGAGTAATCACTAAGCTCGAAATGCACAAAAACCCACCTTGGTGGGTTTTTGTGCATTTAGCCTGCTTATATCGTAAAAAAATCAACAGTTTAGTATTAAAGAGTGTTGGCACTGCTGCACTGCGTCGGTATAATCGCTGCCGTTTCGGGCCTATAGCTCAGCGGTTAGAGCAGGGGACTCATAATCCCTTGGTCGTAGGTTCAAATCCTACTGGGCCCACCATATTCCTGTTTATAGCTGTCTCTATCAGTCTATGCCCCCCCTCGAAAGCCCGCCACATGCGGGCTTTGTTGTTTAACCACCTGACTCTACTTTCACTGCCTGTAAACCATTTGTGTATGCCTGCTTGTGGAAATCAGGATCACACGCCCCCCCTGAGCCCAGCCGCATTTCATGCCTGCTCTCTGGAACTATTGTTTTATCCAAACATCCCAGAGTTTGATCCACATCCTCACCTTTTCAGGCTATCAGGCGCTATAATCCGCGCATCCCCACTGACATGCCAGGCACCATAAGTGTTACGGCATGATGAAGGTGTTATGAACACGCCCCCAGTTGTTGCTCGTATGACTCTCCCCGGTCTGCAACCACTCCATTCTTCCAGCTTTTTGATCAATGCTCCGTCATTACTTCGCACTCGCACCCTCAGTGCCTTGCACCGTGAGATTGCGTCATTGCGCCGCCGTGCGGCAGAAGCGCGCCTGTGTGGTCAGCTGAATGAAGCGATCCATTTATTGCGTCAGGCTCAGCCTTTAATTCGCCAGTCCAGCATGGCCTACGGACCTGCAGTTCATGCAGAGTTAGCGCTGGCAATGCAGCAGGCAGGAGATCTGGCCGGTGCACGATTGCAGCTGGAAGAAAGCCTGGCTATTGCCGATGAGCTTTGCCGCGGTAAACATCTCAGTAACAGTCAGGACGTGCAGGATTTCCTGCAGGAACACTTTCTGACCTGCCTGTATACGCATTTGAGCGCCGTCTGCAGGGAGCAAGGTGATATCTCTGGGACAGAGGAGGCAGAACAACTGCAACTAATGCATGAACAGCGGTACAAATCAGGTTTGCAACGCTGGCAGGCAATAAGGCAGCGAGCAATGCAGGCACCTGCACCAGCTCGGACTATCACCCCGGAAGAACAGGATCCGCTTTGGCAGGGGGAGGAGGAAGATTTCTGGGAGCGCTGGCAGCGCCAGTTTCTGATCGTGCTTACCGCTATCATGCTGGCAGTAGTGGCATTGCATTTTGGGCTTGCCTGAACAGTGATGAACACAAGCTTGCATCTCGGCAGCCAAGCGCCTCATGTCACGCTCTATATCCCTCACTGCCCGCTATTGCCGCCAGACATTGATCCGCAACACCCAAACGTTCCAGCACTGATCAACGCCAACAGCAACCACTGGCGTAAGATCCTCACCATTTATGCCAAGCTCGCCAGCCCATCAGCTGACTGGCGAAGCTATCGCGATCAGCAACTGCTTCAGCACGAAGCGTTGCTGTGCCAGAGCACTTCGCTAGCTCAGCACGGGGGATGGCATTGGGTGGCTGGCAGGGCTAATTGGGAGGGGCTGGGGATGACGCACTCACAGTGCCAGGAGATAGTAACGGGTCAGGTGTGGCGCAAGGGTTCGCTTCTGTTGACCCCCTACCCTGATTACCGGCAATTTCCGAATCGACTCATCGATCAGCTTCGTCCGTTGCTGCACACCTGAAGTACGCGTCAACTCAAAGTGGTAATAAAAAAACCTCCATCACCTTACAGCGATGGAGGGAGGATATGACACACCGGCAAAGGGTGAGGGCTACGGCGTGCGGTTTTCCCTTAAGACCGGAAACGCTCCAGTCAACCTAGCCCGTATTTTCGCCAAATCACGCCCAGCAGAGTGTCGTTAAACGACCTGAATATTACTCGTGGCGCACTCATTGAATGCAGTGGCCATAGTTTTACATGCCCACTATCAGGGCGTAGCCGTGGGAGCAGCATTCCCCGCGCCTTCTGCTGGTGCATTAGGCGTAGCACCGGGCGAGGACCCCGCAGGAGAAGTGGCAGAAGCACCAGCAGGCGCCTTCGGTTCGGCCTGAATCGACTCGGGATTAATGGTGTCTTTGTCACCCTTGCTGATATTGCCACCGTTTTCCTCACCCTGACGGATAGCCTCTTCCGCCTTCTTGTTCAGAACGATGATATCAATCCGGCGGTTCCGGGGATTGTAGGGATCCTGTGGGTCGTACAAGGCGGAGGCAGCATAGCCGACGATACGGGCGATCTGATCTTCCGGGTAGCCACCCTCTACCAGAGCCCGGCGAGCAGCGTTGGCACGCTCTGTAGATAACTCCCAGTTACTGAACTCAGCAGTATCGTAATAGGACTTGGCATCCGTATGGCCACTGATGCTGATCTTGTTGGGCAGGCGCTTAATGACATCTCCCAGATCCAGCAGCATGTCCTCAAAATGCGGATCCAGCTTGTCGCTGCCCACATTAAACATGGGCTTTTCCTTGGAGTCCTGAATCTGGATGCGCAGCCCGTCCTGGGTAATTTCAAAGTGAATCTGATCCTGAAAGCGCTTGAGCTCGGGGGTATTCTCCACCCTCGCCTGCAGCTCTCTGAGCATCTGTGCCAGATTATCCTGATCCTGCTGATCCTGAGTGCTGCTACTTTTTGCATTGGCAGCATCACCATTGTTGATGCTATCTGCCGCAGGCGGAGGTTCGGCCTGCTTAGTCATCTGCTGTACACCTTCCTGTGTTACAGATTCAGGATTAAGCGTCTTTTGCGGAGCAGGAGTGGGTGAACCACCCAGATCGATAACATAGGGACTCGCATCAGAGAAGCCGATCGGATCCTGAAAATAACTGGAAATAGCTTTCAGCTGCTCATCGGTAGCACCACCCAGCAACCACAGCACCAGAAAGAAGGCCATCATGGCCGTCATAAAGTCGGCAAAGGCTATTTTCCAGGCACCACCGTGATGACCACCAGCGAATTTTTTGACGCGCTTGACGATGATAGGTTTGTTATCCACGTCGCGCTCTCATTAACTCTTGCCGATATTACGGATGGACTCTTCCAGCTCCTTGAAGGAGGGACGATGGCCAGGCATCAGCACTTTGCGACCAAACTCCACCGACATGGCAGGCGGCAGCCCGGATACCGAACCGATGAGGCAGGCTTTGACTGACTCATACAGATTGAGCTCTTCCTTGGCATCATGCTCCAGTACGTTTGCCAGCGGACCAAAGAAGCCATAGGCGGCCAGAATACCGAGGAAGGTACCCACCAACGCTGCGGCGACGTGATGGCCCAACGCCTCTTTGTCACCATCACCCAGCATCCCCATGGTCACCACGATCCCCAATACTGCCGCCACGATACCGAATCCCGGCAACCCTTCTGCAACCTTGTTAACAGCATGAGCAGGATGCTCCAGCTCTTCTTTCAGACTGTTCAGCTCCATGTCAAACAACCCTTCCAGTTCATGGGGAGCCATGCTGCCCAGTGACATGATACGTAAATAGTCACAGATATAGGTCATCAGCCGCTCATCTTTGAGGAGCGCAGGATACTTGCTGAACACCGGGCTGGTAGAAGGATCATCAATATCACCTTCTATCGACAGCAAGCCGTCACGCCGAATCTTGTTGAGAATCTCATACATCATGCACAGCACGGAGGTGTAGTACTCATAAGTAAACCGCTCCTTGAACATGGTGGGCGATTTTTTGAGCACGATGGTGAAGATACGAATCGGGTTCGCCTGCAGGAAGGCCCCCAGACAGGCACCACCGATAATCAGCACCTCCAGGGGCTGGAACAGCGCCATGATCTGACCGCCCGCCATGACGAAACCGCCAATGACGCAGGCAAAAATGACAATCATTCCAACGATTTTGAACATGGTGGGGTTATCGCACGATGAGAATTAGAGACGGATTTCAGCACAGTAAGCCAACACCACTGTAGCTGACACGAATAGAAACTGTAAAAGAGAAAAGTATTACAACACAGGCAACAAAGATTGAGGAAATGAGGGAATTTTTCAACTGGCAGCTACGGAGAATAAAGCGGCGCCATCAGAGTACTGACCCAGTTGCTGGCACCTCTGCGGGTGGCCAAAGCAGTGCAGTACAAAAGAAAATGCCCGATATGGTCACATTGCGAGGAAGATCCATATCGGGCAAAAAAGTGTAGCAAACACACAGGGACCAACTGACCGCCGTCAGTCGTCCCGATACATCAGCCCAGACAACGTCTGGCTGACATTACGCCTTGATCACCAAGCCGTATTCTGCGCTGGCGTCCTGCAGCCACAACCACATGTAGTCACTGAAGCTGCGACGTACCACCATCTCGTAGCTGTCTTCACCGGTGCGTTGCAGTAGTACCTGCGTTTTAGCGAAGACGGTAGTTACACATTTCCCCACTGGAAATGAACCAGGATGCACGTCATAGGGTGTGGATTTCTGCAGCACTTTACGTGCATCAGGACCAGACAGCTCCAGCACGGTTTGACCACCGCTGACATTCACCAGTGACAAGTGACCATCAATGGCATTGCGCAGGGCCAGCTCGATATCAAACTCACTGCCCCCTTCCACCAGAATCAACCACTCATCAGGGCCCATCCACTGGATGCTGGTCGCGCCTTTGGCGCTACAACTGAGCGGTGCCAAAGGTAACTCTACGCCCAGTACCTTCTTGACGCCTTTTAGCAAGGATGCATTGGCGCTGCTACCACGCAGTACCAGATGACCCAGCAATTTCTTCTCACGCAGCACCACACCACCACGCTGGTGAACATTCAGCGCCAGATGATCCAGACCGACGTGATACAATGGCGACTCGGCCTGTACTCCGGCACCAGCACGCTGCTGGAGAACCGCCACCTTGCTGACGGCGGCCGAGCTTTCTTCAACTACTTGGGCTTTAGCCACTTCAGACATTTTGACGTTCTCCTTTCGGATCCAGGAATACGGAAGAGCAGATTTCAGCTTCGATCACACGACCATCACGCAGAGGTGCATACACTTTGTCTCCCATGCGTGACAGACCACCTTTGATCAGTGCCATGGCAACACCGTGGCCCAGATTGGGGCTGTAGTAGCTGGAAGTGACATGGCCCAGCATGGGTACCGGCACCGGATGCTTGGGATTGTCGACCAGTTGCGCGCCTTCCGGCAGCACGACCGAGCTATCGCTGCACTTCAAACCCACCAGCTGCTTACGGTTATCACGCACGCAGTCTTCACGCTGCATACCACGCTGACCCAGGAAGCTGAAAGGCTTGTTCTTGCCCACTGCCCAGCCCATGTTCAAGTCGAACGGGTTGACCGAACCATCCGTGTCCTGACCAACAATGATGAAACCTTTCTCGGCACGCAGTACGTGCATGGTCTCTGTACCATAGGGGGTCAGGTTGTACTTGGCACCGTGCTCGAACAGCTTCTCCCAGACGTGCAGGCCATAGTTAGCCTGAACGTTGATCTCGTAGGACAACTCACCGGTGAAGCTGATACGGAATACCCGTGCCGGTACACCAGCGACGGTACCTGCACGCCAGTCCATGAACTTGAAGGTGTCTTTGTCCAGATCGATATCACTGGTCAGTTCCGCCAGCAGCTTACGACTGTTGGGACCGGAAATGGTCAGTGTTGACCAGTGATCAGTCACGGAGGTGAAGTACACCTCCAGCTCTGGCCATTCAGTCTGGTGCCACAGTTCCAGCCACTCCATGACACCTGCCGCACCACCGGTGGTGGTGGTCATCAGGAAGTGATTATCACCCAGGCAGGAGGTCACACCGTCATCAAAGACCATACCGTCTTCGTGGCACATCAGACCATAGCGGCACTTGCCCACATCCAGCTTGGCCCAGGCGTTGGTATAGATGCGGTTGAGGAACTCACGTGCACCCGGCCCCTGAATGTCGATCTTGCCGAGGGTTGATGCATCCAGAATACCCACACTGTCACGGACCGCCTTACTCTCACGGTTCACTGCATCATGCAGCGACTCGCCCGCTTTGGGGTAGTACCAGGGGCGTTTCCACTGACCCACATCTTCAAACTCTGCGCCCTGCTCTACATGCCATTTGTGCATGGCAGTGAAACGTTTGACGTCAAACAGGTGACCTGCATCACGCCCGGCCACTGCACCGAACGTCACGGGCGTGTAGTTGGGGCGGAAGATCGTGGTGCCGGTTTCGGCAATCGTCTTACCCATCGTCATGGCGGCAATCGCCATACCGTTAATGTTACCGAGCTTACCCTGATCGGTACCGAAGCCCATGGCAGTGTAGCGCTTGACGTGCTCGATGGACTCGAAACCTTCACGAGTAGCCAGTGCAATGCCGCCCGCGGTGACGTCGTTCTGCAAATCGACAAACTGCTTGGGCGCACGGGATACAGGCTTCACATGCGGTACATAAAACAGCGCCATGGCAGGGCTTTTCACCGGCTCAAAGGTGGATGGCAGTTCTACTTCAGGCTGGTTCAGCTTAAGAGCAGCCACGGCCTGCTGAGCAGCGTTGACACCATCTTCAAGCACCTTGCCCAGACCATAAACACCATGTACTGCACCAGCACACAGACGCTGCTCCTTGGCGGCACCCGGTACAAAACCGATGATCTCGTCATTCCAGACCGGACGACTGCCGGTATGGCAGGACAGATGCACCACCGGACTCCAGCCGCCTGAGCTGGCGATAGTATCGCAGGTAAGCACTTCCTTACCGCTGGTCACCTTGCTACCTGTTGCATCGATACTGCAGCAGACGGCACCGTGCACACGCTTGCCACCTTCCACATCGATAACCGCAGAACCAGGAATCAGACGAATCCCCAGCTTACGTGCTTCTTCTACCAGAGCGCCTGTTGGATTGGCTCGGGTATCGACAATAGCCACCACGTCACGACCCGCCAGTTTCCAGTCCAGCGCGGTCTGATAGGCGTCATCGTTGGTGGTCATCAATACCAGCTTGTTACCGGGCACCACACCATAACGGCGGATGTAGGTGGAGACAGCACTGGCCAGCATGTTGCCGGGAACATCATTGTTGGCATACACCAGAGGACGCTCATGAGCGCCCGTGGCCAGGATGACCCACTCGGCACGCACCTTGTGCATACGCTGGCGAGACATATTCAGGGGGGCGCGGTCGGTCAGGTGATCGGTACGGCGCTCATGAATGGTCAGGAAGTTGTGATCGTGATAGCCATTGACAGTGGCACGGCTAAGCAACAGCACGTCTTCATAACGCTGCAATTCAGTAACGATGCCTTTGACCCACTCCGCGGCCGGCAGGCCACCGATGGTATCAGCAGAATGCAGCAGACTGCCGCCGAACTCCTGCTGCTCATCCGCAATGATGACTCGTGCACCAGCACGCGCGGCGGTCAGGGCAGCCATCAGGCCTGCCGGACCTGCGCCCACGACCAGCACGTCGCAGTGGTGATTCATCTTGTCATAGGTGTCAGGATCCCACTCTGCAGGAGCACGACCCAGACCCGCCGCCTTACGGATGTACTTTTCGTAAGTCATCCACATGGACTCAGGGTACATGAAGGTCTTGTAGTAGAAGCCCGGGGGCATCATCTTGCCGCCGGCCTTACCGATATAGCTCATCAGATCCGTATCGGCGTTGGGCCAGCCGTTAACGCTGTTGCTCACCAGCCCGTCAAACAGTTCCTGCTGGGTCGCACGCACGTTGGGGATCTGTGTCGCTTCGGTAGCGCCCAGCTGCATGATGGCATTAGGCTCTTCAGCACCGGCCGCGAAGATGCCGCGTGGGCGGCTGTATTTGAAGCTGCGACCGATGATATCGACACCGTTGGCCAGCAATGCTGACGCCAGGGTGTCGCCTTCAAAACCTTCGTAGGTCTTGCCGTTGTAACTGAACTTCAGTGGCTTGTTGCGATTGATGCGACCGCCACGGGTCAGACGGTTGCTTTGCGCCACTTTTCTGGACGCAGATTTTTTGCTGGATACAGTGCTCATGACTGACCTCCTGCCAGACTTTCCGCAGTGACGCTGGGCTGTTCACCCATTTTGTAGGTCTCGTATATACGGTAGGTGACGGTATCACGGGTCATGTTGAAGAACTTGCGGCAGCCTGCCACGTGGTACCACATTTCATGGTGGACACCGCGTGGGTTCTTGCGGAAGAACATGTAATCACCCCACTGCTGGTCAGTGCAGCCCATGGGGTCGAGGGGACGGCTGATATGGGCCTCACCCTTGGCTTTGAATTCGTCCTGATCCCGGTTTTCACCACAGTAAGGACAATAGATATGCAGCATGATTTCTCTCCTGTGGATCAGTGGGCTACGCCAGCAGCGCCGTGCTCGTCGATCAGTGCACCGGAATAGAACCGGTCCATGCTGAACGGTTTGGCCAGCGGGTGCGCTTCACGTTTGGCCAGGGTGGCAGCGAAGACGTTGCCTGAACCGGGTGTAGCCTTGAAGCCACCGGTTCCCCATCCACAGTTGAAGAACAGACCTTTTACAGGGGTCGCAGAAATAATAGGGCAGGCATCCGGGCAGGTATCGACGATACCACCCCACTGACGGTTCATGCGCACACGGCTGAACACAGGGAACATTTCAACAATGGCTGACAGCGTATGCTCAATGGTGTTGTAAGAGCCACGCTGACCATAGCCGTTATAGCCGTCGATACCGGCGCCGATCACCAGGTCCCCCTTGTCAGACTGGCTGACGTAACCGTGTACATGGTTAGACATCACGACGCAGTCAAGAATCGGTTTGATCGGCTCTGATACCAGCGCCTGCAAGGGATGCGATTCCAGTGGCAGACGGAAACCCGCCTGCTGAGCCATCACCCCGGAGTTACCTGCAGTTACGCAGCCCACTACCGGTGCAGCGATAAAGCCGCGAGTGGTTTCAACACCCTCAATCACGCCATTGCTCTGGCGGAAACCGATCACCTCGGTTTGCTGAATCAGATCAACACCCAGCGCATCGGCACCACGGGCGAAGCCCCAGGCGACCGCATCGTGACGGGCAACCCCGCCGCGACGCTGCACGGTGGCGCCCATCACTGGATAACGGGCATTCTTGCCGCAGTTCAGTGCCGGAATCTCACGCGCCACCTGATCCTTGTCCAGCATCTCATTAGGGATACCGTTCAGCAGGTTGGCATGTACCAGCCGTTCACCTTCACGCAGGTCATGCAGGGTATGGCAGAGGTGATACACACCCCGGGAGGAGAACATCACGTTGTAGTTGAGGTCCTGTGACAGCCCTTCCCACAACTTCATGGAGTGCTCGTATAGGTGAGCAGCTTCGTCCCACAGATAGTTGGAACGTACGATGGTGGTGTTACGTGCCGTGTTGCCACCGCCCAGCCAGCCTTTTTCAATCACTGCGACGTTGGTGATGCCGTGCTCTTTCGCCAGGTAATAAGCCGTGGCCAGACCATGACCGCCACCACCAACGATGATCACATCATATTCTTTCTTCGGCGTCGGATTGCGCCACATCCGCTGCCAGTTTTCATGGTGACTGAGGGCATGTTTGGCCAGCCCGAACCCGGAAAAACGCTGCATTGACCAGCACTCCTTGAAACGCTAACTGTCTTGCCAGGCTCCCGACCCGACAGGACCACGAAATTACCAGCAAGAGCATCAGCTCTGCCTTCGATAGACAAGCGCAAAACCCTGTTTTCAGCTGCCGGATCCAGTACCAGCAGGTTCAGTAACCAGCGTTACTGAACCTGTTCTACTGGCATCTCGGCAGCAGCGGAGAGTAACGCCTTATCTGCGATAGACGGGGTAATCTGCACAGATCCCCGCTACCTTTTCGCGTACCTGAGCTTCCACATCGGCATTGCCCAGGTTATCCAGCACATCGCAGATCCAGCCTGCCAGGGCTGCACATTGCACCGTACCCAAACCACGGCTGGTAACCGCAGGCGTACCGATACGCAGGCCTGAAGTCACAAAGGGGCTTTGCGGATCGTTGGGTACAGCGTTCTTGTTCACAGTGATATGCGAACGGCCCAGCGCCGCATCCGCATCCTTACCGGTAATGCCCTGCTTGATCAGACTGAGCAGGAACAGGTGGTCGTCAGTACCACCGGACACCACGTCGTATCCACGCTGGATAAAGACTTCAGCCATGGCACGGGCGTTGTCCAGAACACGCTGCTGATACTCTTTGAACTCAGGCTCCAGCGCCTCTTTGAAAGCGACGGCCTTGGCCGCGATTACATGCATCAGCGGGCCACCCTGGCCACCGGGGAACACCGCGGAGTTCAGTTTCTTTTCCAGCTCTTCATTACGACGCGCCAGAATCAGGCCGCCACGTGGGCCACGCAGTGTCTTGTGCGTAGTGGTCGTTACAACATCAGCATAAGGCATGGGGTTGGGGTACAAACCAGCTGCTACCAGACCAGCCACGTGAGCCATATCCACGAAGAAATAGGCACCGACCTTGTCGGCGATGTCACGGAAACGCGCCCAGTCCACCACGCGGGAATAAGCAGAGAAGCCAGCCAGAATCATCTTCGGCTTGTGCTCAAGCGCCAGACGCTCGACTTCGTCGTAGTCGATTTCGCCGGTTTCAGGATTCAGTCCGTACTGCACAGCGTTGTACAGCTTGCCGGAGAAGCTGACCTTGGCGCCGTGAGTCAGGTGGCCACCATGGGCAAGGCTCATCCCCAGAACGGTATCACCCGCGTTCAGCAGCGCCATATATACAGCCGCGTTAGCCTGAGAGCCGGAGTGAGGCTGGACGTTAGCATAGTCAGCGCCAAACAGCTGGCAGGCACGCTCAATCGCCAGACTTTCCACCACGTCAACATACTCGCAGCCACCGTAGTAGCGCTTGCCTGGATAGCCTTCCGCATACTTGTTGGTCAGCTGCGAACCCTGAGCTTCCATAACGTAAGGGCTGGTGTAGTTTTCAGAGGCAATCAGCTCAAGGTGATCTTCCTGACGCTGTACTTCTGCCTGCATGGCTTGCCAAAGCGCGACATCGTATCCTGCAAGTTTATTTTCATAGCTAAACATGGCGTTCTCTCTAGGCGGGCAATCACCCGCAGTCAGCCGCACTTCCCGTGATCTTATGCACTTTGGCAAACCCAGATGACACAAGGGCTGTAGCGGTAATTAGGCTTTTGTTTGGCTTCACCGCAGCGCGCGTTCTACGGTAAGTGTTGAAGTGATCATATCGGGGCAGCCCTGGGGGAAGATGTTTATAAGCGTCGCAACAGGGTGCTTTTGCGACATTTTTCTTTAACATCAAACACGGCGCGGCCTGCAGCCTGGTGTCGCAGCGAAACCCGCTGCCGCTCTCGCCTGAATCTGCCACCTCACTCAGGGATTAGACTGTTGTCAAAGACCTGCTGGTCGGTGGTTCACAAGCCCGGTTGAATTGACTAGGATGGTCCGGCATTGCTCAAGCAATGCATCTTATTCTCAGGGCGGGGTGCAATTCCCCACCGGCGGTATGTTGTCCCATCTGCAATAAGGCAGATAGCAACGAGCCCGCGAGCGCTCAGTCTGCCTTACCTCTGTGGAGGTCGTCAGACGGAGGTCAGCAGATCTGGTGAGAGGCCAGAGCCGACGGTAATAGTCCGGATGGAAGAGGATAAGGGCCAGCCATACGATCTGCTGAACGCAGGTTGCTTATGCACGTCCTGCATCAGGCTGATGTCAGCGCGTGCCTGTACGCCAGCACGATCATGGATCAGTGCAGACGAACAGCGCATGTCACTGATAACGCCTAATGCGTCCGTTTCCTTTAGCCCTGATTCTGGTAGCCAATGGAGCTATTACCATGAATCAGTCTGATATCACCGCTGCAACATCCTTACTGGCCGAATTCGGCTCTCCTATTGAGCGCGTTGAACAGGCCATTGCTGCGCTTCAGCAAGGGCAAGGCGTGCTCGTCGTCGATGATGAAGATCGTGAAAACGAAGGCGATCTGATTTATTCAGCCGAACACCTGACCCCTCAGCAAATGGCACTGATGATCCGTGAGTGCAGCGGCATCGTCTGCCTGTGTCTGAGCGATGAGCGCATCCGCCAGCTTAACCTTCCCCCCATGGTGGAAGACAACAACAGCAAGAACCAGACCGCCTTCACCGTCAGTATCGAAGCACGCGAGGGTGTCACCACCGGTGTGTCTGCCGCTGATCGTGTCACCACGGTCAAGACGGCCATTGCCGCCCATGCCCGTCCGGAACATCTGGCTCGTCCTGGCCATGTGTTCCCGCTACGAGCGCAACCCGGCGGCGTACTGACCCGTCGTGGCCATACCGAAGGCACTATTGATCTGATGAAACTGGCTGGTCTGCAACCGGCGGGCGTCCTGTGCGAAGTCGCCAATGAGGATGGCAGTATGGCCCGCCTGCCGGAAATTATCCGCTTTGGCAAAAAGCATGGCATGCCTGTGCTGACCATTGAGGATATCGTTCAGTATCGCCTTGCCTGCCTGGAGCAGGTTTCCTGATCCGCTCTGCCTTAACGCGATAAACGCTGTCTGGAGTAGCTGCATTGCTCCAGACAGTGCATCGGCCATCCGTCGTTGCAGATTGCGTCTTATTAGCACTGGCTGTCTTATTGCAAAACGGCTACCTTCCTATCAAGAGAACACAAGATTCACGTTGCAGGAATAGCAACCGCTGCGCTGACCCCATACTCAGGATGATCGACTGGTGCTTGGCCCGTTTACCTTAAGGATGGTGGGCCGGATTCGAATCCTGATGGCAGACGTCAGCACACAAGGAGTGGAGCTTCTGAACCATGATTTTTTACGACCTGATAGGGGATATCCACGGCCATGCTCATGCCCTGAAGGCGCTGTTGAAGTGCCTTGGCTATACCCGCAATCGCGGTGTGTGGCAGCAGCCCGGCCGGCAGGTCATCTTCCTCGGTGACCTTATTGATCGCGGCCCGCAGCAACGCGAAGTGCTGCGGATTGTGCGCAGCATGATTGATGAGGGCCACGCCCTCGCGGTCATGGGTAATCACGAGTTCAATGCGCTGGCATATGCCACCCCCGACCCTGATCATCCCGGTGAGCACCTGCGCCGCCATACGGTGAAGAACCGTCATCAGCATCATGCCTTTCTGAGTCAGCTACGCGAAGGTTCCGCGGCTTACAAGGATGCCATCAACTGGT
The DNA here is from genome assembly GCF_029846635.1 of Pokkaliibacter sp. MBI-7. Taxonomy (NCBI): domain Bacteria; kingdom Pseudomonadati; phylum Pseudomonadota; class Gammaproteobacteria; order Oceanospirillales; family Balneatrichaceae; genus Pokkaliibacter; species Pokkaliibacter sp. MBI-7. Next base: position 3,846,453 of record NZ_JARVTG010000001.1, on the reverse strand, counting down.
TCTGGCAATTGCCGCTCTATCTCGACCTGCAAGGCCTGCGCGTGATTCATGCTTGCTGGCATCCGGAGCATATTAATGTCATGGAGCAGCTGACCCGCGGCAGTGCGCGCCTTACCCCGGAGCTCTTGATTCAGGCCAGCCGCAGCGACAGCCCGGTGTATGAAGCAGTAGAAACGCTGCTCAAGGGGTTGGAGATGGACTTGCCTGAAGGCTCACAGTATCTCGACAAGGACGGCAACCCTCGTACCCAGTTACGAGTACGCTGGTGGGATCAGCAGGCACTGACCTACCGCCAGCTGGCACTGATTAGCGATCACAAGCGCCACTTGATTCCCAATGACCCGGTCGCACCTGACTTTCTGCCAGGCTATGACCAATGCAAGCCGGTATTTTTCGGCCATTACTGGATGACGGGGCGGCCCGTGCCCCTGAATGACCACATTGCCTGCCTCGACTACAGCGTGGCCGCACGACATGGTGGCAAGCTGTGCGCTTATCGCTGGGAAGGGGAAAAGTATCTCAAGGAACGCAACTTTATCTGGGTGTGATCAGACATGACCCCACGCCAAATGCAAAGGGCGCCACGGTGAATAACCGGGCGCCCTTTGTTATTACAGCAACGACTGTTGCTTATCGCACTTACTCGAACACGATGCCCTGAGCCAGCGGCAGCTCACCACCATAATTGATGGTATTGGTGGTACGGCGCATGTAGTTTTTCCACGCATCCGAGCCTGACTCACGGCCACCACCGGTTTCTTTCTCACCACCGAACGCACCACCGATCTCCGCACCGGAGGTACCGATATTGACGTTAGCAATACCACAGTCAGAACCTGCCGCTGACATGAACAGCTCAGCTTCACGCATGCTTTCGGTAAAGATGGCGGATGACAAGCCTTGTGGCACTTCGTTGTTGATGGCGATGGCTTCTTCTACTGAAGAGTAGGTCAGCACATACAGAATGGGCGCGAAGGTTTCTTCGTGGACGACAGGCGCATCATGAGCGATACGAACAATGGCCGGGCGTACATAGAAACCGCCAGCGGGTACGTTCTGCTCAATACGCTCGCCACCGTAGATCACTTCCCCGCCCTGTGCCCTGACCGCCGCCAGTGCATGCTGCATACGGTTGAAGCTGCCTTCGTCGATCAACGGCCCAATCAGGGTGCCCTGCACCGAAGGATCGCCAATACGCAGGCTAGGGTAGGACTTCAGCAAACGTGCCACCAAGTCTTCCACAATGCTGTCATGAGCAATCAGACGACGCAGTGTAGTGCAGCGCTGACCAGCCGTACCTACTGCCGAGAACACGATGGCACGCTGAGCCAGGTCCAGGTCAGCCGTGGGGCTGACGATCATGGCATTATTGCCTCCCAGCTCCAGCAGAGAGCGGCCCAGACGGGCTCCGACGGTTTGCGCCACGCTGCGGCCCATAGCGGTTGAGCCGGTCGCCGATACCAGTGGGAAACGCTTGTCTTCACAGATGGCCTGACCCAGATCACGACCACCAATGATCACCTGCGACAGTGCTTTGGGCATTTCTGGCATGGTTGCCAGCGCTTTGTCGACGATCATCTGACAGGCAAGCGCGCACAGCGGCGTCTTTTCAGAGGGCTTCCACACAATGGGGTCGCCGCAGACAAATGCCAGCATGGCATTCCAGCTCCACACCGCCATGGGGAAGTTGAAGGCGCTGATGACCGCTACCGGGCCCAACGGCTGCCACTGCTCCATCATCCGATGGCCAGGGCGCTCTGAGACAATGCTCAGACCATGCAGCTGACGCGACAAACCAACGGCAAAATCACACACATCAATCCATTCCTGAACTTCACCCAGTGCTTCCTGAGTGATCTTGCCAGACTCAAGCGTGATCACCGCCGCCAGCGCATCTTTGTATTCGCGCGCCAGATTACCAATGCGGCGAACCAGTTCACCACGTTTGGGCGCAGGAATGGTACGCAGCACACGGAATGCCTCATTGGCATCAGCCACGACCAGCTCCAGCTGTTCAGTACTGGCATTACGCAGCTGAGCCACAGTCTCGCCATTGATGGGAGAGGCAACGCTGAACACTTCCCCCTCCCCCTGGGCATGACCATTTGCACTCGCAACGCTGGCGAATACACCATTGGACTTCAGTGCGTCCATTCCCAGTGTGGAAAGAAAAGACAGATTCATTGGGCTCCCCCTGGCTGCCGCAGCAGGCTGTTAGCAACATATCAACGTGGACTGGTGAGCATCAAAGGAATAAATAGTCACCAGTACTTATGGCTGACAAGCATAGGAACAGCAGAGCAATAGGTAAAATAGCGATTTTCTGAATGGGCTAAAGGTGTAGACTATAGCCAACCCCGCCTGCGACATATCGATCAACGGAAGCCCTGTCATGGATCTCCGCGCCCTGCGTTATTTTCAAGCCGTCTATGAAGAACTGAGTCTGAGCGCCGCAGCCAAACGCTGCTTTGTCGCCCAGCCGTCCATCTCTGCCGCCGTCCAGCAGCTGGAAAGCGAGCTCGATACCGCCTTGTTCATCCGCAACAGCAAGGGGGTCACTCCCACCCCGGCAGGAGAAAAACTCTATCCGCTGGCCTGCAAGGTGCTGGACGAAGTGGTCGATATCAAGCGCCAGTTCAAGGAGCCCTCTGCTCCCCTGCCCTTGCGTATCGGCCTGATGCCCTTCCTGTCCGGACCACGTCTGGGTTTTCTGCTAAAAGAGCTGGCCAGTCAGGTACCCGAGCTGGAGGTCACTCTCGTGACAGAAGATCAGCCGGCGGATGCCCGTATTATTGCCAGCAATCAGGTGGGCCCCAATGAGGTATTCCATAAGCTGTGGAATGACCACTATGTGCTGGCCCTGCCTGCCGAGCATCCGCTGACACGCCTCACCAAACTGAACCTTGAACACCTGGAGGGAGTCCCCTTTATCAGCCGCAGCTTTTGCGACGTGCTGGATGCATGGCACTTTGCTCTGGAAAAACGCGATGTACAGCTGCTGGTCAAAGCGCGGGTCCATACTGAGGAATACGCACTGGATCTGGTGGCGGCGGGTATGGGCGTGTCCCTTGTCCCTGTCAGTTCGGTTGAAGGCAGAACCCAGATTGCCACCCGGGAAGTCAGCGGGATTGATATGGCCAGAGTGGTGGGATTGGCCTACGCCAAGGACAGATCACTGCCAGAAGCCCTGATGCATGCGATTGAGCAGGTCAAAAAGCAGTTTTAGCTGCACAGCTCAGTGGACCGTCAATAAGGTGAAGGCTTATATGCCGTAAGCGATATCAGGCAGCGTGCAGGACTGATCCAGAACAGCAGCATGCAGATCACAGCACAGCACCAGCAAGCGACCCGACTCCGCATTGAAAGCACAGGATAACGTCAGGCACATGCTGCCATCCGACACCGACAGATAAGGATCAGAGACCTGCACCTGTCCCGGCTGCGCAATGGCTGACTTGAAGTAATGACGTCGGCTCCAGCTGGCACCCAAGGCGTCCTGCATCGGGCGAAAACGTCCGTCATCCATGGATTGCCGGGCCGCCATATTATGGCTGAGCTGGTAACCGTCCTGATCAAGCAAATAGCAACGCTGCACACCCGGAAGGCGCAGAATAGCCTCGCTGGCACTATGCATAGGTGTTCCAGCACGACTCAGTGACACCAGCTCCGTAAACTGACTGGTATAGCGCTCTAATTGCTGGCGTTGCAGACGCTGATTACGCTGACTGCGTCGTGCACAGATGGCCAGCTGGGCATTGAGCTTGCGGCGCCCCTCTGCCAGCCCCACGCGGGGATCAGCTGCGGGGTAAGCCAGACCGAAGCCCTGTACCATATCGGCACCGGAATCAAACACCAGATGCAAGTCATCCAGGGTTTCAACGCCCTCCATCACGGCCAGCGCGCCGGAACCATGAATCAGCTGAATGAGCTTGCCCAGTACATGCCGTGTACGCGTCTGCTCTCTGGCCTGAACCAGCAAGGAACGGTCCAGTTTGACGATATCAGGCTGTAGTCGCCAGATGCGGTCAAAGTTGGAGTGGCCGGCACCAAAGTCATCAATAGCAACCAGCGCCCCCCGGGTCCGATACTCCCTGACCTGTTCTTCGAGTAACAGCGGATCGTTGCTGGCGTGCTCGATGATCTCCATTACCATACGCTGCGGCGCCAGACCCAGCTGACTCAGGGTGTTCCAGAATAGCTGTTGATCGGGATAGGCCAGCGCGGAAGGTGGACAGACATTGATAAACAACCACTGCTCGGGGAGCAGCAATTCAGCATAGTTACGCAGATGCAGGGCCTGGCAGTGCTGGTCAAGTAATGCTTCTTCATCGCGAGCACGGGCCATGGCGAACAGCTCGAGCGGCGAACAGGGTAAATTGCCATCCTGAGTGCGAATCAGTGCTTCCAGACCAACACAACGGCGATGAGCCAGCGAATAGATAGGCTGAAAGTGACTGCGCAGCTCAAAGTTGTGATATTGCCAAGTGTTATTCATTGCGTGTTTGCCAATTCGGGTGAGCCCCGGCTAATCAATATGTGGTAACTGCACACTAAGCCAACACCAGATCCCCCAGGCACGGAGGAGCCTGCCATTTGTTGGCCTGTCCAGATATAACCATCTGCCACCCTTTATCCACGATTCTGCATGCAATCCCAAGGCCATGAAAGGCTTGCCGTCCTCCGAGCATTCCTGCTGGACAGGCAGCCATATCCGCAACCTGCAGGCTTACTGACTCCCAGTCAGCCATGTACCTTTCAATACAGAAACAACCGATCGTCAGTAGGTAATATCTGCATCAGATTGGCGCACGCCTCCAGGCGAATGACCAAAATACGACAGACAACACATAACGCACAACAGCCCCCGTCTGGCTGTGACACCAGATGCTTTTTGCTAAACTACCGGGCCTTGCTGGTCGACAGGCTGGCGAACAGAAAGCCACTTTGCAGAAGCGGACCACGACATGTCATTTCTCAATACTTTACAGCGCCACATGGATGCAGTAAGCACTCTGGGTGATCTTGAGCCTGAACTGAACGCCATGGCCGACCGCGTTTATCAATGCGTCACCCAGAATGGCAAAGTGCTGTTTATGGGCAATGGTGGCAGTGCTGCCGACTGTCAGCATCTGGCAGCCGAATTCGTGGTGCGTTACAAAGCTGAACGCCGGCCACTGGCTTCTCTGGCATTGACAGTGGACACCTCCATTCTGACTGCCCATTCCAATGACTACGATTTCTCCAGTGTCTTTACCCGGCAGATTCAGGCACTTGCCCGCCCGGAAGATGTGATCATCGGTCTGTCAACATCTGGCAACAGTGCCAACGTCATCGATGGCATTCAGGCTGCGAAGGAGATGGGGTGCTATACCTACGCGTGGACGGGAGTCAGTGGTGGAAAACTGCTGGATATAGCCGACAGCACGTTACGCATGCCATCAACAGAAACGGCACGTATTCAGGAAGCTCATATGATTATTGGTCACTGGCTGTGCGAAGAAATGGATCGTCGTCTGGCTGACTGAGCCCCCCTTCGAGGAGGCACCTAACAGGTCGTTGAAAGGCTATCTGCGTTGCCGAATACCGCGTCAAAAACAGGCTCACAGCCGAAGGCTGAACGTGCTTTAGCACGGTCCCGAAGGGGCGAGCAAAGCGAGTCAAATGCTCATTGAGTTCACTAAACTCCGCTTTTTCGCCTGTTTCTTGTGCCCTCGGGGTATTTCCTTGTCTCGGCGGCCGCGATAACGTTTTTCAACAGCCTGCTAACGTTTATCTTGACTGGAGTGATGGGAAACCGGAAGTGCTGGGGATTTTCGTTCGGCACTTCCACACAGGCGCCGCACTACCATAATCCCTCCCACTGCCAGTGAGACGCCCAGCACATTGGCTGCCATATCGTAGTAGCTGAAAGCGCGATGAGGTAACAGCACCCCCTGCATGAACTCCGCGACTACACCTACCAGCACCATCAGCAGCCATAACCGCAGTGCGGCCCAGCGCAGCACCAGCGGTATCACCAGTGTCAGCAGGAAGAACGCCGAAGCATGGGCGTATTTGTCACCGTCAGCGATAGAGAAATGCCAGGGTCTGGGGCGAAAGTATGCGTAGGTGACGGCCAGCGACAACAGCAGAAAAACAACACGGATTAGCCAGGTTTTAAACATCGAATACCCTCAGCTGGGGAGCGATCCAAGAACGCGACTCACGCTCTTGCTCGCGAGGGCCAATCAATCGACTGCCGTTGACGTCACCCTGAGTATGGTTGCGGCGATTCTACTGCCAAACTTCCTGAATCTTTATTTCAGGATGCTACCAGCATGCCCTTTTCCAGACGCAGACGCTTATCCGCCAATGCGTCCAGGTCCTCACTGTCATGACTGACCAGCAGGACCGCGACACCCGCCGCACACTGCCGCTTTACGCCTGCCCACATTTGCTCTCGGGTATGAACATCCAGTCCGGTGAAAGGCTCATCCAGCAGCAGCAGAGGCTTCTGCCGTAACCAGGCTCTGGCCAGTGCTACACGCTGGCGCTGGCCACCCGAAAGCGCCCCCGGCAGGCGGTCCGCCATCCCTGCCAGACCAACATCATCCAACACCTGCTCAATATGCTGGCGTTGCACGCTATTCAACTTCAAGCCCGGATGCAGCCCCATACCGATATTGGCCCACAATGGCAGATGCTCGAACAGATTATGTTCCTGAAACACCGTAGTGACAGGCCTCTGCCAGGGGAGCAACGAATTCCAGCAGATCAACGAGCCGTCCGTCAGCCAGCCAATCTCTCCCGAGCTGGCAGAGAGAAATCCGGCGATCAGATTAAGCAACGTCGACTTGCCTGCACCGCTTGGCCCCTGCACCGCCAGACACTGACCAGCTATGAGGTTCATATCAAAGCAGTAATCTTGCTCAGGGTAGTCAAACGCAAGCTGCCGTAGCACCAACACTATTCACTGTCCTCAAACCGAGTGTCGCGCCTGCCAGGCAGCAGGCCGATGATCAACGTAATCACGGCGATGACCTTCCTCGCTCACTTCTATAGCCTCGCCGCCCAAGCCATTCCAGGAGCAAAAATATCATCAACATAGTGAGCAGCATCAGCAAAGCGCACCCTGCTGCCTCCCTCAACCGATAGCTACCCAGCAGCTGGTACAACAACAAAGGCAATGTAGGCTGCGACGGGCTGCCAAATAAAGCGACGACGGAGAAATCACCAAGGGAGTATGTCATTCCATACGCAAGGGCCAGCGCCATTGCAGGTTTGAGCCGTGGCCACAGCAACCAGCGCCATCGATACCAGCCCCGAACGTCCAGTGTATCTGCAAGCCGCCGGCTCGGCTCATCCAGACTGTTCAGAGGGCCACGCAGAACCTGCATCAAAAACGGCAGGCACATCAGGGTATTGGCAAACACCACCAGACTGTAGCCTTGCTCGGTCAGGGATACCCAGGGGCGAAGCAATACAAACCAGCCCGTACCCAGCACCATTGCAGGAATTAGCAACGTCAGGTGGCCACTGACCTCTGTCAACGCACTTATACGCTGATCTCCCCGACGGGCATAGCCCCCCGCAGCACTGAGCAGAAGCGTTGCGACTATCGTTGCCAACCCTCCCGCAACCAATGCCAGCTTGATACTCAACCACCAGGCAGCCCACAGTTCATGTCGCCCCAGCATCAACCAGATGCCTCCCAATCCGTTGAGCACCACGGCCAGCAATGGCGGTAGCAACAGTAGCCACAACATCCCAATCCAGCCGCTATCGACATAGCGGCTGCTGCCCAGACTGTCGGCACGAGGCCAATGTCGATAAAGCGTATAGGGAGTTAATGACGGCATCCCGCCCAGACGTCCCGAAACAACCCACAGCAAGGCGCAGATGAGCAGTTGCAGTATGGCCAGCAAGGCTGCACGACCAATATCCATATCGAAACGCAGCGCCTGATAGATAGCGACTTCAAGCGTAGTAGCACGAGGCCCGCCGCCTAACGTCATCACGATGACAAAGCTGGTAAAACACAGAGTGAAAACCAGCGCCAGTAATCGTGGCAATGCTCGTCGCACGACAGGCCACTCCAGCATCAGCCACACGCCTCGACTACTGAGGCCAAGCTGGGCAGCCAGACGCCAGTGCTGTGAAGGAATACGCTCCAGCTCCTGTAACAACAATCGCGCGCACAAAGGAAGATTGTAGAAAATATGCGCCAGCAGGATGCCACCCAGACCATAAAGATAGTTAGGAGGCTGCCAGCCCAGCCCAGAGAGTAGCTGCGGTAGCCATCCCTGACGCCCATGCACCGCGACCAGACCAAACACCACCACAATAGGGGGCAGCACCAGTGTCAGTTCCATTATCCTCAGCAGCAGCTTGCGCCCCGGCCAGGCAGGACGACGCAGCAAAGCTCGGGCCAGAGGTATTGCAAGCAACACAACCAACAAGGACGACAAGGTTGCCTGCCACAGACTGAAACGCACTATGCGCTGCAGATAGGCATCCTGCCACAGTGATGCCCATGGTAGCGCCGGTGACATCCATACCAGCGCCAGCATCGCCGACACAACGATCAGGATCAGCACTAGCGCCGCCACCATACCGGGCAGTGTGACCCAGCGCGGATGAGAAAATGGGGGATTGCTCACGTAGTGGTTGTCTTCAGCATCCTTAACGACTGGTTGCTTCCAGCCATTCGTCAACCCACGCTTTTTTGTCGCTGGCCACTTCGTCAGGGGTAAACAGCAAAGTCTTACCTGGGACGATCAGCTTGCCATAGGCATCGGGCAGCGCCTTGCCAATGTCCACGGCTGGATACATTACATTCCCCAGCGGCAGCTCCTGCTGGAATGCGGGTGTCAGCATAAAGGCCATGAACTGCTTTGCGAGATCAGCATGCTTGCTGGTCTTCAGGCGTGCGGCAACCTCAACCTGAAGATAGTGGCCTTCGCTGAAGTCAGCGGCCTGATATCGATCCGTCTTGTCCACAGCCATGTGATAAGCAGGCGAGGTACTATAGGACAACACCATGGGCGCTTCACCGTTCATGAACAGATTGAAGTAGGCATCACTCCACCCTTTGGTGACAGCCAGCGTTTTCTTGCTTAGCTTGGCCCAGGCCTCCGGGGCTTTATCGCCATAGACCTTCTTCACCCACATCAGCAAACCCAGACCAGGGGTACTGGTCCGTGGATCCTCAATAATGATCTTCAGATCATCTGGTGCGTCCACCAACGCCTGCAGGCTGGTGGGTGGATGAGGCAGTTTCTGGGTGTCGTAGACAAAAGCAAAGTAGCCCCAGTCAAAGGGCACAAAGATACCGTCATCCCACTTGACCGGTAACTTAAGTACAGAAAGATCAGTCTCGCTGGGGGCGAAAAGACCGGTTTTTGCAGCATCGGCCATGAGATTCATGTCCAGCCCCAGCACGACGTCTGCGGGAGTGGCTTCCCCCTCAAGACGCAGACGCTGCAGCATGCTGCCACCATCCTCCAACGCAACGAAGTTCAGTGTGCAACTGCATTGCTGTTCAAAGGCCGTCTTGACCTTGGGGCCAGGCCCCCAATCAGCGGTGAAGGAATCATAGGTGTAGACTGTCAGGGTCTCCCCTGCGGCAAACACCGGCAGACAGTTTGCCATTGCCATGCACAGTAAGACAGCTTTGATAGACATACGGGTATTCATGCCACATCTCCCAAAAATAAAAGAAGTGGCGCAGTAGCGGACTTGGACTCAAATCCCTGCGCCAGTATCATCTGGATCAGGTTCGACGGGTTAGTGACAGAAGATCACCTCTCAGCACCTGCATGCAGGTTGGCACCCCGTTGAGCCGAGGCGGCATAATACCTCAATCATATCGGTGGCGACAGGCAAGCACGCTGGTGATGGTTGAATGTATATTCGCACGACGAGATATGACCTGAAGGTCTGCGGCACTCAGAATCAATAAGGAAAAGGCTCCGCTATGGAACTTGTCGATTTACTACGCAAAATGGTCGATGACGACGGCTCAGACCTTTACCTGTCTCCAGGCGCGCCTCCAAGCGTCAAATTCAATGGTGTCCTCACTGCGATGGCCGATGCCGTCAGCCCTGATGAGGTTAAACAGCTACTTTTTGCGGTGATGTCTCAACCTCAAATTGACGAGTTCCAGTTGCAGCAGGAACTGAACTTTGCTTTGTCAGTCCCCGGAGTCGGCCGCTTCAGGGTCAACCTTTTTATTCAGCGTGGTCAGATTGGCGCGGTGATACGTAACATCAAGACCGTGATTCCTCAGTTTGACGAACTGGGTCTTCCACCTGTACTCCGCGAAGTCATCTTGGACAAACAAGGCCTGGTGCTGTTTGTCGGCTCCACTGGCTCCGGCAAATCAACCTCTCTGGCAGCACTTATCGATCACCGCAACAGTAATCACGCCGGTCATATCATCTCCATTGAGGATCCGATCGAATACCTGCACCGCCACAAGAAATCGATCATCAACCAGCGCGAAGTAGGCATGGATACCCATAGTTATGCCGAGGCGTTGAAGAATACACTGCGACAAGCGCCAGACCTCATCTTGATCGGCGAGATTCGTGACCGTGACACGATGGAATATGCGCTGGCCTTTGCCGAAACGGGTCACCTTACACTGTCGACGTTGCATGCCAATAACGCCAACCAGGCACTGGACCGCATTCTCAACTTCTTCCCTGAAGACCGCCACCGCCAGATTCAGCACGACCTTTCATTGAATATTCGCGCCTTCGTGTCACAGCGTCTGCTACCAACTGTTGATGGTAAACGCTGTGCAGCCTTCGAGATCCTGTTGCGAACCTCCAGTGTCAGCGAGCTGGTCAAGCGAGGAGAGATTGGTGAGCTGAAAGACATTATGGCCAAGTCCAACCACATCGGCATGATGACCTTCGACCAGTCCATCTTCAATCTGTTTAAGGAAGGCAAGATTACGGAAGAGACTGCCATGCGTAATGCTGATTCGCCAAACAACATGCGTCTGATGATCAAGTTTCTTAAAGACGGCCAGGGTATGGCGGATCGAAAAATGCCGGAGTTTAATTCAGGCGGCAAACCACCGGCATTTGAAGTGGAGTGATGATTTCTGCTCTTACGCTGCACGTGATGGAGCAAAGGCTCCAACATTTCGCCTTATCCTAGTGCAAACATGAACAAACCCTTTTTAGTCTGAGGTTTATCAGTTAGAGAGATATGGAATACAACATGACGAACAAGCTAATCATTTGCATCCATCCCTTACTGCCTGACCTATCCTCACTGTGGCAGCAATAAAAAGTCTCAGGCAACTCTTCAGAAAAAGCTCAGACACCGAAGAATGAAAGGGCAGCTGATCAGTTTCCTTTGATGATCATCTGATCAGTGTCAGCCCGTTAAGAACGTGACCATTTCTCATCAAGTAGTGCCATCAACGCACCCTACAGAAAACAAAATTTAGTCGATTTGTATCGCACAGCAGATACAGATTAATCATTTACAGCTCACCAGACACTCTACACAGCAAGTTGGCAAACAGCTTGCTAAGTACCTAGGTATAGCAAGCACTCACAGAGCAAGGCCAACAGGCATCAAGCGAGCACAAAAGACACAGACCTAAGCGCACTTTTTCAGCGCAGATTAGTGCACCATATCGAGACATAGAAAAACTCAAAGTGTAAAGATTTTGAAAAAAATTTGATTGGCCCCTGCCGTTTGAAAAGTTAAGCTCTCCGGGGTAACAACAATCACAGCTGGTGACGAGAGCATGACACTTCGTTACAATGCGCTCAGTCGGTACTGGGATAGTGTTATGGCCGTTGGCACATAAGCAAAGTTTCGGTTGTTCAGTAAGAACAACATCAGAGAATGGAAGCGTATGGAAGTTGCAGCGACCCGATGGTACCTCATCCAATGCAAGCCTCGAGAGAGCTTCAGAGCAGAACTCCACCTGCGTAATCAGGGCTATGAGTGCTTTCACCCGACCATAAAAGTCGAAAAAGCGCGAAAAAACGGCCCTCAATGGGTGACAGAGCCTCTGTTTCCTCACTATCTGTTCATCTCACTGAATGGTATCGAGGACAACTGGTATCCGATTCGTTCAACTCGCGGCGTATCCAAAATGGTGACCTTCAATGGCACCCCTCTTCCTGTGCCAGACCAAATAGTCAGCGACCTACGCTCATGCATGGCCAGCGGACAGAAACTGTCCACGCCAATATCGTTTGTAGAGGGCGAGAGGATCCGTATTGTTGACGGCTGCTTTAAAGAACTGGAAGCCCTATTTACTGCACGAAGTGGCGAAGAGCGGGTTATCGTCCTGCTCAACATTTTGAATAGACCACAGCATATCTGCTTACCGATACAGGCTATAACGCACCTGTAACAAATGCAGTGCTGAATACATACACCCCAAGACCTCTTGGTCATGGGGTTCATTTTGTACGTTTTTTGGAAAGCAACGCAAAATCCAAGGGCGGTAGCGTACCTAAATGGTAGTTGTCTGCAACTCATAGGATATGGAGCGGCTAGCAACATGGAATACTTTCTCAGCATAACGGTTACGACACTGGCAACGGCCTTTGTTGCCCTTCTGATGCTTCGCCCCTTGTCCACGCGCCTAGGCTTTGTTGACATTCCCAATGCCAGAACGGTCCATCACGGACATGTCCCCAACATCGGCGGACTGTCGGTGTATCTTGGAATGCTGGCCCCTGTTCTTTTCATGGACGTCGACTGGCAGTATCAGGGGTTATACATTCTTGGCGTTTCCATAATGGTCCTGACAGGTGCACTGGATGATTTAAAAGAGCTCTCGGCCAAATCCAGATTACTTGTCCAGGCAGCGGTCAGTCTGCTAATGCTGGTACTGGCTCAATACCCAGTGTCTTATCTAGGAGAGTTCCCGATATTAGGGGCCTTTAATGTAGGTGGACTGGGCTACGTCATTGGTGTCTTTGCCATTATTGGCAGCATCAATGCCTTCAACATGATCGACGGCATCGACGGTCTGGCAGGCTCGGTAGCGTTGATTGCACTTGCACAAATCTGTCTTCTACTTTTTATACGCGGGAACACTGATCTTTGCTTATTGGCACTGATCGTAATTGTCGCTCTGATACCTTACCTGATCCTTAACCTGGGCTTATGGCCCTTCGAGAGAAAGGTTTTCATGGGTGATGCCGGTGTTATGTTTGTAGGTTTCACCATCGCATGGCTGTTAATAAATGCGACTCAGTCACCCTCACGCTATATAAGCCCAATCTCAGCATTCTGGGTCATTTCTCTGCCTTTTATGGATATCCTTGAGGTTATTCGCACACGGCTAAAGCAAGGAAAATCCCCATTTCAGGCTGACCGCCAACATATCCACCATCTTTTCCTGAATGCAGGACTTCCTGCCAAGCGAGCATTAGTAGCTGTCTTGATTTTAGCTACATCTACCTCGGGCTTAGGTTTGGTACTAGAGCTAACAGGAGCGAAAGAATGGATAATGGTTTTGCTGTTTATCATCCTAAATGCAGCCTATTTCCATGTTAAACCGCACCTTTGGAAGCTTTTCAAACGCTGGGCTGTTCACCCGCATCCAAATGATCATTAACAGCACCTGCAAGACACTTCACAGCGGCAACTGTTACTACAACAGCTCCCCTTCATACCGAACACCAAGCAGTGAAATATGAGCAAACTATTAAAAATTTCATGGGCAGCACCTTTCAGCGTGCTGCTGATAGTGGCCGGATGCAGCAACACCCCTCCGACTCTGGTCGCCTCTAGAGCCTTAATTGATCACACTCAACGAACTGATTTACAACTCGTCACTGACAACGTCTCAAGCAATCTTGAAGTCGCTAGTGTTGGCCAACCTATCGCCATAGATAACGACACCTATGTCGTCTCTAAAAAGTACTCATCAGCCAGTGGCCTGAATTGCTTCATGCTTGATGCCAGCACCCCCACTGCCAGCTCACCACAACTCAGCGTATGCCGTGAGCCATGGGGACTAAAGTGGTTCAAAACCAAAGACGTTGTAGCCAGCATGGGCAGTGGCAACACATCTGTGGATAGTGATGCCAACCTGAGCGGCTTCAGTAGCAGCTCACTTCAATAAGAGTCAGGACACAGGAATCCCCAATGAGCCGCTTTTCATCTCTACGTTGCGCTCTGCTTTCAGTAGGACTGTTGTTCTCGACAACAATGCAAATCAGCTTTGCTGCAGACACCACTGTACCCAACCTGTCTCAGCCAGTAGCAAGCGCAACCGCCACATCCTCAGTACTCCCATCAGCAGAGAAAGGCCTCCCCCCTCCTTTTGGCGCTAACTTGTTTCTGGGTGGATCTGACGCAGAACGCAACGATGGTCTCAATGAGAGCTACCTCATCGCCCCCGGTGACAAGATCGCCGTGCAGGCATGGGGAGCCATTACACTGAGTGAAACGGTAACCGTTGACTCACAAGGTAATGTATTCATTCCCGAAGTCGGCCCCATCACAGTAGGAAATACACCTGCAAGCAAGCTGAATGCATTAGTAACCTCCAAAATTGAGGCGGTATACCCTAACAACGTCAACGTTTACGTCAACCTGCTCACTGCAACCCCCGTTAGCGTATTTGTTACTGGGCCTGTACTACGCCCGGGTCAGTATGCGGGTATGGCCTCCGACAGTCTGCTTTACTTTCTGATCCGCGCAGGCGGCATAGATTCTGAGCGCGGTAGCTATCGTCACATAGTCATTCTTCGGAACAACAACCCTGTACTGGATGTCGACCTGTACGAGTTCTTGCGCCAGGGCTTCCTTCCTAACTTTAGCTTTAAAGATCAGGACGTTATTCTGGTAAAACCTCAGGGTTCAACAGTGACAGTCGAAGGTGGCGTACGAAACCCATTCCGCTTTGAGTTCGCTACCGCTACTGCACTCGGTAGCGAACTCACCAAATACGCCCGACCTCTGGCCAAGATCAGTCATGTTGGTGTTGAAGGGTCTCGAAGCTCTGTCCCCTTCTCTGTTTACCTTGCTTACCCACGCTTTAATAGTTTTGACCTCGAAGATGGCGACACCGTCACTTTCAATGCAGACCTGAAACCACAGGTCATCGATATACTGATCCAGGGCAGCTATCTAGGCCCATCCACTTACACAGTCAAGAAAGACACTCATCTTCAGGATTTGCTTGATCACGTAGCCATAGATCCGGCGCTTGCCGATGTGCAATCGATCTACATAGAACGAGCAAGTGTAGCTACTAAGCAAAAAGAAATGATCGATCAAGCGCTGCAGCGCCTGGAGCGCAGCGTTTATACAGCACCCGCCTCTTCTGAAGGCGAAGCCAGAATCCGTACAGAAGAGGCAGGACTGGTAAGTGATTTTGTAAAACGTGCACAGCAAATCATTCCCAAAGGCACAGTTGTTGTGTCGCAAAATGGGAGTGTTGCCAATATCTTGCTTGAACAGGGAGATAGAGTAGTCATTCCGCAGAAAAGTGACCTGGTACAAGTTGGCGGGGAAGTACTGATGCCTCAGGCAGTAGTATTCAATCCCAAGGCCAAATTGGAAGACTATATTGCCTGGGCTGGAGGATACACTGAACGTGCAGATATTGAGCGCATCGCCATTGTGCATGCTAATGGCCTGGTAGATTTCAACCAGAAATCCACCCTTCGTCCTGGTGATCAGTTGCTGGTACTGCCAAAGGTAGATGCCAAAAATATGCAAGCGGTGAAAGACATCACGCAGATCATTTATCAAATTGCCGTAGCAGCGAAAATCGCTCTGAACTTCTAACCAAAATTAACCCAGAGGAGATCTATGTATTCCCCTCTGGGTTAACTAATCTACGGCAAGTCGCATGAGCCTAATGCCAGAGAGAACTCTCCCAGATACAGAGTTAGTCCCCTATTCTGTGGCACTCTGCACCTACAATGGCGCTCGCTTCATCGAACAGCAGCTACAAAGCATCGCTGATCAACATTTAAAACCTGATGAAGTCGTTATCTGTGATGATGGATCAACCGACCATACGCTAAAGCTGATTGATAAGTTTTCGCAAGACAACCCGTATCTAAACATACGACTGTTCAGAAATAGCGAAAATCTGGGATATATAGCTAACTTTGAACAAGCAATAAAGCTATGCCGCAATGAGTATATTTTTCTTAGTGACCAGGATGACATCTGGGTTCCCGAAAAAGCGGCTGTCCAACTTAGCTATATGCTAGCACCGAACACTCTTTTAAGTTTTAGTAATGCCGCCAGAATATCTGATAGATCAAAACCGCTAAGTCCCGACTTATGGAGCTGTGTCAATTTTAACGTTGTACGTCAACACCAACTATGTAATGGCCATTCTCTGGAGGTGTTGTCGAGGCATAACGTTGTAACAGGTGCCACTGTTGCATTCAGAAGAGACTTTTCACTAGCCAGTATGCCATTCCCCAAGTGCTATCCGCATGACGCCTGGTTAGCATTGAATGCAGCATTGCAGAATGGCTTGGTGTGTATAGACCGGCAACTGATTCAGTATCGGCAACATGACATGAATACCTTAGGAGCTCACTACATATCACCTTTACAGAAAGTCTGGCGAGCATTGTGGAAACCGCGAGATAAATTTCCGAAAGACTTCTACCAGCGCCTGGAAATATTCTCTCAGCTTATTGAAGACAAGCGTTTTCCAGTCGACTTTCGTGAAAAATTAAATGTGGTATTGCGCTTTCAGACATTTCGCTTGGCCGTTATAGAGCAAAGAATCCCCCCCTACGAGGGCCTAAAAGAAGTTCTCAAATGGTCACGACATGGCCTCTATTTCAGCCATGGAGCAGGATGGCGCTCAATCTTGACGGATGTCCTGCAGCTGATTCGCAGCATGCCGTACAGAGTCATCGCTAGATGCAATAGCGGCAAGAAAGAAAAATGAAAATTGCTCACGTGGTAAATAGACTTGACGGTAATGGAGTTACCAAAGCAGTAATAAATCTATGCGAGACGCTAAGTGACCGCGGCATAACATCAGATATTATCGTACTGGAAAAGACCGAATACCCATTACGTATAGACATACAGCTTCATTCACTAGGCAGTTCGGGGCTAATGAAGCGCCAGAACCCGATAGTGAAATATGTTAGAAAACTAGCAAAATACACGGTAGGCAGCCTTGCCTACTACTCATTAAAAGCAGAAAAGAAAAGTGCACAGCTCGACCACCTTATTAAAAAAGAAGGCTACACGCACATATTGCTACATTGTCATTACTCAAAAATACTTTTTTCTAAAGTCAAAGAAGCAAAGTGCTTTCCAGTTATTCACAATAAAAAAAGCAAGCATTTGAAAGCCACCTGGTGGCTACCAAGCTGGATCAACCGACACGTAATGAGCAGAGCACTCGTTGATCGGTCAACGATTGCAGTGTCAAAAGCGGTAAGGAATGACTTAAGTAAGTATCTGCATGTAGAAAAACATCAGCTCAGCGTCCTACCAAATGTGATTAATAGTGCTGCAATTACATCTCTCGCAAAACTGGATCGTCCGCTACCCGCAAAGCTTATAGAGAAACAATATCTGCTAGCCGTTGGTCGGCTAGCCCCACAAAAACGTTTTGATCGGCTACTCAAAGCTTACTCGATGAGCAGTTGCGAATTACCACTGGTTATAGCCGGTGATGGTATCCAGTTAAAACTACTGCAGAGACTAGCAAGAAGATTACGAATTAATCATCGGGTAATTTTTTTGGGTCATGTAGAAAACCCTTACCAACTGATGAAGCATGCACGTTTGCTCATTCTTTCATCAGACTATGAAGGTTTACCAACCGTATTAATTGAAGCATTACTTTTGCATACACCTGTACTTGCTACTGCATGCAGCGGGGCTAGAGAAGCAGTGGCAAATTGCAAGCTGGCAAAACTAGTACCAATCAGAAAGCTCAGCGTACTTGCCGAGTCGATAAACCAGTACTCATTACATCCTCCAACATGCGATGAGTGTAATTGCATGCTAGATCATTATAAACCCGAACGAATCATCAAGGAATTTCTCAATCTGGTGGACTATGAATCAAATCATTAAAGTTATTCATGCCATACCAGAACTGAAAGTAGGAGGTGTAGAACGTGTGGCAATGCACCTCTTACAAAGCCCACTACAAGGGGTGGAATATCATCTTCTAGTTATTGAACAAGCCGATACAGACCTGGTAGAACAATTACCACCACATGCTCTCCCTCGCTTGCACATTCTTAATGGAAAAAAACATCAACCCAATACATACTTCAGGGCAATGCATAAAATTAAAGAAATAGCCCCTGACTGGCTTATGGCATCGCTTTGGCGCGCACAGCCTCTAATATGGATGAGTCGCAAGGAAAACTATAAAACAGTTACGTGTTTCCACAACACGCGCTTCTCCCACTTTCTGGATAAGACAGCAACAATCTTCAGCCTGAAGAATGCAAACTATTGCTTTACCGACTCACAAGCAACAGCTGAGTTTATCAGGCAATTTAGCAATATACGCATTGAGCACCTCCATCATATTATCCAGCAGCCACAGCTAACTGGCGTTCGAAAGCAAAAACGCCTAGTTTATATAGGCAGACTAGCAACACAAAAAGGTCTTGAGCAAGGCATCCAATTAATAGTCGCTCTAAAACGTCTAAAACAACTCTGGCATTTAGACTGCTATGGGCCAGATGAGGGAGCATTAAGAAAGCTTCAGTTCATGGCGAAACAATATGGTGTGGAAGAGCAAATACATTTTTTTGGATCACGCAACCCTTCCGAAATAAGCACTATTCTTGCTGGCTATGACTATCTGCTACAGCCCTCTCCCAACGAAGGTATGGCCATGGTGGTAATGGAGGCAATGCAGCAGGGAACAATTCCAGTAGTGCGGCCAAGTGGGGAGATACCACAGTACACACAAGATGATCATGATGCCATTTGGTTCGATGCTATAAATGATCGACTAGCAAAAAGAATAATTACCCTTGCAGATGATGATCATTTAAGAGAGAAAATGCGTTTGCGCATGAAGGAAAAAGCATCGAATTGGAAAGATGTCTGCGAGGAACTGTGTACAATAATATCTACATTACATACGCCATCTTTAATAAGCAAAAATATATGACACACTTAAAGCAGCGAAACCCTGCAATAATTGTACGAGATGTAATATTTGCCATATTCATCAGAGAGCTAAAAGGACGCTTTGGTGTCTTTCGTCTAGGCATAGGCTGGGCTATCATTGATCCATTAGCATTCATTATTATGATGAGTGTATTCAGAAGCATAATGGGAGCGCATAGCATACAAGGAATTCCTTTCCCAGTTTTTTTTATGTTAGGTTACATACCTTTCAATTTTTTTTCAAAAGTACAAAGTCAAGTTAGTGGAGCAATAAAAGCTAGCCAAGGCCTATTCGGATACAGACAAGTAAAACCGATAGATGCGATCCTAGCAAGAGCACTTTTGGAAAGCTTAGTTTTATTTTTTGTTTTAATAATACTATTTATTTCTTTCTCGTGGATAGGAATAGACGTACAAATACATGATCCGCTACTACTTATCTCTAGCATTATTTTTCTTATTATTTTTGGATTAGGCTTGGGTATGTGTTTCTGTATACTTCAAAGTAGGATTCCTGAATCCGAGAAATTTCTCGACATAGCTATGCGCCCGCTGTTATTTGTCTCAGGAGTTTTCTTTTCTCTAGATGAGATACCACAACAATATCGACATTATGTCGACTGGAACCCTATCCTTCATGGTACCGAGATGGCAAGAGCCGCCTGCTATAATAGTTTTACCAGCGCAGGGGGTAGCATTTACTACCTAGGCTTTTGGTCAACACTGATATTTTTCCTCGGCCTTTCTCTATATCGACTAGAATGGAAGAGAATAGTCGCATCATGATAGAGCTAATTAATGTCACAAAGTACTATCCTACAAGCCTAGGTAGGAAATATGTTATTAAAGACATTACTACAACAATACCTGGTCGAAGAAATATAGGAATACTCGGTAGAAACGGTGCGGGTAAATCAACATTACTACGGCTACTAGGAGGAATAGATTTCCCTGACAAAGGAGAAATAGTCACAGATCAGCGTATCTCCTGGCCTCTTGCTCTCTCTGCAGGCCTCCACCCAATGATGACAGGTAGGGAAGGAACTCGCTTTGTAGCTCGAGTACATGGAGCTCAAAATATAAAAGAGATAGAAAGCTTCGCACAGGATTTTTCTGAACTTGGTTACAATTATGACCTTCCTGTAAGAATGTATTCCTCTGGCATGAAAAGCCGCTTAGCGTTCGCTATATCCATGGCGTTTGATTTTGACACCTATCTTCTGGACGAAATTACATCTGTAGGCGACCCACGATTTCAGAAAAAAGCAAGGGTGGCATTAAATCAAAAACGGGAAACTGCAAATGTTATCATGGTTTCTCATGCCCCAGGACTGCTAAAAGAGTTCTGTGACTGTGGCATTGTTTTGGATGATGGCAAGATGACATTTTACGAAAGTATTGATAGAGCCATCACCATTTACAATGCACTCTAGAGTGTACTTTCATAAACACGATTTCACCATTACAGGCTAATTCAACGACTAATATTTATGAGCCAAATTTCAAATCAAAGTACAACGGAGACAGGACAACGGCCTGCAGGTGGTACAGCAGAGTCGCAACAGGTGAACAAACCCCCAACACAGCAACCTGCAAGCCCAGCCCAGCAACAACAGGCGAACAAACCTCTGGCACAGCAACCGTCGAGCCCAGCTCAGCAACAACAGGCGAACAAGCCTCCGGCACAGCAGCCCTCGAACCCAGCTCAGCAACAACAGGCGAACAAGCCTCCGGCACAGCAGCCCTCGAACCCAGCTCAGCAACAACAGGCGAACAAGCCTCCGGCACAGCAGCCTGCAAATAAAGCACAAGCTCCGAATACGGAGCCTCCTATTATATTTCCAAGTAATCACGCTAGACCGGAACAACAGGATAAAAAGACGTGGTGGAAACGCCCCTTTTTATTATTAGTGGTTCTACCAATACTTTTGATAGCAACCTACCTTCTCGTTATCGAGTCAGATAGATATGTAAGCTATGCCAGTGTGATCGTTAAGCAATCGGATGAGCTTAGTACAGCTACAGGCGAGCTATCATTACTTGGAAGCGCATTAGGAAAGTCAGGGAACAGCGACCTTCTCTTAGTTCAGGAATACGTGTTGTCCAGAGATATGATGAAGTATCTCGAGAGCGAACTTCATCTTAGAAACCACTATGAAAACAGCGGTGCTGATCCTTTAAGTAAAGCATGGACGTTCTTCAACAAGGAAGATATGTATCAATACTACAAAAATCATGTATCAGCAGATATTGATACTGTATCAGGTGTTCTAAACGTTCAGGTGCAGGCTTTCACTCCTGAATACTCTCAGGAAGTCGTACAGGCAATAATTAAACGTAGCGAATGGTTCATTAACCAAATAAGCCAAAACTTAGCGAGAGAACAGGTAAGTTTTGTTGAAGGAGAACTTAAGCGCTCACAAGACTTACTTAGAGGTAGTCAAAAAGACGTAATAGATTTCCAGCAAAAGTTTGGATTATTTAGCCCAGAGCAAGATGGTGCCGCCATGCAGGGAAATGTGAACCAGCTTGAGGCACAGCTGGTCCAGGCTGAAGCAGATCTTAAAGCGCAATTGTCATACATGAGTAGCAGTGCACCTGATGCAATAAAAAGCAAGAGCAAAATCGCGGCACTTAATAAACAACTGGCATTGGAGCGGGCAAAACTGGCCAGCTCAGAAAAGAAAAACACATTAAGTGATATGAATGCTCAGTATCAAGATCTGAAAATTAGCGCAGACTTTGCTCTGGATGCCTATAAGAGTGCTTTGATCTCTCTTGAGAAAGCCCGTATTGATGCCTACCGCAAACTAAAAAACCTTGTGGTGATAGACAGCCCTAGCCTCCCGGAGAGTGCAGAGCTACCGAACAGAATGTATAACTTACTTACAGCAGCCGTTGTAATTCTTCTATTGTACGGTATTGGTGTCATCATACTTGCTACGATTCGAGAGCACAGAGACATGTAAGCTCCCACAAACAGCCCTGCTTATAGTGTATATACAGAGATTTTAAAAAGGGAAAAGAAATGATAGAACTAACTGCAGAAATGATTAGCAATACCGCTCAGAATAGAAAGGGAATAATTCTAGCTGGTGGATCAGGCACTAGGCTATATCCTTTAACCAAGGTAATTAGCAAACAGCTCATGCCCATTTATGACAAGCCGATGATTTATTATCCGCTGTCAATTTTAATGCTGGCTGGCATAAGAGATATTCTTCTCATTTCTACTCCCGAAGAATTACCACGCTTTGAATCACTGTTAGGAAATGGCAGCCAGTGGGGCATTAGAATCAGCTATGTAGTACAGCCGTCACCTGATGGTCTTGCACAGGCGTTTATTCTGGGTGAAGAGTTTATAGGTAAAGATCCTTGCTGTTTGGTATTAGGTGACAACATTTATTACGGCCATGATCTTGTGAACTCTCTGCGACGTGCAAGTGAGCAGCCCGAGGGAGCAACTGTTTTTGGCTACCATGTTAATGATCCTGAACGCTATGGAGTGGTTGAGTTTGATCAACATGGTCAGGCTATCTCTATTGAGGAAAAGCCTGCCAAACCAAAGTCAAATTACGCAGTGACAGGCCTCTACTTTTACGACAATGATGTTATCGAGATTGCCAAAGCCGTTAAACCGTCTCCCCGTGGCGAGCTGGAAATAACCGACATAAACAATGCTTATCTGGCAGCAGGCAAACTGCGTGTAGAAGTAATGGGACGCGGTTCTGCTTGGTTGGATACGGGTACTCATGACTCACTTTTAGAAGCATCTGACTTCATTGCAGCGATTGAGCGGCGTCAGGGGCTGAAGGTGTGTTGTCCAGAGGAAATTGCCTACCGCCTGGGCTATATAAACGCAGCCGAGCTTGAAGAGCAGGCCAAGCCATTACTTAAAAATGGCTATGGACAATATCTGATGAAAATACTTTCTGAGAAGGTGTTCTAATTTTGCCTGGAGCGGCCTCCGCTCCAACTCTTCACACTTTAGGCGAGACACCCGATGAAGTTTATTGATACAGCAATTCCTGACGTAAAAATTATTGAACCGACGGTATTTGGTGATGAGCGTGGTTTCTTTATGGAAACATTTCGCCAAAGTCTGTTTGAGGAAAACTGTAGCCCACGCCCATTTGTACAAGATAATCACTCAAAGTCACGACAAGGCACTCTAAGAGGATTGCATTACCAAATTAATAATCCTCAAGGCAAGCTGGTTCGCGTTGTCAGTGGAGAAGTATTTGACGTTGCTGTAGATCTGCGCCGTAGCTCAGCAACATTTGGCAAGTGGGTTGGCGTACTACTGTCAGCAGAAAACAAACGTCAGCTTTGGGTACCTGAAGGTTTCGCTCACGGCTTCTACGTAACCAGCGACTCGGCAGAGTTTGTGTACAAATGCACAGATTACTACGCACCTGAATATGACCGTTCACTGCGTTGGAATGATCCAGCACTCAATATCCAATGGCCACTCGTCGATAATAACCAACCACAGCTATCAGCCAAAGATGAAAACGCAGCCCTCCTTAGTGAAGCTGATACATTTGCTTAATTTCAGGGAGGTGAGCAAGAATGATCAAAGCGCTGATAATTGGGAAAAATGGCCAGCTCGCCTGGGAGCTAATGAAAACGCAGCCTCAACATGTAGAGGTTGTTGCCTATAGCTCCGCGGAACTGGATATTCGGGATCAGCATAGTGTCGAAACAACTATTAGCCTGCAAAGTCCAGATGTTGTTATTAATGCAGCGGCTTACACCGCAGTAGACAAAGCGGAAACTGATGCAGAGCAAGCATTCGCGGTCAATGAATCTGGCGCAGCATATGTAGCAGCGGCATGTGCAACTCACAACATTCCGTTGATTCACATCTCAACAGACTTTGTCTTTGATGGCACCCAAACGACACCATACACAAAATCTGACAAGACCAACCCACTCGGGGTATATGGAGCATCCAAGTTAGCGGGTGAAAAAGCAGTTATCGCTCATCATCCTCTCAATAGCACCATTATTCGCACAGCATGGGTCTACTCCTCACATGGTAATAACTTTGTTAAAACCATGCTTAGACTGATGCGGGAAAAATCTCAGTTGGGAGTCGTCGCTGATCAGGTAGGCACACCAACGTGGGCCAGAGGATTAGCTCGTTTCATCTGGACCATTGTTGATGGTGAAAAGCGAGCTCAAGATGAACACCCGTTACTGCTTAACTGGACAGATGCTGGTGTTGCCTCCTGGTATGACTTTGCTGAGGCAATTCAGGAGCTAGCGTTGGCCAAGGGCCTACTGACTCGTGAGATTCCCATTAAGCCGATACCAGCATCGTCCTATCCGACACCAGCCAAACGGCCAACATTTAGTGTCCTGGATAAAAGCGAGTCTCATCAAATCGCAAATCTGGAATTCCCCATACACTGGCGCAAACAACTAAGCCAGATGCTTGATGAACTCATCGTTGAATAAAAAATCATTCGTTTAAAACACAGTTAAAAATGCAGGTTGTCATGAATAGAAAGCTACTGGTAACTGGCGGTGCAGGTTTTATTGGCGCTAATTTTGTTCACTACTGGATTAAGCAGCATCCAAGTGATGATGTCATTGTTCTCGATGCACTAACATATGCTGGTAATTTAGCCAATTTAGACCCTGTAAAAGACCATGCAGGATTTGAATTTGTACATGGCGACATTTGTGATACCACACTAATTGAAACACTGCTTAGAGATAAGCAAGTCAACACCATTGTACATTTTGCTGCTGAAAGCCATGTAGATCGATCCATTACAGGCCCAGATGCATTTATCGAAACCAATATACTCGGCACTTACAGCCTGCTTAAAGCAGCCAGAAAGGTATGGATAACTGAACCCAAAGCGGCAGCTAAAGCGCCTTTAGCACATAGATTCCATCATGTATCAACGGATGAAGTATACGGCACGCTGGGTGCCAACGATCCGGCCTTCCACGAAAACACCCCCTACGCTCCCAACTCCCCCTACTCAGCAAGTAAGGCGGCATCAGATCATCTTGTAAGAGCCTATCATCATACCTATGGGCTCGAAGTGACAACAAGCAACTGCTCCAACAACTATGGCCCCTATCATTTCCCTGAAAAACTGATTCCATTAATCATCACCAATATTCTGGCCAATAAGGCCCTTCCTGTATATGGCGATGGTTGCCAGATCAGAGACTGGTTATACGTGGAAGATCATGCTAGAGGCATAGAACTGGTATTAGAGAAGGGGTGTATTGGTGAAAACTACAATATCGGTGGCCATAATGAGTGGAAAAACATTGATATCGTAAAACTGGTATGCGAAAGAATGAATCAGCTATTTAAGCAAGACCCATCATTCGCGATTAAATATCCAACTGCGCTGGAAGCAATCGATGGCAATGCAGAAAACCTGATAACCTACGTTCAGGACCGAGCAGGGCATGACCGCAGATATGCGATTGATGCCAGAAAAAGTAACAAGGAGCTTGGCTACTCACCTGTCGAATCTTTTGAAAGCGGCATTACAAAAACAATAAATTGGTATTTAGAAAACTCGACTTGGTGGAAATCTTTAACTATTTAGTATAGACAGCACTCAAAGGACTCAGATCGTTAACTGGTATCAAGAGCATGATATCAAAGGACCAAACAAGCGATGTATAAACAAGAAATTTCAAAAAGACCAGATACTCAAGTAACACTGTCGAGCGAAAGTACAGACTCAAGAGAAGCAATACCAATTAACGATCTGAAAGCTGAGTTTAACGAACCCAATACATTTGAATATGATTTTTATACGCAATGGTACAATGATTTAAGAGAATTCTCCAAGGAAGAGGCACAAAACCATTGGACTAACTGGGGGCAGAGTGAGAACAGAGTAGCTAACTTTATATCATTAGCTAACACCCTAGACATTTCCACAGATGAGTTCAATGGCTTTGACTATAATTTCTATTTATCTTACTACTCAGACCTAAAAAAGGAAGAGCTCAACAATATTTACAGCGCTTATATACACTATAAGAAATTCGGAAAAAATGAAATGCGCGTAAAAAATTTACGCGAGCTTTTTATAAAAACACACAGAAATCCAATCGACCACTTCGACAAAGATATTTATCTTCACCTTAATAGAGACCTAATAGACGCCGGACTAAACTCTGAGCTAGACGCATTCATTCACTATAAAAATTTTGGACAATCAGAATATCGGCTAGCCAGCCTCGGCGACTACACCCGCTCATTCTCAGCAGATTTCAACGCCAACGTAGTACACTCCTTCAATTCTGATTTCTACAGATACTTATATGATGACATCAACGAAGAAGGCTTAAATTCAGACATTGAATTAAAGATCCACTTTGCACAGTTCGGCTGGAAAGAGCGACGCTACGCATCTATTAAGCATCTTCAAAATGTTCTTGGAATCAATAAGAAGCTAGTTCCAGCACTCCAAGATATAAAATCTATTATTGAAATAAATGCGGGCATTGATCTACACATAAGCGGGAAAGATATAATCTCAGTACTTGAAGGAAACTCTTCAAAACCAATATACTTCTTCTCAGAAAAAAGCAAAAACTCAAAATACTACATACTGCTATCAAAGGAATACCTAAAGAAAAACAGTAAAGAAAAGGCTAGGAGATTACTAAGCTGCTCACTATATTTTAGAAATAATGTACGAGCACTAGAATACTATGCAAATACCTATATAGATGAAAGTGACTACAACTCTGCATTAAAGTATTACTCAAAGACAACAGAACTTGATAGTTCCAACCCTTGGCCACTCTTTAACAAAGCAAAAACACTGAAAAAAATAGGATACATAGATAGCGCATTTGACGAGTTTATAAAATGCGCAGAAAAGTACAAAAACTTCAGCCCTATTAGGGAAACGTTTTTTGAATTTTCGGATGCTTACTGGCTCAGTAAACAGGCTCGTCTTGCTCTTTTGGCGATAGAACACAGCCAGGATCAACTTATACAGGAGGCAACTTCCTTATTAGAAAAAATTCGAAAAGCTTATGAAACTCTATTCAAAAAGAAAGCAGACTATTTATTTTCCAGTAGATACCTCATTGAAACATCAGCGTTTCAACCAGAAGTGGTGTTTAACTCAAAACAGAAGAATGCTTCTCATTACTACCAGATGGCTGAGGAAGCTCTGTTAAATGGAGACAAAAAGTCAGCTAGAAAACTGCTCATGTCTTCACTTACCTTTCATACTACACCGAAGGCCTTAGAAGCACTTGGCAATACCTATCTGGAAGAAGGTGATAATAACTCTGCATGTGAATACTATCGAGAAGCTCTCAAAACAGATACTAATAGCAAGTGGTTACATTACAATCTTGCCGAAGCGGAACTTAAGAACAATCAGACAGAAAAAGCGCTGAATACGATAGCGGCCGGGATACAGAAATTTCCTGAATTCACCTTTCTACAGGATCAGCTAGATAGGTTTGTAAACGAATACTGGCTATCAAAACAACCTGAATTAAATCTTGCTGCTCAGCAAAACAACCGATCAGAGCTGATAAAAATATCTAATGAAGTGGCAACTAAAGTATATAATATTTATCTAAATAGCTATGGCTGCCAAGAACCACCCAAATCACTAAAACCAATAGATGCAAAAAAGGTTTTAATTGTTGGCGACTTTCACATTCCACAGTGTATTAGATACAGAATCGATCAGAAAGTAGAGCAACTTTCATCACAAGGCATTCAAACCAGCACGATAGATTGGACAAAAATTAAAGATAAGCACAATGTATTATCAACACACGATTTGGTTATATTCTATAGAGTTCCCTGCCTTCCTGATGTATTAAAAGCTATGGCAGCAGTTAATGCTGTAGGAAAGCTCTCAGTTTATGAGATTGATGACCTTATATTCAGCGAAGACTACCCCCCTTCTATTGAATCCTATGGAGGCTATGTTGATGTTGAGACCTACTTTAATCTCACAAAAGGAATGGCACTCTTCAACTCAGCATCGAAACTATGTCGATATGGCATAGCGTCTACAAATAGCTTAGCCAAAGAGCTAGAAAAAAATGTCTTTGGTGAAAAAGTAATTCTTCACCGTAACGGTTTAGACAAGCTCAACTCATCATCTAGTGCAAAAATTGCTACGAAGAAATTTGTAGATATATTTTATGGCAGCGGTACACAAGCACATAACAGCGACTTTAGTGACCTTGTTTTACCAGCTCTCACAAAACTCTTAGAGAAACATAGACATGCACGCCTAATAATAGTTGGCTACCTAGCTCTTCCAAAGACATTTATAGAAAGTTTTCAGCATCAAATAAAAATACTGCCCCCTGTTAATAGTATTAAAGCATATTGGTCACTCCTTAAAGAGTCTGATATTAATTTAGCGGTCCTTCACTCAGACATAGTAAGTGGTGCCAAAAGTGAATTGAAATGGTTTGAAGCAGCATGCTTTGCTATTCCATCAGTTCTAAGTGCAACGGATAACTATCTTGATGTTATTAAAGATGGTGAGGATGCATTACTTGCCCGAAATCCCGATGAATGGTTTAGCGCCTTAAACAGCCTGATCACCGACAAATCAAAAAGATTAGCAATTGGTACAAAGGCGCAAGCCAGAGTAATAAAAGAATATTCTATCGAGTCATTAGGAAAATCTCTCGCGGCACAATTACAGTCAATTGGAAGCCAACCTATAAACGAAAAAAATACTGTTGCCAAGAAAAAAATAGCCCTTGTAAATGTATTCTTCCCTCCTCAGTCGATTGGAGGCGCAACTCGTGTAGTGGCAGATAACTTTGATGAGTTGATAGGAAAATATTCAGATCAGTTTGATATTTGCGTTTTCACTAGCGACTCAGAGCATAAAGCACCCTATCAACTTAGCTGCTATAACCATAAAAATATGCGGGTTTACCGGTCTAGCATACTTTTCAGGGAGAATATGGATTGGCACGCCAAAGATCCCGTAATGTATGACATTTTTCAGCAGTTTCTAGAAATTGAAAAACCAGACTTGGTTCATTTTCACTGTATTCAACGACTTACTGGATCAATTGTTGAAGCTACGTTAGATCTAAAAGTCCCATATATTGTTACAGTACACGATGCGTGGTGGATATCAGACTTCCAGTTCCTCGTGGACCACAAAGGAAAAGTATATCCTGATGGGCACCCGGATACATACGAAAAAACAGCTACACTATCTAATGTCTCTGTTAGTGAATCGATAGAGCGAAAAGAATATCTTAAACATCTTCTGGATTCTGCATACTTCTCGCTAACCGTATCTGAAAGTTTTGCACAACTCTATATCAAGAATGGAATCACCAAAATACAGACCAATAAAAATGGGATCTCTTGCTTGGAATGGAAACCCAAAAAGACCGGACAAAGTGAAAAAGTTATATGTGCGCACATTGGTGGAATGGCTGAGCATAAAGGGTACTTTCTTCTGAAAGAAGTAGTTACAAAAGTACAGCCTGAGAATATAGAGATGCTAATTGTGGACCACTCTAAAGACTCGGACTACTTATATACAGAGTTTTGGACACCTGAGCCAAATAAGGAAGATGACA
This sequence comes from Pokkaliibacter sp. MBI-7, assembly GCF_029846635.1. Classification (NCBI taxonomy): domain Bacteria; kingdom Pseudomonadati; phylum Pseudomonadota; class Gammaproteobacteria; order Oceanospirillales; family Balneatrichaceae; genus Pokkaliibacter; species Pokkaliibacter sp. MBI-7. The sequence continues at coordinate 3,816,762 of NZ_JARVTG010000001.1, read as the reverse complement.
ATAATGTAGTAGAAAAAGAGGGTGTAAAGGTGACATTTATTGGTAGAACTAAGCAGTCAGAAATCGCTACCTTATACTCTCAGATTGATGTTCTTTTTGCTGTATCACTCTGGCCGGAGAGCTATGGGCTGGTGACACGAGAAGCAAACGCAGCTGGATGCTGGGTTGTTGCAAGTAATCTTGGTGGCATAGGAGAAGATATTATACCCAATCAGACTGGCTACATTATTAATCCAGACAAGGCCAGTCTTTCAGAGACAATAAAAAAAATCGATTCTAACTATAAACAATACAAGGAAAATATTATCTCCAAAAACATCAGATCCGTATCAGAACAAGTAGCCCAATTGGTAGACGAGTTTTATGATAAAGCCTTATAAGTCAAACTTCAGCGCAGCAAGAGAGTTTGCAGAGCTCGGAATAAGAGAGAGAAAATTAGGAAGAAGAGAGTCGGCTTCAGGCCCTGGTAGTTCAGTTGCCAATACAGATGAGATTCAAAAGCTAATCTTCGATACAGTTAATAAATATAACGTTTCTTCCGTCTTGGATCTAGGGTGTGGAGACTGGGCATGGATGTCAATCCTTATCAGGAATATCAGAAAAGAGAGGGTATTAAGATATATTGGATGGGATGCAAGCACGAAGCTTATAGATGAGCTTCGTGAAAGTCACGGTAATAATGAGACAACATTTGAATGTAAAGATATAACCTTAGAACCCTACCCTAAAGTGGATCTAATTATTTGCCGTGATGTACTTTTTCACTTATCCCCAGAAAATATTTCTATTGTACTAAATAAGGTAAAAGCCTCACGTGCAAACCTATTCATTAGCACCAGTTATGACAGCAATAATACTGTCAACAACATTAAAAATAACAATAATATTGAAAACTGGTTTTTTCATACCGTAAATATCGACCTCCCTCCTTACGGCATGGACAAATTTAAGATACATAGCATTAAAGAATTAAGAAATAGCCATAAAAACATCAATCGGTATGTCACTTTATATAATATAGAGAGCGAAAAAAGAATGATCGAAAACCTATTTTTAAGTGTCGGAGCGATGAAGGCAGGTACTACCTGGTTATATGAGAAACTAAAAGACAATCCAGACATTCACTTTTCAGAAGAGAAAGAGATTCATTTCTTTGCAAATAAAGTAGGCATAGAGAACCAGCTATCACATAAGAATAGAATAGAAAAGCTAAAATTAGTACTGAACAAATACAATAAGGGAAATCTAAAATACATTGCAGAAAACGCAAATGAAATTGCATGGTATGCAGAATATGCTCGTCCAACTGAAATAAGTAAAGAGTGGTATGAGAACCTCTTCCGTTTTAATAGTGGAGAAAAATATTTCGCTGACTTCTCTAACCTTTACTGTCAAATGGATCATAAGGGATGGGAACTAGTCAGGCAAACGGCAAATAATATTAAAGTAGTATATACATTGAGAGACCCCTTATCACGGCTTTGGTCACACTACAAATTTCACATGAAATGGGTTAACAGAGAGGATGAAGCACTTGATGCAGGTTTCGCTCATTTCAAAGAATTACTGGCTAAGCCATGGTTTTGGATTAATGCAGAGTATAGTAAGAATATTGTTCGTTTACGAGAAAACCTTGATGAGTCAGAGTTACTTATTCTCTATTTCGAGGATTTCAGGGCTGACCCTTTCACCGAACTAGCCAAGGTTGAAGACTTTTTGGAAGTATCCAGAACTTCATTGGATCAGGAAAACATTGGCCAGAAAGTAAATAAAACAAAAGATTTCGGAATCCCAGCGGAATGGATGGAGTATATGATTGAGAAGCTTCGCCCCCTGGAAATTGAGATGAAAGAGAATAAAATATGGCATGATAACTGGACAAGCGTAAATAGGTAATGAATATGTGCCTCCCGTACTTTAAACTAATTTGATGCAACTTACATTGCATAACGAGGTGGTAAATCTGTGCTTTTGAACATGATCAAAGATGTAGATAAACTATTAAAAGATAGTAGAGGATTGAATTCCAGCACAATTCCTCCTGAGAAATCTGCTGATATACATCAAGTTGCACGACTCTTTAAAATAAAACTATCAAACAGAATAACTTTTATTTTGTCACACATTCCTTTTAAGGATAACTCATCACATAAGGATGTATTACTTTCTCTGATGAAATCCCTCTTGATTTCATCCGAAGAAATTGAAATTCAAATTATAATTACAGGAAAATATTTAGATATACATAATTTCCAACAAGCATCTTTCTCCTATTCCAATAGAATTTTTATTGATAGCATTAATAACTATCTTTCTCCATCAGAGGCAATTCGAGTAAGGATTGATCTAGCAATCATAGATGATCCTCAAAGCCCACTAAAGTCGTCCTATGAAAGCACATTGAGACTAATTCAATCATTTATGCCAGAGCACGTAATTCTTTCACGTGACAATTTACAAACCTTATATCTTGACTCAATACTTTCTGAATCATTTAATTTAATCGACCTCCCATTTAATAAAGAGAACGGACTTAGCAGATTTTCCAAATCTATTATTACACATTTAGACCTCAATAATACTCATAGCAAAAAAATATATAAATTCACGCCATCAATTCAATTAAACGAATTAGAAAAGAGTTACTTTCTAAAGGAGACTAAAGACAGTATTTTAAAAAACAAAAGCAAAATTAATTTGATCAGCATCATAGGAGCAGACAGAACTTCTCGATCCTTGCGTAATTACACCTCTGAAATATTGGATTTATTTCTGCTATCGATTTTCAAAGATAAACGTGTTGTATGGAACATTTATGGTGAGAGTAGTAAAGACAACTTCCTTGGAATAACTAATACCCTCGACTCTCTTATTAAATCTAATAGAGTAGTGATAAAGGGAACTGTAGATAATGTCCATGAGGTACTGGAGGATTCAGACATTTACATTCAACCTCCTGGCGTCACCGGTGGCGGAAAAGTAGCAGGCATAAATGCAGTAATAATGAAAATCCCTGTGGTTCTTTTTAACCACTCAGATTGTCAATCTTTAATAGGCAATCCACCTTATGAACCTTCTATTGAAAGCGGACTTATCTATTTCAAAAAATTAATGAGCGACCACGAGTACAAGGTAGCAACGACAAGTCAAAACCTAGCCACACTTAATAAAATTCTTATCCCACAAAAAGATCCTAAATTAATAGTCTTTTTAAAAGATAACTCAGAGCTTTAACTACTTAAATGAGCAATAGAATGTCGAATTCAAAGATCTTTGTGACTCAACCCTTTCTCCCTTCCCTAGAAGAATTCACTCCCTATCTAGAGGAGATTTGGAATAATAAAATTCTTACGAATGGTGGCCCTATGCATCAGCAGCTGGAAGCCGCACTATGTGAGTATCTTGGCGTCCCTGAAATAGCTCTATTCAATAATGGCACTATTGCTTTACTAACCGCACTACAAGCATTGAGGATAGCTGGGGAGGTGATTACAACTCCTTATTCTTTTGTAGCGACTGCACACTCCTTACTCTGGAATGGGATTAAACCTGTTTTTGTTGATATTGACCCTTTAACTCTAAACCTTGACCCTAAAAAAATAGAAGCGGCTATTACACCACAAACCACCGCAATTATGCCAGTTCACTGTTATGGCAACCCTTGTGATGTGAAGGCTATAGAAGAAATTGCTACTAACTACAACCTTAAAGTTATTTATGATGCTGCCCACGCATTTGGTGTTAACGACTCCACTGGCAGTATTCTCCGCCATGGCGACTTAAGTGCACTTAGTTTCCATGCCACTAAAGTTTTTAACACTTTTGAAGGCGGCGCAATCGTATGCCCCGACACAAAGACCAAGCAGAGAATAAATAATTTAAAGAACTTTGGTATAGTAGATGAAGTAACTGTCGTCGCCCCTGGTATAAATGGAAAAATGAGTGAAATAAATGCTGCTTTCGGATTATTACAACTTAATCATATCGAATCAGCATTAACAAGAAGAAAGGAAATTGATAAGTTTTATAGAACTGAGCTAGATAAAGTTGATGGAATCTCAGTTGTACCTCAATCTGGCCAAGCAAAAGCTAACTACTCCTACTTCCCAATATTGGTCGAGCCTTCATATAAGCTATCAAGGGACGGACTCTATGATTTTCTAAAAGAAAATGGCATATATAGTCGGCGCTACTTTTACCCACTAATCAGTGAGTTTCCAATGTATAGAGGAATGCAGTCAGCCAGCCCTGCTAATCTTCCAATAGCAACCTCTATCGCTAAAAAGGTTCTTTGTCTTCCTATTTATCCTAGTCTTAGTGATGTGGATCTCATTAGAATTGTCGACTGGATTAGGAAACCTCATTAATGGCCATACTAACACTGCCGGAATTACTCGATATGAATTTCGCCAATATTGGTGAAAATGTTTTCATTTCAAATAAAGCCTCATTCTATAATTGTCAAAAAATATCAATCGGAAATAATGTAAGAATAGATGACTTCTGTGTTATTTCAGCAGGCCAAGGGGGAGTACACATTGGAAACAACATTCATCTAGCTGTCTACTCCTCGATCATAGGTGCTGAGGCGGTAGTTATCAGTGATTTTGCAAATATTTCTAGTAGGGTTTCAATTTACAGCAGTAGTGATGACTATTCGGGCACTACCATGACAAACCCTATGATTCCTGATGAGTTCAAAAGTGTCACTCATGCCCCAGTACATATCGGAAGGCACGTTATTATTGGATCGGGCTCAATAATTCTACCAAACGTTACTTTAGAAGAAGGGGTAGCTATAGGATCACTGTCTTTAGTTAATAAAGACTGTGAACGCTTCGGTGTCTATGCTGGTATTCCTATCAAGAAAATTAAGGAGCGGAAGATGGATTTTCTAGATCTTGAAAAGAAATATCTGAGTTCTATAGGAAATATATAGAAAAATATTTAGTGATACTTAACATTAGCCTCAACTCTTGACACTTACCTCCGTGCTTGACTGCAGCCACTAGCCCCAAGCCTTAATAATAGGACCAATAGCTCAGCGCCAATTTAGTTTGGCGCACCTTTGCCATTTAGCTCAAACTATACTTTTCAGAGACTTTATACTCCGTACTGATTGATGCTCCGACTTCCACATTAAGTATGTGTGGTTAGTTGTTGTTTTGTGATCCAAATTTATTTGGAGCATACATTGTCATTAAAAATAAGGTTCAAGCTAATGAACAAAATGAAAGGTATTAACTCATATCATAAAGAACTAACAGAAGGCGACGTTAGCAACAAAGCTCACCGGGCATTTGTGGGCGGAATGTGGGAGGAAATTGGTAAGTTACAGTTTGAATTCATGCGCCATGTAGGATTGAAACCTGAACACAAATTACTTGATATTGGCTGTGGATGCTTAAGAGGTGGTTTGCACTTTATCAACTATCTTGAAAAGAGAAATTATTTTGGCCTCGACATTAATAGCTCTCTTATAAATGCAGGTAAAGTGGAAATGCTTGAGGCGGGCCTTTCATTCAAGAATTCAAACCTTCTTGTGGATGATTCTTTTTCAATAGAAAAGTTTAATCAGAAATTTGACTTCATGATATCGGTATCACTTTTCACACACCTACCGTTGGATATAATTCAAATTTGTTTAAGTAAAGCGAGAGAAAACCTAAAGCCTGCTGGTCAGTATTACTCTACCTTCTTTCAAGCGCCGAATTCAGCGCACGCTGAGAATATCAGGCAAGAGCCAGGTGGAATTGTGACGAAATACAACTCTGATCCATTTCACTATTCTGTTGATGAGATAGCTAGTGCTGCAGAATCTGCTGGCCTTAATTTCACGATGTATGGAGATTGGCAACATCCCAGGAATCAGAAAATGGCCAGATTTAGCCTTAAAAACTAGATACTGACACATGATGGTGATCTTTCGTCATACTTCACTGGATGGCTATTTAATGGAATACAAACAGCATCAATAGTGACATTCATATCTTTGCTATATGACTCCTATTGAGTTACCTCCTTTTCTTCGATACTTGCAATGAAAATTGTTATTCTATTTTTTGGCTGTATTTATCGAGCACACTTAGTGAAATAATCCATTAATAGCATTCTTTCAGTCTTTGAGGTTCAAAGATGGTAGCAAAAAACACCATTGCGTTGCGTAGTCTCGGAAAGTCTTTCGTTGGCCCTATTTTAGTTTCTTATGTTGCTGCGATTGCCAGAAAAACGTCTGAGCACCCATTCAAATTATTTGCGTTGGCTCGCGAAGGATATTTTCTTCAGCAGGCGCTAAAAGTGGCCAATATAGATAGCACCTATCTTCTTGCATCACGTACATTTCTTTTCAGGATATGCATCCATTTGCCTGACTCCTGGCAGTGGTCGCTTGCTGGGCAATATGTAGGAACCGTTGGGTCTTTTCTGCAAGATCGATTTGGTTTCACTCAACAGACACTTTCGCTGATTTTCGATAAAACACTACTTAAAGAGAGTGTTGATCTGTCAAGCAGTTCAGACCTGCAGGCGATGGAAGCGTTTCTGGAAGACAATCTTGAGCTACTTCGTGAGCAAACTCGCCCAAGCCGCGAAGCCTATCTTGCCTATCTGCAGCACGTTGGCTTTATGGATTCGCAGTTCACACCAATGCTGCTGGATCTTGGCTATTCTGGGACTATTCAGAAGCTCCTCACCTTGCTGACTGCACAACATACGGAAGGCTTCTATGTTATCGCCACCAAACCTGGTACGAGCATCGTCGCGGGCAAGGAGGTGACCATGCATGGGTGCTTCAAGGAGGGGGTGAAGCTGGGTGATGGTTATCTTATGCTGGATCGCTCGATGTTTGTCGAATGCTTACTCACTTCTCCTAATGGGCAGTTTGTTGACATCGACCAGCTGGGTGGCACAAAAGAAATGCCCTTTACCTTCTATTACGGCAGAGAAACCAACGCTCAGCGTTACTTCATCGATCTGGAGCACGTGATGCAAGGCGCCCTGTCACACGTTGCCCACTGCCATCGTCATTGCATAACCTACAGCGTCGAAGAGGTAGAGCAGTTGTTTAAACCTTATGTGACGCGACGCAATATGTTGCCCAGGGAAAGTTGGCACTTGTTCATGGCAGATGACAGCATTTCAGGAAACAGTTTTATTAATCCCTTGCAGTTTTTCTGCCTTTAAGCGTTCTGGATGACATCCTCACTTATGAAAATACCTTTCAAAAAACAACTTAAACAGGTTATCAAGGGGAACAAAGATCCTCAACGTTCTTACCGAGCAGGTATTCTATCGAGTGCATTGCAAAGCGGCTTGTTTGATCCAGCCTGGTATAAAGAGACCTACAAACTTGAGAGCAACGATCTGGAGGAGCTATTTTTTGACTACTTTCGGAAATCCAGTTTTGCCAATATTAACCCCTCTCCTGGGTTCGATACCGAGATTTATCACAAGCTTCATCTCGATGTTTATCACTTGGGTTTATGCCCTCTCGCCCACTACCTTGAACACGGGCAACGCGAAGGGCGGATGGCTACACCAGCTACCAATAAGTGGAGCCCTTCCAGCGAGCTGAAAGCCTCTACACTCCTTACAGAAAGCGCTAAAGAGCAGAAGGTTGCTGTACATCTGCACATCTTTTACGAGGACTTCATAGAGCGCTTTTATCATACGCTGGTGCAATTTCCTGTTGAGTTCGACCTGCTGCTGACTCTCTCTAAACCGGAATATACAGCGCCGGCAAAAGCGCGCTTTGGCAAGCTCAAAAATATCAAACAGATTGAGGCGGTCGTAGTGCCCAACAGAGGGCGTAATTTCGGCCCGCTGCTGGTGGAATACGGTAGCAAGTTGCAGGAATATGATCTGTTCTGTCACTTACACTCCAAGAAGTCCTTGTACTCTGGTAAAGAGCAAACCCAGTGGTCTGACTATCAGAACGAGTTCATCCTGAAAGACTCTTCAGTCACCACCCGCCTGCTCAATATGTTCAGCGACCATCCTGAACTTGGTCTGTACTACCCTACTTCGTTCTGGATGATGCCGAGCTGGGTCAATCACTGGACGTGTAACAAAAGTTTTGCCCAGCCCTTTCTTGATGAATGGCAGGCACAGTTGCGGAGCGATTTCCTGCCGTATCCTGTAGGCGGCATGTTCTGGGCAAGGCCCAAGGCGTTGCAGCAACTTTTAAGCCGGAACTTCAGCTATGAAGACTTCCCTGAAGAGCCTCTTCCGAATGATGGCTCCATGTTGCATGCTATCGAACGACTACTAGGCGTTCTTACCGAGCACAATGGCTTTGAACAGTTTTTCTACTATCCACCTACCGGGCAGTTCACTCAGGACTCCAGCTATATCTACATGAACTACAATCAGTCACTGGAATCCGTCAGCAGTGCAATTCATGCACATCATGCGGTTTCCTTTGATGTGTTCGATACCTTGGTGCGGCGTGAATTTTCTGAGCCAGACTACGCAAAGTTACTGCTAGGAAAATCACTGGCAGAGCAAGGTGTCATTACTGATGCACAAGCCTTTGTCAGGCTGCGCAACGAAACCGAATTCGAACTTCGTAAAGAGTCCAGTTTTCAGGGTGATATCAGCATTGAGACCATTTATCGGCGTATCGCCAGCTCACTAAGCGTACCCGAATCGAAAGCGGATGAATGGATGTGGCAGGAGTTCTCCTACGATCTGGCTATGATTCAGCCCAAGAATGAGATGGTTGAGCTGTTTAATCAGCTGTCACAAAGTGAGAAAAACCTATTTATTATTTCTGACACCTACTATACGCCTCACCAAATTGAGAAGATGCTGCGAAAAGTCGGCGTTCATGGCCGTTATCAATTGCTAGTTTCGAGTGAAGAGCAGAAACGTAAAGATAACGGCACTATGTGGCGGTATATGAAGGAGCAAGTAATGGAGAAAAAAATCTCCTCGCTGATTCATATCGGTGACAACGTTCGTGCAGATGCACAAATACCCGGCGACCTCGGTTTTAGTACATTCCATATTCTTCACCCCAACGACAAATGGATTGCCTGCGGTTTCCCTGATGTATTTAAGAACACGGAGAAGTTAGATGAGCTTCATATTCTCAAATGGGGCAGTCTGATTAGTAGCAATGGCAACTACCCATTAATCGGTGGATAAGTAACTTATTAATTGAGTTTTAATCGTGAAATTTGACACTCTTTATCTGCATGTAGGCTGGTCTAAAACTGGCACATCCGCAATTCAATCCGCATTGCAGAACAACAGAAACTTGCTTTCAGAAAAAGGCATCCTGTATCCCCAATCTATACAGTGGGCAGATCACTCCCATCACCCTTTTGCTCTTGCATTTCAAAGCAGCGGCCCCTATGGAAGTAATCTAACAACTATAGACGCAATTAGAAAACTAGACCAAGAGATAATTGAGTCAAATCTCCCCAACACTCTTTTATCATCAGAACTATCCCCCTTTTACTTCTCTGACTCAGACTTTAAACGCTTTGTGCAGGATCGCTTTACCAAAGTAAAAGTGATATTTACTGTAAGAAGGCAGTCTGAGCTTATTATTTCACTTTACAATCAACTTATAAAAGACCCACAAGTTAGGTATCAAGACAGCTTATTCAGCCTTACATTGAGGAATTTAACATGGCTTAACTTTCATCAGAATGTGATGAGGTGGTCTAACGCCGTGGGAAAAGGTAACGTAATTGTAGTTCCTTACAGTTCCAACATTGTTACTGATTTTATCGGTAACTTCGGTATTAGCATTGATTCATCGTTTATTTCAGGTGAAAAAATAATTAATGAGTCACTTCCAACAAGATGCTTAGCATTAGTAAAAAACAGATGCAGAGTGCATAGTAAAGATGCTGATAAATATAAAGCAACCAGAGATGGAGTCGTTCAACTATCGAAAAATATCCCACTTGAAAAAGACACTCACATAATATTCTCAGCATCAGAACAAAACTCACTTGACAGAAATTATTACAATGCCAACTTAGCTGTGGCTAGAGAGTTCACTTCAAGCGAGATACTATTCCCTGAAAAACAATATTCTCCTATAAAAGTTATTCCACCTGGGATCAGACTAGAAGAATTTAAAAGTGCTGCAGACTTATGACCATACCCAAAAAAATATTTCAATTCTGCCATAGTAGCGCCAACCTGCTTCCTATTTTCTTCGATGCCATACATCGCACAAGAACATCAAACTCTGATTATGAATATAGACTGATTGATGATCAGTTCATGAGAGAGTTTATAGGAGAGCATTATGGCTCTGAAGTACAGCAGCTGTATTCAGATAATAGGATTCCTGCTTCTCGATGCGATTTAGCAAGACTCATGCTTGTATATGAGTTTGGAGGATTTTATGTCGACTTATCAATGGAGTTAAGAAAAAGCCTTAACACTCTCTGTCGCAATGAACTCGTTCTACTACAAAGAGACGATTTTTCTAATTATATTGGGAAAGAGCACGCAGCACATTTTACAAACTCGATTATTGGTGCACCTGCCAAATCTCCATTTATTAAAAAGTGTATTGACGACGTCATTGGAAATTTCAGACAACGCAAATTTAACCATGATGTAATAAATGCATCCGGCCCTGGCGTTATAAATAAAAATCTCGCATACTTCAGAAGTAACTCAGCAAACTTCTCAGTCCATGCTATTTCCTTCAGGAAGGCTGTCGGCTCACTATTCGAGTACAGACGTAATCCAAAATTTAGCAATACATGGCTTGATCAGCAAAAAAAGGGCATATTTCCCACTCCCTTAGGTAAGAACAACCAATCTACTAGTTATATTTTTCATTTAGGCTGGCCCTGTACCTATGGCCTTGAGCTCCAAGATGTATTTTTGAATAACGTAGAGCAACTGGGAAAAATAGATTGCATATATCCAACGACCGGCAGACCAAACAATAGCCGAGCACATCATCAACTGATGAACAACCTTTCCTCTGAGCATACTATCTCCAATTTGGTATCAGAGTGTGCAGGGTATAAAACTGCAGTCATTTCCTCGGAAAGCCTGGCGTCAAGACTTGAATACGATGAGCAGCTAAAAATTTTGAAATCTTTAGAGCTCAAGCTTAAGAAAGTTGAGTTAGTGATATTTATTCAAGAAGTACCCAGTCTAGTACAGACATTATATAAACAGTGTGTCATTTCTGATTTTTACAAACTATGCGCTCCAAACTACAAAAAATCAGTTTGGGATTTTTATAATGAAATTGTCACCACAGATAAAAAGAGAATTTTACAATACGCTTCTTTTATATCTAAGCTAATAGAAGTTTTTGGAAAAGACTCGGTTAAGATAGTTCCGCTTAAAGCAGGCATATCAAACAATGCTGTCACGACGTTTCTTTCCTTAGCTGGCATTGACACTCCATTGAATAACAAGGAGACCCTCTCTCGACATGCAATAAACCTTTCCCCTAGAAACATTGAAGAGGTCCTTCTATATAACAGAGAGCACTCTGAAAAGATCAACCCAGACCAGAAAGTATCTTTTGTTAGCAATCTAATAAAAAGTCCAATTAGTGGCTCGCCAATTACGAGCGATGTTATACTCACTGAGTATCAGAAAGAAGTGATAAATAGCCACTTTAAAGAAGAGTATGCGTTATTACAAACATTGATAAATGAATAGTTACTTGTTTATCAATTGATGCCTTAAAAATCTGATTTTTTGAATCTCGTTTTTTGGTATCTTCTTTTAAGTTTTGGTCTAGCGCTTTGCTAGACCTGCTCTCTGCTCTCTGCTCTCTGCTCTCTGCTCTCTGCTCTCTGCTCTCTGCTCTCTGCTCTCTGCTCTCTGCTCTCTGCTCTCTGCTCTCTGCTCTCTGCTCTCTGCTCTCTGCTCTCTGCTCTCTGCTCTCTGCTCTCTGCTCTCAAAAATTCAGCCAACCCTTGTTCTATCTGTAACTTGCTAGTCACCTGTTACCAGCAACAACATTTCAATTTACAAAAAAATATCAAACTGTAAAATTTGGAAAATTTTATGTAAGCACTCCTTTACGATGCAACAAGTGAACAGTTCCGTGCTCGACAGTGGCCTCGCTTGTCTGGTCCTACTCGCGCGCTATCACCAACTTCCCGTAGATCCTACCCAACTGAAGCATCAGTTTGCGCGGAATGATCGGCCGTTTGGCAGCAGTGACATTATTCAGGCCGCACGCTCACTGGGCCTGCGAGCCAAAGTCAGTACTGCCCGCCTTGAACAACTCACTCTGCTAAACCTTCCAGCTATTGCAGCCATAAAAGACGGCAGTTTTGTTGTGCTTGCCAGTGTGGCAGAGGGCAAAGTGTTGCTGCAGTCACCCGCCAGCACCTCTCCTGAAACACTATCTACCGAGGATTTTCTTACACGCTGGTCTGGTCAAATCATTCAGCTTACGCGAAGAGCAGAGGTGAACAGTACCGGGGGGGCTTTCGGTTTGAGCTGGTTCGCCCAGGCACTGCTTAAATACAAAAAGCACCTGGCGGATGTATTTATTGCCTCCTTTTTCATTCAGATTTTTGCTCTGATAACCCCCCTTTTTTTTCAGGTTGTCATCGATAAGGTATTGGTCCACAAAGGCTTAAGCACCCTGGATGTGCTGGCTGTTGGACTGATCATCGTGTCCGTCTTTGATGTCATTCTGAACGCCCTGCGTAACTATATTTTCACGCATACGACTAACCGTGTAGATGTTTCCCTCGGCGCAAAACTTTTCAATCATCTTATTCGGCTTCCTGTTGCCTATTACCTCTCACGCCAGGTAGGCAATACTGTCGCTCGTGTAAAGGAACTGGAGTCGATCCGCAACTTCATTACCGGTACAGCACTCACACTGGTCATCGATCTGTTCTTTACCCTGGTTTTCTTTGCCGTGATGTTCTACTACAGCCCTGTGCTGGCGCTGGTCGTTGTTGGCTCTATTCCCTTCTATGTTGTTCTCTCCCTGTTGATTACTCCCATACTGCGCAGCCGGCTTGATGAGAAGTTCAAGCGTGGAGCAGAGAATCAGGCCTTCCTTACGGAGTCCGTCACCAACATCGAGGCGGTCAAAAGCATGGCGCTGGAGCCACAGGTGCAGCGCCGCTGGGAGGAAAATCTGGCAGGGTATGTCGCCGCCTCTTTTAAAGCTTCCAACCTTGGAAACGTTGCCAGTCAGTTTGCGCAACTGATCAACAAGATCACCACCGTCCTTATTCTCTGGGTCGGCGCGTCACTGGTGATGAGTAATGAACTGAGTATTGGCCAGCTCATTGCCTTCAACATGATTGCAGGCAGGGTCAGCAGCCCGATCCTGAAACTGGTACAGCTGTGGCAGGATTTCCAGCAGGCACGCATCTCGGTTAACCGACTGGGCGACATCCTTAATACGCCCACCGAACAAAGCTACAACCCCAACCGATCAACCCCTCCCAAGATCAAAGGCCTGGTATCCTTCGAGCGGGTCAGCTTTCGCTACCAGCCCAATATTCCGCCCGTACTTAACGACGTCAGCTTTACTGCACAGCCCGGAGAGATTATCGGCATCGTCGGCCGCTCAGGTTCTGGGAAAAGCACTATTACCCGGCTTATACAAAAGCTTTATCTGCCGGAAAGCGGTAGCGTCAAGGTTGATGGCCGGGACCTTTCTCAGCTGGATCCCTCCTGGTTGCGTCGTCAGGTAGGCGTCGTTCTGCAGGAGAGTCGTCTGTTCAATCTGAGCATACGGGACAATATCGCCATCGCTGATCCGTCAATGCCGATGGAACGAGTAATAGCTGCTGCTCGCCTAGCCGGTGCTGATGAATTTATCAGCCAGTTTCCGGATGGTTATGACACCAAAGTCAGCGAGCAGGGTTCAACTCTCTCTGGCGGCCAGCGTCAGCGCATTGCCATTGCCAGAGCTCTGATCAGCAATCCTCCTGTTCTGATATTTGATGAGGCAACCAGTGCGCTGGACTATGAGAGCGAGCGCATTATCCAAGAGAATATGCAGCGCATCTGTCATGGTCGTACGGTTTTTATCATTGCCCACCGGCTCAGTACCGTACGTCATGCCAACCGTATTCTGGTGATCGATCAGGGTAGAATCATTGAGCAGGGAGACCATCAGACTCTACTGGATCAACAGGGCTACTATGCCCGACTGCACAGCTATCAGACTCATCAACCCACCATTCGTCAGGTCACCCCTTCCGCTCCTGCCTCCAAAGCAGAAGACAAGGAGGACCGTCATGGCTAATAACGCCGTCACTCAACCCTTGCGCCAGCAGGACATCTACAGCTTTCTGCCTGCCGCCATTGAACTTGAGCAAACTCCGCCGGTACCACTGGCGCGTACGTTCCTCTGGACTATTCTGGCACTCTTTATCATCACGATTGTGTGGGCTTGCGTGGGCCAGGTCGACATCATCGCTTCTGCTCAAGGTAAAGTGATCCCCAGCGCTCGTGTGAAACAGATTCAGGCACTGGAAAGCGCCAAGGTCAGCAGTATTCTGGTCGCTGATGGCAGCCGGATACATCAGGGTGATGTGCTGATCCAGCTCGAAGATACCGCAGCAGCCAGCGACGCGGCCCGATACGCTGCACAGTTGCAGAATGCCGAGGCACAGCTTTGGCGGCTCACTGCCTATACGCATTGGCTTGAGCAGGGGCGCACTGCTCCTGTAACGACATTTTTATTACCAGCCTCCCCTGCTAACGCTGATCAGCGACAGCAATACCTGCAGCTGCAACAGCAAGCTGACGAACTACTGGCCAATATCAGCAAGGGTGAGCAGGAGCGGTTGCGGCTGCAGGCACAGCAACGGGTCGCAGAAGCAGAAATGCTCAAGAATCAGCGCTTGCAGGGTGTTATCGGCGAGCGTGTAACTGCCCTGAAAACACTGCAAAACAAACAACTGGGCTCCAGGGCTCAATATCTGGAACTGATGCAGGACCTGATCGAGGTGGAAGAGAATGTGCGTGTACAGCAGGCCACGCGAGACCAGTTGTCAGCAGCCATTAGCGCCAATCAGGCCACCAGTGACGCACTGCTCCATGAGAGTTACAAGACGGCCCTCAATGATCTGCAACAACAGGTCACGCAACGCGATTCTTTGCTTCAGGAAAAACGTAAAGCCGAACAGCGCCTCAGCCAGTTCACCCTC
This sequence comes from Pokkaliibacter sp. MBI-7, assembly GCF_029846635.1. Classification (NCBI taxonomy): domain Bacteria; kingdom Pseudomonadati; phylum Pseudomonadota; class Gammaproteobacteria; order Oceanospirillales; family Balneatrichaceae; genus Pokkaliibacter; species Pokkaliibacter sp. MBI-7. The sequence continues at coordinate 3,801,631 of NZ_JARVTG010000001.1, read as the reverse complement.
ACCTCTCCTATCGATGGCTCAGTTCAGGATCTAGCTATTCACACCATTGGTGGTGTCGTCACCCCTGCTCAGGTGCTGATGCAAATCGTCCCCGATGATGGGCCTATTGAAGTTGAAGCCTGGGTAGAGAACCAGGACATCGGCTTTGTCCACTCAGGCCAGCATGTCGAGTTGAAGGTTAACGCGTTCAATTTCACCAAATATGGCGTTTTAACCGGCAAAGTCGCTGCGCTTTCTGAAGATGCCACACAGGACAGACAAGACAGGCAGCGTTACAGAGCACTTATCACGCTCGATAGCGACACTATGGATATTGATGATAAACAGGTACGCCTGTCGCCGGGTATGGCTGTGAGTGCAGAAATAGAAACTGGAAAGCGACGAGTAATTGAGTTTTTCCTTTCTCCATTGCTACGTTATAAAAATGAAAGCCTAAAGGAACGCTAGGAAAGCATTAGGCAATTTACACACCACTAGGAAATAAAAATGCTCAACAACACAATTTACTCCATAGATACCAGCAGTTCAGAGGGAGTAATAAAGGATTTACTTGGAGATAGTACTTCAAAGTGGGGCTCAGTATTAGGGCAAGGAGCCGATTTAATTATCAACAGACCCTATGCAACAGCTTACACTGGCTATTATGCTACGGGAACAGAAACAAGCACTCATAGCGACGTCAATATATCAGCTGCAAACGCATTTGAATCTGCTGCAGAGGCGTGGGCTGCAGTAGCTGATGTTACATTTACTCTCTCAAGCAACCGTTTCTCGTTATCTGATATCAACCTTGCTGGCAGCTCCTATGCAACACAGCGCCCCACTGGAAATGATGACCACACAGATGATGTATTTTGGAGCCTGTATAATAACACCCGTGTAGATATATGGGCGAACAATAATCTCTCTTCAGGAATCGCATATAATAAGGGAGATGAAGGGTACTTTTATCTAACTAAACTATTAGGTATTGCACTCGGTCTAGATGACATAGGTAATCAATATGACAGCACGCTAACTGTGATGTCTAATAATCATAACCATAATGTAATTGTTGACAACGTATCAACATTTACGTACCACTATGTCACTCCATCTACACCAATGATTTACGACATAGCTGCAATCCAATATTTGTATGGAGCCAATACGCGATATCACACGGGAGACGATACCTATACTTTTGATCCCAACACGCCTTTTGTGAAGACGATTTGGGATGCAGGTGGTAACGACACAATTTCCATTAGCAATTTCACAACTGACTCAACTATTAACCTAAATCAGGGAGAGTTGAGCTCTATTGGATATGACATACCTACGCACAATGGAGTCAAAGACTCCCTACTCTATGATGGTACCGATAATCTCGGTATCGCCTTCAATGTAGATATCGAAAATGCCATCGGTGGCAGTGGCAACGACCGCCTGATCGGTAATGCCTTGCGCAATGTCCTCACCGGCAACGCAGGGGACGATACCCTGCTCGGCAATGAGGGCAACGATGTACTGATCGGTGGTTTAGGCAATGACCGCCTGGTTGGCGGCGTGGGCGACGATACCCTGCAGGGTGATGAAGGGAACGACTCCCTGTACGGCGAAGCGGGTAATGACCGCCTGGTCGGTGGTTTGGGTAATGACTTGCTTAATGGCGGAGACGGCAACGATACCCTCTTTGGTCAGGAAGGGAACGATACTCTGGTGGGTGGTCAGGGTAACGATCTGCTCAACGGCGGCGAGGGTGACGACACCCTGCGTGGAGAAGACGGCAATGACACCCTGGTGGGCGGCAATGGCAATGATCTTCTGATTGGCGGTGCAGGCAATGACCAGCTGCAGGGCATGGATGGCAATGACTTCCTCTATGGTCAGGACGGCAATGATCGCCTGATCGGTGGAGCGGGTAATGACGTACTCAACGGTGAAAACGGAGAGGATGCACTTTATGGTCAGGAAGGCAACGATCGCCTGATTGGCGGAGACAGCAACGACTTCCTCAACGGCGGTGAAGGTGATGACAACCTGTATGGCGACAAGGGTGCGGACCGCCTGATTGGTGGGCTGGGCAACGATCTGCTCAATGGCGGTGACGGTGACGACAACCTCTACGGTCAGGAAGGCGCTGATACACTGGTCGGCGGCGCGGGTAACGATCTGCTTAATGGCGGTGACGGCAACGATACCCTCTATGGTCAGGAAGGGGCTGACACGCTGGTCGGCGGTGCGGGTAATGACCGCCTGATCGGTGGTGCCGGCAACGACACCCTGTATGGTGAAACGGGGAATGATCAGCTGGTCGGTCAGGACGGTAATGACCGCCTGATCGGCGGTGACGGTAACGATGTACTGAATGGGGGTGATGGCATCGATCAGCTGTTCGGTCAGAATGGTGATGACCGCCTGATAGGCGGCGCAGGCAATGATCATCTGGTGGGTGGCGAAGGTAACGATACCTACGTCTTCGGTCGTGGTGATGGACAGGATACGATCAATAACTTCGACGCCTCTGACGCCACAGACACGCTGCTGTTCGGTAATGATATTGCCAGCGATCAGTTGTGGTTCACTCGCCAGGGCGACAATCTGCTGGTCTCGATCATCGGCACCTCAGACAGCTCTACCCTGCAGAACTGGTATCAGGACAGTCAGGCTCAGATCGATCAGTTCCAGACAGCCTCTGGTGACATCCTGCTGTCTTCTCAGATCGACAATCTGGTCAATGCCATGGCGGCCTTCAATCCGCCTGCCACCGGGGAAATGACACTGAACAATGCTGACTATGCAGGCTTGGACACCGTGATCGCGGCAAGCTGGAACAGCGCTGCTGCGTAACAGTGCCTAGATAAATAAACGGCACCTCGGTGCCGTTTATTTATAAAAACATATATTTGAGAGATTGATGTGGATGCCGTGAAAGCCCAGAGAAACTACAAAGCTCATCGGCACCTCTGATAGTTAAGACTTCTGAACAGGTATAAGGGCAGTCAGGCACAGTTGGCTCAATTCAATGTAGCCACGTGATGTACTGTAATCCTCCCAAATCGATAACCAGAGTAACACCATGGCAGCGTTTAAGCCGCCGCCACAGGAGAACTGGCCCGACGTAACACTGGCTACGCCGGTTTAGAAACGGTATGCCGTGAGCGGGATCAATACCACTGCCTAACTCACTCTTTAAGTGTTTTGCTGTAGTACCGTAAATATGTTCGAGAGGGAACTATGACCACTGCTAATAATTCAACTGGAACCAACACCTACTCCTCTGTCGATGGGAGTAATACAGCCAGTTATATCAATGCACTTTTAGAAAACGAATTCACTTACAAATGGGGAGGGGCTCAGGGCACGGGTGCCACTATTACCTATAGCATCCCAGGTGCCAATGCTTCTTGGCCCGACTACCCGCTGGGTGATGAGCCTACCTTCATGACCCCCGTAAATAGTGAAGTGGCCAATGCCTTTACTGCCGCACTGACAACCTGGTCCAACGTTGCCAATATCACCTTTACCAAGGTGAATGAGAGTCCGACTACTGTCGGCGATATACGTGTAGCGTATTACGACCTTATGGACAGTGACTCTCTTGCCTGGGCGTACTTCCCCAACTACCCGAGCTGGAGTGGAGATGTATGGTTGAATCCTGCCCAGGATATCTGGAGCGGTACCGACCTGACATCCGGACATCTTGGCTCGTTGACCCTTATCCATGAAATTGGCCATGCTCTGGGCCTTAATCATCCCGAAGGCGAAGGCAATACAGCTGGGTATGACCTCAGTACTACTGTGATGTCTTACAACGAACATCCCAATGGCTGGGTTTATGACAACTCTGGAAGCTATGGTTATGTTCAGCCTTCGACTCCCATGATCTACGACATCGCAGCCATTCAGTATCTGTATGGTGCCAACATGTCTTACCACGCAGGTAATGATGTCTATACCTTTGATCCCAGCACCCCTTTTATTGAAACTATTTGGGATGCGGGTGGCAACGATACTATTTCTATCAGCAACTTCAGTGATGGTTCTGTCATTGATTTGCACCAGGGCACTCTTAGCTCTATCTATTATCAGGTCGAATCCAACGCAGGCTACCTTGATGATGACCTGTATGATGGCAGTAATAATCTGGGTATCGCCTTCAATGTAGATATCGAAAATGCCATCGGTGGCAGCGGCAACGACCGCCTGATCGGTAATGCCTTGCGCAATGTCCTCACCGGCAACGCAGGGGACGATACCCTGCTCGGCAATGAGGGCAACGATGTACTGATCGGTGGTTTAGGCAATGACCGCCTGGTTGGCGGCGTGGGCGACGATACCCTGCAGGGTGATGAAGGGAACGACTCCCTGTACGGCGAAGCGGGTAATGACCGCCTGGTCGGTGGTTTGGGTAATGACTTGCTTAATGGCGGAGACGGCAACGATACCCTCTTTGGTCAGGAAGGGAACGATACTCTGGTGGGTGGTCAGGGTAACGATCTGCTCAACGGCGGCGAGGGTGACGACACCCTGCGTGGAGAAGACGGCAATGACACCCTGGTGGGCGGCAATGGCAATGATCTTCTGATTGGCGGTGCAGGCAATGACCAGCTGCAGGGCATGGATGGCAATGACTTCCTCTATGGTCAGGACGGCAATGATCGCCTGATCGGTGGAGCGGGTAATGACGTACTCAACGGTGAAAACGGAGAGGATGCACTTTATGGTCAGGAAGGCAACGATCGCCTGATTGGCGGAGACAGCAACGACTTCCTCAACGGCGGTGAAGGTGATGACAACCTGTATGGCGACAAGGGTGCGGACCGCCTGATTGGTGGGCTGGGCAACGATCTGCTCAATGGCGGTGACGGTGACGACAACCTCTACGGTCAGGAAGGCGCTGATACACTGGTCGGCGGCGCGGGTAACGATCTGCTTAATGGCGGTGACGGCAACGATACCCTCTATGGTCAGGAAGGGGCTGACACGCTGGTCGGCGGTGCGGGTAATGACCGCCTGATCGGTGGTGCCGGCAACGACACCCTGTATGGTGAAACGGGGAATGATCAGCTGGTCGGTCAGGACGGTAATGACCGCCTGATCGGCGGTGACGGTAACGATGTACTGAATGGGGGTGATGGCATCGATCAGCTGTTCGGTCAGAATGGTGATGACCGCCTGATAGGCGGCGCAGGCAATGATCATCTGGTGGGTGGCGAAGGTAACGATACCTACGTCTTCGGTCGTGGTGATGGACAGGATACGATCAATAACTTCGACGCCTCTGACGCCACAGACACGCTGCTGTTCGGTAATGATATTGCCAGCGATCAGTTGTGGTTCACTCGCCAGGGCGACAATCTGCTGGTCTCGATCATCGGCACCTCAGACAGCTCTACCCTGCAGAACTGGTATCAGGACAGTCAGGCTCAGATCGATCAGTTCCAGACAGCCTCTGGTGACATCCTGCTGTCTTCTCAGATCGACAATCTGGTCAATGCCATGGCGGCCTTCAATCCGCCTGCCACCGGGGAAATGACACTGAACAATGCTGACTATGCAGGCTTGGACACCGTGATCTCAGCAAACTGGAACAGCGCTGCTGCGTAACATCACTGCCAGATAATCAACGGCACCTCGGTGCCGTTGATTAATCTATAAACTGGATGAATACGCTATTAACTAACCACTTTAATGCTTAAGTAAAGGATAACGCCCGTTTGCACATATCAGTCGCCCCCACTTTTTAATTTCCAGCTCATTCATTTCGCCATGAGTGAACCCGCCTGGCAGACCCATTGCCTTCCATTTATCCATCGGATTAAGAATGTGCAGGCTCTGAAAGCCGAAGTCTCCCGGAATTTGAGCATCCGCAACGACGTTATCACCGATATGAGCGACCTTGATGCCTTTATCAATGGTTTTTTCTGCCAGCTCACGCCATAAACTACCGTTATCCTTCCTCAACCCATTTTCGCTGGAAACCCACATTTGATCTGGGTGCCGGGCACCGATGTGATACAGCAACCGCTCTATCTGAGAGCTGGAATAATAGGTATCAGACACCAGAAACACTTTTTTTCCGCTTTCAATCAATGAGTTGAACAGCGTCACCACCTCCTCTTTCGGCAGGCACTCCTCCAGATCCATTTCAAACTCTAGTTCAGACATGGCTACTGCATCGGCTGGTAAATTCAAGGTCTTAGCCAGACGTTGATAAACCTCGATCAACCCAACGTCGCCAGCGAACTGACGTGACTGCCGGCACTCGAACTCGGCTTGATTACGCTCTGCCACGAACTGCTGGGCACTCGGTACAACGCCTGCGGCAAACAACTGCTGGCCTACCTTGAGCTTTGCATAATCTGGCTGGTAATAGCGACGCTGTAGTAACGTATCAAACAGATCAAAACTGGCTATATCTACATTGTGCAGCTGATTGGCATATTCACTGAGAGGCTGATGATACTGTGTATAGATGTAGCCTTTATCGAGAGTGAACTGCCCTGTCGGTGGATGATAGAAAAATGGCTTGTAGCCATTATGTTTCACGAGCAGAGGTAGAAGACGTTCCAGCGCATGCAGCTCGGAACCATCATTGGCCAGCGGCTCTTCTGGAAAATCGCTGTATGACCATGTCTGATCAAACAGCTGCTGCAGAGCAGCTGGGCGTGCCCAAAACATTCCTCCAACAGGATAGGCCAGGAAATCCTCCTCCAGAGCGATATTCCACTTTTCCAGATAGCTTCTGGCTGCCTGTTTGTTCATTGTCCAATGATTTACCCAGCTTGGCATTAGCCAGTAAGAGGTAGGAAAGTACATTCCCAAATCTGCGTTATGAGCAAACAACTGCAAAATACCACGTATAACGCCAGCATCACCTAACAAATATTCATTCAGATAGTCTGACCATTGCGTCTGCTCACGGCCTGAATAAAGAGACTTTTTGGAGTGCAGATGACCTACCAGATCATAGCCTTTAAGCTTTTCACTAAACTCCACCAGTAATGGACCAAAGTTTCTTCCGCGATTGGGTGAAACTACACAATGAATATCTCCCGCCTCTGGACATTTTCCAAATGCTGACTTTACCTCTCCTGACCAAGAAGCATCTGCAACACTGACATAAATATCAGCCTTTATTGGTAAACTACTTAACAGACTGGCAAAGCGCTCAATAAAGTCTTTGTAATAAATATGCAGACAAAGGGCTATGCGCATATTTTTATAGCTATTATCAGCCAGATCGATGGGAAGCACATGTGAAGGTTGCCAGAGCTGTTTGACACCTTGGATCTCCCTGCCTTCTTGCTGACCGGCGTACAGATAATGTTCTAGCGCACCGATACCAGAAAAGTACACATCCAGGTTACGCCGCATATAGTCTTCAGTATCGAATTTCGCGGAAGCAGAAATATTGGAATACCGAGACTTTCTGCAAAAATCTGTGAATGCGGAAGATACATCACCAAACTGATGGAGGCTTCTACTGTTATACCATTCAAAGTCAAATAAGCGGTCCCGTGTCGCTTGCTCTAACAATGCTGCATCTCCGGCATCAGACCTGACCTGTATTGCTTTAAACTGCTGCTGTAGCTTTTTTTTGCGCCATTGCTGTTTAACCTTGACCAGAAACCGCAATGCCTGAGGGTTACGCTTACGCAGGTAATCTTTGAGCTTTTTTTCCAATACTTTCCGTGACACCAGAAAAACCCTTTCTTTTGTGAAACAGCCATTAAATAGGGCAATATATTTTCACTTCAATTATTTTCATTCATGCGAAGATTGTCAGCGGATTGATCACACCAAGTCCGGCATTATCATCATCAATATCAAATAATCTTTTCAATTCTGCAGGCAGGTTACTAAAGCTTTTAATCATTGCAGCATACATATTTTCCACATCCTGCCCAGTCACTACCGCCTCAGATCGCAACATGTCCTCTGCATAGCTCATGGCTCCTGCCATGATCACTTCGACCTCATGAAAATGACGCTGTACATGCGTTAATCCACCGTAGGTCATCTGTATTTTCCCTGATGAATCAACTGACATATTTTTCAGCTGGCCATTGGGAGAGGTCAATACAGCCTCAAGGAACAGCGAGCGGTCCAACGGTATGTAACCCTGCCCTAGAGCAACTCCTTCTTTTAGCGCGCCGAGCATTCTAGCCCGGCATTGACCGACCTCGACCTCACCGGCACGAGTCGCTATCCAGTAAAAGCCTCGTGTATCAGCACCATGCAACAGCGTTATCAGCTTTTGAATAGTACCGCTATAACCCAAGTCGACCAGCGCTGAGTCAGGTGATGACAGCAGAGGTGCGGAATAGCGCAAGTAGGCATCTCGGGTAGGCTGAGCACAAGCAGCAAGTTGAGAAACATGCTCTTTGAATACACGTATTACTTTTTCTTTATCATCAGGCAAGACAACTTCCATTGCCTTTTGCGCAGGACTGAAGATGCTGTCTACCTCTGAATTCATCAGCCCCAGCCGCTTCTCACACAGCTGTTTTAGATTACCGCTAAATGCTCCCTGCAGGGCCAGTTCCCAGCATTCAGGGCGATCTAGCATGGCCCGATATAGGAAGGTACGTGAAGCCAGCAGATAGTGGGTCTGGACATCCGGAACCAACCCCTGATACCGCAGCCGCTCATACCCTTGCTGCAAAAAATACCCCTCACGCGCAAGAAAAAGCAGGTTGTCAACACCATACTGACTCACCTGCTCCCCCAGCCAACGGAAATAATGCGCCAATACAGGACCAATAAAACAGACACCAAAATCTTGCAGCTGCTGCTTCGACAAACTCACCTTGTATTCCTTAGTCGCTAAACATAACTTCGATGAGAGAAAAACCTCATCGACAAATGAGACAACTTCCCATTTAGATAACATTTGGGAGCAAAAAACTACGTGCTTGCTACTTTTCCTGCAAAGTGGTTTATGATGGCTCCCTGCCTCACATAACTGAACCGCCCGGGTTGATCTTCGACACCGGAGTGCTCAGAGTCTCACTTGAGACAAGCCATGCATCTAACACAGAATCTCCATCCGTGCTGCTGGAAAGGATACCAACAATAAAGATGACCGCTTGCATAACTTCTGTGTTACCAGACCAGCTTAAGGATTAGCGTGAATCGTTGCCTAATGATTGCCAATACGTCTTGGTACTTATTCAACTTCCATCAAGGTCTGATCCTGGATTTACAGGAGGCAGGCTGGGAGGTTGAGACGGTAGCACCTGAAGATGATTACACCGTCAAGCTGCAAGCAATCAGCCAGCGGCATCATACCTTGCATATGCATCGGCGGGGTGGCAACCCGCTTAAAGATCTTATCGCTTGCAGGGAGTTATTCTGCTTGTTTCGTCAGCGCCAGCCACAGGCTGTGCTCAACTTCACACCCAAACCCAATGTTTATGGCACCCTTGCAGCTCACTGGCTGGATATTCCCGCAATCAATAACATCACCGGTTTAGGAACGCTTTTTGCTGAGCCAACAATGATGAATCGGGTGGCACAATTTCTATTCAGGATATCGCAGCCCAAAGCTCATCACGTGCTGTTCCAAAATCAGGATGATCGCACTCTATTCATTGATCGTGGCTATGTAGCCGCCGACAAGACATCTCGAATACCGGGTAGCGGTATTGATCTGAACCGCTTCATTCCAACAGAAGCGCCAAACGATGGCATCGTCAGATTTATTCTGGTTGCACGTATGTTGCGGATGAAGGGTGTTGAGGAGTTTGTCGAAGCGGCCAGGCAACTTAAGGCCGAACGATCGGATGTTGAATTTCTGCTGCTAGGCCATGTGGACGCCGGCAGCGCCAACAGTATCAGTGAGTCACAGATCAAAGCCTGGCACAAAGAAGGCGTCATTAACTATCTGGGCGGTGTGAGTAATGTGGCACCGAAAATTGCTCAGGCAGACTGCGTTGTTTTACCCTCTTACTACCGCGAGGGAGTACCGCGCTCGCTCCTTGAAGCGGCGGCTATGGCTAAGCCTATCATTACGACTGATACCGTTGGCTGCCGGGATGCGGTTGATCACGGTTTGACAGGGCTCATATGTCAGCCACGCAATGCTCAGTCACTCAAAGATGCACTGACAGAAATTGCTAATATGTCTCACATTGAGCGAATAGCGCTTGGACAAGCAGGGCGTATTAAAATGCAGAAGTCCTTTGACGTGAACCGTGTGATCAAGGCGTATATCAACCTGCTTGCCCCCTTGAAAGAATCACCTGTGCTGGACACTCTCGTCACTGACACCAAGTAGCGCAACAAAGCCTTCAAACCTACCGTCTATATTGTCCGTGTAAGTTGAAATGAAGATCAGAGCTGGAATTAATGGTAAGTAACATGGAAAGAACTCAGTTTGCAGATATGCAGGACTCCCCCTCCTGGAGCGCCTTGCTTGAACATGCAGATCAATTGGCATCCTCACACATCTATTCGCTGTTCGAGCAAGACCAGGCGCGTTTCGAGAAGTTCCATGTATCCAGCTCTCCTATATTGTTTGACTACAGCAAGCAACTGTTGACGGAACAAACAGTCGATCTGCTTTTCAGGCTTGCCGAAGAAAAGAAACTGCCTGAGCGCATTGCTGCGCTGTTCTCAGGCGAGCATGTGAACAGCTCTGAAGATCGCCCTGCGATGCACTGGGCACTTCGATCACCAGCAACAGATCGTACTCTGTACAACGGCAACGATATTTCACAGCCAGTGGCCGCAGAGCTCGATAAGATCGACAGCTTTGCCGAAATCATTCGCAGTGGTCAGTGGCGTGGATTTAGTGGTTATGCCATTACTGATGTAGTCAACATCGGGGTTGGAGGTTCAGACCTTGGTCCTATGATGAGCTGCATGGCACTTGAAGACTGTATAGACGTGGAACCAACGCCACTGCGAATCCATTTTGTATCGTCAATGGACGGCACTCAGCTTTCACCTCTGCTAGATAAACTTAACCCCCATACCACCCTGTTCATCCTTTCATCTAAATCCTTTACCACCATTGATACGCTGTCGAATGCTGCTACCGCACTCAACTGGCTCACTCAGGCATGCCCCGAGAAAGAGAAAGTACTTTCCAGTCACTTTATTGGCATTTCTGCACAACAGGACAAGATGTCAGCCTGGGGGATTCCAGAGTCCAATCAGCTGTACTTCTGGGATTGGGTGGGGGGACGCTACTCCATGTGGTCAAGCATTGGCTTCCCTATCGCACTTAAACTGGGCATACGAGCCTTTAAACAGCTCCTTGCCGGTGCCCACTTTATGGACAAGCAGTTTCAGAACACGCCCTGGCAACAGAATTTGCCTGTGTTGCTGGGCCTGATTGGTGTCTGGAATAGTAATTTCCAGAAGATCAATACACATGCCATTCTGCCCTACGATGGCCGGTTAAAGTACCTGCCGACCTACTTAAGTCAGTTAGAAATGGAATCCAACGGCAAGTCTGTAACACGTTCAGGGCAGTCTGTTGCGTTCAAAACCTGCCCTATTCTTTGGGGTGAGGTGGGCCCGAATGCTCAACATGCGTTTTATCAGCTTCTACACCAGGGCACCGAGCGTGTGAGCTGTGATTTTATTGCGCCCGCGATGCGCTATCACGAGCACACCAATCCCTCACTGACTCAGCAACATGAGCTGGCTCTGGCCAACTGCTTTGCTCAGTCACGCCTCCTGGCACTGGGAGAACGCGTCTTACCCGAAAGCAGCAGCCTGCCCAGTTACAAGCGCTACCCAGGCAACCAACCCAGTTCAACCATTATTCTTGATGAACTGACCCCCTTTAGTCTTGGCGCACTTATTGCGTTGTATGAGCACAAGGTTTTTGTTCAGTCAGTAATTTGGGATATCAACCCCTTCGATCAGTGGGGTGTTGAACTGGGTAAAAAACTTGCTTCTGACACACTGGAACTACTTCAAGGTAATCGAAGCCTGGAAGGGTATGATCCCAGCACCTCGGGTCTTGTTACGCACATCGTCAATGCCTGGAAACAAAACTCCTAGAGTGTGCAAAAAAACACTTTGTAGTAAAGTAACAAAATTTGTGGTTCATGCTGCATACGCGGCCTGACCCTACCGGCTCTGCAGGAGGCCTCCTGTACGAGAATGGCCAATCGTGAACAGCGGTTTGCCATTATTCATTACGTAATGAAAGGACACAGCAATGAAAAAGGTTATTTGTGTAGTTGCGCTGGCTATGGGTGTTTCATCCATGGCATTCGCTGAATCAGCCAAGGGCCCTGCTACTGGTGCAGGTCTGTCTAGCGGTGCGATTGCAGCAGGCGTAGTTGTTGGTGGCGTGCTGATCGGTGCAGCCGTTGGCGGCGGCGGCGATGGCGCCTCTGGTACTTCCGGTACCTCTGGCTCAACCGGCACTACCAACTAAGTTGTAAAGTGGTCAGCCATGCTGACCACTCTTTTGCCTGGTCAGGAACCTCTCATGCGTCTGCACAAACTCCTCACTGCTATGTCTACAGCTGCGTTTCTTAGTGGCTGTTCCCTCTCTCCGGTGTTCAATGCAGGCGTCGACAGCCTGAAGTACAGCTTTTCAGATAAATCACTGCACCTCTCTCCGGAACAAATAGAAAAACTGCCGAGACCCTCCATCGGTGGTCGGCTATCTGAGGACACAGCAGAAGCGCTGCTGTATGGCTATGCAGAAAAAGATGGTCATTACTGGTACAGCAGCAGCCATGAGTATTTAGTAACTAATCATGCGCGTCTGATGCGTACCAGCGGCCTGCAATACAATCTTCTGTATTCGTCTCTTATCAATGACGCACTGCAAAACCCCGAATTGCTATCGGGCAAAACTTTTTCTCAGTCGTGGACAATCGATGTCGAACCCGGCCACTGGTACGGCATTCAGGTTAACAGCACACTGACTCCGATAGGCCTGCAGGATATCGAGGGGTATTCCTCCCCCCTCTTTCAGGTTGATGAGCACATTAGTATCCCTGCTATGAACTGGGAAGGTACCAATCAATTCTGGTTTGATCCGCACTCACACAGTGTGGTCATGACAAAGCAATTTATTCATCCTGACTACCCCCCTATTGCTACCCGAGTCATCAAACCCTTCAAAGACGAGGTCGGACAGTGAGGCTAATTCTATCTTCTGCACTGATGCTGGCCTCCGCATCAGTGATGGCCGATATATCGGTCACCTATACTGGTAATGTGGAACAAGCTGGCCCGGTATCCTTTGCCACTGGGAGCAGATTATTCGAGCTAGCTCATTCCATTCCGACTGATTCTGCATGGGTCCCAGGTGCAGCCTTGTTTCTTACGCAGAACTACAGCAAGGAACAAAGCAGAAAATCTGCGATGCTTGAAGAGCTAAAGAGCATTTATAACTCCACAGCAGCCAATAAAGATGCAGATAAACCTTTATCGGAGTGGTTACTGGCGTTGCGGAGCTGGATTCAGACTCAGCCAATCACTGGCCGTCAACTGACAACCACACTTGATCCCTATCAGCTCGAAATTGAAAAAACGGCAAACCTCAAGATAGGCTCCGATGCCCGCCTGAACTATCCCAACCGTCCTGACTATATTTCTGTAATTGGCCTGAATGGCACAACTGATAGTGCGGCGCCCTTTCGTAAACTGCCGTATCTGCCGGGGAAAGATATTCAGAGCTATCTCAATGAGGACGATATCGCGCCCTGGGCCAATAAGAACGAGGTATATGTCATAGCTCCTTCTGGTCGGATTGAAAAAGTCGGCATCGCAGCCTGGAACTTCCAAAAAGTGCGGCTAATCCCTGGCAGCTGGGTCTACATTCCTATTGAAGATGACGCATTGGCTGCTGCTCCCCATTTCAACGAAGGTTTTGTCCAGTGGCTCACAACAAGAACACTCCCATGAAAAGGCAAACAAGTCATTTCTCGCTGTCGTTACTCGCGTGTGCCTGTTCCGCTGTAATAACACAGTCGGCCATGGCTTACGAAGAAACAGGACCCGTAACCCAGGGAGACTTTGGTGGCGCAGGAGTACTGCAGACTCCCACGGCGAGAATGGCACCTGTGGGACAGTTTAACTTTCACTACAGTCACACCTCGCCTTACTCACGCTTCAACCTTTTCTTTCAGCCACTGAGCTGGCTGGAAGGCGGCTTCAGGTACATGTCTATCTCTAACGTACCGTACGGACCCGCATCTTTAAGCGGCACTCAATCCTACAAAGATAAAGCGATTGATATCAAGGCACGCTTATGGGATGAGGGACGCTATATTCCTGCGGTAGCCGTAGGCGGCAGAGACATCAGTGGTACCGGCCTGTTCAGTGGAGAGTATGTGGTTGCCAGCAAACGCTGGAGCAATCTTGATTTCTCCCTGGGCTTGGGATGGGGATACGTTGGAGCAAGAGGCTCGCTTGGCAACCCACTGTCACTACTGAGTGCTCGCTTCGATGAGCGCGGGGCTGCCAAAAGTGGCGGTGGGAAGTTCAACTTCAGTAACTACTTCAGCGGAGACACATCTTTATTCGGTGGCGTGTCCTACTACATACCGAACTCGCCTTTTATTATCAAAGCCGAGTACGATGGCAATAATTATCAGCATGAGCCACGTGATAACAACCAGGATCAGTCGTCTCCGATTAACGTTGGTGTCGTGTATCAATTCAACAACAATATTGATCTGCAACTGGCTTGGGAACGGGGCAATACCGCCATGCTGGGCTTTACCTATAAAGCCAATATGGCAGCGCCCTTTAACCAGACACGAACCGACCCAGCACCAGAGCCCTTACGCTCACCAGAGGCAACTTCTGACTGGCAACATGTAGCTACGGAACTGCATAACAATGCAGGCTACGAGGTCAGCGCAATTCATGCTACTGACCATCAGGTCACCATGACTGGAGAGCAGACCAGTTACCGTGAATCCAGTAAAGCGAAGATGCGCGCCGCACGCATTCTGGCAAACAACACCAGTGCCGAAACTGACAGCATCACTATCATCGATACCAAAAATGGCCTTCCTCTTACGAAGTCTACGATTACCAGGCAAAGCCTTGAGTCGGCAGATGACGGAGATATCACCACCGACGAGCTCAAGTCACAAATGACCTTGAGGAATCCGGGCAACTCCGCGGGTAACGAAGTCTACGCAGCTAAACCTGACCAGTTCCGCTATTACTTCTGGCCAGGGCTCACACAGAACATCGGTGGCCCGGATGCATTCTACCTTTATCAGGTTACGGCCAATGCCACTGCAACCTATACGTTCACACCCGGTCTGGATTTAGCCTCTACAGTGAGCGTGGGGATAGTCGATAACTTCGACAAGTTCAAATACGATGCACCTAGTAATCTGCCCAGGGTCAGGACCTACATCAGGGAGTATCTGACCAACTCCAACTATGGCATCCAGAATCTGCAACTCACCTACCGTAGACAGCTGTCAGATAACTGGTACGGCCAGGCCTATGCTGGTCTGCTGGAGACCATGTATGGCGGTGTGGGTGGTGAGGTACTTTATCGCCCAATCGGGCAACCCTGGGCACTGGGTCTCGACTTGAACTATGTCAAACAGCGTGACTTTGACAGAGGCTTCGGCTTCCGTGACTACACCACTACTACGGGCCACCTCACTGGCTATTACAACTTTGCAGATCAGGACTTGCTGGCCAAGATCAGTATTGGACAATATCTGGCTAAAGATAAAGGTGTAACCTTTGATGTTTCTCGCTATTTTGATAACGGTGTATCAGCTGGCTTCTGGGCAACGTTCACCAATGTCAGTAGCGAAGACTTTGGTGAGGGTAGTTTCGATAAGGGTATATATTTAACCATTCCTTTCGATGCTTTCTTCACTCGTTCTACAGTGAAGTATGCACCTATCGTATGGCAACCGCTGACACGAGATGGCGGCCAGCGTCTGCAAAGAACATCGCAACTGTATGACATTACCCGTATGCGTGACCAGGACCTCTATCTGGACGGTTTTAATAACGCATACCAATAATTTACGCCACAATGCAAAATGCCCTCTACGTGAGGGCATTTTGCATATCTAGCTAAATTCAAGCAGTCCTCAGGAAATAATTACTCCACTCCTGCAAAAAACTCCAGCCAGTTGGTCGTACCTGCACCTATGACCAGAAAATACGGGTTTAAAACCTTATCAGTATTACCGTAACCAAGAGCCTCACCATTCAAAGTAATAACCTGCCCACCCGCCGCTTCCACTACACACTGGGCTGCTGCAGTATCCCACAAAGAAGTAGGGCCAAGGCGAGGATAAATATCTGCAAGACCTTCAGCCACCAGGCAAAGCTTCAGCGAACTGCCCATTGCGACCATCTGATGCTTAGGTAATTTCTGCAGGAATCCTTCCATTGCATCACTGCCGTGTGAGCGACTTCCTACTACACGACATAGCTCACCCTGCGTAAAGCTACTCACAGACAGAGGGACAGTTCCGGTAACATCAACTTTACTGGCTCCCAACCCGCGCGCGGCTGAATAGAGAACGTCAGTGGCTGGGGCATACACGACCCCCAAAACCGAGACACCTGACTCGATAAGCGCAATATTGACGGTAAACTCGCCGTTTCTCTTGATAAACTCTTTAGTCCCATCAAGTGGATCTACCAACCAGTACTGACTGAACTTGTCCGCTCCAGCAAAGGAGGAAACATCCTCTTCTGAGAGTATGGGAGTCGCTGGGGATAACTTTGCTAACTCGCTCACAATTAAACTGTGCGCTCTAGCATCCGCTTCAGTCAAAGGTGATTTATCTTCTTTATTGACGACAGAAAAGTCCCTTGAATAGACTTCCATGATCAGACAGCCCGCTTCGCGAGCAATCCTTTCAACCGCTGCCAGCACTTCCTTATTCACTTCCTGCATAGCACTACTGTGTCCTTTGTCGGAAAGATAAATGCAGGCACAACCTGGCTGTGCCTGCTCAACGATCAGTCAGCCAAGATATTTTTAGACTTCAGAGCATTTACAAT
The DNA here is from genome assembly GCF_029846635.1 of Pokkaliibacter sp. MBI-7. Classification (NCBI taxonomy): domain Bacteria; kingdom Pseudomonadati; phylum Pseudomonadota; class Gammaproteobacteria; order Oceanospirillales; family Balneatrichaceae; genus Pokkaliibacter; species Pokkaliibacter sp. MBI-7. Next base: position 3,784,663 of record NZ_JARVTG010000001.1, on the reverse strand, counting down.
AAGGTCCACAGCAGCATCTATCGACAGTGCTGTAGTATCGACCCGAACTTCCGCATTTTCTGGACGCTCATAAACAGAGTCAATACCAGTGAAATTCTTCAACTCTCCACGACGTGCTTTTTTGTATAACCCTTTAGGATCGCGATCCTCTGCAACGCTAAGCGGCGTATCGATGAACACTTCGATAAACTCACCCGCCTCAACCAGTTCACGAGCCATCTGTCGCTCAGATCTGAACGGAGAAATAAACGCAGTAATAACAATTAGACCTGCATCGACCATCAGCTTTGCGACTTCTGATACACGACGTATATTCTCGACACGATCAGTATCGGTAAAACCAAGATCTTTATTCAGACCATGTCTGACGTTGTCACCATCAAGCAAATAAGTATGCCGCCCCATCGCATGCAGACGCTTTTCCAATGCATTCGCTATGGTCGACTTTCCAGCTCCTGACAAACCAGTAAACCACAAAATGCTGGCTTTCTGTCCTTTGGCTAGTGCACGTGCACTCTTGTCAACATCAACATGCTGCATGTGGATGTTTTGGCTGCGACGCAGTGAGAAATGTAGTAGTCCAGCCCCTACTGTGTTGTTGGTCATTCTATCTATAAGAATGAACCCACCTGTATCTCTGTTGTCCTTATAGGGGTCATAGGCAATAGGACGATCAAGGCTTAAATTGCAAATACCAATGGCATTCAGCTCCAGCTTCTTCGCTGCCACATGCTCCATGGTATTAACGTTAACTTGGTACTTGACCTCCGTTACTGTCGCAGATACTGACTTGCTCCCAATTTTCAATATATAGGGGCGGCCTGGCAGCATGGGCTCTTCATGCATCCAGATTAATGTTGACTCAAATTGATCTGCAGTTGCGGCAGGAGCCTCAACGCCAGAGATAACATCGCCTCTTGAAATATCGATCTCATCCTGCAGCGTCAAAGTAATAGACTGACCAGCAATGGCTTTCTCCAGATCACCATCGAAGGTAACAATGCGGGCAATACTACTTTCCTTTCCGGACGGCTGCACTCGGACTTTATCGCCAGGTTTGATAACACCACTGGCAATAGTTCCGGCAAATCCACGGAAATCGAGGTTGGGACGATTGACCCACTGTACAGGCATACGGAATGGCTCCCGCTGCATACGGGTGTCATCAACCTCTATTGTCTCCAGATACCCCATCAGCGTCGTACCATGATACCAAGGCATATTGCTGCTGAGATTGATGATATTATCCCCCTTAAATGCAGACATTGGGATAAAGGTAATATTTTCCAGGCCAATTCGCTTAGCAAACTCGCTGTAATCCTCGACAATTGATCTGAAAATAGACTCATTATAGTCAGCTAGGTCCATTTTATTGATGGCAACTACAACATGTCGAATGCCAATTAACGACATCAGATAGCTATGGCGTCGAGTTTGCGTGAGCACCCCTTTCCGCGCATCGACCATTAATATAGCCGCGTCTGCCGTGGAAGCGCCGGTGACCATATTGCGTGTATATTGCTCATGTCCTGGTGTATCAGCGACAATAAACTTACGCCGATCCGTCGAAAAAAAGCGATAAGCAACATCGATTGTGATCCCTTGTTCACGCTCAGCAGCCAAACCATCAACTAGCAGCGCAAAATCAATCTGGTCACCCTGAGTTCCCCATTTTTTTGAGTCGGCCTCAATTGCACTTAGCTGATCCTCAAAAAGCATTTTCGACTCATAGAGCAGTCGGCCTATAAGAGTGCTCTTACCATCATCGACACTGCCACAGGTAATAAAGCGCAACAGACTCTTTTTCTCATGAGATTTAAGGTATTGATCAATATCAGTAGCAATCAGGTCAGATACGTGTGCCATTAGAAATACCCCTCCTGCTTCTTCTTCTCCATGGAAGCGGCAGAATCGTGATCGATCACACGACCTTGGCGCTCTGACGTTTTAGTAAGCAGCATTTCCTGAATTATTGAAGGAAGCGTATCAGCTTCAGATTCAACAGCACCTGTCAGCGGATAGCACCCAAGAGTACGGAATCGCACCTTTTTCATCATAGGCACCTCACCAGCCTTTAAGGGCATTCTGTCGTCATCCACCATGATCAGAGCACCATCTCTTTCCACAACAGGACGAACAGCAGAATAATAAAGAGGAACAATAGGAATATTTTCAAGATAAATATATTGCCAGATATCTAACTCCGTCCAGTTGGACAAAGGAAAGACTCTTATTGACTCACCTTTATGCTTTCTTGCGTTATATAGCTTCCACAACTCAGGTCTCTGACTTTTAGGATCCCAGCGATGCTGAGCAGAACGGAATGAAAAAATACGTTCTTTGGCACGAGACTTTTCTTCATCCCTGCGAGCGCCACCGAAGGCAGCATCAAAACCATATTTATCCAGTGCTTGCTTCAACCCTTCAGTTTTCATGATGTCAGTGTGAATTGCTGACCCATGCGTGAAAGGGTTAATATTTTTTTCCACCCCCTCCGGGTTAATATGTACAAGAAGATCCATTCCGGTGTCTTCAGCCATCTTATCCCGGAATGCATACATATCCTGAAACTTCCAGCGAGTATCAACATGTAGCAATGGAAAAGGAGGTATGGATGGATAAAAAGCTTTCCTGGCCAAATGAAGCATTACTGCGCTATCTTTGCCAATAGAATAAAGCATTACAGGATTTTCAGCTTCAGCAACCACCTCCCTCAATATATGGATGCTTTCTGCCTCCAGCCGTTGCAAATGTGTTAAAGACATATTATTCCTCTCCAGGTCGTAATATTCAGGTAGAGGACGATTACTCGTCCCTGAGATACCCCAATCAGCAGCTCCATTTTCTACCTTTACACTCAAAAATGAGTTATCAAAAGATGGCTGATGAACAGTTACTCGCTGCGGATTTTTAGAAAGCCATTGGCTTACATTATGTACACGACGTAAGTCAACACCAAAAAAAATTATGGTTATATGCCCTGAGTAAGCAGTCAGCATGCTCTCAAAGAGGCTTATAAAAATGTTATCAGTGAGCGCTTTAACGCCTGAAAAATAGCAACTCACCTTTCCTTCAGAGTTTCTTATCAGGATGGAAACAGAACTACCGTTGAATACAGGAGTGGCAATACACTCCAGAACCAAGGAAGAGCGCTCATAGGCGGCCTTATGTATAGCTGGCAGAATGTGCTTAGACCAATATGACATTCCTTTCTGGCGAGCAGCTTGATCTAGCACTCGCTCCTCAATTCCCCAGCGACTGCAATAACGGGCAAAGGTACGCTCTGAAAGCTTCACACCTAAACGACTTTCTATCACCGAATAAATTTCACCCAGTGCCCACAGGCGTTTTCCATTTTGATCCGTGGCTAAACTGTATAAAAAATCTTCCACCGCTTGTTCGTGCGCAGCACTTAACAGCCGGCCTTGACCTTGCACTCTTCCGCGCTTCTTGACATCAACGGCAGGCCAACCTCCCGCCAGATAGGCTTTGAATGCTGAGATGATTGTAGGGTTGCTGAGTCCGGTTTTTTGCGCAGCCTCAGCTAAAGTAGCACCGCGCAAGCGTAACTCAACAGCAAGTCTACGCCTCTCACTCAGCCCGCTCGGCGATAAATCTTTAACATCTTTTTGCATCGCCTTCCCCTGTAAACTGGCACTCTTCTGTCACCGCTGCGCACAAAATTGCAGAAAGACAGCACCAGTTTATATAATATATGCCGACGATAAAAGCCAAGGAGAAGAGCTATGGCTGGCTGGCTGGTTCTTGCGAGTGTTGGAGTACTACTAACGCTGTTAATTCACGGTCGAACCCCCCCAGCGGTACTTTTTGCCACGTGGGCGGGAGCATTTCTGCTTACAGGATTGGTTGATGAAAAAACGATGTTAATGAACTACACCAACCCAGCTCTCATCACCCTTCTAGTCCTGTTACTAATTTCCGTGGCACTTGAACGCTCCGCAATCCTGGATCTTCTTTCCGAGAAGTTATGTCGAGGCAGAACAAGCATCGCAATACTCAAACTTTCAAGCATGACTGCCTTCTTTTCTGCTTTCCTAAACAATACTGCAGTAGTGGGTTCTCTGCTAAACGTTATCTGCAAGCAGAAGCATATAGCCCCTTCAAAACTTCTCATCCCTCTGTCATATGCATCCATAATAGGAGGAGTCACTACGCTGGTAGGTACGTCAACAAATCTGATAGTAAACTCCTTTGTTATCAACTCAGGATTACCAGCTATCAACATGTTTGACTTTGCATTTGTTGGTCTGCCGATAGCTCTGATTTGTATTCTGGCATTAGTCATATTTGGGAGATTTCTCCCAAAAAATATAAGTACCGATCAAGAGTCAGGACAAAAATATTTTCTTGAGGCAATTTTGACAAGTAACTCACCTCTGATTGGGCAATCCATAGAGGAAAACAGATTAAGAACACTGGAAGGCCTGTTCTTACTGGAGATAGTTCGCGACGGCAGACTGATTACCCCTGTAACTCCTGATGAGATTCTGCTAGAGAATGACACGCTTGTATTTACTGGGGAAATAGAGAAGTTTCATATTCTCCAGAAATTTCCTGGCCTGCAGGTTTTTGGCAACCACGCAAATGAACTGCTAAAGTCGAACCTGGCAGAAGTGATTATAAGCAATGACTCGGAGCTGTCAGGAAAAACACTTCAAGAAGTGGATTTTAGAACAATGTTTAGTGCTGGCGTAGTTGGTATTAGAAGGGGCGAAAGAAGATTAACAGGCCAGCTTGGAAGAATTCCATTAAAAGTGGGCGATAGTCTGTTACTAGCAATTAGCTCGGACTTCATACAGCACAGAAATATAGATAGAAACTTCCATCTACTAGGCAATATTCCTGTAAGGCCAAAGCTGTCACTAGCTCAAAGCATAGTATCGTTTGGAGGATTTGCATTAGCGATCCTACTTTCTGCAATGAATATCATTCCATTATTAAATAGCCTCCTAGTGTTACTTGCTATTCTTTTACTATCAAAAATAGTAACACTGAGCGAGTTGCGACGCCGCTTCCCCTTTGAACTGATGATTATCATCGGCTCAGCTCTTACACTGGCCCAAGCCATGCAGTCATCTGGTGCAGCGGATCTTATCGCAAATTTAATAACGACAGTTTTTGATGGACATGGCCAGTACGGAGCACTTATAGGTATCATGCTGATGACAGTTATGCTGACCGAAATCATTACAAATAACGCCGCAGCAGCACTGGCATTTCCTATCGCCTTATCTGCAGCAAATGCACTTGGCGTTGACCCAAAACCTTTTATTATGGCTGTCGCATATGGTGCCAGTGCCTGCTTCATGATTCCCTTTGGCTATCAGACCCATTTAATGGTTTACTCCCCTGGTCACTATAAAACAACAGACTTTATAAAAATTGGCGTAATAATTAGTGCTCTCTATATTTCGACAGCGATAATACTAATACCGACATTCTTCCCGTTTCAATAATATAGTGGAAACCCTAAAGAAATGAAGAATATTCTAGTTACAGGGGCAAATGGTTTTTTAGGGAAAGACTTGTGTGAAGTATTATCAGGTGAAAAACTCAGTCATCAATACCAGGTAACAGCCATAACAAGGAGCCCTAGCCCCATATCCACGCCTTCAGGAGTAAAATTCTGCTCAATAGCAGATCTGAAAGGCAAAGCAGAATGGCATGAGCTACTGAAAGACATAAATACCATCGTACATACGGCAGCAGCAGTTCACATTCCGAAGAGCAAAGAAAAGGAACTAGGTAACTCATTCACTTCGGTAAATGTAGATGCAACGAATGATCTAGCACAACGTGCAGCAGCGGCAGGAGTTAAAAGATTCATTTTTATAAGCAGCATCAAGGTCAATGGCGAACAGACCGAATTTTCTATCCCATTTAACCATCTGGATACACCATCCCCTCAAGGTCTTTACGCAGAATCAAAATATCTGGCAGAACAGAAACTAAAGCATATCTGCGAAAAGTCAGGAATGGAGTTTGTGATACTGCGTCCACCACTTATTTATGGAAAAAATGTCAAAGCCAATTTTTTGCAGCTAATCAAAGCTGTTAACTCCAAGCTCCCTCTTCCCTTTGGCAGAACGGAAAACAAGCGCAGCCTTATCGCAAAGGAAAACTTTATCGACCTTATCGAGACTTGCATATGGCACCCAAGAGCAGCAGGCCAGACATTTCTAGCATCAGATGATCATGACATATCAACAACAGATTTAATAAAGCTATTGTCTTTAGGCTTGAATTCATCGCCGGTACTGTTCAGCCCTAATAAAAAGTTTTTAAAAGCCTCACTAACATTTTTTGGTAAGAAAGACTTATACAGTCGTGTATATGACAACCTGCAGGTAGATATCAGTCATACTAAGCGTACTCTTGACTGGGCCCCACCTTTCTCATGTGCCGACATGTTGAAGTACACGGCACAGTATTGGCGAAATCAAAATAAATAAGTCAGCATATTGAGCTACTCGGAAAAATATTGAGCAATCCCCCTTAAGCTCCAAGCGAACCTTCCTATGACATTAGCATTAACAGCCTCTAGCATAGTTTTTTTATACTCTGTACCCCTTTTTTTTTCACTGGCACTAACATATGTAATAAAAAATAGACTTGCTAATGCCCAGCAACTAGATATCCCTAACAGTCGTAGCTCACACAGTATTCCAACGCCTAGAGGCGGCGGTCTATCTTTCGTTATTATTTATTTGATAGGGTTAGCTATATTTTTTGGCTTGGAAACCATATCGACTAGCACATATATTGGGCTTTCCATACCACTCATAATGGTTGGAGGTATCGGCTACATTGATGACAAAGGTCATGTACCTGCAAAGTGGCGCCTTCTTATTCACTTTCTTTCAGCAAGTATCACAGTATACGTCCTTACGCCTCTTACAATGCCGGACACTACGCCATATTATTATGTCATCTTGCTTATTCTTTGTGCGATTTATCTGGCATGGCTTATTAACTTGTTCAATTTTATGGACGGTATTGATGGCATCGCAGCAGCTGAAGCACTGACCGTCATACTTGCAATGATAATTATCCATATTTCAATATCAAGCTACGATACCGTTGCAATCTTGATCTTTTTAGCAGGAGCAGTGTCTGGCTTTCTGTTTTTCAATATATCGCCTGCAAAGATTTTTATGGGTGATATTGGAAGCGGCTCTCTTGGAATAATGCTTGGAGGCTTGACCTTATACTCACTTCTCAGCTCTTCAAAACTATTTATAGCCTGGAATATTATGATGGCAGCATTTATCACTGATGCAACGTTGACACTATTAAAACGACTTATAAATCGTGAAAGAATATTTGAAGCTCATAATAGCCACATGTACCAGAGAGCCTCACGTTATTTTAATAGCCATATGCGAGTAACGCTTTCTGTCTGTATTATAAACTTACTCTGGCTTCTTCCTGTTGCACTTCTTTTTACCTTGAACCAGATTTCAGCCCCCATTGCTATACTAGTGGCATATGCACCTTTAATAGTAAGTTTTATATACTGGAGGTAATAGCCAGCAAAATATCTTATCAGGTCAGAGAGTCACAGAAGAGTAATTGAGTAGTTTGCCATACAACTCAAGATAAGACTTAGCCATGCTCTTACCTGTAAAATGATTCAGGTATCTATTTCTTGCATTCTCACCAAGAAGATATACTTTTTCAGGATCATAGTAAAAATCACGGATAGCCTTCACAAGCTCAGACGGAACATTTGGATCAACAACGGTTCCTGTAACACCATTTAAATTTACAAAACTTGTTCCGGTTTCTATTTCGCAAGATATCATTGGCTTTGAAAACATAGAGGCTTCTAGTAGCGTAACCCCAAATGCTTCTGAGCGGATATGTGACGGAAAGACTACGCATCTCGATAGGGCATATAAGGCTACTTTTTCAGCATCACTGACATAACCCACAAAAATGACGTTATTTAGCCCCAAGTCCTCTACTTTTCTCTTTAACTCATGTTCTTCTGGCCCCTTCCCTGCAATAACTACCTTTATTTCAGGTAACTGTCGCAGTGCCTCCAATAATAAATGAAGCCCCTTATAATAACGTAAGACGCCAACAAACAGGAAAAAGTCTCTCCCTAGCTTTTCCTCCAAAGAAACCAAAATATCATCCTCCAAGCTAGGGTAGCTATCCTCACTGATACCCAATGGAATAATTTCGAGTTTATCCTGGCATGCCGACAGGACGTCACTACTTTTAGCATAATTCGGAGAGGTTGCGATAACCGCATCTGCCTTACCTAAAAACCATTTCATCAGTGGTTTGTAAAGCTGTAGAAGGCCTTTTTGCTTTACTATATCTGAGTGATATGTAACTACGTATGGCTTCTTTACTCTTCCGAGTAGATGCAACATATCAGCAAATGGCCATGGAAAATGGTAGTTTATAATATCGGCCCACTCCACCTGCTCTTTAAATAGAGCCATACATTGAAGTGAGACACTACAGGATGCTATTTCGAAGTGAAGCGGAGCACGAATTGTTAAAATCCCATCCTGAGAAAACTTATCAGGCATAGGATTTTTACTAAGATAAAAGACCCTACACTCTACACTATGCTCAATTTCAAGAGAATGAGCATTAATACATATCTGTCTTATTACTTCCTCTAAACCACCCTGAGTATCTGGAAAATAGGTTCTATAAACATGCAAAACTTTCATTTAAGATAATCTCACTTTTTAAAGCCGAATAGTCCAAATCATATATTAGCTTTCAAACTTTCCCTGTTTTTGTAAGACCATCTCACTCACCTCTTTAAGCAGTTTTTGTGCGCATTCGTCCCAGGAAAACTCCTGGACTCGTTGATAGGCCAGAGTTGCAAGCTGTTGTCGATATTCCTGATCACTACTTAATTGCACTATATTCTCGACCCATTCATCAGGTAAATCAGGGTCTGCAAACATTGCAGCACCTTCTAATAACTCCGTCATTGCAGGCTTACGGCTGCATATTGATGGCACATGAAGCTGTGCAGCCTCCATAGGGGGAAGACCAAACCCTTCATAGAGGCTAGGAAATACCAGCGCTATTGCTTTACTCACAACAGCTCCGACCTGGCCATCATCCAGCCTCCCCAACAGTATTACCTTACTACTCACCCCTAACTTTTCTACGAGAATATTAGTTTTCTTGCTATCACCAATGATGGCCAAAGATATGTCTGCTAATCTTTGATCCCTTAATGCCTTCAGAACAACTTCCAAATTTTTGTGATGATCGCACGAACCTATATAAACTAAATATTTTTTATTTATTTTAATATCGTCACGCAACGGATCTACCGGCAATAAGGTAACTCCGTTATAAATTATTCGAATTTTTTCCAAAGGTATATCAAGATACTTATTGATATCTCTGGCACTGGTATCACTAATGGTGACAACAAGATCAGCTTGCTGAGCAATCCTTTTATATCTGCCTCTCCACTCCTCACAGACCCTTGGAAAGAGTTCAGGCAGGATCATGGGGATCACATCATGAATCATGACAACAGATGAACTTGGCAAGATGTTTGGGCACCAATGTACTGATGAATAGAAATGAACTGCTGCTGTTGGAGCTTCTGATTCTTGAACAAGCCTTCGGGCCTCCAGCTTACTCAGCAACTCTCTGGAGACACGCCCAATGCCTCTCATATCCTCTAACGGTCCTCTGGCAAAGCGTAGTCTGAAAGACTCATAGCCAATATCAACAAAGGACTCTTTTCCATAGAGCGAGTTATTAAATAGAAACCTTCTTTTCAAAAAGTCCCACAACCAAGGAGATTTTTGCACCGCAGACTTAACAACAGAAAGCAGACGGGGGTGCCTTTTTAATGCAGAGAGAACAACTGGAATAAGGCGTACTGGATTATATTCTCGCAGAGGCTGAGTCAGGCGCCATGACAAACTATGCTCAATAGACTCAATCTGATTTTTTAAATCAAGCACCATAGCTGACTGTATGCGATAGCTATTAACCTCCGCATTCAATCTTTCGTTTTCTTTATTTAAATAGTGACATTCTGACAAAACATAGCCATCAAATACATTAGGAGGATACTCAAAATGTTTAAGCAGACCTTTTCTTTCAGTGGCAACATAGAATCTATTAAGCCCATCCTTATATGCCAGCAGGTAGCCATAGTTAATGAGATCAGTTTCCCAAGAACTATAATTTTCAACAGTAGTGGTAGGTATAGTTGCTTCTACAATGACAACCCATGGACGATAGAGTTTCCAGTTTCCTCCCGCTATTACCTTCCTTTCGAACCCTTCAACATCAATTTTCAAAAAGTGAATGGTTCTATTACCTACGTGCTCGGCGCATATATCCTTAAGACTAGTAATATTGAGATCATAATTTTCGACTTCATAACCATTATTGACGTAGCTCGCTGCAAGGTGTTCATCGAATGTTGAAAGACCAGTATTTTTGACTTTGTAAAATTTTCCCCTTGAGCTATCTTCACCTACACCAATAAATAAGTTTATATCTCTAGGGCGATCTTGCTTTAACTCCTTTATAAAATCATCATTAGCGTCTACATTGACACCACACCAGCCATTATCATAAAAAAGTTTAGTAACAGAATGAGTGTCAGGTTGTGCTGCGCCTAAATCAATATAGAACCCATTCTCTACTTCCTGAAAACATCGCCATAATAGTACATCTTCCAAATTCTGGGCATGCGATATAAATGTCATAGCGATTCAAACTCAATATGGGTTTCTAACCGTGTAGGTCCATCAAAGTGAGGATATAAACCATTCACAACTGTAAACAACAGCGCCAGATCCCTCCACTCATAGTTCTTTGCAATATGAGTGTCATCACCTGAAAGAGCGGTCTGTAAAGAAAAATTCCCCACACCTATATTTGCAACTACTGATATTTTCAAATTTATCCGGCTACCAGCAGCCACATTGCATAGCGCCTGTTGAGTGTGGTGTGTATTAGTACCAAAGACCACCTGACCCAACCTGTCTTTTATAGAGAAACCGAAAACCAACCTTGGAATATATTCATAGGTATCTATAGTAACCGCGATAAACACTTTCTCGCCTGAGTTAATAACTTCGGCAGCTTTTCCATTTGCATCAAGAAGCCTTACCTCGGTTACACTTGCACCTCCGGTACCTGATACTGTCTGAATACGACCTCCATCCAAGGTAATCTGTTTGACCTGTTGTTTTTGGCGATCAGCTAACATTGCATTGTAATAATCCATTACTGCCTCAGGCTGCCCATCCATTAATACTCCTCCATTCGCAAGAAGTATTGCTCTATTACAAATCGACTGAATAGCAACTTTGTCATGAGAAACGATTAATAGCGTTGTCCCTTCTTGGCTGAATCGACGAATTTTTTCGAAACTCTTATGCTGAAAATATGCATCACCAACAGATAGCGCTTCATCCACAATCAATACATCAGGCCTTATCGCTGTTGCTACGCTGAAAGCGAGCCTCATCTGCATACCACTGGAATACACTCTCACAGGGAGATCCATGTATTCCCCTATTTCTGCAAATGCCTCTATTTCTGGCAATAACTCTTCAACTTCCTGCTTGCTATATCCAAGTAGCTGACCTGACATGTAACAATTCTGACGCCCCGTAAAGTCAGGATGAAATCCCATCCCCAGTTCAAGCAATGCAGCAACTCTACCCTTTATCTCCACACGCCCCTCTGTTGGCTGGGTCGTCCCTGTAATCAACTTTAATAGCGTACTCTTGCCTGCCCCATTTATCCCTATCACACCAACAGCATCGCCTGGCTGTATATCAAAGCTCACATCTCTGATTACCCAGTGCAATTCATGTTTATTACTTTTTCTTAAACTCAACCACTCGCTCAGTCTGGACCAGCGATTTGCGTATACTTTGTATGCTTTTCCCAGACTGGATATCTTTATCAGGCCCATTACAGTTCATCTACCATATCCGCGGAGTGCTTTTTAAATATTCTTGCAGCCAATGCACAAACCAATATTGTCAGTACTATCACATATACTAAAGACTCTAACCTGGGAGCAGTATGTTCAATCAGAATAATATGGTATGCAGCAATCAGATCCGCCATAGGGTTTAATCCCATCACTGGTTTGACCCACTCTGGCAGTATAGACTCGGGATAGACTATAGGTGTAGCCCAAAACCAGAGCTGAAGAAATATTCCGAAAAATTGTCCAACATCACGAAAAAAAACATTCAACACACCAAGAACAACACCCAATCCAAGGGAAAAAAATATCTGTATAACTAATACAGGAAACAACCACAGATAGCCCACACCTGGAAAGTTTCCCGTCGCAACAAGAAATAGAGTAAACAATGTAAAAATTATTCCAAAGTTCAATAACGAAATCATTATTGAGGTAATTGGCAAACAAAGCTTTGGAAAATTAACCTTCTTTATAAGATTACCATTGTTAATAAAAACATCTTGAATCCTATTAACTGTTTCCGAAAAGAGCCCCCAAGTCAAAACACCAGCACATAAATAAATACTGTAGCCAAACTCATTTTCTATACCAGCCAACTTATTTTTCATTACATGAGAGAATATTACTGTATACACAACTATCATGGATAACGGATTGAGTACTGTCCACGCCATACCCAGTATTGAGTTGCGATAACGAGCCTGAAACTCTCTCTTGACAGAGCCAATTATAAATTCTCTGTATTTCCACACAGTAAGTAACAAATTAGAACCTCACAAAAATCCTAGTTCCATTCTCTGAAAATCAGGAAATAAAATGCATACATCCACGACATCGCAGCTATATTTGAATTAACTTTATTTTAGTTCTTTGCAGAAGCCACTGAGCTTCCAGTCTATTTCAACTCCAGGCTTTGTTTATCAAAGCTTTCTACTTCTTGTACTCTGCTAAAGCCTGATACCAACTCCCCCAGCAACTGGCAAAGTATGTTATTCAGATCGCTATCTTCCTGGTCAGTCAAAAGCAGGTTCTCGAAGACGGATAAAGACTCGGCAAGTTTTGCATATTCAACACACTCCTCCATGGCCTTCATAATCTTCGGATGAGATGTTCTTTCTGAATCGCTGCCTATCAGCAGTTCTTCATATAGCTTCTCGCCCTTCCTTAAGCCTGTATACCTTATCGCTATATCGCCCTTAGGGTTGTCTACGCTTTTTGCTGTATATCCCATAAGCACGATGATTTTTTCTGCCAGGTGTCTTATTTTGACCGGCTCGCCCATATCCAGTACAAATACTTCACCACCCTTTGCCATGGATCCTGCCTGTATCACCAGACTAGATGCCTCTTCAATTGTCATGAAATACCGCGTGATGTCTGGATGGGTAACCGTTACGGGTCCACCTTGCTCTACCTGTGCCCGGAAGCGCGGCACAACAGAACCGGACGAGCCCAAGACATTACCAAAGCGGACCATACAGAATCTTGTTTGTGTCCCTTCCATTACCAATGACTGCAGAATTTGCTCTGCGACGCGTTTAGTTGCTCCCATTACATTAGTCGGCCTGACTGCCTTATCTGTAGAGATCAGTACAAACCGCTCTACACCAACCTTACTTGCAAGATGGGCCAGTGTGGCGGTACCCAGAATGTTATTCCTTATACCCTGCTGGATATTTTCCTCAATAATAGGCACGTGTTTATAGGCTGCAGCATGATATACCGTCTGGATCTTATGATTTACCAGTGTCTTTTCGACCAGCAAACCATCACAAACAGAGCCCAGCACGAGGATGACTTCAACTCCATATATCTGGCGGGAATCCCTTATTTCTTCGAGCTCCAACGCGATCTGGTAAAGCGCATACTCGCTTTGCTCCAGAATAATAAGTCTGCTTGGAATATGAGCTATTACTTGCCGGGCAATTTCAGCACCAATACTTCCACCACCACCAGTAATCAGTACCGATTTGCCAACGATTGATCTCTCAAGAAGCTCTGGTATAGCAGGAACAGGTTCTCTTCCCAAGAGATCTTCAAGCTGAATTTCCCTCAGCTGCTCAATAGCTACTTTGTGCTCAACAATTTCTGCCATGCTCGGCACGGTCTGTATCTGAACGGAATAACGGAGCAGTCTCTCAACAATGCTACGCTGAGCGTCACGACTATGAGCAGGTATCGCCAGCAGCACTTGCCGGATGCCATATCGTGCAAGCAGTGCCTCTATATCCTTAGGCCTGTGGACAGGGCGACCTCGCACTATCTCTCCCCACAGTCTTGGATCATCATCGACAAATCCAACCGGAAAATAGTCTCCACCATTATCCAGTGCCGCCGCCAGCTGCACGCCTGCTCCACCAGCTCCGTATATGAGCACAGGCTTCTTGTCCACAAAATGGCGGACCAGCCACTGATAGTACTGACGCACCAGTAGTCGCGTTCCGCCAACATAGACCAAGGCAACCAGGGCAAAGTTGACGGGTATGGATCTGGGAAAAGGACTTACATTCAGGGCATATGCAAGACAGGCAAGGACAACCGCCAATACGGCGACCCCCTTTATTATCGCCAGAATGGCATGAGCCCCCATAAACCGAATCACTGCTCGGTATAGGCCAATCCTGGCAAATACGAAAACACCCAGAATGGGTAGCACTGCAAACAGCCACCAGGCAGGTTGTAAAAACTCTACTGGCCACCAGGTGGAGAGCCTTAGCATATACGCCGACAGCAGTGCACCAGGCAGAGCGATCAGGTCCGCTACGACCATGACGGCTTTCTTTTGAGAACGACTCAGTGCCACGACCCTTTGATGAGTCGCTGAATGCGGTAGTCTTTTGTATTTCATTAATTAACCGGTAGCCAAGTCATTCCAGATATGTGCCCTTTCAACTTTTGCCATAGGATACATATGGACACATATATACACTTTGAATTTTACACAGATTTATTATTCGCGAGACATCCACTTACACTTTTATTTTAGATGTTGTGATGACAAGAATACGACCGCGTTAACCATACCTTTTTGTGCCCCGATGAGCCTCAAGTGCTATGTATATATTTCTTTCAAATAGTTCACTTCTCTGCATATTTTTCAGGTGTCATGCAGAAGGTTTAAGACCCCCCCCCCATCTTATTTCTGCTATCTTCTTTGCGAGAAATCACGGCAGGGAATCATCATGTCTGAACAAGGAAGCATACTCGTTACCGGTGGAGCGGGTTATATCGGTAGCCATACTATCCACCAGCTGTTGGTTGGCGGATATCACGTTGTAGCCCTCGATAATCTGGTAAATGGCTCCGTGACCGCCTTACAGAGAGTAGAGCAGCTGACCGGCAGATCCGTTCCCTTCTATCAGGCAGATATCAATGATGCTGATGCCCTGAAGTCGATTTTCCACGCCCACCAGATTCAGGCAGTTATTCACTTCGCCGGGCTCAAGGCGGTAGGCGAATCGGTGCAAAAACCTCTCTGGTATTACCAGAACAACGTCAGTGGCACCCTGACATTATGCGAGGTGATGGCTCAGGCTGGTTGCAAAACACTGGTCTTCAGTTCTTCAGCGACGGTCTATGGCGATCCAGCCTGCCTGCCTATAAGTGAGGGTTTTCCCACCTCAGCAACCAATCCTTACGGTCGGTCAAAGCTGATTCAGGAAGAAATGCTGCGCGATCTCCCTGTGGCTGATCAGGGTTGGAAAATAGCTCTTCTGCGTTACTTTAATCCCGTGGGTGCTCACCCAAGTGGCCTCATAGGTGAACATCCCAATGGCACTCCCAATAACCTGATGCCCTATGTCAGTCAGGTTGCGGTGGGAACAAGGGAGGCATTGCAGGTCTTTGGCAGTGACTACCCCACCCATGATGGCACCGGCGTGCGGGACTACATCCATGTCATGGATCTTGCCGATGGCCACCTCAAAGCACTGGAGAAGTTAGATCAGACGGACTCAGGCGTATTAACCTACAACCTCGGCACCGGCCAGGGCTATTCCGTGCTGGATATGGTGAAGGCTTTCGAAAAAGCATGTGGCAAGCCCGTTCCCTATGTACAGGTCGCAAGACGGGCTGGCGATGTTGCCGCCTGTTACGCAGATCCGGCGAAGGCTGAACGTGAATTAGGCTGGAAGGCAAAGCGGGGGATTGATGAGATGTGTGCCGACACCTGGCGCTGGCAGTCAAGCAACCCTCGGGGGTATGAAAGCTAGTTCTACGCCTGCTTCAGCCGCGCCTATATGAGTGCTGGTGGTGCCATATAGATTTGCACCACCAGAGCCCGTCTTTGGCTTGCGCAACAAGTCAGTTAGCCATTGAGTACTTTGGTAGGCGCCCCCTGACAAAATGCAACAATGGCATCAACCATCCCCTGATAAAACAGGGTATAGGTTTCCCTGGTAACGAAGCCTACGTGAGAGGTCAACACCGTATTGCTCAGCTTGAGCAAGGGGTGATCCGGTGCAATGGGCTCCTGATCAAATACGTCCAGCCCCGCTGCCGCGATCTTGCCGTTACTCAGAGCGGTAATGAGAGCATTCTCCTCTACGAGCTGCCCGCGTGATGTATTGATCAGAATCCCATGAGCTGGCATCAATGCCAGATCATCCGCCTGCAGCAAATGGTGCGTGGACTCACTCAGCTTCATATGCAACGTAACGATATCGGACTGCTGCAACAGACGTTGCTTATCGGCATACTCCACTCCCGCTGCCGCAGCGCGCTCTGCTGTCAGATTTGGGCTCCAGGCCAGCACCTTCATGCCGAATACCTGAGCCACCCTGGCAACCTGCTGACCGAGATTGCCGAGCCCTACAATCCCCAGTGTTTTCCCTTTGAGATCGCCACCCACAGTAGTTTGCCACTGCCCCTGCCGAATTCGCTGATCTTCCAGGGGGATATGACGTACAGCCGCCAGAATCAGTGCCCAGGTATGTTCAGCTGCAGCAGCCCCATTGTTAGGCGTCCCACTGACGACGATTCCCAGCTCTCTGGCCGCATCCATATCGATGGCTGCGTTACGCATCCCCGATGTAATCAGCAACTTCAGTTTGGGTAACTGCTGTAGTTGTGCCCTGTCGAACAGGGTACGCTCACGCATGGCGCAGATAATATCCGCATCCGAGATAGCCGCCTGCAGTGCCTCGCCTGTCAGCAACTCGCGACAGACCCTCACTTCAGCCAGCTTATGCACCTCACTCCAGTCGGCCATACTCAGAGCGACACCCTGATAATCGTCCAGTATCGTTATTTTCATCGTCACACTCCCGGATCAGAACAGCGGCTATACGACCATGCAGGCAATAAAAACAAAATCGCCCTGATAAGAATGAGTAGCAATACTACTCCTCCCCATCAAGGCGAGAAAGACAGCGCAAGTCGCTATTAATGACTACACGTTGAGCAACAGGTATTCGCGCTCCCAGGAGCTGATTACCTGCCAGAAGGTCAGGTATTCCGCATGTTTAACGGCTCTGTACGCCTCAACAAAACGATCACCCAGCACATCACGCAATACTTCACAGCCACCGAACAAGCGCAGCGCCTCATTCAGGGTTTGCGGCAGATCATCGGCACTAGCCTGTAAGTGTGCATCACTGGGCTGACTGGGCATCTGCCCTTCAATCAACCCAAGATAGCCACAGGCCAGCGTGGCCGCCATCGCCAGATAGGGATTGGCATCCGCACCCGGCAGGCGGTTTTCTACCCGTCGAGCTTCAGGTGATGACATTGGCACGCGGAAGGCAGCAGTACGGTTGTCGTATCCCCAGTTCACGTTGACTGGCGCGCCACTATTTGGCCCGAGGCGGCGATAAGAGTTGACGTTCGGCGCAAGCATCGCCATTACCGCAGGCGTGTATTTTTGCAGCCCGGCGATATAAGCGTGGAAGTGTGCTGATGGCTGGCCATCCTTCTGACTGAAGATATTTTCTCCCGTCGCTGCGTCCACCACGCTCTGGTGGATATGCATGGCGCTCCCTGGTTGCCCTTGCATGGGTTTCGCCATAAAAGTGGCATACATACTGTGACGCAGAGCGGTTTCACGCATGGTCCGCTTAAACCGGAAGGCCTGATCGGCCAGCGTCAGCGCATTGCCATGCAGCAGGTTGATTTCCAGCTGAGCGGCCCCTGCTTCGTGGATCAGGGTATCAATTTCCAGCCCCTGCTTTTCGCAGTAGTTGTATACATCCTCGACCAGTGGCTCGAACTCGTTTACCGCATCGATACTGTAAGACTGGCGCCCAGACTCAGGACGCCCCGAACGACCGACAGGCGGCTCAAGGGGATAATCCGAATCAGTGTTGGGTTTCACCAGGAAAAACTCCAGCTCTGGTGCGACAACAGGCTTCCAGCCACGCTCTTCATACAGCTTCAGCACGCGCTGCAGGACATAGCGGGGAGCAATATCCACCATCCGGCCATCATGATGATAGGCATCGTGAATCACCTGTGCCGTCGGTTCCGTTGCCCAGGGCACCAGACAAAGCGTGCTTAAATCGGGCCGCAGAATGATATCCCCATCGGTTTTGATGGTGTCATCGTAATACTCATCGGGAAAATCACCGGCTACCGTCTGCAGAAAAATACCCTCAGGCAGGCGCATACCATTTTCCTGAGAGTATTTTTCTGCAGGCACAATTTTGCCGCGAGCAACCCCCGAGACATCGGGAACGATAGCCTCTACTTCTATGATTTTGTTCTCTTTAAACCAATCTTGTATGGAAACCATAAACTGCTCCTAGGCAGGTTGATAGGAACCGACCCGACATATTTTGTGATACGTTTTTGATCAAGGAGAAACTTTCCAGAAAAGCCCTGAACAAAGGCCGGTGCGATTTGACGCGGAATATATCTGTTTTCCCGTTTGCGTCGCAGTACTAAGCTAGACATAATGTGATCACTTTTCAAGGGAGGATTCTGCATATAAAGCGGAAAACTCCAACGCAGTAACACATCCACTACCGACCCACCGCGCTGCCAGATCAGCGCATCGGTGACAGCAGTACGTTTCAGTGCCACTTTTGGCAAGACGACGGATTTTAGCGACTCCACGCACACTAGAACCGTTAACTCTACACTCCCATCTGGCCGACCGAGGGGTTACCCATGCCGCCAATGTCAATGCTTCAGGACTATCCACGCTCTTTCTACAGCCACACTGCACAACGAGAAGGCCTTCCCCCTTTCCCGCCGTTGCAGGGCAGCCAGGAGATTGATGTCTGCATTGTCGGTGGCGGTATTACCGGCCTTGCGGCAGCGCTGGAGCTACGCCGTCTGGGTTATCAGGTCATGCTGCTGGAGGGGGAACGTCTCGGCTGGGGCGCTTCTGGGCGCAGTGGCGGTCAGGTACTGACCAGCTATGCCTGTGAAATGGGACCGATTGAAGCACAGCTGGGCTTCGACGATGCCAAAAAGCTGTGGGACATGTCGGTGGAAGCCGTACAACTGGTTCGCGACCATATCAACGAGTTCAAGATCGATTGTGACTGGTTCGATGGCGCCGCCGTGGCAGGCCTCAAGCCCCGGCATATGGATGGACTGAAACACTGGTTTGATGACATCAGCGAGCGGTATCAGTATCCCCATCTCCAGCTGCTCAACCAGAGTGATCTGTCACAACTGATCAACAGTGACCAGTACATTGGTGCCATCACCGATAGCTTTAGTGGGCACTTACATCCACTGAACTACACGCTGGGACTGGCCAAAGCCGTTTATGACAGTGGCGTTATCATTCACGAACAGAGCCGTGTAACCTCCCTGCAGCGGGGGGCCAGCCCCGTGGTGCATACTGCCACTGGCAGCGTGAAATGCCGCCATCTGATTCTGGGAGGCAATGCCTATCTGGGGCAGCTAGTGCCTGAACTGGCCTCCAAAGTGATGCCTGTCGGCACCTATATCGTGTCTACGGAAGTGCTTGGTGAGGAGCGACTGCGTCGTTTGCTGCCTGGCTACTACGCTATCTCGGATGCCAATTTCGTCCTCGACTACTATCGCCCGACCGGCGACCATCGTCTACTGTTCGGTGGCCGCGTCAGTTACTCCGGCGTCCAGCCCCCTGATCTCAGCAGTGGTCTGCGCCGTCGCATGCTGAAAGTCTTCCCGTCACTGCACGATGTCAAAATCGAATTTGCCTGGGGAGGCATGGTGGATATCACCGTCAACCGTGCCCCTCACTTCGGTCGACTAGGAAATGACCCGATTTACTTTGCACAGGGCTTCTCTGGGCACGGTATGGCACTGACGAATCTTGCCGGCAAAATCATGGCAGAAGCCATTCACGGCGAGAGCCAGCGTCTGGATATCTTCGGCAGGCTCAAGCACCAGAGCTTCCCCGGAGGGCGCTGGTTACGCACACCTTCGCTGGTGCTGGCGATGATGTACTACCGCTTGCGTGATTTGCTGTAATCCGCCAGCAGGAAGGGAAAGGAATCATGCCTGGCTATCTGCCAGGCATGATTTTTTCTGGGCTGGATATTACTGGACCGTTGTTACTGGCCTGTTCTACTGATCTGTTGTTACCGAGTCATTGCGCAGGCCAATAGCATCATCACAACACCTGCGACAGGAAACGCTGCAGGCGCGGGTGAGTGGGGTTATGGAAGAACTTGTCCGGGGTATCTTCCACCAGCAGTTCGCCGTCTTCCATGAACAGCACCCGGTCAGCCACTTCACGGGCAAAGCCCATTTCGTGGGTCACCACCACCATGGTCATGCCTTCTTTGGCCAGACTCTTCATAACATCCAGCACTTCACCGACCATTTCCGGGTCCAGCGCCGAGGTGGGCTCATCAAACAGCATGATTTTCGGCTTCATGCACAGTGCCCGGGCAATAGCCACACGCTGCTGCTGACCGCCCGACAGCTGGCTGGGGTAGTTGTTCATGCGCTCGGCCAGACCGACTTTCTTCATCAGCGCCTTAGCATGTTCTTCCACCTCACTTTTAGCCCGTTTGGAGACTTTCAGCGGCGCCATCATCACGTTGTGCAGGGCGCTCTTGTGCGGGAACAGGTTAAAGCTCTGGAACACCATACCCACATGCTCACGCAGCTTGTTGATATTGGTATTTTTGCCGTACATATCGACCTGATCGATGACGATACTACCACTGGAGATGGTTTCCAGCTGGTTCAGGGTCCGCAGGAAGGTGGACTTGCCGGAGCCCGACGGCCCGATAATCACCACCACTTCGCCCTTCTTGATGGAAGCCGAGACCTTTTTCAGGGCATGGCAGCCATTGGGGTAAATCTTGTCGACATCTTTGGCGATGATGATGTCTTCGGCGTTCTGTAAATGCATCGTATCGTCCTCGCCTTAATCGCTGGCTGCCAGTTTCTTTTCCAGACGCTGGATCATCCATGACAACGCGCCGGTCATCACCAGATACAGCAGCGCCACGGTGAACCACACCTCAAACGGAGCAAAAGTGGCGGAGACCACTTCACGACCGGCTTTGGTCAGGTCGGTGATGGAGATAACCGACACCAGCGAGGAGTCCTTGATCAGGTTGATAAACTGACCGGCCATGGGTGGCAGGGTACGTTTGAAGGCCTGCGGCAGGATGACGTTGACCATCGCCTGCACATAGGTCATGCCCAGCGAGCGGGCCGCTTCCATCTGTCCGGGTGGAATCGACTGGATACCGGAGCGGACGATTTCCGCCACATACGCTGCGGTGAACACCGCCAGCGATGCCACACCGGCGGTAAAGCGGTCCAGTGACAGCACGGTGCCGATAAAGAAGTAGAAAATAAAGATCTGCACCAGCAGCGGCGTGCCGCGGATGATCTCGATATAGGTGATACACAGCTGGCGGATAGCCAGATTGCGGGAGATACGGCCAAGGCCGATAAACAGACCGATGATCACCGCAAACACCAGCGATGCCAGCGAGATCTCCAGAGTGGTGATCATGCCTTCGGTGATAGGGCCGATGCGCCAGTTGCTGATGGTGGCCACCTGGTCACCTTCAAAAATCAGATCACCATCGTTCACCGAAATCGCACTGAACTTCTTCACCACTACCGGCTCGCCACCGGCATCGGGCACCAGTGTGAGGGTCTTGTCGTCAGTACTGACTTTGGCGGTACCGTCAAAGGGCGCACGAACCGATTGCGGCTCGGTATTGATCAGGTAGGGAACGACACGCTGCCAGTTCCAGTTGTAGTTGATGTGTTTACTGGAGGCGTAGACCACAGCACAGAAGGCTACCACTATCACCAGATACACGCCTTGCCAAAGCATTTGGTTAGGCTGTTTTTGCATTCAAAGGTCCTCAAAGGTCATACCTGCCCCTGCTCCGGGCAACATATGCAATCTTGTTGTTGTGTACCGCTCTGCGCTGAGCCAGCTATGTATCGGCAGCTCAGACATACAGGCAGAGACCCGCACGGCAGACAACATGGAAGTCGACCCAGCACTCCCGCTGGCGCTTTCCCCCTTGCCCGCAGGCTTGCTACATGAGTTGCGATGGAACGCCCTACGGCAAACCAGACAAATTATCAGTAACAGCCGCAGGGCAATAAAAGGGGGTCAGTGTCGGGAAAGCGACCTGGAATTCACTCCTTCCCAAGCGGGCGCGGATTTTACTGTCATTTCTTGTGTCGATGCAAAAATGCGATCGCCATTAGCAGAACCACTTTGGCAATACGTACGGATTGCCAGCGGGTGGGTCATGGACTACGTTTTCCACAGGTATTTTTTGCGGATCACGCCACGCTGTAGGTATCACTATGCACATTCAGTTTTACGGTGTGAGAGGCTCCATCCCTGCCCCCGGTCAGCAATCCGTTCGCTACGGCGGTAATACCGCCTGCGTGCTCGTTCGCAACGATGCAGGCGAGCAGCTCATTCTCGATGCAGGCACGGGTATCAGGCAGCTCGGTACTGAGCTGCTGACGGACCCTCGCCCCATTACCCTGCTGCTGTCTCACAATCACTGGGACCATATTCAGGGCTTCCCGTTCTTCCGCCCGGCCTACCAGCGTGATCGTGAAATTCATATTTTTCCCGGACTAACCACGCCCCATGAGCCGTACGCCATTCTTAACCAGCTCAAGGGCAGTGTATTTCCGGTGCCGGCGACAGCCCTGGCGGCACGCATTCAGATAGAGAACACCCCCACCAGCCACGCCTGGATTTTGCAGGGCTTCCACATCCAGCGCTGTCCACTCAATCATCCCGGCGGGGGCAGCGCCTATCTGATTGAAGCGGACGGACAGCGCTTTGCCTACGTCACTGACAACGAACTCAATCCGCCGAACACCCCCGTAACGTCGTTCGAGAAATGGTGCGAATTTGTGCACGGTGTCGACCTGCTGCTGCACGATGCCCAATATGTGCCCAGAGACATGCCGATGAAACACGGCTGGGGCCATTCGCTGGTATCCGAAGCCGTTGCTCTGGCTCAGGCAGCAGCGGTGAAACACCTTGTGCTGTTCAGCTACGACCCGGAGCGCAGTGACGACGAACTGGACGCGATTGCCGCCGGCCTTGCCACCCAGGCCCTGCCCTTCCCTGTCAGCTTTGCCAGAGAAGGTATGTGCCTGTCATGCGCCTGAGCAGCTACTGGCGCAAACACTACCGTCAGATCATCGGTGGCTGTCTGCTGATGCTGCTTATCGCTGCTCTGCAGGTAGCGTATGTTTCCTCCTCGACCGACAGCATTGCCGTACTGAAACGGATAGACGGCATCCTCTATGACTTCCGGCTGAAGTCGACACTCCGCTGGCGCCCTCACTCCAGCCTGCCCATTGTCATTGTCGACATCGATGAGCGTAGCCTGCGTGAACAGGGGCGCTGGCCATGGAGCCGCGACAAGGTAGCGCAGATGCTGGCCAATCTGGCTCAGGCAGGAACCGCCGTGGTGGCCTTCGACATTCTGTTTGCCGAACCGCAGAACAATCCTGTGCAGCTGGTCATGGCACACGTACAGGATCCTCAGATCAGGCAACAGCTGGCCCCTCTGGCTGGACAGCTGGATGCTGATCAGGCGCTGGCCCGTCACTTGCAAGATACGGATACCGTGCTCGGTATCCTGTTTCAGGATGACAGCAACGTGATTCGTGGTGAATTGCCGTCAGCGGTGCTGACAACAGACAACAGCAGTAAACCGCTGGCCGTTGCCAGCTTTCCAGGCTATCTGGCTAATATCGAGGTGCTACAGCAGCGCGCAGCAGGTACAGGTTTCATCAACAGTACTCCGGACGACGACGGTTTCATCCGTTCGGCCGCGCTGCTGATGGCCCATCAAGGCATTCTCTACCCCTCATTAGCTCTGGAGGCCGCGCGGCTCTACACCCTGTCGGATAGTTTCAACGTGGACACGGCGGAGATTGGAGACTATCGCTCCATCATTGGTGTCGATGTGGGCGGCAAGCGAGTACCGACCGATACCTTTGGCAGGGTGCTGATCCCTTATCGGGGTGCTGCCTACAGCTACCCTTATGTTTCAGCAACGGATGCAGTGAGCGGGCACTTACCAGCGGGCGTATTCAGTAATGCCATTGTATTTGTCGGCACGTCTGCCGTTGGTAACGCTGACCTGCGCGCCACGCCCGTCGGTGTGCTCTACCCCGGAGTGGAGGTCCATGCCAACGTCTTTGAAGGGCTGCTCAACCCGGAGCTGTTACCTGTCCATCCCGATTGGGCAGATGGCGCCCTGCTGGTGCTGATGTTGCTGGTTGGCAGTGTACTGAATGCGCTATTACCTCTGCTGGGGCCACTGGCCATGGCCATCAATGGCACTCTGCTGGTGACTGCCGTGGTGCTGATCAATGGCTACCTGTGGGTAGTATGGCGCCTGGATGTGCCGCTGACGCTGAGCCTGTTACTGATCACCGCGCTCACCGTCTTTCACATGGCATCCGGATTCTTTGGTGAGGCCCGCCAGCGGCGTCGCATCAAGTCGATTTTTGATCAGTATGTCCCGCCAGCCCATATCGAGCGCATGCTGAATCACCCGGAAGGGCTGGGAATGGACGGCGAACGCCGTGAGATGACCGTGCTGTTTTCCGATATTCGTGGCTTTACCAGTATTTCCGAAAAACTGGGGGCCAGTGAGCTGAAGTCCGTACTGAACCGGTTCTTCTCCCCCATAACCAAGGCCATCTTTGAACATCAGGGCACTATCGACAAATACGTCGGCGACATGGTGATGGCGTTCTGGAATGCTCCTCTGGAAGACCCGGCGCATGCCGAACATGCGGTAGAAACGGCTTTTGCCATGCTGAAGATTACCGATGAACTGCAACGGGTATTTGAGCTTGAAAGGCTGCCAGCCATTGATATCGGCATTGGTATCAATACCGGCGATATGAACGTCGGCGATATGGGCTCCAGTTACCGACGGGCCTATACGGTGATCGGCGATGCGGTCAATCTGGGCTCACGCCTTGAAGGGCTGACCAAATTTTATGGGGTCCGTTTGCTGGTCAGTGAGTTCACTCAGGCGCAATGTCCTGACTGGGCCTTTATGCCAGTCGACAGGGTGAAGGTCAAAGGTAAACAGCTACCTGTCTCGATATATGAACCGCTGGGCAGACTTGCACACCTCACCGAGGCACAGCGCTACGAATTGTCGCGTTTTAACCAGGCACTGACGCACTACTTCGCCCAGCAGTGGAACGCAGCTGAAAGCTTATTGCTAGAATTACAGCATCAGACTGAGCATCAATCGCTGCACCTGCTTTATCTGGAAAGAGTGAGAGCCCTGAGACAGGCGCCACCCGGTGATGACTGGGATGGCAGCTACGCCCATACCAGCAAATGACAGCGATCTGAAACGTCTTGCTGGCAGGGTGGCGGGAGCCATCACTGCAGTTTCATAGTCAGTCGTTAAGGTGTACGGCAGCCAATCAACGTCACGGGAGTCTGCAGCAGTTGCAGGTCAGCTCCTGGCATCATTCAGCAGGTTCAGACACCATGAGTCAGGCTCGCACCACACATCAAGACGCACTCCGCCATATGGTGGATATTGGCATCCGTTTGTCGTCGGAACGGGACACCACCAAGTTATTGGAAGATATTCTGCAAGCCGCACGAGATCTGACCAATGCCGATGGCGGGACCATTTACTCCATCACCGATAACAATCAGCTCAGATTCGAAACACTGATCAACGACTCCCTGAACCTCTATCTGGGCGGCGTCTCTGGAGACCCCATCCCCTTTCCCAATATTCCGATCTACCACGATGACGGCAATCCCAACACCAATGCACTGGTTGCTGTGGCAGCCGCCACCGGGGAGATCATCAATATCGAGGATGCGTACAATTGCAGTGAGTATGACCTCAGTGCCGCTCGCAGCATGGACCAGAAGAACGGTTATCACACCCTGTCGGTGCTGACGTTCCCGATGAAGAACCATGAAGGATTGCTCAATGGTGTACTGCAGCTGATCAACGCCCAGGAGGGCGACAAGGTGGTTCCCTTCAAACCACCCGCTATCGAGCTGGTACAGACCCTGACATCAATGGCATCGGTGGCGCTCAACAATCGTCATCTGATCGACAGCATGGAGTCCCTGTTCCAGTCCCTGACGCGGCTGATCGCCAAGGCCATTGACGAGAAATCCCCCTATACCGGCGGCCATTGTCGGCGTGTCCCCGAACTGACCATGATTTTTGCCGAGGCGGTGCATAACACCGAACAGGGGCCTCTGTCGACGTTTCGCATGACCGATGCCGACCGCTACGAGCTGTCCATTGCGGGCTGGCTGCACGACTGCGGCAAGATTGCCACACCCGAATACGTGATGGACAAAGCCACCAAATTACAGACGTTATACGACCGCATCAGTCTGGTGGACGCCAAGCTGGAAATTGCCAAGCGCGATCTGGAAATCAGGTTCCTCAAACAGATCTACCAGGCTGAACGCAGTGGTGATGACGAGTTATGTCAGCGGCTGCAAAGTGAGCTGGAACAGCAGCTGATCAGTATCGAAGAAGATCGTTGTTTCCTGCACAAGGTCAATATTGGCAGCGAGTTCATGGCCCCTGAAGATCAGCAACGGGTGCGCCATATCGGCAAGGATATGCAGGTAGCGATCGGCGGCGAGGTGCAGAATCTGTTGAGTGATGATGAGATGTACAACCTTAGTATTGCCAAAGGCACGCTGACAGCCGAGGAGCGCAGGATCGTTAACCGGCACATGGATATCACTCTGGAAATGCTGGAGGCACTGCCCTTCCCCAAACATCTTCGCCGTGTGCCCGAGTATGCAGGTGGTCATCACGAGAAAATGGACGGTACCGGCTATCCGCGCGGACTGACCCGCGAACAGATGTCAGTACCTGCACGCATCATGGCTATCGCTGACATTTTTGAAGCCCTGAGCGCATCAGACCGCCCCTACAAGAACGCCAAAAAGATCAGCGAATGTCTGTACATCATGGGCAAGCTGAAGCTCAGCAATCACATTGACCCCGATCTGTTTGACATCTTTATCGATCACAAGGTCTATCTGAGCTTTGCTGAGCGGTTTCTGAAGGCAGAGCAGATCGACGATATTGATTACAGCAAGATCCCGGGCTATATCCCCCCGGAATCTCGCCAGTAATCAAAGCACTGCTCACCAGCCATGGCGATGACTCTACCTTCATAGCCATTAACATCACGCAGAATGGCAGGGTCAGGGATGACCGAATTTATCTGCGTTTTGCCATTCAGATCATCAGGGCTTGGCTACATGCCAGACGCCTTTCACACCGTCTCCCGTGGTGTCTCCGGGCTGGCTGTCCTTCACCCAGGTATACAGAGGCTGACCTTTGTAGGCCCACTGCATACCGCCGTCCTCACGTTTCACCACGCTGTAGTCACCCGCCGCCATGGAACCCTCTGCGGCCTGTAGCGGAGGCCATGCCTTAGCGCACTGCTCATAACACTGACTGACGCCGGCGCTGTCCTTGTCAAAGGTGTACAACGTCATCCCCTGACCATCGGTAAGCACCTTGCCCAGTTTACTGTCTCCAACCATGGCCGGATCCGCGATGGCAGAGGAGGCGACAAGGGTCAATACTAATGCGATAACGGTCTGCTTGTTCATGGGTAACTCCTGTGTCTGATCGGAATGAATCAACAGGAATACGTTTACCTAATGCGTTTGGATGCATCTGAAAACGATGTATAGACGTAATACTTAACATGCATGTGCCACTCACTCCCCATCAGCCAGGGAACAGACACTCACGGTGACAATGGAACGCCCTCCCCTTTCAACAGCCTTTCCGGCTGCTGATGCCACGGCTCAGGTTGAGCGCTGGCTGCAAAAGATTGCCAGAGGCGATAAAGAGGCGCTGGCGGCACTGTATCAGGCTTACTTTCGTCGTCTGGCTGCCATGCTCTATCCCCTGCTTGGTCATGCCAGCACCGTAGAGGATGTAATTCAGGAGGGGTTCATCAAGCTCTGGCACAAAGCCCATACCTGGCAGCCCCAACGTGGCAATGGTGAAGCGTGGATGATTGCCTTGTTCCGCCACCTGGCGCTGGATCAGCTACGCTCCGGCAAACGGCGCACGACGGTGTCACTACAGCCAGCGCAGGAAGACATGGCAATGGAAGATGAGGTGATAGTTGATGTGCCAGCGCCCGACTTTCCTCATGAGCGCGAGCGCATCTGGCACTGCCTCAATCAGCTGGAGGCGCAGAGCCGGGCCGCCATTCTATTGAGCTATACCCAGGGATACAGCCACGAAGAACTTAGCCAGCATTTTGCCACCCCTTTAGGCACACTGAAGTCCTGGGTCAGGCGAGGAATGGAGAAATTACGCCAATGCCTATGCCACTGAGATATCTGCAATCCGACCTGCAAGCACGATTAGCGGAGCGTTACGCGCTGGGCCTGCAGACGCTGAAGGTCCGCCTGCGCTGTCAGCAACTGCTGACAGAACTGCCGGGTATGGAGGCTCTGGTCATACAGTGGGAGCAACGGCTACAGCCACTTCTGACGACTACAGTGACGGACGATCAGCTGGCACAGCTCCATCAACAGCATGTCTGGCAGCGTATTACCCAGCAGCTGCCTGATCAGCCTGATCTCATCAGGATGGTTGCCTCATTGATGCGGGGCTGGCAACACACCTTCAACCGCCTGGCGCTGGCAGCATGCCTGCTGTTGACGCTCTGGCTATCTCAGTTTGCCATTGCGCCTCAATCCACCATCCCGGCTCTTCCCCATTACATGGCGGTGTTACACGATGCCAGAGAATCCCCCACACTGGTGGTTACCTCGGCACGGCTTGCGCCAGGCCATGCTGTAGTCAAATTATTCCCACAGCAGGCATTACCAGCAGGCTCAACGCTGGGCCTGTGGGCAGAGGATCCAAAAGGTCAAAGAGTGTTGCTTGGTCATCTCGACAGTAGCCATCTGCAGTGGACGCTGAGCAAGCCTCAATGGCTGGCGATTGCCTCGGCTGAGCGTTTGCTATTGGTTGATTCAACCGCGCCGCACAGCGTTCTGTGGCAGGGTGAATGCCAGCAGCTGCGAGTCTGGTAGACAGAAAGCCAAAACAGGGGTTGAAGCGGGCATCGCATTGCAGCATGAAAAGCATGACGCCATCTTTGGCGACGGTAAGCCCAGTCAGAGACAAGCAAGGTCGACAGAACGGACCTGATCAGCAAACCCTCAGGCTAAAAAACAATAACGATCCCAGTACAGGGAGTCTGCTATGTCCAGCCCTATCACCATCAATCTGGTTGCACGAGAAACGTTGTCTGAACGCACCCTCAAACTGGTTTTCCAGCGCGCCGACAATGAGCCCATAGTGTATGAACCCGGCCAGTTTTTTTCACTGCACATTCCGACCGCAACAGGACAGGTGACACGCAGCTATAGCGTGGCCACCCTCACCGATAACATCCACGCCAATATGGAGCTGGAAATTGCTGCAACCTGTCTGGATAAGGGTCAGGCCAGCGACTACTTTGTGCATGCGCCACTGGGTGCGGAACTGACCATGACCGGCCCCTTCGGAGCTCTGACCTTGCCCGAGCTGCTACCTTCACGCCTGATTTTGATCGGCACCGGCACGGGCGTAGCGCCCTATCGTTCCATGCTTCCGCTACTGTCACGACGAATGAAAGCTCAGCCTGATACACAGGTCATACTACTGATGGGCGTCCGGCAACCGGAGGAGTTGTTGTACGGTGACGACTTTATCCACTTTGCTAAACGGCAGCAGAATTTCCAGCTGTTAGCCTGCTATAGTCGTCTGCCTGTCGACGCACAGCTGCATGACTTCGAAAGGCAGGGACGCCTGCTGCAGCATCTGAACGAGCTTGAGCCGACTGCGGAACAGGATCTTGTCTATGTCTGCGGCCATCCCGCAATGGTCGATGATGTGTGGACCTATATGAAGCAGCGGCACTTCTCGGTCCGGCAGGTGAAAAGAGAGAAATATTTGCTCAGTGCTGCCGCCCCATCCGCAGGCGGCTGACCCCGAAAGATCACGAAGGCAGTTCGACCGAAAAGCCCATGCCACCCGGACGAGTGCGGTTATTGCGCTCTTCTCTGGGAGTGATGTTGAAGTGATTACGGTACGTCGTACTGAAATGAGAGGCCGAGGAGAACCCACAGGCCAGACCTACCTGCACGACCGACTTGTCACTTTGTTGCAACATCTGCCGAGCACGTTCCAGCCGCAATTCCAGATAAAACTTGGAGGGAACAGTATCGAGATGCTTTTTGAACAAGCGCTCCAGGTGGCGGCGTGATACACCAACATGCATCGCCAGATCATCCGGGCTCAGCGGCTCCTCGATATTCGCTTCCATCAGGGTAACAGCCTCAATCAGCTTGGGCTGGGCCACACCGATTCTCGACTTCAGCGGTACTCGCTGCGGTTCTTCATTGGTCCGGATACGTTCACAGACAAACTGTTCGGATATAGAGGCAGCCAGGTCCATGCCATATTGATGTCCGATGATATAGAGCATCATGTCCATCGCCGCCGAGCCACCGGAACAGGTAAAGCGGTTGCGGTCTATTTCATACAGGTTGGTGGTCAAACGAGTATTGGGAAAGGCTTCGCGCAGATGATTGAGATCCCACCAGTGAATAGTGGCCCGACACCCATCCAATAGCCCCGCTCGTGCCAGCAGATAGCTCCCCGTACCCACACCACCAATGGCGGGCAGGCGCTTACCCTGTGTCCGTAGCCAGCTCAGTACCGATTCATGACCGGTCTTGGCAATGGGACTGGCACCACACACCAGCAACATGTCGAGACTGGGGATTTCATTCAGGGAGAAATCGACCTGCACCGTACTCCCAACACTTGCCGTAACGGCCAGACCGTCCGCGCTCAGAGTCAGGTATTCATAAAGAGGTTGTCCGCTGATCCAGTTAGCCATGCGTAACGGCTCAACGGCTGAGGAGTAACTCAGAAGAGAAAAATTCGGAAGTAACAGAAAACCAAACCGCATCGGCCGTTGCCGCTGCAATTGACGGGTCAGTAGCGTATCCACGTACACCGCTCAGATCAGCTTATTTTCGGGTAAGTGTAACCTACCTCAGCGGAAAATGTCTGTCAGCGACCATGCCGCCCATACAAAACTGAGCGGCGCATCATCATAAGACTACATCGCTGAACTACTCTGACCGCGCATCAGCAAGGGTCGGAAAGCTGGCCACGACTGCCAGGCCACTGGGCTGTGCATTTCGAGCTACAACGCTGCCACCATGAAAGCGGATGACCCGCTCAACAATTGACAAGCCGATGCCATAGCCACTGCCAGTCTGCCTTGCCTGATCGGTACGGTAGAAGGGCTTAAACAGATGCTCCAGCGCTTCCGGCTCTACTCCGGGCCCCTGATCAGCAATGCTGAACTCCCATCCCTTACCAACACGCTGCAAAGCAATGCTGATAACCGAGTCATCCGGGCTGTACTTGAGCGCATTACGAATCAGGTTATCCATTACCCGGCCCAACCAGCGGCGCTGACCGATCACTTCAATCTGATCACGCAGCACAGTATCGATACGTATGCCACGCTCCTCTGCTTCAAGTTGAGCCTGCTCCACTCTTTCCAGCCACAGCTCCGCCACATCCACCAGCTCCGATGCATCGGCCGGTTGATTGGCCCTGACCAGTGTCAGGACTTCGTCGATCAGCTCATTGATCGCATTGCCTTCATACTCAATGCGATCCAGCTCGCGCTCGACTACACCCGCTGCACGATGTCTGGCCAGTTCGAGTGCAATCTGTAGTCGTGCCAGTGGCGTGCGCAACTCATGCGAAATATCGCGCAACAGCTGCTGCTGATCCTCCAGCAGTAATTGCAGACGCTGGGCCATGGTATTGAAATCTTTCGCCAACTCACCCAGTTCATCCCTTCTGGAGGAAACCTTCTCAGCCACGCGTGACTGCAGATTACCTTCAGCCAGTTCTCGGGTTGCCCGACTCAGCGCCTTCAGCGGACGGGTGATATAGCCGGTCAAGATGGCACAGCAGAAAGCCGCCAGAGCGACAGCGATCGCAAGATAAAGGGGCAGGCGATTACGTTGCGCTATGTCGAAACGCTTGACCTGATCGATAGCCAGCCAGTACGGCTTGCCATCATCCATGGCGCTCAGCTCGATATGCTGCCAGGCACGAAAATGCATGGGAGGGCCACCTGATGGCTCACCATTAGGCACAAAGCTTCTACCCACCATATCTGGCGGAGGGCCCGGAGCGCGGTCACTGGGAGTACCATTGGCCGGAGGCACCATCTGCTCAGACGGAGGCATTGGCCACCCCTCTTCATCCCGATGCCTGCTGGGCGGAGGAGGGATAGGGATAGGGATATTGGTCAAAGGCTGCATCGCAGGAGAGAGCAGGACCATTCCTTCAGCATTCCATGCATCAGTCAGTACCCGCTCACCATCACGGCGATAGCGGGAGACCAGGTCGTCTCCCATATGCTGCCACTGTTCGACGTTGATTTCAGACTCGAACTGCTGGCGTCGTACTTCATCCGCTATAAAGAATGTGGCAACGCTGACCAGTATCATGGTCAGCAGCACAGCCAGAAGCACTTTCCAATAAAGACGTATTCCCATTCTATACACGCTCAGTATCAGGGCCGCTTACGATGGGAATATCAGGCGCGGTGATTGATCAGACTGATGCACTCAGCCATTGCGCATCTGTGCAGATGGCATACTCAATAAATACCCTTGACCACGTACAGTAGCAATGCGTGGTAACCCATCACCCTCTCCCAGCTTCTTGCGCAGATTGCTGACATGCATATCCAGACTACGATCAAAAGGCTGAAGGCGTTTGTGCAGGACCGTACGACTTAAGGTTTCACGACTGAGCAATTCATCGGGATGGCTGACCAGCTCAAACAGCAAACTGTATTCGGTACTGGTCAACGATAGTTCGCGGCTGTCGGCCTTGACCTGACGGGACTTGGGGTTGATCTGCAACAGGCCGATCGTTTTAACACCCGTCAATGAGGTCGTGGTTTCAACCGCTGTTTGACGCTCAAGATCAACTCGACGCAACAGGGCACGAATCCGTGCCAATAATTCACGTGGACTGCAAGGCTTAGGCAGATAGTCATCCGCACCCATTTCAAGACCCACGATACGGTCAACTTCGTCACCACGCGCAGTCAGCATGATCACCGGGGTAGACTTGTCCTGGCGCAGTTCACGCAACAGGTCAAAACCATTCTTCTTGGGCAGCATGATATCGAGGATGACCAGATCAACCTCGTTACTCCGCGCCAACACCAAACCTTCTTCTCCATCCCTGGCCCGTAACAGGGTAAAACCTTCCAACTCCAGCAACTCGGTCAGCAGGCCTGCCAACCCTTCATCATCCTCAACAAGTAATAGTGTAGCCATACGGACTCCTCTCTAATTGCGCTCATTCTGACATAACCAAATGGGCTAGCCAGCCCATGCAACAAGTTTTACCCCTCCTTTACACAGGTATGACCCCGGTTTACGCCGCCCTCCATAGACTGTGCTGCATAACATTTAACTGAGGAGCTTACCCACATGAAACCATCTCTCAGCTTTCTGCTAAGCACCGCAACCGCTGGATTGTTGAGCATGTCTCTTGTACATGCCGAGCCAATGCCCATCACTCAGAACTGTGGTGCTGTCCCTGTCATGCCCCCCATGCAACTTCCTGTGCCAATGGCTGGACATGATGTGGGTACGCCTCCACCTCGCGCTCATGACGATAACGACTTCATGCACATGACTCGCGATCTGGACCTGACCGAAGAGCAACTGGCCAAGATCAAAACGATCCAGGCATCTCATCAAGCGGAACGCGAAAATCTGCACCAGCAGGAACATGATATTGATCACAAAGTCATGGATGAGGTGTTCGCCATGCTTACTCCAGAGCAACAGGCCTTGGTAAAAGCCAGAAAGGAATTGCACAAAGCTGAGTTGACCTTACGTATCCAGCAGCTGCAGAGCGAACTGAAAAAGCTGGGCAGCAACTAGAACTCATATAAACCCCATGGGTGACTCTTACATAGTCACCCATCATTTATGCTGATCAGACATATAAATCTGATTAAATATTCTTGGACAGAATAACGCATCAACTCTAGGCTAACCCCGTTTCCTCTTATGCCCTGAGCTTCGATGTCATGGACTACCATCAGTTAGTTGTCGCCTTTGTTCTTATATGGATGCTTTGGGCTTTCGTCACCGAACGTCATGGGCCTGATATGGTTGCTGGCATCGGTGTCTCTGTATTGATGGTTGTGGGCATACTTAGCCCAAACGAAACATTGGCGGTATTCAGCAACTCAGCCCCAGTTACCATCGCCTGCATGTTCGTGCTCAGTGCTGCACTTGAGCGAACAGGTTGTGTTGCCTGGCTGGCAGAGATTCTCAGTCGAGTCTGTGGGCAGAGTTTACGTTCAACACTGTTTGGCTTAATGCTGCTAGTAATTATTCTGTCGGCATTTATCAACAACACTCCTGTGGTTGCCATCTTTACGCCAGTCGCAATGGCATTGGCTCGCAGCCGAAACTTGCCTCCCTCCAAGCTGCTAATCCCTCTGTCCTATGCCTCAATAATGGGTGGAACACTCACCATGATTGGCACATCGACCAATATTCTGGTCGATGGGGTGGTCCGCAGCCTTGGATTACCTTCATTTCATATTTTTGATATCAGCATGATGGGGCTGATCAGCGCGTCGGTAGGCCTCCTATTCATTCTAGGTATCGGGCCACTGCTGTTACCCGTTCGTGAAACGCTGTCACAACGTCTGCAGCCGGGTCAGGATCGGGTATTCATGTCTGAAGTTCTCATCCCCCACAACTCCAACGTTGTCGGACAGAACCTTTCTGAAGCAGGCCTGAATGGCAACAGCGGCATTCAGGTGCTCAAGGTTTTCCGTGATGAAGAGGAGTTAAGCCAACCTCTCCACACCACAGTTCTGCGTGCCGGGGACCGCTTGATAATGCACTCCTCAGTACAGGACATGCTGGAGCTGAGAGCAGATGGTCGATTGGCCTTTGCACGCTCGAGCCCGGACAGGTTTGAAACCATCTCCACGCATGATGCGACATTAAGAGAGGTTATTGTTGGCCGTCACTCACGCTATACCGACCGTCAGATGTCGGATCTCAATCTCGCTGCACGCTATGGTATTCACGTCCTGGCGGTACATCGCAAGGACGAAAACATTCAGGAAAACCTGGACACATTGCAGCTGGAGTTTGGAGACGTCCTGCTGGTTGAAGGCACGGCTTCTCAGGTCAAAAAATTCGCCGAAAACGGCAATCTGATCGTCCTTAACACCGTACAGGATAAATCCTACCGCAAAGACAAAGCCGGCATCGCTATCGGCGCTATTTTGCTGGTGATGATTCTGGCGGGAGTAGGTGTGATGCCTATTGAAGGCCTGGCGATGATCGCGGCCATCGGCGTCATCCTGACGGGCTGCCTGAACGTGGACGAAGCCTACAAAGCCGTTGAATGGCGCATATTGATGATGATCTTCGGTATGTTAGCCATCAGCAAAGCCATGGACAAAACTGGCTTGGTCAATGATCTCGTTGCCACTCTCACTCCGTACGCCTCTTTGGCTGGGCCTGTCGTTTTGCTGTCTGGCATTTATCTGCTTACTTCAATATTGACAGAAATGCTGAGCAACAATGCCGTAGCGGTACTGGTTGCGCCGATTGCCATAGGTATGGCCCAACAACTAGGGCTGGATCCCAAGCCGTTTGCCATCGCCGTAATGTTTGCCGCCAGTGCCAGTTTTGCCACTCCCATCGGTTATCAGACCAACACTTTTGTATACAGTGCAGGAGGCTATCGCTTCGCAGACTTCCTGCGTATTGGTCTGCCCATGAATATCCTTCTATGGATAGTCGCATCAATTGCCATTCCACTTATCTGGCCACTAACAACGTCATAAGCTCAGCTATTGCGCCATCTCGGCATAAATAGGAGCATATCCTTTCATCCGACATCTACGATGCCCTTTAAATAAAGGGCATCTTTATTTGGCATGTCATTGCACGACAAAAAGAAAAGAGAAAATGCTGTTATGAGCAAACGAGTCTATGTTGCCTACACAGGCGGTACTTTGGGGATGCAGGCAAGTGAAAACGGATTTGTGCCTGCTCGCAACTTCCTGGAACCCTTCTTTACGTCACTTGGAAGCGCAATAACCAGTCAGTTCTCTTTCACATTCAACGAATACGCTGAGCTGATTGATAGTAGCAATGCGACACCACAAGACTGGTTGGATATTGCTAGAGACATCAAGGCTCACTATCAGGACCATGATGCATTTTTGATACTCCATGGCACAGACACTATGGCGTACACAGCGTCGGCTCTGTCCTTCTGGCTTCAAGGCCTTGATAAGCCCGTCGTCATTACCGGCTCACAGATCCCTTTCTGCCTGGAGCGCAGCGACGCAGTTAGCAACGTCACCAATGCATTGGCATGGCTGAAGATGGAGGCATTATCAGAAGTCGGGCTTTGCTTCCATGACCGCTTATTGAGAGGTAATGCAAGTAGCAAAGTGAAAGCGACACAGCTCGATGCGTTTGATTCACTCAATCAACCATGGTTGGGGAAAATGGCTATCAAGCCCAAACTTAACTATGCAAACCTGCTCCCCAAACCTATTTCAGGCAGCGACTGGCAGCTCCCTAAACAAGCCGAAAACAATATTGCTGTACTGAGGATATTTCCAGGCATGACAGCAAACTTGCTGAAATGCGCCTTTGACAGTGGATATACCGGTGTCATTCTACAGAGCTATGGTACGGGGAATGCCCCTGATAAAGACTTGGAGTTATTACAAACGATAGAAGGCTATACAGCAGAAGGAAAAATAATCGTTAACCTCTCGCAGTGCCCTTATGGCGAAGTAGACAGCGCATACGCTACCGGTTCACGACTAGCACAAGCAGGCGTTATTAGTGGAAACACTATGACGGTAGAAGCCGCTTTCACCAAACTTCACGTACTCCTTCAACAGTCTGCTGATCGAGGCGACGTTATAAAGCTTTTTCAACAAAACCTTTGCGGCGAGCTATCACCGCTGTAATAAGCAAAATAGATGTCCACAAACCCGGCATAGTTTCATATGCCGGGTTTTATTCAGCCTGCTTTCTCAAAAATTTCAAAGTAGCGTACGTCTGCTTAACATCATGCCCGCCAACTCCTTTAAGTAAGCGTGCCGCTTGGAATATCCACCCCATGCGACCAGCGAGATGACAGGTTGCTAGCCACACATCCCTTGGTGCATTCCTTTGATAAGTCCGCCAGACGTCCATGACGAGCGTACTATCCTCTGGCAAATAGCGATACAATCCATGAATAAGCAAGAATAAATCGCGGACCATACAGTCCAGAGGACTTATCTTCGCTGCCAAATCTTCCTCAAAGTCGATAAAAACGATATTGAAACCATTCCAAAGAATATCACGCAGGGCAGGCCGTCCATGCCATCGGCCACTATGGTGCAACTTAGCCAAGGCATAAGCGGCTTGTTGTAAAACTTCCTGCTGTTCAGAAGCAGAATATTTATGCTGTTTCCCCTGAAGTATATGGTGAAGAGCAATCCCCGCATCTTCAATTGCAAACCAGTCATCACCAGACGCCAGCACCGCCGGCACGGCAACCCCTTTCGATCTTAGAGCTTGCAGGCGACGTATCTCATCTTTCAGTGCAGCGACACCGCCTTCGCTTACTGTGGAGGTAAACAGGGGATTTGATGTGATAGAGGCTACCATGTCCCCAAGCTTATGCCAGACGCTCTGAATATGTTGCTCAGACTGCTTAACCCAGACCTTACGTCCCTTCCACTCAACAGCAAAGACTCGTTTTTTTCTGGTCTGTTTTTGCTGCTCGATATAAGAAGACAACTCCTTGTCGTTTTGCATCGGCATCACCTGTGTCTTGGAAAAGGATTCATCGAGGGCTGAAAGAACGTAGCCCCTGTTGATCAACATAAGAGAGGAGTATGGCTATGTGCAATGATACTGACACACAGAATATTTCCAAAAGCAAAACCCCTGACCGTTGCCGATCAGGGGTTGCTGTATTTCAATGCCTGGCGATGACCTACTCTCACATGGGGAAACCCCACACTACCATCGGCGCTGACGCGTTTCACTTCTGAGTTCGGGATGGAATCAGGTGGTTCCACGTCGCTATGGTCGCCAGGCAATTCTGGCTGAGTCTCTCGGACTTACTTCCTCTGCTCGCTCACTCTACGTGTGCTCACAGCCGCCGGTTTACTCAAATAAGGGTGGCTCTAATTTGATTATTCGCTTCTTCATGCGCTTGCGACGATCACAAAATCTCTTCGTCTATCCAGTGCTTAACCAAGTCTCTTAGCTTATATGGCCAAGCCGCACGGGCAATTAGTATGGGTTAGCTCAATGCCTCACAGCACTTACACACCCCACCTATCAACCTTGTGGTCTTCAAGGGCCCTTCAGAGGATTCAAGATCCAGGGAGATCTCATCTTGAGGGGGGCTTCCCGCTTAGATGCTTTCAGCGGTTATCCCGTCCGAACATAGCTACCGGGCAATGCGATTGGCATCACAACCCGAACACCAGCGGTTCGTCCATTCCGGTCCTCTCGTACTAGGAACAGCTCCTCTCAAATCTCCAACGTCCACGGCAGATAGGGACCGAACTGTCTCACGACGTTCTAAACCCAGCTCGCGTACCACTTTAAATGGCGAACAGCCATACCCTTGGGACCGGCTTCAGCCCCAGGATGTGATGAGCCGACATCGAGGTGCCAAACACCGCCGTCGATGTGAACTCTTGGGCGGTATCAGCCTGTTATCCCCGGAGTACCTTTTATCCGTTGAGCGATGGCCCTTCCATTCAGAACCACCGGATCACTAGCACCTACTTTCGTACCTGCTCGACCTGTCCGTCTCGCAGTTAAGCACCCTTCTACGCTTGCACTCATTGGCTGATTTCCGACCAGCCTGAGGGTACCTTCGCGCTCCTCCGTTACTCTTTGGGAGGAGACCGCCCCAGTCAAACTGCCCACCACACACTGTCCTCGACCCGGATCACGGGCCTGAGTTAGAACCTCAATGGTGTCAGGGTGGTATTTCAAGGTTGGCTCCACAGAAACTGGCGTCTCTGCTTCTAAGCCTCCCACCTATCCTACACAAACAACATCAAAGTCCAGTGTGAAGCTACAGTAAAGGTTCACGGGGTCTTTCCGT